>NZ_JALNUI010000039.1 GCF_026544205.1 Curtobacterium sp. GC_Cur_3
GTCGGCACGGGCTCGCCCGCGCGCAGCAGATCGGCCTCGCCACGCGGGACGACGACCCCGACGCGACGGAACCCCCCGGGCAGTGCGACGTCCGCGGGGAAGGTCGCGAGCAGGCCGTGGTCCTCGCCCCCGTGCAGCGCGATCTCATCCAAGACGGCACCACCACCCGCACCGGCGTCGAGCTCGAGCGTCACCCGACTGGCCCGCGCGAGGCGCCCGGCGTCGATCGCGAGCCCGTCCGACAGGTCGAGCATCGCCGTGGCCCCGCCGACCCCGGCGGCGACACCGTCAGCGATCGGTGGCACCGGCCGACGCTGCCGTCCGACGTCCGGGTCGGAGTCCAGTCCCGACGCAAGCACCGCTGCCGCGGAGGGTTCCCCGTGCGCGTCGACGCCGTCGCGGAACAGGCGCCCGAGTCCTCGTGCCGCGGCCCCGAGTTCGCCCGACACCGCCAGCACGTCCCCGACCCGGGCACCCGACCGGAGCACCGGAGCCCGGCCCTCGAGGTCGCCGAAGGCCGTCACCGCGACCGTGAACGCCGACGAGGTCGACAGGTCCCCACCCACGACGCCGCAGCCGGGCGCGAGTGCCGCGACCGCCAGCCGGAAGCCGTCGGCGATGCCCTCGAGTACCGCCACGGGGGTGTCCTGCGGCGCCGCCAGCGCGACGACCAGCCCGGACGGCACCGCGCCCATCGCGGCCACGTCCGAGAGGTTCGTGGCGGCGGCCTTCCATCCGACGTCCTCGGGCGAGGACCACGCCCACCGGAAGTCCGGCCCGTGCACCATGAGGTCCGTCGTGACGACGAAGCGTCCGTCCGGCGCGGCCACCACCGCGCAGTCGTCCCCGGGGCCCACCAGCGGCGAGCCCGTCGGCAGCCGGGAGGTCACCCGGTCGAGCACGACGAGTTCGCCCAGCTCCCCCACGGTCGGTCCGGTCCAGGGGTCCACGGGTCCGCTCGACTCGTCCGTCTCGTCCACACGAGAACGGTAGCCTGGTCGACGATGGACACCGCGCGCCGCACCACCCGGATCACCGCCGGACTCGGGCTGCTCGTCGCCGTGGCAGGTGTGCTCACCGGGTGCACGAACGCCGTCCCGATGTCGGCCGCCCCGTCAGCGAACGCCGCGGCGTGTGCCACCGCGCAGGTCCGGCTCCCGGAGACCGTCGACACGAAGTACGCGCTCCGGAACACGAACGCGCAGTCGACCGCCGCGTGGGGCGACCCCTCGGCCGCCGTCTACCACTGCGGCGTGGCCGTCCCGACGGTCTCCGACCTGCCGTGCTTCTCGCAGGGGTCCGTCGACTGGATCCGCGACGACCGCGGCAAGCAGGTCGTCTACACGACGTTCGGGCGCGATCCGGCCGTGCAGGTCGTCATCGACACGTCGAAGGCGACGGCCTCCGTGTTGCAGGACATCGGCAACGCGGTCGACTCCCTGCCGAAGGACGGCCACGAGTGCCTCGACCCGTCCCAGGTGCAGGGCTGACCGGTCAGGACACCCCGCTCACGTCCGACGAGCGGCCAGGACCCGTCGCCTGACGGCGCCGCAGGCGACGACGGGTGACCGTTCGGCGGTCAGCGCGCGGTGTGTGGCGACCAGTCACCGGACGGGAGGCTCGGTGCAGGTCCGACACCGAGCCTCCCGTCCGGTGTGACGCAGCTTCCCACCTGCTGACGCTCCGGCGGCGAGTCAGATCGCGCGTTGCAGGTCAGAACTTCCGACGACCTACGCGCGAAACGACCCACCACGCGCGAGTCGACCTCGTACGCGCGGGACGACCTCCACGCGGGACGACTGCCCGCGTGCGGAAGGACTCGCCACGCGCGGGGGCAGCGAGCGCGTCAGCGGGTCGCGGCGCGACCCAGCTCGATGAGCTCGGCGACGAGCTCCGGGTAGGACATCCCGGTGGCCGCCCAGCACCGCGGGTACATCGAGAACGGGGTGAAGCCGGGCATCGTGTTGACCTCGTTCACGACGAAGCCGTCGTCGGTGAGGAAGCAGTCGACGCGGGCCAGGCCCGAGCCGCCGATGGCCTCGAACGCGCGGGCACCGATGGAACGGATCGCGTCGGTCTCGTCCTCGGTCAGGGGCGCCGGGCAGAGGAGCTGCTCGTCACCGCCGAGGTACTTGGCGGCGAAGTCGTAGAAGCCGTCCTCGGCGACGACGATCTCGCCGGGCAGGCTGGTGCGCGGGACGCCGTCACGGCCCTCGAGCACGGCGACCTCGACCTCGCGGCCCAGCACGCGGGGCTCGACGATGACCTTGCTGTCGTGCTCGAAGGCGAGGTCCATCGCGGCGCCGAGCTCGGACGGCTCGTCGACGCGCGAGACGCCCATGCTCGACCCGGCGCGGGCGGGCTTGACGAACAGCGGCCAGCCGTGGACCGCGATGCTCTCGGCGATGCCGAGGCGGTCCGCGTCCCACTCGCGGCGCAGCACCGTCGACCACGGGGCGACCCGCAGACCGGCGTGTTCGAGGACCGCCTTGGCGACGTGCTTGTCCATGGCCAGGGCACTGGCGAGCACGCCGTCCCCGACGTAGGGCAGCCCGGCGATCTCGAGCATGCCCTGGATGGTGCCGTCCTCGCCGAACGGGCCGTGCAGGATCGGGAAGACGATGTCGACGGCCACGGTGGTGACGGAGCCGTCGGGGTGTTCGACCGTGAGCTCGCGGGGCTCGGCCGCGCTCGGGAACCGCACGCGTGTGCCGTTGTCCGGGACCACCGGCAGGTGCTGGCCGCGCAGGGCCCACGCCGACGGGTCGTCCGGCTGCAGCGTGAAGTCGCCGTCCTTGGTGATGCCGACGGGGACGATGTCGTACACGGTCCGGTCGACGGCGTCCATGATGCCGCCGGCGGTGACGCAGCTGATCTCGTGCTCGCTGGAGCGGCCGCCGAACAGGACGACGACGGTGGTGGTGCTGGTCATGGACGCTCCTGGTTGCAGAGTGGCCGGACCGGTCACTCGCCCTGGGGCTCGTCGGTCTCGGTGAGGTGCGGTGCGATGTTGCGCGGATCGAGCCTACCGGCGAGGACCTCGGCCACCTGGCCCACGATGGGCATGTCGACGCCGTTCGCCGCGGCGAGCTCGAGGATCGGCGCGACGGAGGCGAGCCCCTCGGCGGTCTGGTTCATCTGCCGGACGACCTCGTCGAAGCGGTACCCCTGGCCGAGCAGCCGGCCGGCGGTGTTGTTGCGCGAGAGCGGGGACTGGCACGTGGCGATGAGGTCGCCGAGGCCCGCGAGCCCGGACAGCGTCGAGGGCTGCGCGCCGAGCGACACCGCGAACTCGGTCATCTCGGCGAGGCCGCGCGTGATGATCGACGCCTTCGTGTTCTCGCCGTACCCGACGCCGTCCACGATGCCGATCGCGACGGCGATGAGGTTCTTCAGCACGCCGCCGAACTCGGTGCCGATGACGTCCGTGTTGATGAAGGACCGGAAGTACGGGTTCGTGGCGACCGCGGCGACGGCGGTCGCGGTGTCCGCGCTCGAGGACGAGATGACGGCGGCGGTGGGCTGGCGGCGGGCGATCTCGAGCGCCAGGTTCGGTCCGCTCGCGACCGCGATGCGGTCCTGGTCGATGCCGAGGCCCTGGAGCAGGACCTCGCTCATCCGGAGGCCCGTGCCCTTCTCGACGCCCTTCATCAGGCTGACGACGGGCACGCCAGCGGGCAGCAGCTCGCGGATCGCGTCGAGGTTCGAGCGCAGGGTCTGCGACGGCACCGAGACGTAGACCTGCTCGGCGCCCTCGAGCACCCGGGCCAGCGAGGTGTTCGCGGTCAGGGTGCGGGGCAGGTTGATGCCGGGCAGGTACTCCGAGTTGCGCTTGGTCTCGGTGATCTCGCGGGCGATCTCCGGACGGCGGGCCCAGAGGACCGTCTCCGCGCCGCCCTCGGCGAGCACCTTCGCGAACGTGGTGCCCCAGCTCCCGGCACCGATGACGGCGACGCGCGGCTTGTCGGTGGACTGCATGACGACTCGGATGGCCGCGGTGTCGACGGCGCCGCGCGCGGCGACGGAGGGGTCCGGGTGGTCGTCGTGCGGGCGGAGGCCGGGCGCGGTGGTCCGGTCGGCTGCGTCACTCAAACTTGCCGGTCTCCTTCTGGTTGTTCGCACTCGGGTCCCAGCGCTTCTCCGGGGCCCGTTCGCCGCGGAGCTGTTCGACGAGCGCGGTGATCTGCGCCATCAGCTCCGCCGTCACCTCGGCGAGCAGCTGCTGGTCGAGGGGCTTGCCGCGGTACGCCGACAGGTCGATGGGCTCACCGACGATGACGTCCACGTGCGCCTGGCGGAACAGGTGCAGCTGCTTGGAGTAGCGCGGCATGATCCGCTGCGTGCCCCAGTGAGCCATCGGGATGAGCGGGACGTCGTTCTCGAGCGCGATCCTGGCGGCACCGGTCTTGCCGCGCATCGGCCACAGGTCCGGGTCACGGGTGAGCGTGCCCTCGGGGTAGACGATCACCGCGCCGCCCTGCTCGACCAGGCTGCGGCCACCGCCGAGGGGGTCGTTGAGGCGCGTGCGCCCCGACCGCTCGACGGGGATCTGCCCCATGCCCGTCATCAGACGCCCGACGACCGGCACGCGAAAGATCGACGCCTTGGCGAGGAACCGCGGCAGGCGACGGGACACCCACACCGCGGTGCCGACCACCAGGGGGTCGATGTTCGTGTAGTGGTTCGGCGCGAGGACGAACGCCCCGTGCTCGGGCAGGCGGTTCGGGCCATGCCAGCGGTACGCCGACACCCACCGGAACAGCGGGATCACGAAGACCGAGGTGATGCGGAAGGCGATGTTGCGCTCGCCCCGCTTCCACCGCCGGCCCGGGTTGGGGAGGCCGGTGGTCACGGTGTCCAGAGCGCGGCCGTCGTCGGAGCGGTCAGACCCGTCCCCGTGCGATCGTGCAGCCATCTCAGCCGGCGAAGTCGAAGTCCGCCCCGAGCTTGCGCAGCTTCGGGATGAAGTGCTCGTACCCGCGGCTGATGATGCCCACGTTCGTGATGTGCGACTCGCCCTCGGCGGTCAGCGCCGCGATGAGGTGGCTGAAGCCACCGCGGAGGTCGGGGACGCGGACGTTCGCGCCGTGGAGCTTGGTCGGGCCGGTGATGACCGCGGCCTGCTCGAACGGACGGCGGGCGACGCGGCGGTCGTGCCCGGGCAGCCCCTCCTTGTGCACGACGATGTCGGCACCCATCTCGTTCAGGGCGTCGGTGAAGCCGAAGCGGTTCTCGTAGACGGTCTCGTGCACGACGCTGCGGCCCTCGGCCTGCGTCAGGGCGACGACGAGCGGCTGCTGCCAGTCGGTCATGAAGCCGGGGTGCACGTCGGTCTCGATGACGACGGGCTTCAGGACCTCGAGCTCCCGGTAGAACCGGATGCCGTCCTCCTGGATGTCGAACCCGCCGCCGACCTTGCGGAAGACGTTGAGGAACGTCATGAGCTCCTGCTGCTTCGCGCCCTCGACGAAGATGTCGCCGTTCGTCGCGAGTGCGGCGGAGGCCCAGCTGGCGGCCTCGTTGCGGTCGTTGATCGCACGGTGGGTGTAGCCGCGGAGCGACTTCACGCCCTCGATGAAGATCGTGCGGTTCGGCTCGACCGTGATGATCGCGCCCATCTTCTGCAGGATCGCGATGAGGTCCATGATCTCAGGCTCGATCGCGGCGTTGCGGAGCTCGGTGGTGCCGTCGGCGAGCGTGGCGGACAGCAGGACCTGCTCGGTCGCGCCGACGCTCGGGTACGGCAGCTCGATGTCTGCGCCCTTGAGGCCGTTCGGCGCCGTGATGTGGATGCCCGAGATCTGCTTGTCGACGACCGCGCCCATGGCCCGGAGGGCGTCGAGGTGGAAGTCGATCGGACGGTCGCCGATGCGGCAGCCACCGAGGTCGGGGATGAAGGCCTCGCCGAGCTTGTGCAGCAGCGGGCCGCAGAACAGGATCGGGATGCGGCTCGAGCCGGCGTGGGCGTCGATCTCGGCGAAGTGGGCCGACTCGACGTTCGACGGGTCGAGGATGAGCTCGCCTCGTGCAGGGTCCGTGATGCGCACGCCGTGCACCTCGAGCAGCGCCCGGACGACCTTGACGTCGGAGATGTCCGGGACGTCCTTGAGGATCGAGGGGGTGTCGCCGAGCAGGGAGGCCACCATGGCCTTGGTCGCGAGGTTCTTGGCCCCACGGACTTCGATGCGTCCGACCAGCGGCTTGCCACCGCGGATGACGATCTCGTCCGACTTGAGTCCCACGCGCGCTCCTGCTGCTGCTGCGTCCTGTACGAGAGAGTTCACTACTTCACCGGCAATGTTTTCGGCCGCCAGGATGCCCGGCGGGATTCGAACTCCGTGATCGAGGTCTCGTCACGGAGGGTGAGCCCGATGTCGTCGAGCCCTTCCATCAACCGCCAACGAGTGTAGGCGTCGATCTCGAATGCCACGTCCACATCGCCCAGCGACACGCGCTGGGTCACGAGGTCCACCGTGGCCTCGATCCCCGGGTGCGCTTCGATCTCGGCCCAGAGCCGCTCCACGTCGGGCTCGGAGACCATCGCGGTGACCAGGCCCTGCTTGCCCGCGTTGCCCTTGAAGATGTCCGCGAAACGGGGTGAGACCACGACCGAGAACCCGAAGTCGCGGAGCGCCCACACGGCGTGCTCACGGGACGACCCGGTGCCGAAGTCCGGTCCGGCGACCAGGACCTTCGCGCCCTGGTACCGCTCCTGGTTCAGGACGAAGTCGGGGTCCTGGCGCCAGCCGGAGAACAGCGCGTCCTCGAAGCCCGTCTTCGTGACGCGCTTCAGGTACACGGCGGGGATGATCTGGTCGGTGTCGACGTTCGACCGCTTCAGCGGTGCGGCGATCCCGGTGACGGTGGTGATGGCGTCCATCAGACGGCTCCTTCGAGTGCGGCCTCGTGCTCGTTCGTCAGGTCCCAGGGGCTCGAGAGCGTCCCGCGCACCGCGGTCGCCGCTGCGACGAGCGGCGACACGAGGTGCGTGCGGCCGCCCTTGCCCTGGCGTCCCTCGAAGTTGCGGTTCGAGGTGCTCGCGCACCGCTCCCCCGGAGCCAGCTGGTCCGGGTTCATGCCGAGGCACATCGAGCACCCGGCGAAGCGCCACTCGGCACCGAAGTCGGTGAAGACCTTGTCGAGCCCCTCGGCCTCGGCCTCGAGCCGGACACGGGCGGACCCGGGCACGACCATGACGCGGACGCCGGGCGCCTTCTCGCGGCCCTTGATCACGGACGCGAAGGCCCGGAGGTCCTCGATCCGGGAGTTCGTGCAGGACCCCATGAAGACCGCGTCGACGGCGATGTCCTTCATCGGGGTGCCGGCGGCGATGTCCATGTACTCCAGCGCCCGGGAGGCCGCAGCGCGGTCGTTCGGGTCCGCGTAGCTGGCCGGGTCGGGCACGGACTGCGACAGCGAGACGCCCTGGCCGGGGTTCGTGCCCCAGGTGACGAAGGGCTCCAGGGTGTCCGCGTCGATGAACACCTCGGCGTCGAAGACCGCGTCGTCATCGGTGGCGAGGGTGTCCCAGTACGCGACGGCCTCGTCCCAGTCGGCGCCGGTCGGCGCGTGGTCGCGGCCCTGGACGTAGTCGTACGTGGTCTGGTCAGGTGCCACCATGCCGGCGCGGGCCCCGGCCTCGATCGACATGTTGCAGATCGTCATGCGGCCCTCCATCGAGAGCGCCCGGATCGCCGAGCCGCGGTACTCGAGCACGTAGCCCTGCCCACCACCCGTCCCGATCTGCGCGATCACGGCGAGGATGATGTCCTTCGCGGTGACGCCCGTCCTGAGCGTGCCCTCGACCGTGACGGCCATCGTCCTGAAGGGCTTCAGCGGCAGGGTCTGCGTCGCGAGGACGTGCTCGACCTCGCTCGTGCCGATGCCGAACGCCATGGCCCCGAAGGCCCCGTGGGTCGAGGTGTGCGAGTCGCCGCAGACGACGGTGATGCCCGGCATGGTCAGTCCGAGCTGCGGACCGACCACGTGGACGATGCCCTGCTCCTTGTCGCCGAGCGAGTGCAGGCGGACGCCGAACTCCTCGCAGTTGCGCCGGAGCGTCTCGATCTGGACGCGGCTCGTCGGGTCCGCGATGGGGCGGTCGATGGCGAGCGTCGGCGTGTTGTGGTCCTCGGTCGCGATCGTCAGGTCGAGTCGACGCACCGGACGGCCGGCCTGCCGCAGCCCGTCGAAGGCCTGCGGGCTCGTCACCTCGTGCACGAGGTGGAGGTCGATGTAGAGGAGGTCGGGGTTGCCGTCCTCGCCCTTGACGACGACGTGGTCGTCCCACACCTTCTCGGCGAGCGTCCTGCCCATGCTCTCGACCCTTCGGTTCGTGTCCGTCCACCCCGCTGTCGCGGTGCGGTGCAGCGATGCTACCACTGGTATACCAACGGGCCCACCCCGTCCCGTGGCCGGTCCTCCCGGCCGGGAGGCTCGTCCGCCGTTGGCCGACACGTGTCGCGGTGAGAGGATGGCCGGGTCATGCAGAAGCCGCCACACTCGTCCCGCACCGTCAACCTCGAGGGCGCAGCACGCGCCGCGATCGCCGGCGGGGCGCCGCTCGCCCTGCTCATCGCCCTGGGCATGCCCGGCTACGCGGCCTTCGCGATGTTCGCCGGGTTCACGGCGATCTTCGGACAGACGGAGCCCTACCGACAGCGAGCCGTCACCACCGCGGTCGCCGGGGTGCTGCAGACGCTGTGCATGTTCGCAGGCATCGGTGTCGCGCTCGTCGGGGCGCCGCTCTGGTTGCAGGCGGTCGGGCTCGTCGTCGTGCTGGTCGTCGCGATCGGCACGCTCAGCGCGCTGCGGTCCATCCCCGCGCAGCCGATCTTCCCGGTGTTCGCGTTCGTGGTCTCCGCGCTCGTGCCGCTCCGACCGGCCGACCTGCCCCTCGTGACGACGATCATCCTCGGGTCCGTCGTGTGGGCGTGGCTCGTCGCGATGTCCGGTGCCGTGGTCCGGCGGATCGGCCACCGGCGCGCCCCGCACGCCTTCCGACCGCTCGGCGACCGGAAGCACCGCGACCTGTCGGTGCTCCGGACCGCCGCGCTCTGGGAGACCGTGGGGCTCAACGTCGTCGGCGCCCTCGTCGCCGGGGCCGTCGCCGAGGCGGTCCCCGGGCTCGGGCACCCGTACTGGGCGGTCATCGCGGTGGTGTCGATCCTGCCGGCCCTGCGACAGCGCCACACGGTCGTCCGCGCGGTGCAGCGCCTCGTCGGCACGGTCGGCGGCACCGTCATCGCGGTCGGCATCCTGCTGCTCGAGCCGGGGCTGTGGTGGATCGTCGTGATCGCGGTGGTCGGCCAGTTCTTCGCGGAGATCTTCGTGGCGCGGCACTACGCCGTGTGCCTGCTGTTCCTCACGCCGCTCGCGCTCGCGGTCTCGTGGCTGAGCCTGCCCGAGGCGCCGGAGCTCCTGGCGCTCGACCGGATCGCGCAGACGACCCTCGGCGCCCTGGTCAGCGTCGCGCTGCTCGTCGTCGGGCGGGGCATCGAGCGGCGGCGCGGGCGGGCGCTCGGGGCCACGAGCGCGATCCGCACCGTCTGACCGGGACGCCGACGGCGTCCCGGCACCGGAGGGCGCGTCCCTGTCGCTCGTCGGCGATCCGCCCGGGCAGCGGCTCTCCCGCGCACTCGGGTTCGACGACGTCGCCCCGAGCCTCGGGATGGCGATGGTGCTCGGGGCGGGCGACTAGCGCGGCTGCAGGTTCCAGGCGTCGATGACCGGGCGGCCGTGCTCGTAGCCGAGGATGCTGACCGAGGCCGTGCCGAGCTTCAGCACCGCGCCGTCCTGCGGGGCGAGTCGGATCCACGCGGCACCGATCGCGCGCAGGACGTGTCCGTGCGCGATGAAGACGGCGTCGTGCCCCTCGGCGAGGAACGGCCGGGCGCGGTTCAGGACGCGTTCTGCCCGGACCCGGACCTCTGCGGCGCTCTCACCCGGCGTGGCACCCGCGGGGACGCCGTCGGTCCAGAGGTCCCACGGCCCGTGGCGCTGCACCTTGATCTGGGGTGTGGTCAGGCCCTCGTAGGCGCCGTAGTCCCACTCGTACAGGTCGTCGTCGAGCTCGGGGTCGACGCCGATGAGCTCCGCCGTGGCCCGGGCGCGCTGCAGCGGGCTGGACAGCGCGAGCGCGAACTCGCGGTCGGCCAGGTACCGACCAGCTCGTTCGGCCTGTTCGATGCCGTTGTCGGTGAGCGGGATGTCCGTGCGGCCGGTGTGCTGGCCGCTCTTGGACCACTCCGTCTCACCGTGGCGGACGAGGACGAGTTCGCCGGGGCGTTCCGAGGTCATGGGTTCCTTCCGATCCAGAGGCCGAGCGCAGCTGCGCCGACCGAGACGACGAGCATCCCGAGGCCGTTCAGGACGGCGAGCCGGGTCTTGCCGGATCGGAGGAGCTGCACGGTCTCGACGCTCGCCGTCGAGAACGTCGTGTACCCACCCATCATGCCCGTGCCGAGCACTGCGACTGCCGGGATCGGCAGGGTGCCCGCCTCACCGAGGCCGGTCAGCAGGCCGAGGACGAAGGACCCGGAGACGTTGATGACCATCGTGCCGACCGGGAACCGGGCGACGCGCGCCTTCACGGTGCCGTCCAGCACGAAGCGCAGCGCGGCGCCGACACCGCCCCCGACGGCGACGAGCAGCAGCTCGAAGGCGTTCACCGTGCACGCCCCTGTCCGCGGAGGCGTCCGGCCGTCCAGAGTCCCGCGACGACCGCCGCGAGCCCGAGCAGCACGGAGAGCAGCGCGTCCCCGCTCCCCGCGGCCCACCGACCCGCGTCGAGCAGCCGGGCCGTGTCGTCGGCGAGCGTGCTGTAGGTCGTGAAGCCGCCGAGGACCCCCGTGCCGACGAACAGCCGGACGGTGCGCCGTCGCCCGACGTCCGGCCCACGACGCGCCAGGACGTCGAGGAGCAGCCCGAGGCAGAACGCCCCGACGACGTTGATGCCGAGGACGGTCCAGCTCACGCCGTCCACCGCAGGCAGGAGGTCCGCGAGCACCGCACGGACACCGGTGCCGAGCGCACCACCGAGTGCGACCAGCCCGATGAGCCCCGGGCGGTGGTGTGGTGGTCGCTCGTCGTTCACCCGACCAATCCTGGACCGTGGCCAGGCGGACGTCCTACTCTCGGGCGCAGACGGCACTCCGGCCGACTGACGAGAGGGACCTCCATGAGCATCAACGACGACGACATCACGACGGACACCCAGAGCGCCGGCGAAGGCCCCGCGGACGGCGGCGCGAACCCGAACGGCCACGACGGCGGTGCCGACGGCTCCGCGGACGCCGGCGAAGGCCCCGCAGACGGCGGCGCCAACCCGAACGGCCACGACGGCGGTGCCGATGGCTCAGCCGACGCCGGCGAGGGCCCCGCGGACGGCGGCGCCAACCCGAACGGCCACGACGGCGGTGCGGACGGCTCGGCGTGAGCCGAGAGCCCGACACGACGGGGACGGTGAGCGCCCTCGACCGGTGCATCGCCGTCTCCGTCGCGGAGTTCGCTGCGGACCACTGGGGCAAGCGCGCGCTGCTGAGCAGTGCCGCCGACCTCGGGACGACGTTCGACGACCTCTTCTCGACCGAGGCCGCCGACGAGCTGCTCTCGGTCCGGGGCCTCCGCACGCCGTTCATCCGGATGGCCAAGGAAGGTTCGGTGCTGGCGCCGAGTGCCTTCACCGCACCGGGTGGCTACGGCGCCGAGGTCGGTGACCAGGTCAGCTCCGAGAAGGTGCTGGCGGAGTTCGCCGCGGGGTCGACCATCGTCCTGCAGGGGCTGCACCGCACGTGGCCGCCGCTGCAGGAGTTCACCCGGAGGCTCGTCGCCGAACTCGGACACCCCGCGCAGGTCAACGCCTACATCACCCCGGCGTCGTCCCGCGGCTTCGACCCCCACTACGACGTGCACGACGTGTTCGTGCTGCAGATCGCGGGCCAGAAGCGCTGGGTCATCCACGAGCCGGTCCACGAGCTGCCCTTCGCCGACGAGCCGTGGGGTGACCGCCGTGACGCGGTGGCCGCACAGGCTGCCGGGGAACCGGCGATCGACACCGTGCTCTCCCCCGGCGACGCCCTGTACCTGCCGCGCGGGTGGCTGCACTCAGCGACGGCGCTCGTCGGCACCACGATCCACCTGACCATCGGCATGCCCGCGGTCACCCGGGCCGACTTGGCGCGGGACCTCATCGGCCGAGCACTCCGGTCGGACCGCCTGCGTGCCTCGCTGCCCCTCGGCGTCGACCTCGCCGACCCGGCCCAGATCGCCGACGACGTCCGCGCCGCAGCGGAGGACCTCATCGCCTCCCTCCAGGGCGCGGCCGACGGGTCCTCGGTGGACGAGGTCGCGGTCCGCGTCGGGTCCCGCTTCCGTCGGTCGACCCGTGCGGAGCCGGTCCGCCCGCTGCACACCGTCGAGGTCGCCGCGGGGTTGACGGGGCCCGACCGGGTCCGCTGGCGCGACGAGCTGCACGCCGCGGTCCGCGAGGACGCGGGACAGGTCGCCATCGTGCTGCCGTCGAAGACGGTCCGGCTGCCCGGCATCGCACTCGAAGCGGTCCGGGCGCTGCACGGCGGCGAGACGCTCGCGGTCGGGTCGCTCCCCGCGCTCGACGAGGACGACGCCGTCGTCGTGGTCCGCCGGCTCCTCCGGGAAGGCGTCCTGGTACCCGTCCCGTGACCGAGTGGCGCCGAACGGGCCCTGCGCTCGGACCGCCCCGGTCACAGGGCGGTCCGGCGTGCAGCGCGCGCTCCCGGGCGAGCGACGAGGACCTGGTCGCCACCGCCTCCCCGGGGCGTCGGTGGCTGCTCGTGGAGGTCGCGAGCGCCTGGGGCTGGGACGTCTGGACGCAGTCGCCGGTCCTCCCGCCCGAGATCGGCACCGCCCTCGCCCGCCGCGCTCAGCGTGCCGGCATGCGCATCCTCGCGATCCGCCGGACCGGACGCCTCCGCGGCGCCGGACGCTGGCGGTGGGCCGTGGTCGACTCGGACGCCGAGCAGCCCACGGTGCGGTGGGGCGAGGTCGACGGGCCCGAGGAGCTCCTGACGCTCCCGCTCGACGGCAGCACGGGCGAGCTGTCCGACCGACCGGTCTTCGCGGTGTGCGCGCACGGCCGTCACGACGAGTGCTGCGCGGTCCGCGGGCGCTCGGCGGTCGAACGGCTCGCGGCCGCCTACCCCGACGAGACGTGGGAGTGCTCCCACCTCGGCGGCGACCGGTTCGCGGCCACGACGATGGTCTTCCCGCACGGGTTGAACCACGGCCGCGTCGACGAGCACGACCCCGTCGTCATCGCCGAGCAGTACCTCCGTGGACGCGTCGCACCCCTCGGGTTCCGCGGTCGGTCGACACACACGCACGTCGAGCAGGCGGCGATCGCGGCCGCCGTCGCCGAGACCGGGGACGACCGCATCGACGCGTTCCGGCCGGTGTCGGTGTCCGAGCCGACGATGGACGGCTCCGACTGGTCCGTCGACCTCGACGCCGAGGGACACCGCGTCCGAGTCGACCTCGAGCGGGTGCAGACCGCCGCGACGTACACGACCTGCCGTGCGACGCTCGCCGTGGAGGTCCCGCGATTCGTCGTGCGGAGCGTCACCGTCGGCGCCTGAGCATCGGCCGGCCGGAAGCGGAACGACGAACGCCCCCGTCCGTGTGGACGAGGGCGTTCAGTGCTGGTGACCCCAGCGGGATTCGAACCCGCGTTACCGCCGTGAGAGGGCAGCGTACTAGGCCGCTATACGATGGGGCCGCGGCTGGCACGGAGGAACAGTGTTCCCATGCCTGTTGTCGGACTCGGAGCATGTCACCTGTGGTGACCCCAGCGGGATTCGAACCCGCGTTACCGCCGTGAGAGGGCAGCGTACTAGGCCGCTATACGATGGGGCCGTTCCGACAACTCGACAAGTATGGCACAAGCGGCGCAGCCTGCCAAAACGCGGTGTGTCGTCCCGGTGTGCCGCGCTGCGGCGAGCGCCTACGGTGGACCGATGACGGTGGACCGAGACGCCCGGGCGCACGCGGTCCATGTCGACGGAGCCCATCCGGCCACGCTCCGCATCGGGCTGTCCGGCTGGCAGTACGACGGCTGGCGCGGTGACTTCTACCCGGAGCACCTCGCGAAGCGCCGGTGGCTGGAGCACGTCGCGGAGCGCTTCCCGACGGTCGAGCTGAACGGCTCCTTCTACTCGCTGCAGCGGCCCGAACGGTACCGCGCGTGGCGGGCAGCGACGACCGCGCAGCCCTTCCGGTTCGCGGTGAAGGGCGGCCGCTACGTGACCCACATGCTCCGGCTCCGGCACGTGCACACGGCACTGGCGAACTTCTTCGCCTCGGGGCCGCTCGAGCTCGGCGACGCCCTCGGCCCCGTGCTCTGGCAGCTGCCCGAACGCCTGACGCCGAGTCCGGAGCTGCTCGACGCCTTCCTCGCGGAGCTCCCGACGACCCACGCTGCCGCTGGGGAGCTCGCCGCGCAGCACGACGACAAGGTGCCGACGGCCTCGGTGGACCCGGTCGCCGCCCCGGGCACCGTCATCCACCACGCGCTCGAGATCCGGTCGGCCGCTGCGGAGGCCGTCACCGACGAGCACCTCGAGGTCCTCCGTCGGCACCGCGTCGCCCTCGTGGACTCACACGCCGGCGACTTCCCGCGACACCGGCACGACACCGGTGCACCGATCGCGTACCTGCGGCTGCACGGTGCGCCGCGGACCTACCACGACGGCTACTCCGCGCAGGCGCTCGGCGCGTGGGCGACGACGGTCCTCGAGCACCTCGACGCCGGGCGGGACACGTTCGTCTACTTCGACAACGACGCCGAGCGCCACGCCCCCTGGGACGCACTCGCCCTCGACCGGATCGTCGGCGAGCGCCTGCGGACCCGAGCCGACTGACGGACCCGGGCCGTCCGCAGGACCCTGGCCGTGTGACGGAGCCGCGCCGGCTGACGGAGCCGACCCGAGCCTCCCGGCTGTCCTGACGGTGACCAGCGTCAGATCGTGAGCGACTCCCCCGGAGTGAGCACGACGACCGACCCGGTCGGTGCGACCGCCTCCCGGAGCCGGCCGAGGTGCATGTCGAAGCCGACGTCGGACAGGGTTGCCTCGTGCACCGGGTACGCGCGACGCGGGCCCACGGCGGCGACGAAGTCCATCATCTCGGCGACCTTGAGCCACGGGGCGCCGACGGGTGCGGCGAGGACCTCGACCGGCACGTCCGGGACCGTGTAGGCGTCGCCGGGGTGGAAGAGCCGGCCGTTCACCAGCACCCCGGTGTTGTCGACGACGGGGACGGAGCGGTGGATGACGTTGTGCCGGGTCCCGTGGAAGGTGAGCTCGAACGGGCCGACCGTGCGGTGGTCGCCGTCGGTGACGACCTCGACGTCGACGTCGGGCAGCGCCAGGGCGACGCCGGCCGGGCCGAGGACGACGGCTCCGGGGTTGCGCTCGAGGATGCCGGCGACCTGCTCGGGCGTGACGTGGTCGGGGTGCTCGTGGGTGACGACGACGGCGACGACACCGGTGGCCTCGACCGGACGGGTGAAGCCGCCGGGGTCGATCACCAGGCGGGCGTCGTCGATGGTGACGACCTGGCAGGCGTGCTCGAGCTTGGTGACCTCCATGCGGGCGAGCGTACGCCGGGGGCATGGGGCGGCGTGGCGCCGTGCACGCGCGGGGCGCTGTCCGCCCGCCCCCGCGAACGCGCCCGGCAGGCCCGCTCCCCTACCCCGCCGGCACCCCGGTCGTCCCCCGCACCACGAGCGTCGCCGCGGCGGGCGGCACGACCCCGGGCCGAGCGCCGTCGACCTCGGCGAGCACCGCCCGCGCGGCCACCCGCCCCTGCGCCTCGGGGTCCTGCGCGATGGTCGTCAGGCCCACGGCGGCGCCGTACTCGTGCCCGTCGATGCCGATCACCGACAGCTCACCCGGCACGCGGAGCCCGAGCCGCCGTGCCGCGAGCAGCACCCCGAGCGCCATCTCGTCCGAGGCACAGAACACGGCGGTCGGACGTTCGGACGCGGACTCGGCGAGCAGCACCGCGCCCGCTGCCGCTCCCCCGGCGAACGAGAACCGTCCGTCGGCCAGCCACGACCGCGGCACCTCCAGTCCGGCGGCCGCCATCGCGTCGAGGAACCCGTCCCGCCGTCGGAACGGCACCGCGACGTTCATGCCGGCCTCGTCCTGCCCGCCGACGTAGGCGATCCGCCGGTGTCCGAGCCCGAGCAGGTGTCCGACCGCGGTGGCCGCGACCGCGACGTCGTCGACCCCGACGTTCCGGAGGCCGGGTGCCGGTCCCCCGATCACGATCATCGGGTGCCGGGTGAGCTCCAGCTCGGAGCGCTCCGTCTCGTCGAGCACGAGCGAGAGCAGCACGAGCGCGTCCACCCGGTGTCGCAGCATCGACCGTCGGAACGCCCGGTCCCGGTCGCCTCCCGGCCCGCCGAGGTTGTAGAGCACCAGGTCGTACCCGGCCCGACGCAGTTCGACGTCGACGCCGCCGATGGCCTTGGCGTAGAACCACCGGTCGATGACCGGCACGACCACGCCGACCGCGCGCTGCCGTCCGGTGGCCAGCCCGGCCGCCGCCGAGCTCGGCACGTACCCGAGCTCGTCGGCGACCCGTCGCACGTGGTCGACGGTCGTCTCCGCCACCGACGGCAGCCCGCGCAGCGCCCGCGACACCGTCGCCTTCGACAGTCCGGTGACGGTCGCGATCTCCTGGATCCCCACGCGGTGCCCCGACCGGGAGGCTCGTCAGCCGTCCGACGCGCGCGTCGCGCCCCCGGGGGCCCGGCTCGGGACCGCGGGCGTGGGGCCTGACGTCGCCGCCGTCCGCCGGAGCACCCGGACCCGCCAGCGGTCGAGCACGACGACGACGAGGACCAGTGCGAGGAGCGTCAGCGCCCAGCCGAGCGCCGGCCGACCGGACAGCTCGCAGGCGACGGTGACGACGAGGAACACGACGCCGAAGAAGCCGACGAAGCCCATGGCCTCCTCGATCGCTGCCGTCGGGCGGCGGGGTGCCTTGAGCGCCACGACCGTCAGCCCTTCACGCCGCCGGCGGTGAGCCCGGCCACGATGCGCCGCTGGAACACGAGCACGAGGATGACGAGCGGGATCGTGACGATCGTCCCCGCCGCCATCACCGCCGTGTACGGCTCCTGGTGCGGCTGTGACCCGGCGAAGGACGCGATCGCGACGGTGACCGGCTGGGTGGCGTCGCTCGAGAGCTGGGACGAGATGAGGTACTCGTTCCAGGACGAGATGAACGCCAGGATCGCCGTCGTGAACACCGCGGGGGCGGCGAGCGGCAGGATGATCCGGCGGAACGCCTGCACGCGGGTGCAGCCGTCGATCCGGGCCGCCTCCTCGAGGTCCCACGGCATCTCGCGGAAGAACGACGCCAGCGTGTACACCGTCAGCGGCAGCACGAACGAGATGCTCGGCAGGATCAGCGCCTGGTACGAGCCCATCCACCCGATGTCGGTGAAGAGCTGGAACAGCGGGGAGATCAGCGCGACGCCCGGGAACATCGACGCGGCGAGGATCGCGCCGGCGATGAGGGACTTGCCGCGGAACTCGAGCCGGGCCAGGGCGTAGGCGGCCGTGGTGCCGACGAGCAGCGCGATGACCGTCACGACCACGCCGATGAACACGCTGTTGAGCAGCGCGCGGCCCAGGTGGTTGCCGAGGGCGGTCGAGAACGCCGTCGCGTAGTTGTCCAGCGTCACGTGCGTGAACCACGGCGTCGGGTCGAACGTGTAGCCGACGTCCCGGAAGCTCGTGACGATCATCCAGTAGAAGGGCAGGAGGCACCACACGGCGATGACGAGCGCCTGGATCGCGGTGCGGACCCGGGGACCCGTGTGCCGCTTGACGCGCACGTCGCTGGTGTCGACGGCGCGGTCGCGGGACCGGGCGGAGGCGCGGGGTCGGTCTGCTGCGAGGGTCACTTGAGTTCACCCTTCTGCTGGGCTGCCTGGGTCTGCACGACGTTCGCCCCGAGGAACCGGACGAACACGAACGCGACGAGGAAGACGATGACGAAGGTGATCGTGGACAGGGCCGACGCGGCGTTGAAGCCCTGCCGGATCTGGTCCACGACGAGCACCGAGAGGGAGACCGTGGCGTTGCCGGAACCACCGCCGCCGCCGGTCATGATGGCGATGAGGTCGTAGATGCGGAGGGCGTCGAGCACCCGGAACAGCACGGCCACCATCAGCGCCGGCCGGACGAGCGGCAGCGTGATGAGCAGGAAGCGCTGCATCGTCGAGGCGCCGTCCATCTTGCTCGCCTCGTAGACCTCGTCCGGGATGAGCTGCAGCCCGGCCAGGATGAGCAGCGCCATGAACGGCGTCGTCTTCCAGGTGTCGGCGATGACGATCGCGAACCGGGACGCCCACTCGTCGGAGAACCAGAGCACCTGGTGCCCGATGACGTGGTTGAGCACGCCGTTCGCGTCGAAGATGAAGTACCAGAGCTTCGCGGTGACGGCGGTCGGGATGGCCCACGGCACGAGGATCGCGGCACGGACGAGCGCGCGGCCCTTGAAGTTGCGGTTCATGATGATGGCCATCCACAGGCCGATCACGGTCTCGAGCACGACCGTGACGACGGTGAAGAAGAACGTGTTGCCGAACGCCACCCAGAACTGCGAGCCGAGGCTGCCGGGTGGGCAGGTGACCTCGCCGCACCGCTGTCCGAGCCAGTGCACGTAGTTGGTGACGCCCGCGAAGCCGCCGGCGACGAACAGGCCGGTCGCCTTGTCGAGTCCGGCGTCGAGCTGGAACGACTGGATGACCGCGCTGACGACGGGGTAGCCGATGACGACGGCGAGGAGCACGATCGTCGGGCCGATGAGGTACACGGCCCATCGGCCGTGCTCCGCGTTGAGCCCGCCCTTCCGCCGCTTCCGCGGCTCCAGCCCCTGGGGGTTCGGGATGGCTGCGGGGATCTCGGTTGCTGCTGACACTGACGGCCTCCTTGCCGGTGTCGGAACGCATGATGGGGCGGACGGGAGGATCGTGGCGGCGTCGCCACGAGCCTCCCGTCCGGTGCGGCGCGAGCCGCGCGACCGGGGTCGCTAGTTGCTGCTGGTCGCCGACTTCAGGGCGGCGTCCATGTCCTTCATGGCCTCGTCGACGCTCTTCGAGCCCTTGAGCGCGGCGTAGGAGTTGTCCTGGATCGCCTTCGTCACGGCCGGGTAGAAGGGCGTCACCGGGCGGGGCTCGGCGCTCTTGATCGACTCGAGCAGCGTGGGCAGGTACGGCAGCTTCGCCGTCAGCTCGGAGTCCGTGTAGAGCTCACCGACGACCGGTGCGAGCGAGCCCTGCGTCGCGAAGAACTTCTGCGTGTCGTTCGAGATCAGGAACTCCAGGAAGTCGTGCGCCGTGGCCTTGTGCTTCGAGTACACGCTGATCGCCGCGTTGTGGCCGCCGAGGGTCGACGCACCGACGCCGTCCGCACCGGGGATCGGGGCGATGCCGAAGGTGTCCTTCACCTTCGACGAGCCGTCGGTCTTGGCGAGGTTGTAGACGTAGGGCCAGTTGCGCAGGAACAGGAGCTTGCCGTCCTCGAACGCGGTGCGGCCCTGCTCCTCCTGGTACGTGATCGCCTCGGCCGGGATGTTGCCGTCCTTGAACGCGTCGACGAGGTTCTGCAGGCCGGCCTTGGCCTTCGAGGTGTCGACGTCCGGGGCGCCCTTCGCGTTCAGGATCGAACCGCCGGAGCCGTTCACGGCCTCCGAGGCGTTGACCGTCAGCCCCTCGTACTTGGCGAACTGGCCGGCGTAGCAGCCGATGCCGGCGTCCTTCGCGATCGAGCAGTCCTTCATCATCTCCGCCCAGGTGGTGGGCGGGGTCTTGACGAGGTCCTTGCGGTAGTACAGCAGGGCGCCGTCGGAGGTCTGCGGGGCGGCGTAGAGCGTGTCGTTGTAGGTGGCCGTCTTCACGGTCGACGGCAGCAGCTTCGAGGTGTCGATCGCCATGTCGCCCTTGAGCGGCGTGAGCCAGCTCTTCGCGGCGAACTCGGCGGTCCACACCACGTCGACGTCGACCACGTCGTAGCCGTCGTCCTTGGCCTGGAAGTGCTGCACGAGGTCGTCGTGCTGCTGGTCGGCCTGGTCGGACTGCTCCTTGAAGGTGACCTTCTCGTCGGGGTGGGCCTTGTT
Source organism: Curtobacterium sp. GC_Cur_3 (assembly GCF_026544205.1). Classification (GTDB taxonomy): domain Bacteria; phylum Actinomycetota; class Actinomycetes; order Actinomycetales; family Microbacteriaceae; genus Curtobacterium. The sequence continues at coordinate 20,170 of NZ_JALNUI010000039.1, forward strand.
CCACTTGGCGATCAGCGGGCGAACGACGTTCGAGTTGTCCTTGCCCTGCACGTACGTGATCGGACCGCGGCTGTCCTGGCCGGTCTTCGCGTCGTCCGAGGCCGAGCTCCCGCTCGAGCAGCCGGCCAGTGCCAGGCCGATCACGGCGATGCCGGCCACCGATGCCAGACGCATCGTGTCGCGTGTGTTCTTCACGGCGTTGTCTCCTCATCGAGATCACCAGGCGGCGCCCGTCGTGTGACGAGGGCACCGGCCTGGAGCAGGCGACGCTGCCTGCTGGGCGGTGACGCTACGCCCGGTGCACAGCGGGCGCAACCGGTTGCATGCGGTCCGTGACCTGAGTGTGACCTTCGCGTTGCCGGAGACTGGCTGGGTGAGCGCTCACTGCTGCGGCGGGCTGCGGAACCCCGCACGAACACCGCCACGGTCCCCGGTGTCCGTTGTCCGCAGCAGGCAGCCGACCGTAGCGTCCCCCTCATGGTCTCCCTCCCAGCCGTCAACGTGCCCGGCCCGCGCCGTGTCATCGGCATCAACCTCGACGCTCCCCTGCCCGAGCTCGTCGCGGACGAGACCGGTGCCTCCGCGCTGGTCATCGGCTACCGCGACGGGTACCCGGTCACCACCCTCGACCTCCTGCTCACCAACGACCCGGCCGACGCCTCCCGCGCGCTCGCGCCGCTGGTGTCCTCCATGGTCGAGGAGGGCGCCTTCGACGACCACGCCCCCGTGTCCGACGACGACCTCCCGACGATCTCCGTCGTGGTCTCCACCGTCGTCGACCGGGTCGAGGACCTCGGGAAGCTGCTCGACGTCCTCGAGCACCTCGACTACCCGGACCACGAGGTCATCCTCGTCGACAACCGCGTGAAGCTCCCCGACATCGACGCGCTGCCCGGCATGCTCGAGGGCCGGAACGTCCGCCTGGTCACCGAGCGACGCCCCGGGCTCTCCGCCGGGCGTAACGCCGGTGTGGCCGCCGCGACCGGTGACGTCATCGCGTTCACCGACGACGACGTCCGCGTCGACCCGCAGTGGCTCCGCGCCATCGGCACCCGGTTCGTCCGCGAGCCCGGCCTCGACGCGGTCACCGGTGTCATCCTGCCCGTCGAGCTCACCACCCCGGCGCAGATCTGGTACGAGGCCTACTACGGCGGCTTCAGCGCCGAGCGCACCTTCGCCCCGGTCACGATCGTCCCCGACGACGTCAAGGGCGCGATGCGGCATGCCCGTGTCTCCGCGGTGCGTCCCGACGGGACCGTCCGGAAGACCTTCGCCGTGTACGGCATCGGCGCGTACGGCGCCGGCGCGAACATGGCGTACCGCCGCTCCCTCATCGACACCGTCGGCGGGTTCGACACCACGCTCGGTGCCGGCTCCCCCGCACGTGGCGGCGAGGACCTCGCGATGTTCATCGAGACGCTCTGGCGCGGTGGCCGCATCGGCTTCGAGCCGAAGGCCGTCGTGCACCACCGGCACCGCCAGACCGTCGAGGACCTGCACAAGCAGCTGCACGGCAACGGCGTCGGGTTCACCGCGCTGATGTGCGCGCTCGCCGCGAAGGACAAGCGCCACCTGACAGTGCTCGCGCGCCTGATGCCGCTCGCCGCGAAGGTCAAGGCGAAGCAGATGGCGTCGCGGCTCGCCGGTCGTCGTGACGCGGCCGCCGAGACCACGAACGAGGCCTCGACCACGCGCATCCCGCGGTCCCTGGCGTACCACGAGCTCCGTGGCTTCCCGGCCGGTCCCGCCGCCTGGTACCGCAGCCGTCGTCGTTGGCGTGACGTGGAGGCCGGGCGCTTCCGCGCGTAGGCGCCGGCAGCGCTGCTGCTGCACTGTCCGGCGACGCCGGGGTCCTCGTGGCCCCGGCGTCGTCGTGCGTGGGGGGCGGGTGGGTGCGCCCTCGACGTTGTCGTTCCGGGTCGGGGCCAGCGCAGGCGTGACGGCGGGCGCCGCGCGCGGGCGACACCACCGCTGTCGTACGACGACCACGATGTCGCGCGGCTCCGCTCACCCGCGGTCGTCCTGCGGCGTGCGACACCACCGCTGTCGTACGACGACCACGATGTCGCGCGGTTCGGGATCGCCCTTCGGCCCCAGACCCGAGCGACACCATCGCTGTCGTACGACCTCGACGTTGTCGCGCGCTCCGCTCACCCGCGGTCGTCCTGCGGCGCGCGACACCACCGCTGTCGTACGACCTCGACGAAGTCGCGCGGCCCCGCTCAGCCGCGGTCGTCCCGCGGCGCGCGACACCATCGCTGTCGTACGACGACCACGATGTCGCCCGGAGGCGATCCGCCCGCATGCTCCGACGCCGCACGAGTCGAACGACGCGTGCCGTGTCGGATCATGCGCACGCACCACATGCGTTCACATCAGACGACGCCGCACGAGTCGAACGACGCGTGCGATGTCGGACCATGCGCACGCCCCACAGGCGTCCGCATCAGACGACATCCTCGCTGTCGTACGACGACCACGATGTCGTTCCGAGTCAGACCAGCGAGTCGGACCAGCGAGGCGGATCAGCGAGTCGGACCAGCGAGGCGGGTCAGCGGAGCGGGCGGAGCGGGCGGCCAACCGCCCCCGCGCCTCAGCCCCGCCGCGACCGCAGCCGGCCGAGCAGGTAGCGCCATGGCCCGCCGAGCGCCGCGACGAGCTCGACGCGCTTGAGCCCGGCGGTGGCAGCGCGGAACTCCTCGTCCACGGGCCACCCGCCGACGGCGTCCACGGCAGCGGACACCTGGTCGGTCCCGGCGCCCTGGCCGAGCGCCCCGAGCTGCTTCAGCGCACCGGTCGCCCGGCGGAACACGGCGAAGGCCGTCGCGGGGCGGAGCATCAGCTTCGTGACCCAGGCGCCGAGCCCGGTGCCGTACCCGAGCGCCTGCGACCGCAGGGCCGCCCGGTCGGAACGGTGCCGGTGCCACACGAAGGCGGAGGGCTCCACGGCGAGCGCCCCACCCGAGAGCAGCACGCGGGTGAACAGGTCGGGGTCCTCGCCCGCGCGGGACGGGGTCCCCGGGCCGAGGGCGACGTCGAACCCGCCGAGGGCGAGCGCGGGCTCGCGTCGGAGCGACATGTTCGCGCCGGTGCCGAACGCGCCGACGGAGAACGGGAACAGCGGCAGGTCGGCCGGCGGGGTCGCGGTGCGGAACACCCGGCGCTCGAGGTTCCGCGCCCAGGTCACCCGCTCGTCGAAGTACCGCTGCGTGGGGGTCCGCAGTTCGCCGCTCGGCACGAGCCCGGTCACGCAGACGACGTCCGCGTCGCGGGCGAAGGCGTCGGCGACGCCGGCGAGCCAGGACCGGTCGACGACGACGTCGTCGTCGACGAAGGCGACCACGCTGCCGGAGGCGAGGGCGAGACCGGCGTTCCGTGCGCGGGAGACGCCGGGTCGGGCCTCCAGGACGTAGTGGACGCGGGGGTCCGCGAACGACGCGACCACGTCGCGGGTCGCGGTGGTGGACGGGGCGTTGTCGACGACGAAGACCTCGAAGTCGTCGTACGCCGACGCCAGGACGGACTGCACGCAGGTGCGGACGTCGTCCGGACGGTCGCGGGTGCCGATGACGACGGAGACGCGGCCGACCGGCGTCCCGGCGGGGCCGGACGGGAGGCTCGTGGTGCGGAGCGCGTCGAGGGCCGGTCCCAGCTCGGTCAGGTCCACGTCCCCGCTGGCGTCGACGGCCACGTCGACGAAGCCGGCGACCTCGCGGCCGTCGCGGACGAGCAGGCGAGCGCGGCGGAAGCCCGCGGCACCGGCGAGCTCGACGGCGGACGCGGCGAGCGCCTCCTGCCGGTCGACGGCGCCGACCCAGGCAGCACCGGCCCACGCCGGGGCGTCGGGCGAGGGCATGGCGGGCGTGATCGTGAGCACACGGGTCGTGGTCGCCTGGGGGTCGGTCATGTCGTCGATGCTCCGGTGGCCAGGGGGTGCGGTCAACGGTGCCGGCGGGCGGTTGCGGCGACGGTCGCGGCTCTTGCGGTTTGCCGCTACGTGAGCGGCGTGTTCCCCCTAGAATCAGCGGACGACCCGACGGCAGCACGTCGGGCACGAGGAGGACGCATGTCGCTGGGCCCAACGACCGAGCTCGGCGTCATCAGCACGACCGACGGCACCGACCGCGCACCCGACGACGCCACCGTCGTGCTGGACCGGGCGGCCGACACCGCGACGTGCGTCTGCGGCCACCAGCAGGCGGCGCACGAGCATTACCGACGCGGCAGTGACTGCGCGCTGTGCGACTGCCCCCGGTTCCGCAAGAAACGCTGATCACACGGCGGATCGGTGGGTGGGTGCGGGAAACCGCCGCTTCCCCGCAGTCGGCCCCTGATCGCCTTGTCGGCGCGGGAACGCCGCCGTTAGCGTCGCGTCCATGGCCATCTCCCCAGCCGCTCTCGCGTGCATCGTCCTCGCCCATGAGGACCCCCGGCACGTGCGCCGACTCGTCGAGGCGCTCGATCCGTTCCCGGTGTTCCTGCACTGCGACGCGCGCACCCCGGAGTCCGTCTTCCGGGAGATGACCGACGGTCTGCCCGAGCGTGTCCGGGTGCTGCCCCGGATCCGCACCGGATGGGCGAAGTGGGAGAACGTCGCCGCCGAGGTCGCCGGGTACCGTGCGGCGCTCGCCGAGACGGACGCCTCGCACGTCGCGCTGCTGACCGGCAGTGACTACCCGCTGGCGAACGCGTCGGAGATCCAGGACCTGCTCGCGGCGCACCCCGAGGAGTCGTTCGTCGACGCCCGGCCGCTGCCGCACCCCGCGTGGGGTCGGGACGGCGGGACCTCGCGGATCCGCTTCCCGCACTGGGCGTGGCGCAAGCACATGCTCCGGGTGCCGCTGCCGCGCCGGGTCCCGCGTGACGTCGTCTTCGCCGGTGGTTCGCAGCTCAAGGTCCTCGCCAGGCACCACGCCGAGGCCGTCGTCGAGGTCGTCGACAGCCGTCCCGACCTGGTCCGGTTCTGGAAGCGCGTGTGGATCGCCGACGAGACCTTCGTGCCGTCGGTGCTGCGCTCCCCCGCCCTCGTGCCGGACTTCGCCGAGGAGCACGTCCCGCACGCCCTCTGGTGGATCGGGTGGGACGGCACCGCGCAGAAGAGCCCGCCGTGGCTGACCACCGCCGACGCCGGCCGACTGCTCGAGCGTCGGACGGAGCCGGGCGAACAGCCCCAGCACGTGTTCGCGCGGAAGTTCTCCACCGAGATCAGCTCCGACCTGCTCGACGTCATCGACGCCGCGTTCGACCTGCGCACCGAGACCGCTCGCGAGGTGGTCGCACCGTGAGCGCCCCCCAGACCCGCCGCGAGGCCCGCGCCGCCCGCGACGCTGCTG
>NZ_JALNUI010000004.1 GCF_026544205.1 Curtobacterium sp. GC_Cur_3
GTCGGCGATGCGTCGGACCGCCCGCAGGTCATGCGAGACGAACACCATCGCGACGCCGGTGCGCTCCCGCAGCCGTTCCAGGAGCGTCAGCACCGCGTCCTGCACGGTCGCGTCGAGTGCGGTCACGGGCTCGTCGAGCACGAGGACCGCCGGGTCGGTCGCCAGCGCCCGGGCGATCGCCAGCCGCTGCCGCTGCCCGCCGGAGAGCGTCAGGGGCGAACGGCTGCGGAGCGCGGGGTCGAGCTCGACCTGCCGCAGCGCCCGGTCCACCCGGTCACCGAGGTCGCCCGTCGCCCGTCGAGCCGCGCCGTCCGTCAGCGCGTCGGCGAGCACCCGCTCCACGCTCCAGCGCTCGTCGAACGTTGCGCCGGGGTCCTGCACGACGGCGGAGACCCGTCGGCGTCGGGGTCGTCGCTCGCGTTCGGGGAGCGGTGCCCACGGCTCGCCGTCGAGGGTCACGGTGCCCGTGTCGGGGTCCTCGAGGCCGAGGAGCATCCGGACGACGGTCGTCTTGCCCGAGCCCGACGCCCCGACGACGCCGAGCGACCGCCCGCGCTCGATGCCGAACGACACCCCGCTGACGGCGTCGACGCGGTCGTAGGCCTTCCGCAGGTCCTGCGCCACCAGCACGGCCGCGCTGTGGGCCGGGTCGTGCGAGGTTGCACACTCCGTGCGAGGGTCGGACCCCCGCACGGAGTGTGCAACCTCGCACCGGTCGACAGACCGCGCACCGTGCGCTTCGGTACCGGCACCAGCGGCACGGGCCGTGGCGACGACACCGTGCGCGGCAGCAGCGACGAGCGCCCGCGTCACCGGGTGCTCCGGCGCGCGCAGCACCCGCGTCACCGGACCCGACTCCACGACCCGCCCGGCGTCCATCACGACGACCCGGTCGGCCCACCCGGCGACGAGCCCGATGTCGTGCGTCACGACGAGCAGCCCGGCGCCCCGCTCCTGTGCCGCGCGGAGCTGTTCCATCACCCGGACGGCGACCCCGGCGTCCAGCGCCGTGGTGGGTTCGTCGGCGACGACGAGCGCCGGCGCCCCGATCGTCGCCGCGGCGATGAGCGCCCGCTGCCGCATGCCGCCGGACAGCGTGCCGGCGAGCCGCCCGTCGGAGGCGATCGCGGGGTCGAGCCCGACGCCCTCGAGCGCGTCGCGCACGGCGTCCACGCGCTCCCTGGCGCTCAGCTCGGTGTGCAGCCGCAGGGTGTCGGCGACCTCGCGCCCGACCGGACGCAGCGGGTCCAGGGCGCCCAGGGCCTCCTGGCCGACGTAGCCGACGCGCGATCCGCGGACCGTCCGCCAGCGCCGTTCCGTGAAGGCGCGGACGTCGAGCCCGGCGACCTCGAGCCGTTCGGCACGGACGGCGGAGCCGGACGCGGAGAGCCCGAGCAGGGCCCGGACGGTGACGGTCTTGCCGGAGCCGGACGCACCCACGAGCGCGACGCACTCGCCGGCAGCGACGTGCAGGTCGACGTCGTGGACGAGCGCCTCGCCGCCGATCGTGACGGACAGTCCGTGGGCCTCGAGGACGTTCACCGCAGCGCTCCTGTTCGTCGGAGTGCCCGGCCGAGCACGGTCACGGCGGTCGCGAGCACGACGATCGCCAGCCCGGGGAAGGTGCTCATCCACGGCGCGGTCAGCAGGTACGTGCGGCCGTCGGCCAGCATCGCGCCCCACTCCGGTGCCGGCGGCGGTGTCCCGACGCCGAGGTAGCTCAGCGCCGAGGCCCAGACGACCGCCTGCCCGATGCCGAGCGTGCCCACGGCGACGACCGGCCACAGCGCGGCGGGCAGCACGTGCCGGATGACGATCCGGGCGGGGGAGCGCCCGAGCAGCACCGCGGTCTCGACCACCTGCGAGGACCGTGCCGACCGGACGAGCCCCCGGACGATGCGGGCGTAACCGGGCGCCGTGGCGAACCCGACCGCGAGCATCGCCGGCACCGGACCGGGCCCGGTCACCGCGATGACGACGAGCGCGACGAGGAGCAGGGGGAGGGCGAACGCGACCTCGGTGACGCGCCCGACGACGGCGTCGACGACCCGTCCGCCGAGGCCGGCCACGACGCCGAGCACCACCCCGACGACCCCGCCGACCAGGGTCGCGACGACCCCGACCAGCAGGCTCGCGCGGGCGCCGGCCACGACCCGCGCCAGGACGTCACGCCCGGACTCGTCCGTACCGAACACGTGGCCGGGGCCGGGAGCGAGCAGCGCCTCGGTCGGGTGCACCGCGAGCGGGTGCGCGCCGCCGAGCACCGCCGGCCACACGGCGGCGACGACCGCCAGCGCGACGACCCCCGCCGCCACCAGACCGGCCGGTCCGAGCGTCCCCCCACGGAACCGCTCGGACCGGTCACGGCCGCTGCCGGTGTCGGCCGGGAGGCTCGGCTCGGCGATCCCGCTCACCGCGCGCCCGCCCCGTGCCCGGCCCCGGCAGCCCCGGCCCCGGCGTCCCCGGCGTTGGCGTCGCCAGCCCGCTGAGATCGCACTCCGTGTCGCCTCCCAGCGCCAGGACCCGACACGGAGTGCGATCTCGGCGCATCGGGAGCGCGGGAACCGCGCGGGTCGACGGCCCGCTCGACGAGGTCGGCCACCGCGAGCACCACGACGTAGGCCGCCGCGGAGACGAGTGCGATGCCCGCCACGAGCGGCATGTCCCGCTGGGTCACGGCGGTCACGAGGGCACGCCCGATGCCGGGCAGCGCGAACACCGACTCCACGACGACGGCCCCGGACACCAGGGACCCGAAGGCCCAGGCGGACAGGGCGATCCCGGGCAGTGCCGCGTGCCGGAGCAGGTGGCGTCCGAACAAACCGGCGCGGGTCTCGCCCCGGCCGCGGGCGGCGAGCGCGAAGGCCGAGCGCTGGGCGTCGACCACGCCGTCGCGGACCGTCTCGGCGAGGTACCCGGCGACCGGCACCGCGACCGTCAGCACGGGGAGCACCCACCCCCGGACGCTGCCGTCGCTGACCGCGGGCACCCAGCCGAGAGCGCTCGCGAAGACGACGATCAGGACGCTGCCGAGCCAGAAGTGCGGCGTGACGCTCGCCGTGACCGAGATCGCGCTCGTCAGCGCCGCGGCGACCCGGCCACGCTGCGTGGAGCACCACGCGGCGACGATCGCGAGCACCCACGCGACGACGAGCCCGGCGACCGCCAGGGTCAGCGTCACCGGGAGCTGCTGCCCGAGGAGCGTCGCCACGGGCGTGCGGAACGCGTACGAGTCCCCGAGCTGCCCGGACGCCAGGCGGCCGAGGAACACCGCGTACTGCACGAGCACCGGCCGGTCGAAGCCGTAGTCCTGGCGCACCTGCGCGACCGCGGCGGCCGAGGCCTGCGACCCCGGTCCACCGATGACCGCGAGCGCCGGGTCACCGGGGATGAGCCGGATGGCGACGAAGACGATCGTCGCCACCGCCCAGAGCACCCCGATGCCGCCGACCGCACGCCGGAGCACCCAGCGCGACCAGTGCCCTGCGACCGCAGCGGCGCCGGAGCGTCGCCCGTCTGTGGGACGCCTGGGGAGCCTCCTGTCCGTCACCGCGTCAGCGGTCGATCCAGGCGGTGCCGAACCACGGGGTGGAGACCGCGGTGGTCTCGATGCCGTGGACGGCCGAGCGGTACAGGAAGTGGTTCTGCTGGTCGTAGAGCGGCAGGACCGTGCCGCTGGCCAGGATCTTCTGCTGCGCCTCCTTGTACAGGGTGCCGCGCTCGCCGGAGTCGGACGTCCGTGCCGCACGCTGCAGGAGGTCGTCCACGGCCGGGTCGTCGAGCTGCGCGAGGTTGGCGAAGTAGCCCGACGGTGCCGGGGTGATGCTCGCGCTGTCGTAGAGGATGCGGAGCACGTCGGCGCCGACCTTCGTGTACGGGGCGCTCACGACGTCGTACTGGTTCTTCGCCAGGGCCCCGTACCAGCTGGACAGGTCGAGCTCCTCGAGCTGCACCTTGATGCCGACCTCGGCCTCGGACGCCTGGATCTGCTGGAACAGGCTGCGCTCGGCGGGGACCGACTGGTTCGTCGAGACCGGGAACGTGACCGTGAGCTGCTTGCCGTCCTTCTCCCGGACGCCGTCGCTGCCGACCTTCCAGCCGGCGTCGTCGAGGAGCTGCTTCGCCTTCGACGGGTCGTGGTCGAACAGCTGCTCGTCGGAGTACCCGTACGGCTCGACGCTGGAGAGCACCGAGTACGAGCGCTTCGCGGTGCCGAGGAACAGCGAGCTGATGCCGGGGTTGATCTCGGCGCCGGCGATGAAGGCCTTGCGCACGGCCTCGTCCTGGAACACGCCGTGCCCGGAGTTCAGCTCGAGGCGGTTCGACGCACCGGGCCGCGGGGCGTCGAGGTCGCGGATGGCGGCCTTCGCGGACGCGGCCTTGAGCTGGTCGGGCTGCGCGTTGTCGATGACGTCGACCTGGCCGGACTGCAGCGCCGCGTAGCGCGAGGTGGCGTCGGGGAGGAAGCGCCACGTGATGCCGGAGAGGCGCGGTTTGGTGGACCCCCAGTACTCCGCGTTCTTCGCGAGCGTGACCCGGTCGCCGTGCTTCCAGTTCGTGATCGTGAACGGGCCGGTGCCGACGGGTGACTCGCAGTTCACCGCCTGTGAGCGGTCGAGCGCCTTCGGGCTCTCCATGCCGACCCACGGCTGCGAGAAGGACTCCAGCAGGGCACTGTCCGGGCGGCTCAGCGCGAGCGTGACGGTGTGGTCGTCGGTGGCGGTCGCTGTCGTGATGGACTGCAGCGCGAGGTAGCCCGTGCTCGACGCCGTCTTCGGGTCCTGCACGTGTTCGATGTTGCGCACCACGGCGGCGGCGTCGAACGGAGTGCCGTCGGTGAACGTGACGTCGTCGCGGAGCGTGAACGTCAGGGTCCTGCCGTCGTCGCTCGTGGTCCACTTCGTCGCGAGGGCGGGCACGGGCATGCCGTCCCGCAGCCCGACGAGCTCCTCGATGTACTGGGTCGAGAGCAGCGCCTGCGGGTAGTTGCCGCCGACGTGCGGGTCGAGGCAGGTCGGTTCGGCGTCGCCCGAGGCGTACGTGAGCGTGCCGCCGGCGACCGGGGTGCTGCTCGTGGTGCTCGCGCCCGAACCGGTGCAGGCCGTCAGGGCGAGCAGGATCGTCGCGGCGCCCGCGACAGCGCTGGCAGCGCGCATCCGAGCTTTCTGTACTGAGTCCAACATCATGGCGAACCGAGTCTAGCTGTTCAATGGGGACATGGATGAACGCAGTCGCCGCGGGGGACGACCACGCCGCTCGAGCGCCGAGGTGCTCGCGGACGCGGCGGCGGAGCTGTTCCTCGAACAGGGCTACGGCCGCACGACCGTGGACCAGGTCGCCGCCAGGGCCGGGGTCAGCCGGGCGACCTTCTTCAACTACTTCCCGGCGAAGTCCGACGTGATGTGGCTCGAGCTCGACGCCGCCGTCGCCGCGCTGCCGGAGCTGCTCGCGGCGTCCACCGAGCCCACGGCCGTCCGCGCGGTCGAGGACGCCCTGCTCGCCGCAGCCCGTGCCCACGACCCGGAGCGGGTGCCGTGGGCGGTGGCGCAGGCGGAGGTGATGGGGATCGGTGCCGAGCTCGTCGCCAGCGTGGCCGCGCGGGTCATGGCCCAGCACGCCGCCGTCGCCGCGTTCGTGGGGCGGCGGACCGGGGAGCAGGCCGGGGCGCTCTGGCCGCAGACGGTGTCGGGCGCGATGCTCGGGGCAGCGGCGGCGGCGTTCGGGGTGTGGGTCGCAGACGGGGTCGGCCGCCGGGCCCTCGTCGAGTACGTCGCCGCGGCGCTGACCCCGGTGGTCGCGGGGCTCGACGCGCGCTGAGGCGTCAGGCCCGCAGCGTCCCCGCGCCGCCCGACGCCACGTCCTCCACCGTCCCGTCCCGCACGGTCTGCGGGATCTCGTCGCCGGTGGGCACGAGCGCCACGTCGTCCGGGTAGCTCAGGGTGAGGACCGCCTCCTCGATGTACTGGCTCTCCTCGAGCGACTTCTCGACGTCCCGCAGTCGGACGGCCACGTGGGACTCGTCCTCGTTGCCGGTGAGGTCGACCGCCGCGACGAGGTACACGCGGGACGGCCCGACGAACTCCAGGTGCAGGTAGGTCACGCGCTCGACCTGCTTGCGGGCGAGCAGCTCGACGAGCACCGCGTTCTCCAGCTCGGGGGAGGTGCTCTCGCCGAGCAGGAACCGGCGGTTGCGGTCGATGAGCACGATCGCCACGACGCCGAGCAGCAGGCCGACCGCGATCGAGCCGATGGCGTCGAAGACCGCCAGGCCGGTGACCTGGTGCAGGAACACCCCGAGGAACGCGATGACCAGGCCGACGAGGGCGGCGGCGTCCTCGGCGAAGACGGCACGGAGCGTCGGGTTGGAGGACTGCAGCACGTGCCGCAGCACCGGCACCTTCCGCTTCGTCGCCGCCCCGTGCGCCTGGCGGTACGCCTGCAGGAAGCTCGTGCCCTCGAGGCAGAACGACAGCGCGAGCACGACGTAGTTGAGCACGACGTCCTCGGCCGGCCCGGTCTCCCCGAGCTCCGAGATGCCGTGGTAGATCGAAACGATCGCGCCGGCGGTGAACAGCCCGAACGCGGCGAACATCGACCAGATGTAGGTCTCGCGGCCGTACCCGAGCGGGTGAGCCGCGTCCCGCTTCTTCGCTCCCCGCCGCTCGGCGATGAGCAGGAAGATCTCGTTGCCGGTGTCGGCCCACGAGTGCGCGGCCTCGGCCACCATCGACGCCGACCCGGAGACGAGCGCAGCGATCGACTTCGCGATGGCCACGAGCAGGTTCGCCCCGAAGGCGATGATGACGGTCAGCATGGACTCGGGACGGTCCTGCTGCTGTTCAGACGACGGCATCACTCAAGCATGCTCCCGTCCGGTAAAGTCGTGTTCCACAGGCATCGATCCGGCCATCACCGGGGAGTCATCCGGAAGAACGCGGACCGTCTCGACGGGCCGTCAGTAGAACCGGACGGGTTCGGGACCGTCACCATCCCCGACGACGAGCGGTCGTCCCGGTCCCACCGGCACGGCAAGCGAGGTGGTACCGCGGAGCCCTCGGGCCCCGTCCTCGTGGAGACGAACCGAACCCACAGGAGCCCCCGTGCGTTACCCGCTCACCTCGAACACCGACGGCGTCACCCCGTCGCCCTCCTTCCCCGCCGTCGAGCAGGGGATCCTCGCCTTCTGGAAGGGCGACGACACCTTCCGCGCGTCGATCGAGGCCCGCAACGGCTGCGACGAGTGGGTCTTCTACGACGGCCCGCCCTTCGCGAACGGCCTGCCGCACTACGGGCACCTGCTCACCGGCTACGCGAAGGACGTCTTCCCGCGCTACCAGACCATGCGCGGCAAGCAGGTGCACCGCCGCTTCGGCTGGGACACGCACGGGCTCCCCGCCGAGCTCGAGGCCATGCGCCAGCTCGGCATCACGGAGAAGCACGAGATCGACACCATGGGCGTCGACGTCTTCAACGCCGCGGCGCGGAAGTCGGTGCTGCAGTACACCGACGAGTGGCAGCAGTACGTCACCCGCCAGGCGCGCTGGGTCGACTTCGAGGACGACTACAAGACCCTCGACGTCACCTACATGGAGAGCGTGCTGTGGGCGTGGAAGCAGCTCTGGGACAAGGGGCTGGCGTACGAGGGCTTCCGGGTCCTGCCGTACTGCTGGAACGACCAGACCCCGCTCTCGAACCACGAGCTGCGCATGGACGACGACGTCTACCAGATGCGCCAGGACCAGTCCGTGACGGTGTCCTTCCCGCTGCAGGGGGCCCGCGCTTCCGAGCTCGGTCTGGACGGCGTGCGGGCGCTCGCCTGGACGACGACCCCGTGGACGCTCCCGACGAACGCCGCGCTGGCGGTCGGGCCGGCGGTCGCCTACGTGGTGCTTCCGGCTGGGCCGGGAGGCTCCGCTGACGGCGGCAGCGCCGGTTCTGACAGCTACATGCTCGCCGCCGACACCGTGGCCGCCTACGCGAAGGACCTCGGCTACGAGACGGCCGAGGCCGCTGTCGCGGCCGTCACGCGTGAGCTGCAGGGCCGCGAGCTCGACGGTGTCGAGTACGAGCGCCTGTTCGACCACCTCGCCGACACCGAGGGCATGGAGAACGGCTGGAAGATCCTGGTCGCGGACTACGTCGAGACGGGTGAGGGCACCGGCATCGTGCACCAGGCCCCGGCGTACGGCGCTGACGACCAAGAGGTCTGTGCCGCCGCCGGGATCCCCGTGGTGCTCTCCCTCGACGAGGGCGGCGTCTTCACGTCGCAGTTCGGCGACGTGGCCGGCCTGCTGTGGTCGGACGCGAACAAGCCACTGACCAAGGCCGTACGCGACGCCGGACGGCTCCTCCGCCAGGCGTCCTACGAGCACAGCTACCCGCACTGCTGGCGCTGCCGCAAGCCCCTCATCTACAAGGCCGTCTCGTCGTGGTTCGTCCGCGTCACCGAGATCCGCGACCGCATGGGCGAGCTGAACCAGGACATCACCTGGGTGCCGGACAACGTCAAGGACGGCCAGTTCGGCAAGTGGGTCGGCAACGCCATCGACTGGTCGGTCTCCCGCAACCGCTACTTCGGCACGCCGATCCCGGTGTGGGTGTCCGACGACCCGGCGTACCCGCGGCAGGACGTCTACGGCTCACTGGCGGACATCGAGCGCGACTTCGGCCGCCTGCCGGTGGACGCCGAGGGCAACGTCGACCTGCACCGCCCGTTCATCGACGACCTGACCCGCCCGAACCCCGACGACCCCACGGGGAACTCGACCATGCGCCGGATCTCCGACGTGTTCGACGTCTGGTTCGACTCCGGGTCGATGCCGTACGCCCAGGTGCACTACCCGTTCGAGAACCGTGAGTGGTTCGACACCCACAGCCCCGCCGACTTCATCGTCGAGTACATCGGGCAGACCCGCGGCTGGTTCTACGTCATGCACGCGCTCTCCACCGCGCTGTTCGACCGACCGGCGTTCACGAACGTCATCAGCCACGGCATCGTCCTCGGGTCCGACGGCCAGAAGATGTCGAAGTCGCTCCGCAACTACCCGGACGTCTCCGAGGTCTTCGACCGCGACGGCGCCGACGCGATGCGCTGGTTCCTGATGTCCTCGTCGGTGATCCGCGGCGGCAACCTCGTCGTCACCGAAGAGGGGATCCGCCAGGGCGTCCGCGAGTTCCTGCTGCCGTTCTGGTCGACGTACTACTTCTTCACGCTGTACTCGAACGCCTCCGGCGCCGACGGCTACCAGGCATCGCGGCGCACGGACAGCACCGACGTCCTCGACCGGTACCTCCTCGCGAAGACCCGCGTGCTCGTCACCGACGTCACGACGCACCTCGACGCGCTCGACACACCGCTCGCGGCGCAGGCCATCCGCGACTTCGCCGACGTGCTCACGAACTGGTACGTCCGCCGCTCGCGTGACAAGTTCTGGCTCGGCGCCGCGTCGTCGTCCTCGGCGAAGGACGCCTTCGACACGCTCTTCACGGTGCTCGAGACCCTCGCGCGGGTCGCGGCCCCGCTCGCACCCCTGGTGTCCGAGGAGATCTGGAAGGGCCTGACCGGCGGCCGCAGCGTGCACCTCACCGACTGGCCCGACGCCGCCGAGTTCCCCGCCGACGACGCCCTCGTCACGGGGATGGACCGCGTCCGGGACGTGGCCTCGAAGGGCCTCGCGCTCCGCAAGGCGACGGGCAAGCGTGTGCGCCTGCCGCTCGCCACGCTGACGCTCGTGCTGCCGGACAGCGACGCCGTCGAGCCGTTCACGGACATCCTCCGCGACGAGCTCAACGTCAAGCGGGTCGTGCTCGAGGCCCAGGCTGAGGAGTCGCTGGCGCAGTACGGCATCGAGCGCAAGCTCACCGTCAACGCCCGCGCTGCCGGCCCCCGCATCGGCAAGGCCGTGCAGCAGGTCATCCCGGCCGCCAAGAAGGGCGACTGGGTGGCGACCGACACCGGCGTGACCGTCGGTGGCATCGACCTCGTCGAGGGCGAGTACACGCTCGACCTCACCGTCGCCGACGCCGCCACCGCGGTCGCGTTCCTCGACGGCGGCGGGTTCGTGGTGCTCGACACCGTGACCACGCCCGAGCTCGAGTCCGAGGGGCTCGCCCGCGACGTCGTCCGTGCCGTGCAGCAGGCCCGTCGTGACGCCGACCTCGACGTCAGCGACCGCATCGTCCTGACGCTCGGCGCCGACACCGTGGCCGCGGACGCCGTCCGGACCCATCAGGACCTCATCGCGGGGGAGACCCTCGCAACGACCATCGACGTGGTGGAGACCACGTTCGCCGACGGCGAGGGCACCGTCGTCGGTGACGGTGCAAAGGTGTCCGTGGAGGTGGCACGCGCATGAGCGACAGCAACCACGACCAGCACGACGACGGTCAGGACGACGGCATCCGCCACGACGCCGACGGGATCGAGATCCCCGTCGGACCGTCCGGTGACACCAACCCGGCCGAGTCCGTGCCGTTCGGCGGGGACGACGACGAGGTCAAGCGCGTCGAGGCCGCCCTGTACGCCAGGATCGGCGAGCAGTCGCCCGAGCACCGGCTGACCGCGACCCGGCGCGCCGTCGAGCTCCTCGGCGACCCGCACCTGGCGTACCCGGTCATCCACATCACCGGCACGAACGGCAAGACCTCGACCGCCCGGATGGCCGAGAGCATCATCCGCGCGCACGGACTCCGCACCGGACTCATGACGAGCCCACACCTGGTGTCGATCCGGGAGCGCATCGTCATCGACGGCGAACCCATCGCGGCCGACCGCCTCGTCGAGAACTGGGACGACATCACCCCGATCCTCGACATGACCGACGCCGAGCTCACCGCCAAGGGCGAGCTCCCGCTGACGTTCTTCGAGGCCCTGACGGTGCTCGCCCTGGCGTGCTTCGCCGAGGCGCCCGTCGACGTCGCCGTGATCGAGGTCGGCATGGGCGGCGAGTGGGACTCCACCAACGTCGTCCAGAGCCAGGTGCAGGTGTTCACCCCGATCGCCATCGACCACGCCAAGCAGCTCGGCAACACCGTCGCCGAGATCGCCCGGACCAAGTCGGGGATCATCAAGCCGTCCTCGGCGGTCGTGTCGAGCGCGCAGGTGCCGGAGGCGCTCGCCGAGCTCGAGCGGGCCGCCGAGCTCACCGAGTCGTCCCTGGCAGTCGAGGGCAAGGGCTTCAGCGTGCTCGACGTCACCCCGGCCGTCGGTGGCCAGCTCATCACCGTGCAGGGCGTGGCCGGGCGCTACGACGACCTCTTCCTGCCGCTGTTCGGCGCGCACCAGGCCCACAACGCCGCCGTCGCCATCGCCGCGGTCGAGTCGTTCATCGGGCGCGGGTCGCAGCCGCTCGACCAGGACGTCCTCAGCGAGGGGCTCGCCGGCGCCACCAGTCCCGGTCGCCTGCAGCCCATCGCCCAGGACCCGACCGTCGTGGTCGACGCCGCGCACAACCCCCATGGCGCGAAGGCCCTCGCCGAGGCGCTGCCGGTCGCGTTCCCCTCCGGACACGTCGTCGGCGTGGTCGGCATCCTCGCCGACAAGGACGCGCGCGGGTTCGTCCGGGCGCTCCGGGACACCGTCCGGACGTTCGTCGTGACCCAGCCGCCGGGGGAGCGGGCGCTCGACGCCGACGCCTTCGCGCGGATCGTGGTCGACGAGGTCGGCGGCGACCGCGTCGTCGTCGAGCCGGTGCTCGCGCAGGCCCTGCAGGAGGCCCGCGACCTCGCGGACGAGGACGACGCCGACGACGCCATGGTGCTCGTCGCCGGGTCGATCGTCATGGTGGGCGCCGTCATGGAGCTGGTCCACCGGGAAGGCGGGGCGAAGTGACGGACGCAGGGGGAGCCTCCCGGCCGGGTCGACAGCCGCGCACGCGGCGACCGCGACGCGACCGCGGAGCCCAGGAGAGCCTGCTCTCCATCACGCTCGTGCTCGAGGCGATCATGTTCTTCTTCCCGATGCTCGTCGTGTTCGGCAAGCACACCCTGCCCGCCGGAGTGGCCTTCGGTGGCGGCCTCGCGGCCATCGTCGTGCTGGCGCTCGCGTCGCGTCTGACCGGCAGTCGTGCCGGTGTATGGTTCGGGTGGCTGCTCCAGGCGGCCATCCTCGCGACCGGCTTCATCGAGCCGTTCATGTTCGCGGTGGGCGTGGTGTTCCTGGCGCTGTGGGTGTTCTGCTTCGCCAAGGGCGCGCAGCTCGACCGCCAGAACGCCGCTGCACGACGTGCCGCCGCCGAGGACTGATCCCATCCACCCCCGAACTCCAGGGAGCACCGCTGTGTCCGACTTCGAAGAGACCCTCGTCCTCGTCAAGCCCGACGGCGTCGCCCGCCAGCTCACCGGTGAGGTCCTGCGCCGCATCGAGGCCAAGGGCTACGAGATCGTCGACCTCAAGATGCTGACCGCCCCGCGTGACCTCCTCGACGCGCACTACGAGGAGCACCAGGGCAAGCCGTTCTTCGAGCCGCTCGTCGAGTTCATGCAGTCCGGCCCGGTCGTCGCCGTGCGCGTCGCCGGCAACGGCGTCATCGCGGGCTTCCGCTCGCTCGCCGGCACCACCGACCCGACCTCGGCCGCGCCCGGCACCATCCGCGGTGACCTCGGCCGTGACTGGGGCCTCAAGGTGCAGCAGAACCTGGTGCACGGCTCCGACAGCGCCGAGTCGGCCGCCCGCGAGCTGGGCCTCTGGTTCTCCTGACGCATCGCGCACCCGCGAACGACGAAGGCCCCCACACTCACTGAGTGCGGGGGCCTTCGTCGTGCGGGCTACTTGGTCGAGCCGCCGTTCTGCTCGACGAACGCGGCGAAGGAGTCGGTGTCGCTCCAGGCGCTGGTGTTGTCGGCGTTGTACTGCTTGCCGTTGACGATGACCGTCGGGGTGCCGGTGAGCTTCGGGACGTCCGAGTTCGCGAGGGGCTCGGTGAGCACGCGGTTCGTGGCGTCGGCGACCCAGTTGGCGAAGCGCTGGTCCGTGATGCAGGACGCGACGTCCTTGTTGGTGGCACCGGCGCCCTCGGCGATGTCCGCGAGCTTCTGGTTCGTCAGGCCGCGGGTGCTCTCGGACGGCTGGTTGGCGTAGAAGGCCGTGTTGACGTCGAGGAAGGCGTCGGGGTCGTAGTTCGCGACACAGGCCGCAGCGGCGGCGGCACGGGTCGAGTACTTCGAGCCGAGCGAGACGCGGTCGAGCAGGTTGAACGGGTGGATCTCGAGCGTGGCCGAGCCGTCCTGCACCCACTTCTTGATCTGCGGCATGTTGCCGGTCTCGAACTGGTTGCAGACGGGGCACATGTAGTCCTCGTACACCGTGATGTTCGCGACCGAGCTGTCCTGCTTGGTGGCGGTCGGCTTGCCCTTCTCCGGGATCGCCTTCGTCTCGACGGGGACGATCTTGCCGTTCTGCCCCTGCAGCACGATGCCGTCGCTCGCCATGTTCTTCGGCCCCGGGCCCGCCGGCTGCACCGAGTTCGCGATGACCAGCACCACGACCGCGACGATCGCCAGGGCCCCGACGATGATGCCGCTGATCGTCAGCGTGCGGTTGCGGCGCCTGCGGGCCTGGTCCTTCGCGCGCTGGGCGGCGGCGCGCTCGCGGGCCGCGTTCCTGCGAGCCTTCTTGCTCTCGTTGTCGCTCATCGGGAACGAGCGTAACGGCTGCCGACGCGCCGACGCGGCGTCCTGGCTGAGAAGAGCCCAGGAATCGGGTGACACGTCACCGAGTTCGCATCGGCGTGCGCGTCAGGAGAACACCGGCGTGCGCGTCAGGAGAACCGGTCGTCCGGGCCACGGGACCCGGCGTCCGCGTCACAGGAACGACAGGACCGTGGGGAACTTGATCAGGATCGTCACCACGATGAAGAGGTAGTTCGCCAGGGGGAACGCCCAGCAGAACGGCAGCAGCGCCCGGCCGATGCGACGTCCACCGTCACCGAACGTGCCCCGGGACAGGTTCCAGATCGTGAACACCCAGAACATCGGGATCGTCATCGCCCACACGAGCATGCACCACGGGCAGAGCGCGCCGATGAACCAGACGGTCTGCGTGAAGAGCCACGTGACGAACACCCACGCCAGGAACACGCCGGCGTTGAACGCGATCCAGAACCACCTGGTGCCGCGGAACCCGGCGAGCAGCACCACGCCCACGGCGATCGGTGCCACGAAGCCCATCACGCCGATGAGCGGGTTCGGGAAGCCGAGGAGGTGCCCCTGCGCGCTCGTCATGACGTCCGAGCAGTTCACGAAGGGACTGACGTCGCAGGAGAGCACCGCCTTCGGGTTCTCGTACTTCGCGAACTCGTCGAGGACCAGGCGGAACGCCGCGTAGAGCGCGACGACGCCGGTGACGAGGAGCAGGATCGCGATCGCGACGGGACGACGGGTGGTGGGTGCTGTCGTGGTCACGGCGTCATCATGACACGGGCCTCCGACCGTTCTCCGTCGTCGCGTGCGACAATGACAGTCGTCGCACGGCCGATCCGTGTGACGACGAGAGCTTTCCGGGCGACAGCCCGGACGAACAAGGCACGGTGACAGCGTGCCGTGACCGGACGACGCGTCACTTCCGACGCCGGACCGGGTGGGGCCGGGTGCTCCGCTCGGGCGGACACGAGATGTCGACGCCGGACGGTCACTGACCAGCGAGTGCGGGTGGCGTGGCCGCCGCCCGCCACAACCACAGAGTTCCCGCCACCCGACAGGGCCAGCGCGGGGTCGAGGAGTGCACCAGTCCATGGTGGAGCAGAGCGAACACAACGCGAACGACAACAACGACGACGCACCGAAGCGACGGGGCCGCCTGTTCGGCGGACGCCGCGCCCGGTCGGGGCAGCAGACCGCCGGGGGCGTCCCGACGTCCACGGACGCGGTCGAGACCACCGGGGCGTCCGAGCCGAGCGCACCGGAGCAGGCCGCGACGGAGACGACCGAGCCGGTCGTGACCGATTCGGTCTCCGTGCAGGTCGACGTGCAGACCGGCGCGACCGCGGTGGCCCACGACGTCAGCACCCTCACCGGTGACCTGCCGGTCGTGGACGCCGAGGCGGTCGCCGCCCAGGCAGCCGACGCCGAGGTCGCCGCGGTGGCCGAGGCCGCCGGAGCGGACGACGCGCCCGAGACCGCCGTGGCCGACGCCGCTGCACTGGCGGACGAGCTGGCGACGACCCCGGAGCAGAGCACGGGTGCCGCGACGGAGGCCAGCACGGTCGCCGCGACGGGGGCCACCACGGCCGCCGCGACGGAGACCAGCACGGTCGCCGCGACGGGGGCCACCACGGCCGCCGCCCGCAACGCGCTCCGCTGGTCCGACGAGGACGGCGACACCGAGGCCGACGACGAGACCCCGACGGACTCGGACACGGCCGCGACCGACGAGCCCGCCGCGCCCGCGACCCCCGCGGCCGAGGCCCCCAAGGCGACCTCCACCCTCAGCCTGATCTTCCACGCCCCGGTCCTGCCGGAGCTCCCCGTCCGCGGCGCCCGGTCCGACCGGGACGACCGCTGGGACGAGGACGACGACCAGGAGTCCGGCAGCCGTCGTCGCACCCGTCGTCGTGGCAGCAGCGCCGACCGTGAGCCCCGCGAGCCGCGCGACCACCAGGAGCCCCGCCGCCGCGAGGTCGAGTACATCACCGAGCCCCAGAAGGTGAAGGGCTCCACCCGTCTCGAGGCCAAGAAGCAGCGTCGCCGCGACGGCCGTGACGCCGGCCGCCGTCGCCAGGTCGTGACCGAGGACGAGTTCCTCGCCCGCCGCGAGAGCGTCGACCGCCAGATGATCGTCCGCTCCAGCGCGGAGAAGATCGAGATCGGCGTCATCGAGGACAACGTCCTCGCCGAGCACTACGTCACCAAGTCGCACAACGTGTCGCTCATCGGCAACGTCTACCTCGGCAAGGTGCAGAACGTCCTCCCGTCGATGGAGGCCGCCTTCGTCGACATCGGCCGCGGCCGCAACGCCGTGCTCTACGCCGGTGAGGTCGACTGGAACTCCGTCGAGACCGGCAACCACGGCCGCCGCATCGAGGCAGCGCTCAAGCCGGGCGACAAGGTCCTCGTGCAGGTCACGAAGGACCCGGTCGGCCACAAGGGCGCCCGCCTGACCAGCCAGGTCTCGCTGCCCGGTCGCTACCTCGTCTACGTGCCGAACGGCTCGATGAACGGCATCTCGCGGAAGCTCCCGGACACCGAGCGCGCCCGCCTGAAGAAGATCCTCAAGGCGGTCCTGCCCGAGCACGCCGGCGTCATCGTCCGCACCGCGGCCGAGGGCGCCACCGAGGAGCAGCTGACGCGCGACGTCCAGCGCCTCACCGCGCAGTGGGAGGCCATCCAGAAGAAGGTCGCTGTCGGCCAGGCGCCGGTCATGCTCCACTCGGAGCCCGACCTGCTCGTGAAGATCGTCCGCGACGTCTTCAACGAGGACTTCACGAAGCTCATCATCGACGGCGACGCCGCCCGCGAGACGATCGAGGAGTACCTCGACGCCGTCGCGCCCGACCTCAAGGACCGCGTCGAGCTCTACGACGGCCCGGACTCCTTCGAGGAGCACCGCCTCAACGAGCAGGTCGAGAAGGCCCTGGACCGCAAGGTCTGGCTGCCCTCGGGTGGTTCGCTCGTCATCGACCGCACCGAGGCCATGACCGTGGTCGACGTCAACACGGGCAAGTTCGTCGGTTCCGGGGGCAACCTCGAGGAGACCGTCACGAAGAACAACCTCGAGGCCGCCGAGGAGATCGTCCGTCAGCTCCGGCTGCGGGACATCGGCGGGATCATCGTCGTCGACTTCATCGACATGGTGCTCGAGTCGAACCGTGACCTCGTCCTGCGTCGTCTCGTCGAGTGCCTCAGCCGCGACCGCACGAAGCACCAGGTCGCCGAGGTCACCTCGCTCGGCCTCGTGCAGATGACCCGCAAGAAGATCGGTGTCGGCCTGCGCGAGTCCCTCGACGAGGTCAACGCGAAGGTCAACGACAACAACGCCGACCCCGGTCCCTCCAAGGGGCGTCGCAAGGGGCGTGGCAACGGCTCCGAGGGTGCGTCCTCGGCCGGCAGCTCGAACGGGCCGCGCGGCAACGGCAACGGGAACGGCAACGGGTCCGGGTCGAACGGCTCCGGCGGCGAGCAGAAGGCGTCGCACGCACACCAGATCACGGACGACGTGAAGCACGCGCTGTCCCGGATCGCCGCGTCGACCATCGGCCACGAGGAGCCGGCCGCGTCGCCGACCGCTCCCGAGTCGTCGTCGTCCCCGGCTTCGGCACCCGCCGCACCCGCCGCACCGGCAGCGTCGGCGGCCCCCGCGGCCGCCGATGCCCCCGAGACGTCGACCGAGGGTGGCCCCAAGCGCCGTCGTCGTCGCGGTGGTCGTGCCAGCTCCGAGCAGAGCGCCCCGGCATCGACCGACGGCGTCCTGACGCTGCCGGCCCCGGCCGCCGCCACCGCCGCCCCGGCGGTCGCTCCCACCGAGCGCACCGCCGCGTCGACCGAGGCCCCGGCCGCGACCACGCCGGCCGCGACCACGCCGACGGCCGACGCAGCGACCGCGCCGGCACCCGAGCCGTCGACCCCGTCGACCCCGCCGACCCGTCGTCGGGCGTCCTCGTCCGCCACGGTCACCCCGGCCGACACCACGGTCGCCATCCTCGACATCCCCGTCGCGGTCACGAAGCGCGAGCCCCGCAAGGCACCCGACGCGGACTCCCTCCTCGACTCGGTCCTGCAGGCGCTCCCGGAGCCGAAGCAGCCCGGTCAGGGACGGTCCCGGTCGCGCCGTGTCTCGTCGGGCAGCATCAGCGCCCCGGCGACCACCGACGGTGCGGCCTCCGACGACGGCACCGTGATCCTGGGGAGCTAAGGTGGCGAACCCCGAGCACCGCCCGCAACCAGACGACCGCGGGTACTACGGCGCCGGGTGGCAGCAGCAGCCGCCGCAGCAGTACGCCCAGCAGCAGCAGCGCGGCGGCGGACCGGCCGGCGGCGGGTACCACCCGCCCCGGCCGCCCCGGCGGGCGGGGGACCCGACCAGGGCCTTCGCGCCCGGTGCCTCCGGCGCTGCGGTCGCCGGAGCGGCCATCGCGGTCGTCGGGGTGCTCGCGGTGCAGGCCCTGTCCGGCCTCATCGGGATGATCGGCACGAGCCTGTACGTCGGCCCGTTCGGCTCCTACGGCGGTCACAGCGTCGTGCTGAGCTTCGCCACGGCCGTCTTCCTGACGCCGTTCCCGTTCTACGCGGGCGCCTTCCTGGCGCTGGCGTTCCTCACGCCGATCACCCGGCGCAGCCCGCTGCCCGTCGTCCTGCTCCGCGCGGTCCTCGGCGGCGCCGCCGGCACGCTGGCCCTGGCGCTCGTCGGGATCGTCACGGGTGCCTACGGCGCGGTCGACGACGGGCCCAGGCGCCTGGTGACGGACGTCCTGACGTCGCCGCTGCAACGCGGTGTGCCGCTCACCGCGATGCTCCTCGCCGCCGCCACGGTGGCGTGGCTCTGGCTCGGCCGTCCCCGTGGCCGCACCGGACGCCCGGGTTCCGGCACGCCGGGCACGGTCCGTCCGGCGGACGCGGTCCCGCCGGCGACGGTGCAGCCCCAGCAGCCGCCCGCCCAGCAGTGGGCGCCCCCGCAGCAGCAGTGGGGACCGCCGCCGGGTCGCTGACCCGACGTGCCCTGGTCATGGCACCCACCGGACAGGAGGCTCGTGGCGACCCCGCCACGGGCCTCCTGTCCGTGCTGGGGGCGGCTCAGAAGCCGCGCTTGTCCCGCTGAGCGACCCGCAGACCGCTCCGGATCAGGCGGAGCACCAGCTCGCGCCCGGACACCGGCGTCGCGCCGAGCGCGACCAGTTCGTCGTAGCGGGCCTGCGGCACGTCGTAGTGGTCGTGGTCGAACGCCCGGCGTGGCACACCGGCACGTGCTGCGAATTCGTGGAGCTCCGCGTACGATAGGTCACTGACGAGGTGCGACCACACGGTTTCGTGGGCGGGCCACGTCGGTGGGTCGATCAACACGGTCACGTGTCCATGCTAGGCGCGTGTCGCCGTTTGACCGGACCCATGCCCATCGAGTACGCTCGATCCCTGGTGTCAACGGGCCGTTCTGCCTGTGTCGCCGGCCACCGGTTCCGCCGGTGGTCGCGCAGGAACAGACACCCGAGACTTCCCTCAAGCAGAGTTACGTAAGGATTTCCACGTGGTTTACGCAGTAGTGCGCGCCGGCGGCCGTCAGGAGAAGGTCGAGGTCGGCACGATCCTCACCATCGATCGCAAGAAGGCCGATGACCAGGGCAACATCGAGCTCGCGCCCGTGCTCCTCGTGGACGGTGACACCATCACCTCCGCCGCGACCGACCTGGCGAAGGTGACCGTCACCGCCGAGGTGCTCGAGGACCTCCGCGGCAAGAAGGTCATCATCCAGAAGTTCAAGAACAAGACCGGTTACAAGAAGCGCCAGGGCTTCCGCGCGGACCTCACGCGCGTCAAGGTCACCAAGATCGCGTAAGGCGGGAGCAGACAATGGCACACAAGAAGGGTGCGAGTTCCACTCGCAACGGTCGTGACTCGAACGCACAGCGCCTCGGCGTGAAGCGCTTCGGTGGCGAGGTCGTCAACGCCGGTGAAATCATCGTCCGCCAGCGTGGGACGCACTTCCACCCGGGCGCGAACGTCGGCCGCGGTGGCGACGACACGCTGTTCGCCCTGGCCGCTGGCTCGGTCGAGTTCGGCACCAAGGGTGGCCGCAAGGTCATCAACATCGTCGACGCCGTGAGCGTCTGACGACACAGTTCTCTGGATGAGGGGCGGGCCGCGTGCCTGCCCCTCATTCGTGTTTCGACGGCCCCGGCCGTCACTGGCGGCTCCGGTCGCCTCTGGTCTACGGAGAGTGAACAACCGATGGCGACGTTCGTCGACGACGTGATCCTGCACCTCAGCGCGGGGAACGGCGGCAACGGATGCGTGTCCGTTCGTCGCGAGAAGTTCAAGCCACTGGCCGGTCCGGACGGTGGCGACGGCGGCGACGGCGGCGACATCGTGCTCGTGGCCGACCCGCAGGTCACCACGCTGCTCGGCTACCACCGCTCGCCGCACCGCTCCAGCCGCAACGGCCAGCCGGGCATGGGCGACATGCGCAGCGGTCTCAGCGGAGCCGAGCTCGAACTCCCCGTGCCCGTCGGCACCGTGGTCTACGACGAGTCCGGCGAGCTGCTCGCGGACATGACCGAGCCGGGGATGCGCATCGTCGTGGCCCAGGGCGGTCAGGGTGGCCTCGGCAACGCCGCACTCGCCTCGACGAAGCGCAAGGCCCCCGGGTTCGCGCTCCTCGGCACCGACGGCGAGTCCAGCGACGTCCGGCTCGAGCTCAAGACGATCGCCGACGTCGCCCTGGTGGGGTACCCGAGCGCCGGCAAGTCCTCGCTCATCGCCGCGGTCTCCGCCGCGAAGCCGAAGATCGCCGACTACCCCTTCACCACGCTGACCCCGAACCTCGGCGTCGTCGAGTCGGGAGAGGTCCGCTTCACCGTCGCCGACGTCCCCGGGCTCATCGAGGGCGCGTCGGAGGGCAAGGGCCTCGGCCTCGAGTTCCTCCGCCACGTCGAGCGCTGTGAGGTCCTGCTGCACGTCATCGACTGCGCCACCCTCGACCCGGGCCGCGACCCGATCAGCGACCTCGACGTCCTGCTCCGCGAGCTGGAGCGCTACCCGGTCCCCGAGGGCCAGCTGCCGCTGCTCGAGCGCCCGCAGCTCATCGCGCTCAACAAGATCGACGTCCCCGACGCCGCCGAGCTGGCCGCGTTCGTGACCCCGGAGCTCGAGGCCCGCGGCTACCGCGTCTTCCCGATCTCCACCGCGTCGCACCAGGGCCTCCGCGAGCTGAGCTTCGCCCTCGGCGGCATCGTCGAGCAGGCCCGCCTCGCGAAGGCGGCCGAGCCGCTCCCGGAGCGCATCGTCATCCGACCGAAGGCCGTCGACGCCAAGGGCGGGTTCACCGTCCGTGCCGAGGGCGGCGAGGAGCACCGCTTCTACCGCGTCCGCGGGTCGAAGCCGGAGCGCTGGGTGCAGCAGACCGACTTCACCAACGAGGAGGCCATCGGCTACCTCGCCGACCGGCTCGCCAAGCTCGGCGTCGAGGACGGCCTGTTCAAGGCCGGGGCCGTCGCGGGCTCGACCGTCGTCATCGGTGGCGACGGCGGCATGATCTTCGACTGGGAGCCGACACTCACCTCGACCGCGGAGCTCATCACGAGTGCCCGTGGCACCGACGCCCGACTCGACCAGTCCGGGCGCCAGACGAGCAACGAGCGTCGACAGAACTACTACGAGCGGATGGACGCCAAGGCCGCCGCGCGTGCCGAGCTCGAGCAGGAGCGGAAGTCCGGCATGTGGGCCGACGCCGAGGACGAGCAGGACTGACCACCGCATGACCGACACGACCTCCCTCGGCCCCGTCCGCCGGCGCGCTGACCTCCCGCGTGCCCGGCGGATCGTGGTCAAGGTCGGGTCGTCGTCGGTCTCGGGCGACGCCGCCGGCCAGATCGGGTCGCTCGTCGACGCCCTCGCCACCGCGTACGGCCACGGGACCGAGGTCGTCCTGGTGTCGTCCGGTGCCATCGCGACGGGCTTCCCGTTCCTCGGGCTCGAGGGCAGGCCGGACGACCTCGCCACCCAGCAGGCGGCGGCCGCCACCGGGCAGAACGTCCTGATGTTCCGGTACCAGCAGCAGCTGGACCGGCACGGCGTCGTCGCGGCCCAGATCCTGCTGACCGCCGGGGACCTGCAGAACCCGACGCACCGGGTGAACGCGCAGCGGGCGATCGACCGGCTGCTCGCGCTGCGGGTGCTGCCGATCGTCAACGAGAACGACACCGTCGCCACGCACGAGATCCGGTTCGGCGACAACGACCGGCTCGCGGCACTGGTGGCACGGCTCCTCGGGGCCGACGCCCTCGTGCTGCTCTCCGACGTCGAGGCCCTGTACACGAAGCCGCCGGAGCAGCCCGGGGCCGAACGCATCGACGAGGTCCCGTTCGGGGACGAGCTCGCCGGGGTCACGTTCGGGTCCGTGGGCGCGGCCGGGGTCGGCACCGGGGGAGCCGGCACGAAGGTCGCGGCGGCACGGCTCGCGGCAGAGGCGGGCACCTCGGTGCTCGTGACCGCGACGTCCCTGGTCGACCGGGCCCTGGCGGGGGAGCACGTCGGCACCTGGTTCCACGCGGCGCCGCGGGGGTGACGGTCCGGCCCTGACGCCGCCGGTCGTCGGCTGCCGCCGTCACGCGGGTGGTGCCGGTCGCTGACTGCTGCCGTCACGCGGGTGGTGCCGGTCCTACAATCGACCCATGTCGCTGACCGCCCCCGCTCCGACCCTCACCGACAAGCTGGTGGCGGCCCGCGCCGCGGCCGGGACCCTCGCGACGGCCACCACCGCCGTCAAGGACGCCGCGCTCCTGGCCATCGCCCGGGCGGTCCGTGCGGCCACTGACGACATCGTGGCGGCGAACCACCTCGACCTCGTCGCGGGCGAGGACAGCGGGCTCGCCGGGGGACTCCTCGACCGGCTCCGACTCGACCCCGCCCGGATCGACGCGCTCGCAGCGGCGGTCGAACACGTCGTCGGGCTCACCGACCCCGTCGGCCAGTCCGTCCGCGGGTCGGTGCTGCCGAACGGCCTGCAGCTCAGCCAGGTCCGCGTGCCGTTCGGCGTCGTCGGCGCGATCTACGAGGCCCGTCCGAACGTGACGGTCGACATCGCGAGCCTGGCGCTCAAGAGCGGCAACGCCGTGGTCCTGCGCGGGGGATCGGCAGCGGAACGCACGAACGCGGTGCTCGTCGGGGTGCTGCAGGACGCGGTCGAGTCCGTCGGGCTGCCGCGTGCGCTGGTCCAGACGATCGACGAGTTCGGTCGCGCGGGTGCGACGGAGCTGATGCGCGCCAGGGGCCTCGTCGACGTGCTCATCCCGCGGGGCAGTGCATCGCTCATCCAGACGGTCGTCACCGAGTCGCAGGTCCCGGTGATCGAGACCGGCGCCGGAGTCGTGCACGTGTTCCTCGACGCCTCGGCACCCCTGGCCCGGTCCGTCGACATCGTGCTCAACAGCAAGGTCCAGCGGCCCAGCGTCTGCAACGCGCTGGAGACCCTGCTCGTGCACCAGGACGCCGCCGAACGGCTCCTGCCGACGCTGGCGGACCGGCTCCGCGCGGCCGGGGTCACCCTCCGCGGTGACGACGCGACCCGGGCGATCGTGCCGGGCGTGCTCCGCGCGACCGACGTCGACTGGGCGACCGAGTCGATGGACCTCGACCTGTCGATCCGGGTGGTGGCCGACGTCGACGCCGCCATGGCGCACATCGCGCAGTGGTCGACGCACCACACCGAGGCGATCGTGACGAACGACGTCGACACCGCCGAGCGCTTCCTGCAGGCCGTCGACTCGGCCGTGGTGATGGTCAACGCGTCCACGCGGTTCACCGACGGCGGTGAGTTCGGCTTCGGTGCCGAGGTCGGCATCTCGACGCAGAAGCTGCACGCGCGGGGGCCGATGGGGCTGCCCGAACTCACCAGCACGAAATGGGTCGTGCGCGGACAGGGTCAGATCCGCGGCTAGACTGGCCCACAGCCTTCCTCGATCGATCGGAGCATCGCACCATGACCCTCCTCGCTGAAGCCGCCGAGAACGCCTCGTCGGTCCCCGCGTTCATCTTCCCGGTCGTGGCTGCTGCGTTCTTCGCCTTCCTCGGTTTCGTCACCTGGTCGTTCCGCGACATCGCGTACCGCCACTCGAACAAGTTCGAGGCCACCCGCACCCACGAGACCGGTGTGGACGAGTACGGCCACACCAAGATCTGACGCGCCGCTCCATGCTCGAGAGCTCGGGGCGGCCCCGCATCGGTGTGATGGGTGGCACGTTCGACCCCATCCACCACGGCCACCTCGTCGCGGCGTCGGAAGTCGCCAGGTCGTTCGACCTCGACGAGGTCGTCTTCGTCCCCACCGGGCAGCCCTACATGAAGTCCGGTGTCACCGACGCGGAGCACCGCTACCTGATGACGGTCATCGCGACCGCGTCGAACCCGATGTTCACCGTCAGCCGTGTGGACATCGACCGTCCCGGCCCGACCTACACGGTCGACACCCTCCAGGACCTCCACGAACAGCGCCCCGACGCGCAGCTCGTCTTCATCTCCGGTGCGGACGCCGTCCAGCAGATCGTCGACTGGAAGGACCACGACGGCCTCTGGGACCTCGCGCACTTCGTCGCCGTCACGCGTCCTGGCCACAACCTGAGCATCACCGGGCTCCCCGAACGTGACGTGAGTCTGCTCGAAGTCCCGGCTCTGGCGATATCCTCGACCGACTGTCGTGACCGGGTCCGACGTGGCAACCCTGTCTGGTACCTGGTTCCCGACGGCGTCGTCCAGTACATCACCAAGCACCACCTGTATCGGAGCGTTGCATGAGTCCGTCCGACGCGCAGCCGCCCCTGTCGCGGCGCCAGGCGCGCGAGCGAGAGCGCGCAGCCTCGGCCGGGGGCCAGCCCGTGACCCCGCCGCCGACCGTGGCCGCCCCCCAGCCCACCTCCGTCGACGGCGCACGCCGTCGCCCCGGGTCGCACGTCGCTCCGGCGGCGCCCGGCCCCGCGCAGTCCGCCGCGCCGGTCGTGCCGTCGGCACCGACCTTCGCCGGCGTGCCGGACCAGCCCCCGGCCTCCGCAACGGAGATCGTGCCGGGGTCCGGCGGTCTCACCCGCCGACAGATCCGTCAGATGCGCGCCGCCGAGGGCCAGGCCACCGGTCCGGTGCCGCTCCGGAACCCGGCACCGCAGTCGTCCGACCGCACGATGCAGGACGTGCTGGGGACCGTCGCCGAGCTGCAGGGCGACCAGGGCGGCACCACGCCGCCGACCGCTCCCGCCGGGTTCGCCGGGTCGACGCCTTCCGCATCGCCCTCGCCCGCATCGCCCACGCGCGCTCCTGCATCGCTGCCCGACCCCGTCGCTGAGCCGTCGGACTGGCAGGAGCCCTCCACCGAGACCACGCACCTCGACGAGGCCGCGGTCGAGCAGGCCACCGCCGCCGACGGGTCCCCGGATGGACTCGAGCCCCTCGAGGAAGCTGCCTCGCACGCCGAGGAACCCCGACGCCACCGCTCGACCTGGGCGCCCCAGGCCGGTGACGCCACGTCGGACGCCGACGACGTCGCGACCGACGGCGGCTCGACGGACCGCGTCCCGGACGCCGACGCCGCCGCTGAGCTGCCGGCCGGCGTCCTGACGGACACCACGGCTGCGCCGGACGCTGCCGCCGCGACGCCCGGGGTGTTCCCGCTGTCGCTCGACGACGACGACACCAACGAGGTCCCGGTCCAGCACGACGACCGTCCGGCCTCGGCTGACGCACAGTCGTCGCAGGCAGCCCCGGGGGTGGCCTTCGTCCGCCCGCCCGAGCCGAAGCCGATGACGACCACGTTCGCCACACCCGTCGGACACTGGTCCACGCAGGCGCACGACTCGAACGACACCGAGGTCCACGACGAGGCGACCGGCATCCGTCGGGTCGCCGAGACGGGCTCGAACGCGATCATCCTGCCGAACTCGGCGCTGGCGGACCCCACGGGTGCGCTCAACGCCACGGGAGAGGTCATCCTGACCGGTTCGATCGACCTGCCGGCGTCCCTGTCCTCGACCGGGTCGCACCGGCCGATCGACGGCGCCGAGGTGGACCGCCTGCTCGAGCAGCACGACGAGCAGCCCGAGACGGACGCCAGCCCCGTGCGGGCGAGCCGTGCGGTGTCGAGTCACACGTCGACGCGGCAGGTGGTCCTCGCGGCCGCCAAGCCGAAGGAGTCGCGGGTGCCGATGATCCTCGGGTTCACCGTCGGCGGCGTGTGCGTCGCCGCTGCCACCGTCATCGTCGTCGCGCTGGTCTCGACGAACTTCTTCGGGTCCTGACGTCCGCGTCCTCCCACCCGTGTCGGCCCCCGCGGTCGACGACCCCCGCGCCGCCGTCGGTGGCGTGGCTTATGATCGTGTCCCGTCCGGTGTCCTGCCGGATGACAACCGGAAGGACTCCGTGACCGCTTCCACCCGTGCTCTGGAACTCGTGCAGGTCGCCGCCGGCGCCGCCGACGCCAAGCAGGCCGAGGACCTCGTGGCCCTCGACGTGACCGGCCCGCTGCAGCTGACCGACGTGTTCCTCCTCGCCACCGGGCGCAACGAGCGCAACGTGATGGCCATCGCCGACGAGGTCGAGGACCGCATGCTGCAGGCCGGCGCCAAGACGCTCCGCCGTGAAGGCCGGAGCGAGGGCCGCTGGGTCCTCATCGACTTCGGCGACATCGTCGTGCACGTCTTCCACGAAGAAGACCGCCAGTACTACTCGCTCGAGCGTCTCTGGTCGGACTGCCCGACCATCCCGCTCGACGTCGTCGTCGCGAACGCCCCGGCGGAGACCCCGGCCGACGCCTGACGCCGACGCGCCCGGGGTGCCAGCGCGATTTCGCTCCCGGGGTCGGCCATGGTGTACGCTTCACTGGTGCCTCGGGGGAACCCGGGACACGAAGTACACATCGGATCATGGGTCTGTGGCGCAGCTGGTAGCGCACCTGCATGGCATGCAGGGGGTCAGGGGTTCGAGTCCCCTCAGATCCACCCACGAAGCCCCGCTCTCCACTCGGAGAGCGGGGCTTCTTTCGTTCCGGGCTGGGTGCCAGCAGACGTGCGCGGGTCTCGGGGCGGATGCCGCCGGTTCGCTACGCTGAGCGCATGAGCAACGACGCCCCCCTCTCCGGCACGCAGCTGTCCATCGCCGCCGCCGGGTACACCGCCGAGATCGCCACCGTGGGAGCCACGCTCCGCGCACTTCGGCAGGGGGACCGCGACCTCGTCGTCCCGTTCGAGGCGGACCAGGTCCGCCCGGTCTTCCGCGGGGCCGTCCTCGCCCCGTGGCCGAACCGCGTGGTCGACGGCCGCTACACCTTCGACGGGCAGGACCATGAGCTCGCCCTGTCCGAGCCGAAGCGCTCGCACGCCCTGCACGGTCTGGTCGGCTGGGTGGACTTCGCGGTCGAGGTGCACGAGGCGGACCGGGTCACCCTGACGACGACCGTCCCCGCGCAGGAGGGCTACCCCTTCCGCGTCGTCGTGCACGTGGAGTACCGCCTCGACGCCGAGGGCCTGCACACGACCGTGACCGGCACGAACACCGGCGACCGCCCGGCACCGTGGGGGACCGGCCCGCACCCGTACCTCTCCGCAGGCGCAGGGAGCGTCGACGACTGGACGCTGACCCTGCCCGCCGCCGAGGTGCTCGAGGTCACGGAGGACCGGCTCGTGCCGACGGACCTCGTCCCCGTGCACGACGAGTTCGACCTCCGCACGCCGACCCTGATCGGCAGCCGCTTCATCGACCACGCCTTCACCGGCTTCGACCGTGACGCCGACGGCACCGCCGCGATCACCGTCACCGCCGCCGACGGGCGTGGCGTCCGTGTGACCTTCGGCACGGAGTGCGGCTGGGCCCAGGTGCACACGGCCGACCACGTCGTGCCGGAGTACCACCGCTCGGGCCTCGCGGTCGAGCCGATGACCTGCGCGCCCGACGCGTTCAACGCGGGCGAGGACCGCGGCCTCGTCGTGCTCGCCCCCGGCGCGGCACACGCGGCCGCATGGACGATCGCGGCCGTCTGAGGATCGAGTCCCGTCGGGTGGACGGGGTCGACCTCGCGGCCCTCGTCCGATCGGAGGAGGGCGACCTCGTCTGGTTCGACTCCGCCCTGCCCGATGACGCGCCCGCATCGGCCGCACACCGGGCTCGGTGGTCCGTCTTCGCCCCGTGCAACGGTCCCTTCGCCGTGCGGTTCCGCCACGAGGCCCGATCCGCCGTCATCGACGTCGCGGCACCGGCCCGGTCGTGGTTCGGCATCGCCCGATCGGAGGACCGCCCCGCGTTCGCCGTGCTCGACGACCTGCTCGCCGCCACCCCGCGCCTCGACGAGCCCCTCGCCGGTCTCGGGTTCGCGCTCGGCTGGGTCGGCTTCCTCGGCTACGAGCTCGGCCGGGAGTCCGGGGGTCCCGACCGGACCGCCGACGGCCACGCGGACGCCGACCTGCGGTTCGTCGACCGTGCCGTCGTCGTCCGTGACGACGGCAGGGCGTGGGCGCTCGTCCTGGTGAGCGACGCCGAACCGGTGGCCAGCGCCGCCAACCGGGCCTGGCTCGACACGGTGGCCGCCCCGGCACCGGTGGCCGACGTCGTCGGCGGGCCCCCGAGCCTCCCGGACGGGTCGGCGGCGACCGGACGCGTGTCGCGCGCCGCGTACGAGACCGCGGTCGACGCGTGCCGCGCCGAGATCCGCGAGGGGAACGCGTTCCAGGTCTGTCTCACCACCGCCTTCACCCTGCCGGTGGCCGCCCAGGAGGCTCCGCTCGGGTCCGCCACGGACCCGCAGCTCGACGAGTACCTGCGCATGCGCGCGACGGACCCGGTGCCGTTCGGGGCGTACCTGCGGCTCGGACCGCTGCGGGTGGCGAGCCGGTCGCCGGAGCGGTTCCTGCGGATCGACGCGGACGGCGGGGTGCTCGCCGAGCCGATCAAGGGGACGCGGCGACGGCTCGAGGACCCCGAGGCGGACGCGGTGGTGCGTGGCGAACTGGCGGCGAGCGTCAAGGACCGCGCGGAGAACGTGATGATCGTCGACCTGCTGCGGAACGACCTGCTGCGGACGGCGACGCCCGGGTCGGTGCACGTCGACCGGCTGTGCGACGTCGAGACGTACGCGAGCGTGCACCAGATGGTGTCGACGATCGGCGCCGTGGTGCCGGAGGGGACCTCGCGGGCGGCGGTGGTGCGGGCGGCGTTCCCGCCCGGGTCCATGACCGGTGCGCCCAAGATCAGCGCGATGGCCGTCTCCGACCGGTTGGAGGATGTGCCGCGCGGGGTGTACTCAGGCGCGATCGGGTACTTCTCGACGAGCGGTGCAGCGGATCTGTCGGTGGCCATCCGGACACTGGTGACGGTGGTCGGTGCGGACGGCGTGCGGTCACGGACGCTCGGAGCCGGTGGCGCGGTGACCTGGTCCTCGGTCGCGCAGGACGAGGCGGACGAGGTCGAGACGAAGACACGGTCGGTGCTGGGGAGCGTGGGGGCGTCAGCGTCCTGGTGAGCTGATCGAACGGGTGTTCGAACCGCTGTCCACGAATGTCGGACGCGATTGACATCATCGAACACATGTTCGAATATGAGGGCATGCAGACGGCGACGGCACTCCGTTCGCCCGGGGACCGCGCTGAGCGCCCCGGGCGTCGTGGCGCTGCCGTCAGCGGTGCCGGCGGTGCCGCCGACCACGTCCGGGACGCCCGCGCGGCACTCGACCGGATCACGTCGCTGCGGTCGCGGGTCAACGCCATGGAGTCCACCCGCGTCGACACGGCGGGACTCCCCACGGCGGCGGCGCTGGAGCCCCTGCTGCCCGGGGGAGCCATCCGGGTCGGCGGCACCTACGCGGTGCCCGAGTCCGTGCTGCTCGCGATGACCATGCTGCAGGCGGCCTCCGCAGCGGGGGCGTGGTGCGCGGTCGTCGGGGTGCCGTCCTTCGGGATCGAAGCCGCGGCGGCGGCCGGGATCGACCTGGAACGCCTCGTGCTCGTGCCCGACCCGGGCGACCAGTGGCTCGCCGTGACCGCGGCGATGGCCGACGTCGCGCAGATCGTCCTGACCCGCCCACTCGGACGGGTCGTGCCCGGTGACGTCGCACGGCTGTCCGCCCGGCTGCGGCAGCGCGGGGGGGCGCTCGTCGCCCTCGGGTCGTGGCCAGGAGCAGACGTCACGCTGCGGGTGACGTCGTCCACGTGGTCGGGGATCGGGCAGGGGCACGGCCACCTGACGGAGCGCCGTGCCACGGTGACCGCGACCGGTCGTGCCGGTGCGGTGCGGCCGCTCAGCGCCGAACTGCTGCTGCCGGCGGCCGACGGCGTGGTCAGGACCGCGACGCCGATGCCGGTGGCACTGCCCGGGGGCGGCGAGCACGGCGTGCGCGGCGACCTGCGGCCCGTGGCG
Organism: Curtobacterium sp. GC_Cur_3; assembly: GCF_026544205.1. Lineage (GTDB taxonomy): Bacteria > Actinomycetota > Actinomycetes > Actinomycetales > Microbacteriaceae > Curtobacterium. The sequence goes on from NZ_JALNUI010000004.1 coordinate 30,028, forward strand.
GTGGCGTCGTGATCGGGCAGCAGCGCGTCCGCGTCGACGCGATCGTCCGTGGTGGCGGTGCACTGCCCGAGCCCCCGCCCACCAGGACCATCGTGCTCTGGTGCCCGGACTGGCCCGTCATCGCCGCGGCCCGGGCAGCGGGTGCGCCGCCGGAGCAGCCCTTCGCGGTGGTGTCGAAGGGCCTGGTGTACGCGAGCTCGGCGTCCGCGCGCCAGCACGGGGTCGTCCGGGGGCTCCGGCTGCGCGAGGCCCAGGCGCGCTGCACGGACCTCGTCGTGCAGTCCTACGACGACGCCCTCGACCACCGTGCGTTCGAGCCGGTCATCCGGGCTGTGGAGGCAGCGGTGCCCGGGGTCGAGGTCCTGCGCCCCGGCACGCTCGCGCTGCGGTCCCGCGGTCCGGCGCGCTACTACGGCGGTGAACGCGCCGCAGCGGCCACGCTCGCGGGGATCGCCGCCGACCACGGTGCGCCGGGGGTCCGTGCCGGTGTGGCGGACACCCCGTTCGCGGCGGAGCAGGCGGCCAGGGCCCGTCCGGTCCGGCCGGGGGAGCGCGTGCGCATCGTGCCGGTCGCCGGTTCGTCCGACTTCCTGGCGCCGCTGCCGCTCGGGGTGCTGGGCGACGCCGACCTGGCCTCCGTGCTCGACCGCCTCGGGATCACCACGCTCGGGGCGTTCGCCGCGCTGCATGACGAACAGGTGCGCGACCGGTTCGGGCTCGCCGGGGCGTTCCTGCACCGGCTGGCGGGCGGCCGCGACCCACGCGAGATCTCCGCGCGCGAGATCCCGCCGGAGCTCCGGACCGAGGCCTCCTTCGAGCCGGCGCTCGACCGCGCCGACCAGATCGCGTTCGCCTTCCGCCGGTCGGCCGACGACTTCGCCGACCGGCTCCGCGCCGCCGGGCTCGTCGCGACGACGATCCGCGTGGGGATCCTCGACGAGCGGGACATCCTGCTCGAGCGCACGTGGACCCACCCCCGCTGGTTCGAGGCCGCCGACGTGGTCGACCGGGTGCGCTGGCAGCTCGCCGGCGGGGTCGACCCCACCGGGCTCGAGGCCCCGGTCACGTCGGTGGTCCTCGAACCGGTCGCCGTCGACGACATGGCGAACCACGAACGCGGGCTGTGGGGGTCTGGGCCGGACGAGCGGGTCCACCACGGGCTCGCCCGCGTGCAGGGCATGGTCGGACACGACGGCGTGGTGACCCCGCGCATCGGCGGAGGACGCACCCTGTCCGAGCGGATGGTGCTCGTGCCGTGGGGCGACGCGCCACCCGCCGACCTCGGCGCCGTGCGGGACCGCCCCTGGCCCGGCAAGCTCCCCGGGCCGCCCCCGGCCACCGTGCTCGAGCGTCCCCGACCCGTGGACGTCGTCACGGTCGACGGCGGCAGCGTGGACGTCGACGACCGCGGTGTGCTCTCGGGCACGCCCGGCCGGTTCCGGGCAGAGGGCGACCGCGGCGGTGGCTTCGGTGCGGTGACCGCGTGGGCCGGTCCCTGGCCGCTCGTCGTGCGCTGGTGGGACGCCGGCGGTCGGCGGCTGCACCGGTTGCAGCTCGTCGACGCCGAGGGGCGGGCCTGGTACCTGGTCCTCGCCGACCACCGCTGGTGGGCAGAGGCGGTCGCCACGTGAACAGGAGCAGCTGATGGGGTACAACAACCCACCGATCCCGTGGTCGCAGTTCGAGCGGGCGCTGTCCGACAAGCGGAGCCCGGGGACCGCACACGAGGGCGACGGCGGGGACAGCCCGGCGTGGTCGCGCAAGCGTGCGCCGTACGAACCGTCCGAGGTCGCCCGGGGCGGTGACGCTCCCACCGTGCCGTACGCGGAACTGCACGCGCACTCCACGTTCAGCTTCCTCGACGGCGCCAGCCAGCCCGAGCACCTGTTCGAGGAAGCCGCCCGGCTGCGCCTGCACGCCCTCGCGCTCACCGACCACGACGGCTTCTACGGCGCTGCCCGGATGGCGGAGGTCGCCGAGGCCTACCCGACCGTCGGCACCGTGTACGGCACCGAGCTCTCCCTCGGCCTGACCGAACCGCAGAACGGGGTCCCGGACCCCGGGGGATCCCACCTGCTGCTGCTCGCCGACGGACAGGACGGCTACCACCGGCTTGCCGGCGCCGTCACGAGTGCCCACCTGCGCGCCGGGTCCGAGAAGGGCCGCCCGCAGTACGACCTCGACGACCTCGCCCAGCGCTCCGGCGGACACTGGCGGGTGCTGACGGGCTGTCGGAAGGGTGCCGTGCGACAGGCACTCGAACGCGGCGGCGAGTCCGCGGCCGACACGGCCCTGCGCGCGCTGCTGGACCGCTTCGGGACCGGCAACGTGGTCGTCGAGCTCCTCGACCACGGCGACCCGCTCGACAGCGCCAGGAACGACGCCCTCGCGGCGTTGGCGACCGCGCACGCGCTGCCCGTCGTCGCGACCGGCAACGTGCACTACGCCACTCCCGACCGGTTCCCCGTGGCGACGGCACTCGCCGCGGTGCGGGCACGACGGAGCCTCGACGAGATCGACGGCTGGCTGCCGGCCGCCGACACCGCCCACCTGCGCTCCGGCGCCGAGATGGCCCGTCGGTTCGCGCGGTACCCGGGCGCGATCGAGCACAGCGTGACGCTCGCCGACGAACTCGGCTTCCGCCTGAAGACCGTGCAGCCCGGGCTGCCCGACATCGACGTCCCGGACGGCCACACCGCGATGTCGTGGCTGCGGGAGCTCACGTGGGACGGCGCGCGTCGCCGGTACCCGGGCAGCGCGGACGGTGTCGACCCGCACAAGCGGGAGCGCATCGAACGCGAGCTCGCGGTGATCGAGGACAAGAAGTTCCCCGGCTACTTCCTCATCGTCCGCGACATGGTCCAGTACGCCAGGGGGCGGGGGATCCTCTGTCAGGGGCGCGGTTCGGCGGCGAACTCGGCGGTCTGCTACCTGCTGGAGATCACCGCGGTGGACTCGATCCGGTACGGCCTGCCGTTCGAGCGGTTCCTGTCGGCGATGCGTGACGAGGAGCCCGACATCGACGTCGACTTCGACTCGGACCGCCGAGAAGAAGTGATCCAGTACGTCTACGACAAGTACGGCCGGTACAACGCCGCGCAGGTCGCGAACGTCATCACCTACCGGCCGAAGGGCGCCGTGCGGGACATGGCCAAGGCGCTCGGCCACAGCCCCGGGCAGCAGGACGCCTGGTCCAAGCAGGTCGAGCGCTGGGGGTCCGTCACCGAGAGCCAGGACCACGACATCCCGGCCGAGGTCGTCGGGCTGGCCAGCGACGTCCTCGGGTTCCCCCGACACCTCGGCATCCACTCCGGTGGCATGGTGCTCACCGACCGGCCCGTGGGCGAGGTCGTGCCGATCGAGCACGCCCGCATGGACGGCCGCACCGTGCTGCAGTGGGACAAGGACGACTGCGCGTACATGGGGCTGGTGAAGTTCGACATGCTCGGGCTCGGCATGCTCGCGGCGCTGCAGTACTCGTTCGACCTCGCGGCGGAGCACTGCGGGGAGCGCTGGGAGATGCACTCCATCCCGAAGGAGGAGCAGGGCGTCTACGACCAGCTGTGCCGGGCGGACACGATCGGGGTGTTCCAGGTCGAGTCCCGCGCGCAGATGGGCACGCTGCCCCGACTGCTCCCGCGCCGGTTCTACGACCTGGTGATCGAGGTCGCGCTGGTGCGCCCCGGGCCGATCCAGGGCGGCGCGGTGCACCCGTACATCCGGCGCCGTACCGGCGAGGAACCGATCACCTACATGCACCCGTCGCTCGAGCCGGTGCTCGAACGCACCCTCGGTGTGCCGCTGTTCCAGGAGCAGCTGATGCAGATGGCCATCGCCGTCGGCAACTGCTCGGGCGACGACGCCGACCTGCTGCGGCGTGCCATGGGGTCCAAGCGCGGACACGAGAAGATCGACCGGCTGCGGGACAAGCTCTACGCGGGCATGGCGGACAACGGCATCCACGGCGCGGACGCCGACGCCATCTACGCCAAGATCCAGGCGTTCGCGAACTTCGGCTTCGCGGAGAGCCACTCGATCAGCTTCGCGCTCATCGTCTACGCCAGCGCCTGGATGCGGCTGCACTACCCGGGAGCCTTCCTCGCGGCGCTGCTCCGGGCCCAGCCGATGGGGTTCTACTCACCGCAGACCCTGGTGGCCGACGCCCGCCGACACGGCGTCGAGGTGCTGCGTCCGGACATCCTGCGCTCGGCGGTCGACGCCACCCTGGAGCCCCTCGAGGGACACACCGCTGGTCCACACGGTGACGACGCCTGCCTCGCCGCCGAGCAGCCCCCCGTGCTGCCGTTCGACAGGACACGGCCCGACGACACCGCGCAGCACCGGCGGGACGGCGGCCTCGCGGTCCGGCTCGGGCTGGCCGAGGTGGCCTCGCTCGGACGCAAGAGCGCCGAGCGGATCGTCGCGGAGCGGGACGCCAACGGACCGTTCACGGACATGTCCGACCTCGCACGTCGGGTCGGACTCACGACGGCACAGCTCGAGGCCCTCGCCGCCGCCGACGCGTTCGCACCGTTCGGGGTCGACCGCCGTGGCGGCATGTGGTCGGCTGCCCAGGCCGCAGCCGAGCGTCCCGACCAGCTGCCGAACACGCAGGTCGTCGTGCAGCCGCCGCTGTTCGGACAGATGACGAGCGGCGACGTCCTCATCGCGGACATGTGGTCCACGGGCATGACGACGGACGACCACCCCGTCGGGCACCTCCGCGACCGGCTGCGGGCGAAGCGGGTGCTCAGCGTCGGAGACCTCGCCACGGCCGAGAACGGTCGGCGGATCGAGGTCGGCGGCATCGTGACGCACCGGCAGCGTCCGGCGACGGCGTCGGGGATCACCTTCCTCAACGTCGAGGACGAGACCGGCCTGGTCAACGTCATCTGCAGCGTCGGGGTGTGGGGGCGGTACCGACGGGTTGCCCGGGAGTCACCGGCGGTCGTCGTGCGCGGGATCCTCGAGCGTTCGCAGGACGGCGTCGTGAACGTCGTGGCCGACCGCATCGAGCGCCTCCCGCTGGCGGTCAGGACGAGGTCCCGTGACTTCCAGTGACGCGCATGCCGCGCCGCGCGCTCCCCGCTCCGCGGTGCCTGCACCCCGTCCGCACCCCGCTGCGTCGGCACGGACTGGGCGGGAGGCGCGGTGTGGGCTGGCACCGAGCCTCCTGTCCGGCGTACCCGCCGCGAGCGGTCGCGACACCCCGCTCAGGTCCGCCGACCGATCACGGTCCGTCGGTCGGAGCGTCGCGGAGCGACGACGACCGCCCACTCGGCGGAACGCATGCGGGGCGTCGTGCCCACTCGACGCTCGCGCTACCGCGCCACGGGGACGCGCACCGTGACCTCGAGGCCACCGGAGCGGACGTTGCGGAGGGACGCCGTGCCTCCTGCCCGTTCAGCGACGGCACGCACGATCGCGAGCCCCAGGCCGGAGCCGCCCGGCAGGGGGATCGTGCCGGTCGCCGGGTCGGGAGCCGGGCGGGACTTCCGGGCCTCGTCGGGTCGGGTGAAGCGGTCGAAGGCCACGGGTACGAAGGACTCGGGCACGCCGGGCCCGTCGTCGGTCACCTGGAGCTCGCCGAACTCGGGCGTGCTGCGCCAGGTGACGAGGACGCCGCCGCCGCGGGGGAGTGCGGAGACCGCGTTGCCGGCGATGTTCGTCACGAGTTGGGCCATGCCACCCACGTCGAGCCGGTAGCGGGCTTCGTCCGGACCCGGACCCGGTGCCGAACCGGAACCCGGAGAGGCAGCCGGCGGCTCCAGGTCGAAGTCGACCGTGATGTCCTTCGTGCTCGCGATCAACCGGACCCGGTCGACGGCGGCCATCACCTCGTCGCCCAGGTCGGACCACGTCGAGAGCGCCTGCTGGTCGGTGTCGCCGGCGCGCTCGGACTCCTCGATCCGGGACAGCGTCAGCAGGTCGTTCGCCAGCCGGGACAACCGCGCGACATTGTTCTTGGCGCGCTCGATGTGCTCGGCCAGCGCGGCGGCGTCGCCGGTGTCGAGCGAGGCGAGGTCGAGCTGCGTGGTGAGGATCGCGAGCGGGGTGCGCAGCTCGTGGCTGGCGTCGGAGACCATCTGGCGCTCGCGCTCGGTCGCCTGCCGGGTCCGTGCCAGGAACGCGTTGAGGGTCACGGCGAGGGACGCCAGTTCGTCCTGCGCCGGCCCGACCGGCAGCTCGGCGCGCTCGGGGGCGACGGAGAGCCGCTCGGCCTCGCGGCGCATCCGGTTCACCGGCCGGAGGGCGGCGGTGGCGAGGATCCACGACGCGACCCCGAACGCGACGAGGATCGCCAGCCCGGTGACCGAGAGCGTGGTGGTGAGGTCATCGACGACGATCGCCTCGGCCTGGGCGTTGCGGGCGGCGACGACGGTCCAGCGGCCGGCCTGGTTCACGGGGTGCTCGACGACGACGCGGTACTGCGACCCGGACACGTCGATGACGCTCGTGCCCGCGGCGGTCGTGGTCAGGCTGCCGAGGGCGTTCTCGACCCGGGACGGCATCGTGGAGAGCACGATGTCGCCCTTGGGGGAGACGACGGCGACGAGTTGCAGGTTCCCCGGCGGCGAGAAGTCCGGGTTGCTGTCGACCTCGAGCGTGGCCACGTACGGGTCGGCGTCGGCGTCGAGCAGCGTCCTGGTGGCCGACGCGACGACGCTCACCACCTGGAACCGCATCACCAGGACGAGCAGCACGATGACGACCGCGGCGATCGCCGTCGAGCCGATCGTGATCCGCGACCGGAGCGAGAGCAGCCGGAGCGGCCGGATGAAGCGCAGCACGTCGGGCGCGTCAGGACCCGAGCAGGTCGAGCCGGTAGCCGCGTCCGCGCACGGTGGAGATGGCGACCGTCGCCTCGTGCGACGTCAGCTTCTTGCGGAGGTACGAGATGTACTGCTCCACGACGTTCGGGTCCACGTGCTGCGAGCCGTCCCAGACCTCCTCGAGGATCTTGGGCCGGTCGACCACCGTGCCGACGGAGCGCGCGAGCAGGCGCAGCAGCGCGAACTCGGTGGGGCTGACGGCGACGCGCTGGCCCTGGATCGAGACCCGGCGCGCCTCGGAGTCGATGGCGACGTCGCCGACCTCGATGATGCGCGGTGCCCCGGCGGCCTCACGGCGGCCGAGTGCGCGGAGCCGGGCGGTGAGCTCGGCGAAGGCGAACGGCTTCGTCAGGTAGTCGTCGGCACCGGCGTCCAGGCCGAAGACCCGGTCGTCGACGCCGTCACGGGCGGTGACGAGCAGGATCCGTACGGGGTCCTCCCGTTCACGGATGCGCCGCGCCAGCTCGAACCCGGACATGCCGGGCATCATCACGTCGACGACCGCCAGGTCGAACGCGTTGTCACCGAGCGCGATGAGCGCCTCGACACCGTTCTCGACCGCGGTGACGCGGTACCCCTCGGCGGCGAGACCGCGTTCCATGAGGGCGCGCATCTCGTCGTCGTCCTCGACCACCAACAGCCGCATAGTGACCTCCTGGCACCCATCGTGGCATCGAACCGGCGTCCGGTGGTGTCCCGGCGGCGATCCTGACTGAATCTCGTCACAGCGTGCCCCGCGATCGAGGGACGTGAGGACTTCTTGCGTCGTTGCTAGGCTCCCCGGCAGGACGGGCTGTACCCGACGGACCGTCCTGTCTCTGGGGGACCCATGAACGACCACGCCGACCACCCGGCAGTCATCCGACTCCGCGCCGAGCTCGACGCCGCGTGGAAGGGCGTCGGAGCACTCGCGCAGCTCGAGGACGTCAGCCGCGACCGCGTCGTGGCCGAGCTCCGCGCCGCCGTGCCGGACGTCGCCAGTCGCGCCGCTCGCGAAGCCGGACAGGAGGCGGTGGTCGCCGAGATCCGTCGGTTCGCGGCCGTCGACGTGGTCGCCTCCGACCCCACCGTGCCGAGCCGCGTGATCTGGGGCGACATCGTCGGCACCGCCACCGTCGCGGCCACCGCCACCACGACGCTGTCGTAGGAGGGGCTGGCACCCCGGCGCCGCGGCACACCGGCGCGGCTCCGGTGCGCGGCACCGCGGGTCAGTCGTCCTCGCCGAGCAGCTCCTCGCGCACGCGACGGATGTCCTCGAGCAGAGCGCCGATGAGGACCCAGTGCCGGGAGTTCGGCCGGACGACCTCGAGCGGTGCCGTGAGCGCGGTCTCGGACTCCTCCACGAGGACCTCCGGTTCCGCCTGTGCCAGCTCCGTGGACTCGACCTGCCGTCCGAGCGCCCGCACGTCGGCGCCGATCCTGGCCACCTCGGTCGCGATCCGCCCCACCATCGGGTCGGCGCGGAGGTCGGGCGTGGCGGTGTCACGGATGGCTCGCGTCATGCCGGTGACCCGGGTGACGAGGACCCGCAGGTGCTCGGTCACGGCGACGTCCCGGTCGAGGATCGTCCGGTGTCGGCCCCCGCGCGGGTTCATCGTGAGCGACTCCCGCGCCGCGGTGAGGGCGGCGTCGGCCTTGGCGTGCTGCTGGCGGAGCGCCCTGGCCCGGAGCAGGGCGTCGTGCCACCGGTCGTGGTCCCAGCCCTCGGTGAGGCCGATCGCGACCCGCTCGAACGCCACCGCGGTGTCCCGCGCCAGCCGACCGACCGCCAGGTGCGCCGGCCGGAGCAGCACCGGCGGCACGATGACGGCGTTCACGACGAGGGCGACCGCCGCGCCGAGCACGGTCTCCAGCACCCGGTCGGCCGAGTAGTTCGGCGTGACCACCCCGGCGGTGAGCACGAGCATCCCGCTGATGCCGACCTGGGTCGCCGACGTCGGGGTGAGCCGGAGCGCCCAGGCCATGACGATCGACACGACGATCGCGACGAGCACGACCCACACCGCGTTGCCGAGCAGGAAGTGCAGCCCGGTCGCCAGCACGACGCCGAGCACGACGCCGGCGCTGCGCTCGAGGCCCTTCACGAAGGACTGGTTGATGCTCGGCTGGACGACCAGCAGCGCCGCGATGGCCGCGAAGGTCGGGAAGGGCCCGCGGATGACGAGTTCCGAGAGCAGGACCGCCGCGACCACCGCGACCGCGGTCTTCACGACCTGCAGGAAGGGGGAGCGGCTCGAGCTGCGGAGGCGCGAGACCGGGTTCACGAGGACCACGCTAGCCACGCATCCGCACGCCGAGCCGTGCACGAACGCGACGAAAGCGCACGGACACGGTTGACTGGTGTCGTGTGGCCGAATCATGAGCGCGTCATCCCGGAGGCCTTCGTCGGCTCCGGGACCACTGTGGTGGCCGCGCGCGCGCACTCGGTCGAGCCGTCGGGCAACGGGTACCTCTACGGGTACGAGGTCGACACCCTGGACCGCAACAACCTGCGCGCCACCGTCCTGACCTACGTCGACACCGGCGGCACCCACGACCAGAACAGCGCCCTGGTGACCGACCCCGCGACGAACGAGCCGGTCTCGGTCTGGGCGTACCCGAACGACCCCGGCCTGCCGGTCCTGCCGCAGGTGACCTACCGCGACGCCGTGGCAGAGCTCCTCACCACCCTCGGCATGCCGGTGACGAACCCCGTGCTGACGGTCGCGGCCTACCGCCCGGGCAAGCGCGCCGTGGTCCGGGTCGACGCCCCCGAGGGCACGCTCTTCCTCAAGGTCGTCCGCCCCCACCGTGTCGCCCCGATCGTCCGCACCCACGAGCAGTTCGTCGCGGCCGGGCTCCCGGTGCCGCGCGTGCTCTCCAGTCGCGGCGACGGCCTGCTCGTGCTCGAACGCATCCGCGGCGTGCCGGCGGGCAGCCGGATCCTCGACATCGCCGACGACCCGCGCTTCGTGGCGTCGCTCGCCGCGCTCACCGGCCGGATCGCCACCGTGCCGATGACCCAGCAGGCCCGAGCCGACGCGATGGACCACGCCGACTGGCACCGGAAGACGCTCGTCACGGCGCTGCCACAGGACGCGCTCGAGATCGACGAGCTCTACGACGCCATCGGCCGACGCTCGATCGGCTGGACCACGACGGACAAGCAGGTCGTGCACGGCGACCTGCACCTGGAGCAGGTCTTCGTCGACGAGGACGAGCCCTGGCGCATCTCCGGCCTGCTCGACATCGACACCGCCGGCTGGGGCTACCCCGTCCGCGACATCGGTGCCGTGGTGGCGCACCTCGTCGTCACCGGGCTGTGGCACCGCTCCCGGGGCGACGCCGACCGCGGCGCAGCCGCGGAACGGCTCGCCGACGCGATCGCCCGCGACTGGGCCGCGCGGAACCCCGCCGCGGCCCAGCGACTCGGACCGGCCATCGGTGCCCAGCTGTTGGCGCACGCCGGCGGCCAGGCGACCACGGGTTCCGCGAACGGCATCGCCACCGCGGAACAGCTGCTGCGGGCGACACGGGCAGCGCTCGCGGAACCGGCCCCGAGCCTCCCGGCCGACGGTCTCGGCCGTCCGCGGTCCGCACCCCGCGCCTGAGACGCGCGTTCCCACTCGCCACGCGCGATCCCGCCTGCCACCCGATGTGCGGCAGGTCAGAACGCGCGTCGTGGGTCGGAAGATCCGACTGAGTACGCGTGATTCCGCCTACCACGCGGGTTTCCACTCGCCACGCGCGATCTCGCCTGCCACCCGATGCGCGGCAGGTCAGAACGCGCGTCGCGGGTGGGAAGATCCGACCTGGGACGCACGATCCCACCCGCCACGCGCGGTCCGGCCCACTGCCACCGCCTGGAGGCTCGACGCGCGCGGGGTGCGCCGAGTCGCCTCCGTCGGTGGTCCGGGAGTACACTGACCGCGCACGCACCGCGTGCTCGCACGTCGCGTCGATTCCGGACACGGCACTCGACCGGTTGGCCGAGCGGGCACCGGATCCGCGACCGCTCCCGGCGAGTCGCGTGCGTGCGACAGCGCCGGATCCTCCGCGCAGATCGAGCCCATCGGACACCACCCGGGTGACCGCGACGGGCACGGTCGACAGCCAGACCGTCGTGGGGATCGGCGCACCGGTGGGCCGCATCGGCCCGCCACGGCAGCGGTGCGACGGACGCACCGACGACTTCCGCCAGGACGGCGGCTCGCCCCGGTCTCGGGACGGAACAAGGAGGAGCCTTGGCTCGATCAGGCACGCGGCGTGCAGCCGGTGGGACGCGGACCGCGTCACGCCGGACCCGGCCGCTCGACAACGACGGCGTCATCCCCGTGCTCGCCCGCGCGGTGCGCGAGGTCGAGGCGGCCGCCCAGCGCGGGCCGCTGAAGGCGTCGAACCGCACGAAGTTCCAGGCGGTCGCGCTGCTGATGCGCGAGGAACGCTCCCGCGTCAAGGCGGACACGACGCTCACGGACGCCCAGCGCGCCGAGCAGATGAAGCGGCTCGACGGCGTCGCGACGATCCTCGCCAAGACGGCGGCGCGCGACACCAGCGTCATCCAGCTCCTGGCCGAGGAGTCGCCCGTCACCGAGGCGACCCGCACCGTCAAGCGCGACATGATGATCGCCGGCGGCGTGGAGATGCAGCCGGAGGACCTCGTCATCGCGGCCGAGCCCGCGCCGGTCGTCACCGCGCAGGAGCGTGCCGTCGTGCCGCAGGCCGTCGTGCAGCGCCAGCTCGCGAACCCGTTCCTGCCGCCGGACTTCGCCCTCGCCGACCAGCCCGTCGCGCACCCGCGTCGCCTGGCGAACTGGGAGCTCTTCGGACCGCTCTTCAAGTCCTTCGAGTACGGCGCCGGTGGGGGATCGGCATCGATGCCGCTGCCCGACCCGACCTCCGTGCAGACGATCTCCGGCACCACGCTGATGCAGCACCAGGCGGAGCTCGTCGCCGCCGCAGCACAGGGCCACCGCACGTTCCTGCTCGCTGACGAACCCGGACTCGGCAAGACCGCGCAGTCGCTGCTCGCCGCAGAGGCCGCCGGGGCGTACCCGCTCCTCGTCGTCGTGCCGAACGTCGTCAAGACGAACTGGGCCCGCGAGGCCGCCCGCTGGGTGCCGAACCGCCGCGCGACGGTGATCCACGGCGACGGTGACGACCTCGACGGGTTCGCCGACATCGTGATCGTGAACTACGAGATCCTCGACCGGCACTTCGGCTGGCTCGGGGCCTTCGGGTTCAAGGGCATGGTCGTCGACGAGGCCCACTTCATCAAGAACAAGGACTCGCAGCGCTCGAAGTTCGTGCTGCAGCTGGCCGAGAAGATCCGCGCGCGCACCTCGTCGCCGCTGCTCATGGCGCTCACCGGCACCCCGCTGATCAACTCGGTGGAGGACTTCCGCACGATCTGGGAGTACCTCGGCTGGATCGACGACAAGAAGCCGCGCGCGCAGCTCATGAACGAGCTCGAGGACATCGGGCTCACCCCGGCCGACCAGGGCTTCTTCGCCGAGGCCCGTCGTGCCGTGATCGACATGGGCATCGTCCGGCGCCGCAAGGTCGACGTCGCCGCTGACATCCCCGCCCGTCGCATCGCCGACATCCCGGTGGAGCTCGACGGCGACGAGGGCCGCTCGATCCGCGACGCCGAGCGTGAGCTCACCGCGAAGCTCGTCAAGCGGTACCACCAGGCGCTCGACGCCCGCACCGGCCAGGCGCCGGTCGACGGCATCGACCACAAGCTCGTCCGCCAGGTCGCGCGGTGGGAGCTCGAGGACCAGGACGCCTCCTCCACCGGGGAGAACGTGTTCTCGATGGTCCGGCGCATCGGCCGCGCGAAGGCCCAGCTCGCGGCGGACTACGCGGCGCAGCTGGCGGCCAACGTCGGCAAGGTCGTCTTCTTCGCCAAGCACCTCGACGTGATGGACCAGGCAGAAGAGGTCTTCGCCCGCCGGCACCTGCGCACCGCGACGATCCGCGGCGACCAGACCGCGGCGCAGCGCACGGCCGAGATCGACTCGTTCGTGAACGACCCCGACGTCGCCGTGATCGTCTGCTCGCTGACGGCAGCCGGCGTCGGGCTGAACCTGCAGGTGGCGTCCAACGTCGTCCTCGCCGAGCTGTCCTGGACCAGTGCCGAGCAGACCCAGGCGATCGACCGTGTGCACCGCATCGGGCAGGAAGAACCCGTCACCGCGTGGCGCATCATCGCCGCGCAGACGATCGACACGAAGATCGCCGAGCTCATCGACTCGAAGGCCGGCCTGGCAGCGCGTGCGCTCGACGGCTCCGACGAGGAGGTCGTCGACTCTGGCGACATCCAGCTCGACGCCATGGCGGCCCTGCTGACGGAGGCGCTCGGCGGCTGAGCTGGGTGCGTGCGTGCTGGTGCGCAAAACACCGGTGTTCGTGCGTCGCGCCGCGGAGTTCCGCGGCGTGGAGCACGAACACCGGTGTTTTGCGTCCCGGACGGCGCCGCCGGCACCGCGCGTCAGATGCGCGACTGGACCTCGGCCAGGGATGGGTTCGTCGCCGTGCTGCCGTCGGGGAACACCAGCGTCGGAACGGTCTGGTTGCCGCCGTTGACCTCGGCGACGAGCTCGGCCGTGCCGGGCGTCTGCTCGATGTCGACCTCGGTGAAGGGCACGCCGGCCTTGGTCATCTGGTTCTTCAGGCGGGCGCAGTAGCCGCACCAGGTGGTGGTGAACATGGTGACGCCGCCGGCCTGGGGCACGAACGCGTCGCGGGTGATCGTCTCGCTCATCTCCACAGGCTAACCCGCCGTGTCGTGAGCACCCCCTGCACCCTGGTAGACAGGGGCATGTGACGGACACGCACCTCGAGATCGAGCGCACGTACGACCTGCCCGACGACGCCAGCCTCCCGGACCTCATCGGGGTCGGCGGCATCATGCAGGTCGACCACCAGGAGCCCTTCGAGCTCGACGCCACCTACTGGGACACCGAGCGCTACGACCTCGTCGCCGCGCACGTCACGGTCCGTCGGCGCACGGGCGGCACGGACGCCGGCTGGCACATCAAGCGCGCCGAGTCCGACACCGTCCGGCACGAGGAGCACTTCCCGCTCACCGACGACGCCGACACGGTGCCGGTCGAGGTCCTCGCCGCACTGTTCACCGAGCGCCGCGGCCGCGGTCTCCACCCGGTCGTGCGCATCACGACGACCCGCACGGTCACGCGACTCCTCGACGAGGACGGCGACCAGATCGCCGAACTCGCCGACGACCGCGTGAGCGCCGAGCGTCTCGACGACGACGCCCCCGCCGACCCTCGCACCTGGCGAGAAGCCGAGGTCGAGACCGTCGAGGGGGTCGACCAGCAGGTCGCCCACGAGTTCCTCCGGTCGCTCGACGGCCGCTTCGCCGCAGTCGGAGCCGGCCCCGCCGCCGTCGCGTCCAAGCTGGCACGTGGGCTGGCAGGAGCACCCGCACCGCGCCTCCAGTCCGCGGACAAGCCCGACAAGGGCACCGTCGCCCGCGCGATCACCAAGCGACTCAAGAAGCTGCGCTCCGCGCTGCTCGGCCAGGAGGCCCGGCTCCGCTCCGGCGACACCGCCGGCCTCCGCGAGACGGCCGAGACCGCGCTCGGGGTCGCCGCCGTCCTGCAGACGTACCGTCCGGCGTTCGCCGCGACGGAGGACCTGGACCGCGCCGCCGAGGCGGCGGACGCCCTGGCAGCCGTCACCGCCAAGGCCGCACTGGCCGAGTACCTGATCGAGCGGCTGCCGCGTGCCTCGTCGCCCGCGCAGGACGAACTCGTCGACGCGATGACCCGTGAGCGCATCCTGGCGTCGACCCGGGAGCGCCGTGACCAAGCTTCCCGCGACGTCGTGGCGTTCCTGCACACCGAGGCGTTCCTGGAGCTCCTCGACGCCCTCGACGACGCCGTGGAGCGTCCCGCGCCGACCGCGTGGGCGCTGCGCTCCCCGAAGCACGCGGCGCAGGACGTCTCTGCCATCGTCAAGCCCCACGTTCGGCAACTCGTCCGTGACGCCGTGGCCGATGACACCTCGGACACCGCCGCTGCGCGCGAGGCTGCCGACCGTGCCACCACCGAGCTGGCGTGGCAGGCGACCATGCGTGCCCGGATGGCGATGGACCTGCTCGGGGACGACGCCTTCCCGCACGCGCTGTGGAAGCGGATCGGTGCTGCGGCGGACGTCCTCACGGAGCGGGTGCGGTCGCTGTACGCCCTCGATGCGCTGCGGGCCAACGCGGCGATCGCGGAGCGCGGCGGTGAGTCGACGTTCGGGTACGGCGTGCTGGCGGGCGACCGGGTGCGCCTGGCAGAGGAGTCCTACGACGAGGCGGTGCACGCGCTCAACCGCGTGTGACGCCGGGGCGCGCGCGTGTGCGCGTGCGCTCGTGCCCGTCCATCGAGGGAGCAGACGGCGTCGTCTGCTCCCTCGATGTGGTTCGGGCCCTAGCCCGCCGCGATCGGCGCCGCCGAGGCCGCCGCGGGGGAGACGTCGGCCAGTCCGAGCGTGTCGAGGATCCACGCGAGCTCGAAGGCGCGCTCCTGCCACGAGGCGTAGCGGCCGCTGACGCCACCGTGCCCCGCGGCCATCTCGGTCTTCAGGAGCACCGGGGCACCGACCTCGCGGAGCTTCGCCGTCCACTTGGCGGGTTCGACGTAGAGCACGCGGGTGTCGTTGATCGAGGTGACCGCGAGGATCGCCGGGTACTCGACGTCGGTGCGGACGTTCTCGTACGGGCTGTACTCGCTCATGTAGCGGTAGACCTCGGGGTCGTGGAGCGGGTCGCCCCACTCGTCCCACTCGATGACGGTCAGCGGCAGGTCGGGGTCGAGGATGCTCGTGAGTGCGTCGACGAACGGCACGGCGGCCACGATGCCGGCGAAACGGTCCGGGGCGATGTTGGCGACGGCGCCCATCAGGAGTCCGCCGGCGCTGCCGCCCTCGGCCACGAGCTGGTCGGGGCTGGTGCGTCCGGTGGCGATGAGGTGGTCGGCGACCGCGACGAAGTCCGTGAAGGTGTTCTTCTTCGTCAGGGTCTTGCCGTTCTCGTACCAGTGCCGGCCGAGTTCGCCGCCGCCGCGCACGTGGGCCACGGCGAAGACGACGCCGCGGTCGAGCAGCGACAGGCGCATCACGCTGAAGCCGGGGTCGATCGAGTACTCGTACGAGCCGTAGCCGTACAGGTGCAGCGGCGCCGGGGCCTCGGCGTCGACGGCGTCCCGGCGCCACACGAGGGAGACCGGCACTCGGGTGCCGTCCTCGGCCGTGGCCCAGTCGCGCTCCTGCACGTAGTCGTCAGGGTCGTAGCCGCCGAGCACGGGCTGGCGCTTCAGCACCGTGACCTCGCCGGTCGCCAGGTCGAGGTCGCTCACCTCGGACGGGGTGACGAACGAGGTGAACCCGATGCGGAGCGTCGGCTGGTCCCACTCCGGGTTGCCGCCGAGGCCGGCGGAGAACAGGGCCTCGTCGAAGGGGACCTCGCGGGACTCGCCGTAGCCGTCGCCCTCGATCGGGATGATCGCGACACGGGGGAGGGCCTCCGCGCGGTACTCGATCGCGAGGTGGCCGGCGAAGGCGTCGGCGGACTCGATGCGTCGCTCGGTGTGGTGCGGGACGACGACGCGGCGGTCGGTCTCGGAGGTCGGGTCGTCGGCGGGGACGTCCACGAGCTCGAAGTTCTCGGCGCCGTCGTTGTGCAGCACGAGCAGGCGGTCGCTGCCACCGACGATGGCGTGCTCGATCTCGTACTCGACGCCCTCGCGCCGGGGCCACACGACGTGGAACTCGCCCGTCGGGTCGGCGGCGTCGAGGATCCACGCCTCGGACGTGATCTTCGAACCGAGCTCGATGACGATGTACTGCGACGACCGCGTCACGCCGATGCCGACCCAGTAGCGGTCGTCGGGCTCCTCGAACACGACGACGTCCTCGGTCGAGGAGGTCCCGACGGAGTGCCGCCAGATGCGGTCCGGGCGCCAGGAGTCGTCCACGGTGGGGTAGAAGACGTAGCGGCCGGAGGGGTCGAACGTGGCGCCGGAGCCGGTGTTCTCGACGACGTCGGGCAGGTCCTCGCCGGTGGTGAGGTCGCGGACGTGCAGGGTGTAGCGCTCGTCGCCGGCGACGTCCACGCCGTACAGCAGCCGGGTGCCGTCGTCGGAGATGTCGTAGGACCCGAGCGAGAAGAACTCGTGGCCGTCGGCCAGGGTGTTGCCGTCGAGGACGACCTGCTCGCCGGGGAGCGTGGCCGCGCTCTCCTCGAGCGAGGGCGGGGTCCAGTCGTCCGGACCGCTGATCGGGGCGCGGCACTGGACGCCGTACTGGCTGCCCTCGGCCGTGCGCGTGAAGTACCACCACTGGCCCATGCGGACCGGGACCGAGAGGTCGGTCTCCTGCACGCGGCCCTTGACCTCGCCGAAGATGCGCTCGCGCAGGGCGGCGAGGTGGTCGGTCGACGCGGCGGTGTGGGCGTTCTCGGCTTCGAGGTACGCGATGGTGTCCGGCGACTCCTTGTCCCGGAGCCACTCGTAGTCGTCGACGAAGTCGATGCCGTGGTGGGTCCGGGTGACGGGCCGCTTGTCGGCGGTGGGCGGGGTGGTCGCTTCGTGCTCGCTGCTCACCGTGCCAGCCTAGGCCGCGTCCTCGTGCACGAGCTCGCGGCGCACGCTGTCGCGCACCCCGACGGCGACCCGCTCGGCGAAGGCGTCCAGCTCGGTGGCGACCCCGGTGACCAGCCAGGCCCGGCCTCGGCGGCGCTGCGTGACCGGACGGATGGTCCTGGTGCGCTCGAGCGTGCGGACCAGGGCGTCGACCGATGCGGGACCGGACCCGGGCGGACGCCGCCGGACAGCGACGACGAGGTCCTCGGCGTCGTCCTCGGTCAGGACGGCGTCGCGGGAGAGCTCGGGGAGCGGCCAGGGGAGCTGCCGATGGAGGTCCTCGGCATGCTCGTCGAGCAGCAGTGCCGCCAGCGCCGCCTCGTCGCACACCGTCCCGATCGCCACCGCGAGGTCGGCGACGAAGTCGTGCACGAAGCCGGAGCGGTACCGGGCGAGGTGCTCGAAGTACCGCGACCGGTCGGCCACGAGTGCGGTGGCGACCGGCACGGTGATCGTCGTGGTGAGCCCGCGGCGGCGCAGGACCGCCCCGATGAGCGCACGCCCGACGCGCCCGTTCCCGTCCGTGAAGGGGTGGACGGACTCGAACTGGGCGTGCGCGATCGCCGCCTGCGCGACGGGGTGCAGGTCGTCACGCTCGAGGAACGCGACCAGGTCAGCCATGGCACCGGGGACGAGCTCCGGTGGTGGCGGGACGTACGTCGCGAGCCGCGGGCTGCCGCCCCCGCCGATCCAGTTCTGCACGGTGCGGTACCGGCCGGCGTCGCGGCCGTCGAGCGGGTCGTCGCGCATCAGGTCGTGGTGCGCGGCGAGGATCGAGCGCTCGGTGATGCGACCGGCGCCCGCATCGCTGCCCGTGCTGGCGTCGGCGGTCAGGCGTCGGAGTGCCGTCGTCGCGGCGACCATGAGCGTCGCGCTGCCGTTCGCCCGGACACCGACCACGGCGCGGGCGTAGTCGTCGAGGTCGGCGTGCTCGTCCTCGATCCGGGACGACGCGACGGCCTCGGTCCGTGCCAGCAGTCCGCCGAGTGCGCCGAGCCGGTCCCCGTGGTGCTGGTCGAGGTCCAGCAGGGCCGCGGCTGCCCGGTCGAGCAGCGCGAGGTCATCGGGAACGGGGACGTACCGGCGATCGGCGATGGGCGGCGGCACGGAGGTCGTGACCGCGGTGCAGAGCCGGTCGGCCCGAGGACCACGGCGCGAACTGCGCCAGGGGCGCTCCGCCGTGCCGTGGACCGTCCACTCGGGAGCGGGAGCGGGAGCGGGAGCGGGAGCGAGACCGGGGCCGTCGTCGTCCATGTGTCCTCCTGTCGTCCTCTCCGAGCGTAGGCACGGCGTCGCCCTGACCAGGCACTGTCGGAATGTTGTATTTCGCCTCGCCCGTCACCGGCCGTGGCTACCGTGGACGACATGACCAACACGTTCGCGATCACCGGTGCCCACGTCCCCGTCACGTCCCAGGAGTTCGACGGCGGTGCCGTCGTCGTGCAGGACGGCCGCATCACCGCGATCGGCGCGGACGTCACGCCGCCGCCGGGCATCCCCGTGATCGACGCCGCGGGCGCCTGGCTCCTCCCCGGCTTCGTCGAGGCCCACGGGCACGTCGGCATCCACGAGGAGGCGAACGGCCCTGCCGGCAATGACACGAACGAGCTCACCGGACCCAACCAGGCCGCGGTCCGCGCGATCGACGCCGTGGACATCGACGACGAGGGCTTCCGTGACGCACTGTCCGGCGGCGTCACCGCGATCGTCGTCAAGCCCGGGTCCGGCAACCCGATCGGCGGCCAGTCGGTGGCGATCAAGACCTGGGGCGGCCGGACCATCGACGAGCAGCTCATCTCCGACGCCGTGAGCGTGAAGAGCGCCCTCGGCGAGAACCCGAAGCGCGTCTACGGCGACAAGGGCCAGACGCCCTCCACCCGGCTCGGGGTCGCGAAGGTCATCAGGGAGGCCTTCGTCGACGCGCAGAACTACCGTGCCGCACGGGACGCCGCCGCCACGAAGGGCGAGCCGTTCGCCCGTGACCTCGCGAAGGAGACCCTCGTCCGCGTGCTCGACGGCGAGCTCGTCTGGGACCAGCACACCCACCGCCACGACGACATCGCCACCGCGATCCGCCTGTCGGAGGAGTTCGGCTACCGACTCGTCGTCAACCACGGCACCGAGGGCCACAAGATCGCCGACGTCCTCGCCGCGAAGGACATCCCGGTGATCTACGGCCCGCTCTTCACCAGCCGGTCCAAGGTCGAGCTCCGCGACCGGGGCATCCCGAACCTCGCGGCGCTCGCCGCCGCCGGTGTCCGGGTGGCGATCACCACCGACGCGCCCGTCGTCCCGATCGCCATGCTCGTGACGCAGGCGACGATGGCGGTCCGCGACGGCCTGCCCCGTCAGACGGCGCTCGAGGCCCTCACCGTGAACCCGGCGACGTTCCTCGGGTTCGGCGACCGCGTCGGGCGCCTCGAAGCTGGTTGGGACGCCGACCTGGTCCTGTGGTCGGGCGACCCGCTGGACGCCACCAGCCGTGCGACCCGGGTGTGGATCGACGGCACGCAGGTCTTCGCGTGGACCGACGGCGTCGGCGTCACCACGCCGCGCTGGTAGCGCGCCTCAGGACTCCCGCGACAGCAGGAACTCGTTCATCTGCTCCGTCAGGTCGAGGTCCATCGCCTGCTCGTCCCCGTTCACCAGCCGGATCGGGGCGGCCTGCCGGACGCTCGACACCAGCCACAGGGCATCCGCTGCCCGCAGGTCCGCCATCGTGACGAGCTCGTAGGCCGTCTCGATGCCCTCGGCCTCGGCGAACCGGAAGACGTCCGCCTGCGTGGTGCCGGCGAGGATCCCGATGTCGGTGCGCGGCGTCACGAGTCGTCCGCCGACCGACATCACCAGGTTGGCGCGGGTGCCCTCGAGCACGTACCCGTCGCTCGAGACGAACAGGGCGTCGTCGGCGCCGCGCCGGACGGCCTCGCGCAGGGCGGCCATGTTCACCGCGTACGACAGCGACTTCGCGCCCTGCAGCAGCCACGGGGAGGTGCGCTCGACGTCGTGGCGGTACCCGCGGTCGAGCGTCACGACCGAGATGCCCTGCGTCCTGGCGGGGGTCGAGTCGCCCGAGGCCGCCGCGTACACCCAGCCGGTGGGGCGGTCGGAGCCCTCGACGCCGCGGGTCATGACCGTCTTCGCGAAGGCCTCGTGCACGGGGTCGAGCTCCGCGCAGACGGCCTCGACCGCGCGGCGCCAGGCGTCGAGGTCGGGCAGCGGCAGGTCGAGCATGCGGGCCGAGCGCACGAAGCGGTCGAGGTGGGCCTCGAGCGCCTGGGGACGGCCGTCGACGACGGTGATCGTCTCGAAGACGCCGTCACCGCGGATGATCCCGAGGTCCTGCACCTGGAGGTTCGCGCCGAGCGGGGCCTCGTACGTGAAGGCATCGGCGGCGGGGTCGTGCGCGGCGGCCTCGCGCGAGGGCTGGTTCAGGACGGCGAGCACGGTTTCGGTCATGCGACCATCCAACCGCAGGTCAGCTCTGCTTCGGCAGGGCTCCCATGAGCTTCCAGACGGCCTCGGTCAGCTCCGGGTGCTGCAGGGCGATGCGACGCAGCCGGTGGTACTCCTCGCCGAGCCTGGTGCCCTGCCCGGAGGCGGGGTGCATCGACCACTGCGCACTCCGGCGTCCGATCGCGTCGTCCAGCTCGAGGGCCTCCTCGCGGAGGATGAGCACGACCTGCTCGTCGACGCTCGGCAGCATCGGCATGAACTCCCACGGGTCGTCGCCCTGCCGACTGCGGTGCTCGACGATCATCGAGATCTCCTCGGCAGCCTCGGCACGCAGCACTTCGAGGCTGCGCCCGAACCGACGGTGCTCAGCCATGGTGCCCCCGCAGACCACCTGCCATGGAACGAGCGTACGCCAGATCTTCGGCCAGACTGGACACGTGCCGACCCGTGACGAGACCAAGAACCAGCACCCCCGAGTCGTCGTCGTGTACCTGCTGCGCGACGGCGTCGACGGACCGGAGGTGCTCCTCGGGGAGAAGCGCCGCGGGCTCGGGACGGGGCGCGTGGTCGGCCCCGGCGGCAAGCGCGAGCCGGGGGAGACGGCGGTCCAGACCGCCGTGCGCGAGGTCGCCGAGGAGGTCGGCCTGCGGCTCGACCCCGCCGACCTGGAGGCTCGTGGCACGTTGGACTACCGGTTCCCGTTCCGACCGTCCTGGTCCCAGGTCTCCGACGTCTTCGTCGCTCGGCGCTGGTCCGGCACCCCCACCGCGAGCGACGAGCTGGAAGCGCGGTGGATCCCGGTCGACGCGGTGCCGTACGACGCGATGTGGGACGACGCCCGCTCCTGGCTGCCGAGCGTGCTCCGAGGCGGGAGGGTCGAGGCCCGCTTCACGTTCGCCGAGGACAACGCGACCGTCGCCGGGTTCACGGGCACCGGCGTCGACGCACCGGCGCTGCCGTAGCGCGGCGCGGCGCGGGCTCAGCGCTGCTGCTGCGTCCGGGTGCTGCCCGTGCGCGCCTGCTCCGCTTCGGCCATGACGTCAGCGTCCCCGCTCCGGCCGCCGAGCGGGCGGACGAAGAAGTCGACGATGCCGACGACGATCGCGCCGACGAGCGCGAACATCGCCCACCCGACGAAGAGCCCGGCGGTGTCGCGGCCGTCCGCTGGTGCCAGGACCACGCTCGAGACCCAGAGCACGGCGGTGAGCGCGAGCAGGACGACGACGAGCGTGACGAGGAGGCGGTGCCAGGCGGTGCGGGTCATGATCGGCCCAGGATACCGCCCGGCGTGGCGGTCCTCAGCGGGCCGCGTGCCGACTGTGCGAGGTGCTGGCGGGCTCGCCCGAGGTGCCGGAGCCGTCGGTCCGTGGGACGGGGCGGGTGCGTGGGCCCGCACCAGGGCCTCCCGTCCGGCTGCCTGCCGACTGCCGGTCCGTCTGCCGGACCACCGGGATGCGGCCCGTGGTCAGGGGTTCGTTCTCGAGGCCGTCGCGACCGCCGGTGAAGACGTCGCCGCTGACGCGGTCGTCCTGCCAGTCCTCGTCGCGGAGGACCTGCAGCGTGCCGGTCTCGGTGGACGACAGCCCGTGCCGCTCGAGCTCGATGTCTCGCTGCTGTCCGAGGAACTCCCGGTTGGCGTTCTGGGCGTCCTGGAACATCGTGGTGCGACCCGTGACGATCGCGCGGATGCGGCGGCGCTCCCACCACATCTTGCCGAAGTACATGAGCACCAGGCCGGCGCCGGCGTAGCAGGCCATCGTGATCAGGCCGCGCGCGGGGCCGGGGCCGACGCCGTAGATCTGGTGCTTGATCATGTCGACCATGCTCGAGCCGACGACGACGTTGTTGAGCCAGGCGAAGGGCTCGGGCATGAACCACTTCGGGTAGGCGCCGCCGGAGGACGGCATCGACAGGAAGACGAAGCAGATCATGGCGGGCGCGGCGATGAACCGGCCGACGAAGTAGCTCAGGCCGTTGACCGCCAGCCCGATCGCGACGATCCAGCCCCACGCGATGAGCACGAGTTCGATCCAGTGCCCGTGGATGGCACCGACGACGGGCCCGGCGAGCGTGTTCGTGATGAGCGAGATGACGAGACCACCGACGACGATGACCGTCATCCGGGTGCGGTGCCGCAGCGGGCCGCCCATGATGCCGATGAACATCGCGACCATGTAGCCGCCGATGCACCAGGCGAGCATCACGTACATCGGGACGGTGCCGTACTCGTCGTACGCGGGGAGCGCGGCGAGCTCGGTGACCTTCGGCGCCGCGACGCCGATCGCGGTGAGCACGGCGCTCAACGTCGCGGGGACGAGGTTCGCGACCTGGAACTGGTGCGCACTGGCCTTGAAGAACTCGTTCGTCGACGGGTCGTAGGCGACCGCCATCGACCCGGCGAGCACGTCCCGCTTCGCCGCGACGAGGGAGTCGTACGTGTGGAAGACGAACTCCCCGGGCAGGGCCTTCTGGACGGCCGCGATGAAGCCGGGGTCGCTGCCGATGAGGGCGATCGGCACGTCGTGCGGGTGCGGGGCGTGGAACGCGAAGACGTAGCAGAGGCAGAAGCCGACGATGAAGAACAGCGGCATCCAGAGCTGCAGGCCGATCAGCTGCAGCGAGGGGTGCAGCGTCGAGAACCAGCGGCGGTAGGCGCTGATGTGCTGCGGCTGGGGGACCGGGGCCTGGCTCCGGACGGTCGACCGGGAGGACCCGGCGACCTTCGCGCCGCGGCGGGGTGCGGTGCCGCGGGCGGAGGGGCGCGTGGTGCGCTGCTTCGGAGCGGGTCGCGGTCCGGACGCGCCGGGTCGGTCCGGGGTGTCGGAGTGCTTCGGGACGTCGTTCCGCGGGGTGCTCACTGGCGCGCTGTGCTCCTGGTCTCGTGTTGGGTCATCCGAGGATACGCCCGGCCTCTGACCGCGGCCCTGGGTGTCGACCCGGCCGCCGCCACCGCCGTCGCATCACCGCTGCCACCGCCAGGGCGCAGCGCTACGACCGGCTGCGGGACGCCTGCGCCGAGTCCATCGCCAGCTCCTCGGCGTCGAGGGTCACGAGCACCCGGCGCATGACCTCCTCGTCGAGGTTCCCGCGCTCGCGCTCCTCGAGCACGATCTCGCGGCGCCGGTCGAGCAGTTCGCGGCGGATGTCCTGGATCTGCGAGCCGCGGAGGCGTGACGGGGCGTTGCGGTCCTCCGACTCCTCTTCGGCGGCGTCCTGCCGGAACGTGTCCGCCTGGCGCTGGAGGCGGCTCTTGAGCCGGCTGACGACGGAGTCGACGGCCTGGTCGCCGTACTGCTCCGCCCACTCGGGTCGGCGCTTGTCGAGCAGCTCGATCGCCGCCTCGGTGGTGCGCTGGTTGAGGCGCATCTCGCTGCGGACGTCCTCCTCGCCCTCTTCCGGGTCCTGCACCTTGAGCGACCGGATCACGAAGGGCAGCGTCAGGCCCTGCAGCAGGAGCGTGCCGACGGTCACGATGAACGCGATCACGAAGATGGTGTCCTGGGCCTTGATGTCGACCGGGTTCGCCACGACCGAGACCGCCGCGGCCAGGGTCACCACGCCGCGCATGCCCGTCCACGAGATGACCGTCAGCTCTCGCCAGTTCAGCTTCGGCTCCGCTGAGCCGCGGATCCAGCGGAGGGACGGATGCCCGCGTGACAGCCGGATCCGCAGTGGTCGGAGCCATCGCCCGTTGAAGCGGTTGCGGACGTAGGACTCGAAGACGAACAGCGGCCGCACGAGGATCACGACCGCGAGCACGACGGCCGCCGCGGTCAGGGTCTGCCCGAGACTCCGCTCGCTCTTGATGAGGTCCTGCACGACGGTGTTGAGCTGCAGACCGATGAGCGCGAAGACGAAGCCCTCGAGGATGACGTCGATGCTCGTCCAGAGGGGGCGCTCCTGCAGGCGGGTGGCGTAGCCCTCCTTCGGCGAGTTGTAGCCGATGTAGAGCCCGGCCGTGACGACCGCGATGACGCCGGACCCGGAGAGCTCCTCGGCGAGGATGTACGCCACGAACGGCAGCAGGATGCTCATGATCGTCTCGACGACCGGGTCGTTGATCCGCATCCGGATCCAGTGCACGAGCACGCCGAGCACGATCCCGACCGCCAGACCGACGCCGATCGCCAGGCCGAAGATGCCGAGGTCCTGCCAGATCGTCAGCGAGGTGCCCGCGGCGATGAGCGTGAACACGCGCACCAGCGTCAGGGAGGCGGCGTCGTTGATGAGGCTCTCGCCGGACAGCACCGTCATCACGCGGCGGGGGAGTCCGAGCTTGCGGCCGATCGCGGCGGCTGACACCGCGTCCGGCGGGGCCACGATGGCGCCGAGCAGGATCGCCGCCGGCCAGTCCATGTCCGGGATGATGATGTACGCCGCCAGGCCGACCGCGAGCGCCGTGATGATGACGAGGAAGATCCCGAGTCGGCGGATCTGCTTGATCGACGTCCGGAAGCTCTGCCACGACACGTCGAGCGCCGCCGAGTAGAGCAGCGGGGGCAGGATCACCGTCAGGATCAGGTCGGAGTCGATCTCGATCGGCGGCAGACCCGGCAGGAACGACGCGGCCAGCGCCACCGCGGTGACCAGCAGCGGAGCGGGCAGTCCCTTCGACCGCGCGAACCCGGTGACGAGCAACGATCCGACCAGCAGGATGAGGAGCTCGGCGGTGTCCATGGCCTCATTCTCCCATCGGCATGCTTCCGAACCTGAACGAGTTTGAAGGCCGGGTGAACATCGGGTGACGATCTGGGTTTGCCCCGGACGCCGCGGACTGGTTCACTGGCCCGCGGTGGACATCACACTCATAGTCGTCCTGGTCATCGCGTTGGCCCTCTTCTTCGACTTCACAAACGGATTTCACGACACCGCCAACGCGATGGCGACACCGATCGCCACCGGGGCCATGAAGCCCAAGGTGGCGGTCACGGTCGCCGCGGTGCTCAACCTCGTCGGTGCGTTCCTCAGCACCGCCGTCGCGACGTCGATCTCGCACGGGTTGATCAACGAAGGCCCCGGTGGGGTCGCGATCTCGCCGGAGATGATCTTCGCCGGGCTGATCGGCGCGGTGGTCTGGAACATGATCACGTGGCTGCGCGGCCTGCCGTCGTCGTCGTCGCACGCGCTCTTCGGCGGGCTCATCGGAGCGGCGATCGTGGGTGCCGGGTTCCAGTCGGTGAACTACCTGGCGCTCCTGACGGTCGTCATCATCCCGGCGTTCCTCTCCCCGGTGATCGCGGCGTTCGTGTCGTTCCTGTCGACGCGCATCGCGTACCGGATCACCCGACGCCCCGTGTTCCCGAACGAGCGCGGCGGCTTCCGTGTCGGCCAGATCTTCACCTCGTCGATGGTGTCGCTCGCGCACGGCACGAACGACGCGCAGAAGACGATGGGCGTCATCACGCTGACGTTGATCGCGTCCGGCGCCCAGTCGTCGAACCAGGGCGTGCAGTTCTGGGTCGTCGTGGCGTGCGCCCTGGCCATCGCCCTCGGCACCTACACCGGCGGCTGGCGCATCATCCGCACCCTCGGGTCGGGCATCACCGAGATCCGCGCCACGCAGGGCTTCGCGGCCGAGGCCTCGACCGCCGCCACGATCCTCGCGTCGAGCCACCTCGGCTTCGCGCTGTCCACCACGCAGGTCTCGTCCGGGTCGATCATCGGTGCCGGCCTCGGTCGCCGCGGCTCGAAGATCCAGTGGTCGACCGCCGGCAAGATCGTCATCGCCTGGTTCATCACGCTGCCGGCCGCCGCTGCCGTCGGCGCCGTGGCCTCGGGCATCGCCCGCTTCGGCATCGTCGGACTCGTCATCGACGTGGTCATCGGCGCCGTCGTGATCCTCGGCCTGTACCTCTGGTCGCTCCGCAAGCCGCACGAGCAGGCCTCCGCGATCGAGGTCGACGTCGCCGCGAACGCGGTCTACACCCGCAAGGAGCTGCGCGACCTGCAGCGCAAGAAGCGTGCCGAGAACGTCGCCGCACGCCGCGCCGAGCTGAGCCGCGAGCGCACCCTCCGACGCATGGGTGCTCGCAAGGGAGGACGCCGCTGATGGGCATCGACTGGTTTGCCTTCCTGACCGTGGCGCTCGTCGCGGTGGTCGCCTCGTGCTTCGTCGTCTCCGTGTACTCGGTCGGACTCCGTTTCTGGAGCGCCGCCGACACCCGCGCGGGCAAGTTCACCGTGAAGGACGACGGCACGATCGGCCCGGCGACGGCCGGCTTCCCGAATCCGTCGGGGGCGACAGGGGCCGTCCGTGGCCTCCGCACCCTGGCGATCGCGTGCTTCGTGGTCTGCGCCGCGACCGTGCTCTACGGCATCTACCTCATCGTCCCCCAGTTCCACTGACGCGGCGCTCGCTGCGCGCTGCGCTCTGGCCGTAGTGTGCGCTGGTGCGAGGTCGTGCACGTGGTGCGCACTCGTGTGCGCGCACGGGGTGTGCAACCTCGCACGGGGCGAGCGAACTCGCACCGTGCGACCGCGCGGTCCTGCCCGCTCGCCGTCCGCCGGCCGGGAGGCTCGTGACGGCCTGGCACCGCGCCTCCCGTCCGCCCCGGCCCGGCCACGCACCGGCTGGTGCGACGTAGCGCACGTGGTGCGCGGTCGTCGCCGCGCACGGGGTGTGCAACCTCGCACGGCGCGTGAGAGCCCGCACTGTGCGAGCGCGCGGTCCTGCCCGCTCGCCGTCCGCCGGCCGGGAGGCTCGTGGCGGCCTGGCACCGCGCCTCCTGTCCGCCTCGGCGCGGCCACGCACCCGCTGGTGCGAGGTAGCGCACGTGGTGCGCACTCGTTGGCGCGCACGGGGTGTGGAACCTCGCACGGCGCATGAGAGCCCGCACTGTGCGACCGCGCGGTCCTGTCCGCTCGCCGCCCGCCGGCCGGGAGGCTCGCGGCGGCCTGGCACCGCGCCTCGTGTCCGCCTCGGCGCGGCCACGCACCCGCTGGTGCGACGTTGTGCACCGGGTGCGCGCTCGTGGGCGCGCACGGGATGGGCAACCTCGCACCGGGCGAGCGAGCCCGCACGGTGCGACACCCACCAGCACCGGACCGGCCGGACGGACTGGGTTAGCCTCGGATGGTGGACCACGACGAGGAGGCGCACGTGAGTGTTGGGACCCGCACGGAGACCGATTCCCTGGGGACGAGGGAGGTGCCCACAGACGTCTACTGGGGGATCAACACCCTCCGGGCACTGGAGAACTTCCCGATCACGAGCGTCCCGATCTCGGTGTACCCGGACCTCATCGAGGCCCTCGCGACCGTGAAGCAGGCGGCCGCCCGGGCGAACAAGGCGATCGGTGTCCTCGACGCCGAGCGTGCCGACGCCATCGACCAGGCGGCGCAGGAAGTCCGTGACGGTGCCCTCCGCGAGCAGTTCGTCGTCGACGTGGTGCAGGGCGGCGCGGGCACGAGCACGAACATGAACACGAACGAGGTGCTGGCGAACCGGGCGCTGGAGATCCTCGGGCGCGAGCGGGGCGACTACGCGTACCTGCACCCGATCGACCACGTGAACCGCAGCCAGTCGACGAACGACACGTACCCGACGAGCGTGAAGATCGCCATGATCTTCAGCGTGGGGCGGCTCATCGACCAGATCGAGCAGCTCTCGGCCGCGTTCGCGGAGCGGGGACGGGCGTTCGCGGACGTGCTCAAGGTCGGGCGCACCCAGCTGCAGGACGCCGTGCCGATGACGCTCGGGCAGGAGTTCACCGGCTTCTCGCACACCATCCAGGAGGACGCCCTGCTGCTGCGCCGGGTCACCCCGCTGCTCGCGGAGATGAACCTCGGCGCGACGGCGATCGGCACGGGCATCACGGCGGACCCGCTGTACCGCGACGAGGTCCGTCGGCAGCTGCAGGTGGCCAGCGGCATCGACGTGGTCACCGCGCCCGACCTCATCGAGGCCACGAGCGACGCCGGCTCGTTCATGACGCTCTCCGGCACGGTGAAGCGGAGTGCGATCAAGCTCTCGAAGATCTGCAACGACCTGCGGCTGCTCGCGTCGGGACCGCAGGCCGGGTTCGGCGAGATCACCCTGCCGGCGCGCCAGGCCGGGTCGTCGATCATGCCCGGCAAGGTCAACCCGGTGATCCCCGAGGTCGTCAACCAGATCGCGTTCGCGGTCGCCGGGGCCGACACGACGGTGACGATGGCGGCCGAGGCCGGGCAGCTCCAGCTCAACGCCTTCGAGCCGATCATCGCGCACTCGATCCTGCAGTCACTGCAGTGGATGACCCGCGGCTGCGCGACGCTCCGCGAGCACTGCGTCACCGGGATCGAGGCCAACGAGGCCAAGCTCGCGGCCCAGGTCGACACGAACGTCGGCGTCGTCACGGCGCTGACGCCGTACATCGGCTACGCGGCCGCGGCCTCGATCGCGCACACGGCACTGACCACGTCGACGCCGATCAGCACGCTCGTCACCGCTGCCGGTCTCATGGACGAGGCCCAGGTGCAGCGCGTGCTGAGCCCTGCCAGGCTGTCGGGGATCGAGCTCGCGACGGGGGCGATCCCGGTGATCACCGAGGAGATGTTGGACGCCGAGGCGCGGCGCCGCTGACCCTGCCGGGCCGCGCGAGGCTGGTCAGACCGCGCGTCGCGAGTCGAATCGCGCGTAGGCAGTCATTCCTTCCGACCCGCCACGCGCGTTCCCACATCCCATCGCAGGCGATGTGGGAAGGACCGCTCAAGACCCCCCACAACCGTCAACCGACCCCCCTCAGGGCATCGGCCGCTCGCCCACCCGGACCTGCTCGGCGACCTCTCGCAGGTGCTGCTGCTCCGCAGGCGGCGTCGGCTTCTCGTCGTCGGGCAGCTCCGCAGCCGACACCCGCACCTGCCGAGCGGCCGCGACGTCCGCGTCCCGCCACCGGGCGAGCGTGAAGTTCCGCGTGACGTCCCGCAGCGGCAGCCGGATGGACTCGTCGGCGTCGATGCCCGCGAGGAGCTGCCGCAGCCGGATGACCTCGGAGTCGAGCTCCCCGCCGACGACCAGCACGAAGTTGGAGATGTAGAGGTACACGAGCAGCAGGAGCGCACCACCGAGCCACCCGTACGCGATGCTGCTGCCGCCGATCGTCTCGACGTAGAGCGCGAACCCGAACGTCGCCATCGCCCACGTCACGATGGCGAACGCGGCGCCCGCGGAGACCCAGCGGAGCTGCGGCGTCTTCACGTTCGGCGTCGCGTAGTACAGCACGGCCACCATCACCACGAGGTCGACCGCCAGCACGGGCCACTTCGCCACGTCCCAGACGTCGTCGATCCAGGGTGCCCAGCCCATGCTCGCGACGATCGCCGCCGAGATCGTCGGGGTGCCGAGCAGGATCACGATCGCGATCGCGCCGCCGACCATGATCAGCAGCGTGACGAGGAGCATCATGCCGCGGAACTTCCAGATCCGGCGGCCCTCCTCGACCTCGTACGCGGTGTTCATCGCCCGGCCGAACGCGGTCGCGTACCCGGACATCGACCAGAGCGTCAGCAGGACGCCGATCCAGAAGCCGAGCCACGGGTTGTCCAGGCTGAGGAGCTGCCGGAGGGGCTGCTCGAGGTGCACGGCGGTCTCGGGGCGGACGATGAACCCGAGGATCTCGATGACGTCGCTCACGCTGTCGCCCTGCCGGTCGACGATCGAGAGCGCGGAGACGACCGCGAGCGTGGTCGGGAACACCGTCAGGAGCGCGAAGAAGGTCAGGGACGCCGCGGCGTCGACGACCCGGTGCCGGATCACCGAGTGGTAGGTACGGCGCACGACCGCACGGACCCCGGTCCGCTGGAGGTCACGCGTCACGCGGTCCGGCATGGGTCCGAGAATATCGGTTGTGTGAGCAGCCCACGTCTTCTGCGACCCACCACCGGACGGGAGGCCCGTGGCGGCGCCGCCACGAGCCTCCCGTCCGGTGGTGGTCCGGACCACCCCAGGGGGGAGACGGACTCAGTTCGCGTTCGGGTGCAGCGCGTCGTAGCGGCGGAAGGACGGCACGAGCCGCAGGAGCAGCGCGACGAGGCCGATGATCGCGACGCCGCCCAGGATCGGCGGCACCGCGATCCCGGCGGCGACGACGAGCCCGGCGTAGAGGTCACCGACGCGTGGCCCGCCCGTGACGACCACGGTGAAGATGCCCTGCAGTCGGCCCCGCATGCCGTCGGGGGACGCGGCCTGCAGGATCGTGTTGCGGAAGACGGAGCTGACGTTGTCGGCACCGCCCGCGACGGCGAGGAACACCGCGGCGGCGCCGAGGGCCGGCAGGATGCCGGTGCTGAAGGACTCGCCAGCGCGGCCGCCGAGCACGTGGGCCAGCGCCACCACGACGCCGAACGCCGAGATCGCCCCGCCGTAGACGGTGATCGCCCAGCCGACGGCCTCGCCCTGGCGGCGGACGTGGCCGAGCGGGCCGGAGAACACGCTCGAGAGCAGCGCCCCGATCGCGTACGCGGCCGTCAGGGTGCCGACGGTGATGGCCCCGCCGCCGATGACCAGCGCGCCGATCGCGGGGAAGAGCACCCGCGGCTGGCCGAACGTCATCGCGATGATGTCCAGCACGAACGTCATCGTGATGTTCCGCGACCCGCGGAGGAACCGCGCTCCCTCGACCAGGGAGCTGAGCCCCGGGCGGAGGGCCCCCTGGTCGGCAGCCATCCTCGGCAGGGTGAACACCCCGAGGAAGGCGCAGGTGAAGAGCACGACGTCGATCGTGTAGGTCGGGGCGAAGCCGACGGTGGCGATGAGGACACCGGCGATCGCGGGGCCGACGGTGACCTGGAAGCCGGACGCGATGCCGCCGAGGGCGCTCGCCGCTGGGAGCAGGTCGGTGCCGACGAGCCGCGGCACGATCGCGGAGCGCGAGGCCCCGCTCACGGTCGCCGCGACCGCGTTCACCGTCGCGAGCAGGTAGAGCAGGGCGACGCTGTGCAGCCCGAGCCAGGAGTGCGTGGCGATCAGCGCGACGGCGACCCAGGCGACGATCGAGGACACCAGGGCCACGGTGCGGCGGTCGAAGGCGTCGGCGAGCATCCCGCCGTACAGCCCGGCGACGATCATCGGCAGCAGCGCGATCACGCCCACGAGTGACACCGCGAAGGTGGAGCTGGTGATGTCGTAGACCTCGAGGCCGACGGCGACGGTGGTCATCTGCGTGCCGATGCCGGCGATCGCCGTGCCGGCCCAGAGTCGGGCGAACGCGGGGGACCGTCGGAGCGGCGTGAGGTCGGCGAACAGGCGGCGCGGCGGTGCGGGCGTGTCCTGCGGGGGAGTCGGTGGTGTCACGGTGGAACCATTCTGCGGCCTGGAGGGGTGCTGCGTCTGCTCCGTGCGCGGTCTGGTTGACTTGCCGACATGACTGACCTGAACAGCAAGCCCGAGTTCGACGCGCCCGAGGGCCCGGCCCCCACCGACCTCGTCATCACCGACATCGTCGAGGGCTCCGGCGACGAGGCCACGGCCGGCTCGACCGTCAAGGTGCACTACGCCGGCGTCGAGTACGAGTCCGGCGAGGAGTTCGACAGCTCCTGGGGCCGTGGCGAGCCGATCGACTTCCCGCTCGCGGCGCTCGTCCGCGGCTGGCAGGAGGGCATCCCCGGCATGAAGGTCGGCGGGCGCCGCAAGCTCGTCGTGCCGCCGGAGCTCGCCTACGGCCCGGCCGGCGGCGGACACTTCCTCTCCGGCAAGACCCTGATCTTCGTCATCGACCTGCTCGGCGTCCGCTGATGACGTCCGGTGCGCCCGTCGCCCCGACCGTCGAGCTGAACGACGGGCACCGGATGCCGGTGCTCGGCCTCGGCACGTACTCGCTCGACGGCGACGAGGGCGCCGCGGTGATCGGCACGGCCATCGCCAGCGGCTACCGCCTGCTCGACACAGCGCTGAACTACGGCAACGAGGACGCGGTGGGCCGAGCGGTCCGCGACGCCGACGTCCCGCGTGACGAGCTCTTCGTCACGTCGAAGCTGCCGGGGCGCCACCACGGCTACGACGAGGCGCACCGGTCGATCGACGAGACCCTCGGCAACCTGGGGCTCGACCACGTCGACCTGTACCTGATCCACTGGCCGAACCCGTCGGTGGACGAGTTCGTCGAGACGTGGAAGGCGTTCGTGGACCTCCGTGACAGCGGCAAGGTCCGCTCGATCGGTGTCTCGAACTTCACGCCGGCGCACCTCGACCGGATCACCGACGCGACCGGTGTCGCGCCGGCCGTCAACCAGGTCGAGCTGCACCCGTACTTCCCGCAGGCCGCCCTGCGCGCCGTGCACGCCGAGCGCGGGATCGTCACCGAGAGCTGGAGCCCGCTCGCGAAGCAGTCGGAGCTCCTGACCGAGGCCCCGGTCCTCGCTGCCGCGAAGGCCCACGGGGTCACGCCCGGCCAGGTCGTGCTCCGTTGGCACGTCCAGCTCGGTGCCGTCCCGGTGCCGAAGTCCGGCGACGCCGACCGCCAGCGCGAGAACCTCGACGTGTTCGGGTTCGAGCTCACGGGCGACGAGGTCGCGGCGATCTCCGGCCTCGAGCGCGGACGTCTCTGGGACGGCGACCCGGACACGCACGAGGAGATGTAGCGAGCCGCAGCACCACGGACCGCGGCGTCAGCCCGAGGGACAGGGGGACTACACTGGATACCCCTGTCCCGAAGGGTTGCGTGTGTCCGAACCGACCGAGATCGACCGCGAGCGAACGTACGTCGACGGACTCTTCGTCCGCCTCGACGAGCTGACCGCCGAGGCCGAACAGCGCCTCGCTGAGACCCGCCGTCAGGCCGTCGGCGGGAACCACCAGAGCCGCAGCGAACGCGATGCCTTCGCCCGGCTGTACGAGGACACCATCCACACGCTCGAGCGTGTCGGCGACCGGCTCGTGTTCGGCCGGCTCGAGGTCGCGGACCCGCCCGCCGACGAGTCCGCCTTCCGGTACATCGGCCGCGTGGGCCTCCGCGACGCCGAGCACCGCCCGCTGCTCCTCGACTGGCGTGTGCCCGGGGCCAGCGCCTTCTACCAGGCCACCGCCGCGTACCCGATGGGCATGCGCGCCCGCCGGCACCTCTCGCTCGAGGGCCGCAGCGTCGTCGGCGTCGAGGACGAGGTCTTCGACGCCACGCTCTACGACGACGAGCGCACCCACCTGCAGGGCGAAGGGGCCCTGCTCGCCGCCGTCACCGCGGAGCGCACCGGTCGGATGACCGACATCGTCGCCACGATCCAGGGCGAGCAGGACCGCATCATCCGCTCCCCACTGGAGGGCGTCCTCATCGTGCAGGGCGGCCCCGGCACCGGCAAGACCGCCGTGGCGCTGCACCGCGCCGCGTACCTGCTGTACTCCTACCGCGAGCGCCTCCGCGGGTCCGGCGTGCTCGTCGTCGGGCCGTCCCCGGCGTTCCTGACCTACATCGAGCAGGTGCTGCCGTCCCTCGGCGAGACCGGCGTGGTGATGGCGTCGCTCGGCTCGCTCTACCCGGGGCTCCACGCCACTCGGCACGACCGCCGCGAGGTCGCCGCGGTCAAGGGCTCGGGGGAGATGGCCGACCTGCTCCGCCGTGCCGTCCGCTCGCGTCAGGTCGTGCCGACGGCGTCCGTGGAGCTCGACGTCGAGGGTGAGCGGCTCGTCGTGCCGCCGCAGCTCGTCGCGGACGCCAGGCACCGGGCCCAGGACCGCGGCAAGCCGCACAACGTCGCCCGGGTGTCGTTCAACAAGGGCGCACTCGACGCCATGACGAAGCTCCTCGCCGAGCAGCTCCGGCAGCGCGGCACCACCGTGGACGACGCCGACATCAAGGTGCTCCGCGAGGACATCCGGTCCTCGTACGACGCCCGCGTCCTGCTCAACACCGCCTGGCTGCCGCTGCCCGCGGAGAAGCTGCTCGAGGACCTCTACGCCCGGCCGAACTGGCTGGCGTCCCTCACGCCGAACTGGTCGCCGGAGCGCCGGGCCCTGCTCGCCCGGGAGCGCGGCGCCGGCTTCACGGTGGAGGACGTCCCCCTGCTCGACGAGGCCGCCGAGCTCCTCGGCACCTTCGACCCGACCGGCGGGGCGGCGAAGCGCCAGGCGAAGGCCAGCCGGAACCGCGACATCGAGAACGCCCGTCAGGCCATCGAGAACATGGGCGTCGAGGGCATCGTCTCCGCGGAAGAGGTCGCGGGTGCGTTCGCCGAGGGCGGCGACCCCCGCACCACGGCCGAGCGCGCTGCCGAGGACCGCGAGTGGACCTACGGCCACATCGTCGTCGACGAGGCCCAGGAGCTCTCGCCGATGCAGTGGCGGGTGCTCGCGCGGCGCAACCCGCTCCGGTCCTTCACGATCGTCGGCGACATGGCCCAGGGTTCCTCACCCGGAGCCGCCCGCACGTGGGAGGACGTCATCGGCGCCCTCGCCCGTCGTCGTCGGGGCCGCGCGCCGCAGGTGCCCCTCGACCACCGCGTCGCCGAGCTCACGGTGAACTACCGCACCCCGCGGTCCATCGTCGAGGCCGCCGGCGCGTTCGCCGCCGCGGCCGGCCTCACCGTCACCGCGAACCAGGCGGTCCGGGACGGCGACCCCGTGGAGCGGGTGTCCGTGTCGCGGGCCGAGGTGCTCGACACCGTCGCTGCCCGGGTGGCGGGCGAGCGCGCGCACATCGGCTCGGGGACGATCGGCGTCATCGTGCCGGAGTCGCAGGTGGACGTCGTCCGGCAGCGGCTCGCGCAGGGCGACCTCGACGTGCGCAGCCTCGGGTCGCCGCGGCCGGGCTCGGTCACGGTGCTCACGGGGGCCGACGCGAAGGGCCTCGAGTTCGACGGCGTGGTGCTCGTGAACCCGGACTGCGTCGGTGCGGACGCCGCCCGTGCCGCCGCCGCGGTCTACGTCGCGATGACCCGTCCCACGCGGCGGCTCACGGTCATCGACGTGGTCTGACCCGGACGGGAGGCCCGGGTCGGCTCCGTCAGTCCGGCTCGCCCTCGGTCCGCACGCGTTCCACGAGCGCGGCCAGCGGGCCGTCGAGTGCACGGCCGGGCACCCGGACGGTGGTGCTCGCCACGGTGATCGTCCAGACGTAGTCGTCGGGCACCGGGGCCACGGGCTGGTGCGCTGCTCGGGGCACCGCGTCGACCAGGTCGGACCAGCCGTCGGGGTCGACGTCCGTGTCGATCCGCCAGCCGCGGGTGAGGCCGGCGAACCCACCGCTCCGACGCACGAGGATCTGCATGCGCCCGACCCTACGCCGAGCGCTCGACGGCCCGCGTGGTCAGTCGAGCACGCCCACCATGCGCCAGGCGTCCGCGACGGCGACCGACTGCGGGGAGCCCGACCCGAACCGGGTGTCCGCCGCGGACACCGTGACCCGGGCGAAGCCGGCGAAGTCGATCGACGCCGTCACCTCGGCCGAGGTCAGCGCGTCCCACCACACCGCGCCGGCACCCTCCCAGGCGTTCCCGCCGATCGCCGTGGCGGCGAGGTAGAACGCGTGGTTCGGGATGCCCGAGTTCGTGTGCACCCCGCCGGCGTCGTCCTCGGTCTCGACGTAGCCGGCCATCGTCGCCGGCTGGGGGTCCTTGCCGAGCACCGGGTCGTCGTACGCGGTGCCCGGCGCCCGCATCGAGCGGAGTGCGACGCCGTGCACGGCGGGTGTGAAGAGCCCCTCGCCGATGAGCCAGCTGGCCTCGGCGGCGGTCTGCCCGGCGGTGTACTGCGCCACGAGGGACCCGAAGACGTCGCTGACCGACTCGTTCAGCGCCCCGGACTGCCCCTGGTACGTCAGGTCGGCGGTGTACTGGGTGACGCCGTGAGTGAGCTCGTGGCCGATGACGTCGAGCGCGATGGTGAAGCGGGTGAAGACCTCGCCGTCCCCGTCGCCGAAGACCATCCGGGAGCCGTCCCAGTAGGCGTTGTCGTAGTCCTGCCCGTAGTGCACCGTGGCGTCGAGCGGCAGCCCGGCGCCGTCGATGGACACCCGCCCGAAGACGTCGAGCCAGAACGCGTGCGTGGCGCCGAGGCCGGCGTAGGCCTCGTCCACCGCGGCGTCACCGGTGTCGGCGGCGCCCTCGCTCCTGACGACGGTGCCCGGCAGCGTGGTCGTCCCGTGGGCGTCGGCGATGGTGCGCTGCGGCGACGGATCGGGCGCGGTCGCGGTGCGCGGGGCGTGCAGGGCCCGGGTCTTCGGTGCCTGCACGGCGTCGAGCGAGGCCAGGGCCGTCCGTGCCGCCGGCGTGGCACGGGGGAACGCGTCGGTCGGCGCGTCGGCGATGGCGCGCAACAGGTACGGCGGGACGACGGAGTGGAACGGGGCAGCGGTCATGCCAGCCATGCAACCCCTCGGCACCGACACTCGCGTCAGCCGTCGCCGTCCCTGCGGTTCTGGACCAGGTCGAGCGCGTACGACTCCCACCACTGTCCGGCTGCCGGGCCGCCGTTGCAGGTGCCGTCGCTGAGCCCCGGCGTCTTGACCCAGAGCAGGGCGTCCAACCGCGAGGACCCGGCCGTGACGTGGGGCGACTGCCCGAGTCCTGCGCCCTCCGGGTTGCACCAGGTGCCGAGCCACCCCCGGCCGTTCCGGGACACGTCGATGACGAAGTGCGGGTCACCACCGACGGCGTCGGCGAGCCGGTCGGCGTAGGCGCGCTCCTGGTCGACGCGGTAGAAGTTCGACACGTTCGTGAAGAAGCCCTGCGTCCGGTCGACCCCGGCCTGCCGCAGCCACCGGGCCATCGTGGCGGTCGGCACGCGGTTCTCGTTCCCGCCGTCGAGGTACACCGTCAGCCCGTGCCCGCTGAGCTCGTCCACGGCCTTGCGGAGCAGCGGCAACCGGGAGTCCGCCAGGCGCTTGCAGACGTGGATCTGCGCGATCGCGTCGGGTTCGACGAGCACGACCGCGTGCGACCCCGCCGTCGCCCGCACGACCGACCGGACCCACGGCAGGTACTCCGCCGCGGTGGTGCCGCCCTCGGAGTAGTGGCCGCAGTCCCGGTCGGGCACGTTGTAGAGGACGAACACCGGGGTCTTGTCCTGCCGCCGGGCGTTCGCCACGACCTCCCGGACGGTCTTCCGGGTCGTCGTGACCGATGGGTCCGTGAGCCAGGTCGCGATGGGTTCGTCCGCGATGACGGCGATCCGTCGTGCGGTGCTGGTGTCGCCGTCCGCTCGTGCCTGGGTCTCGCGTCGGCCTGCCTGGTTCTCGCTGGCCGGCTGTCGGGCGAGTCCACCGGGGAAGGCCTGCGCGGCGCTCTGCCGGTCGACGATCCGGCGTCCGTCCGGCCCGTTCGGCACGGTCGGCACCCACAGGGCCACCCCGACGACCACCGCGACCACGACCGCTGCGGCACCGCCGATCCAGGCCCACTGGCG
This sequence comes from Curtobacterium sp. GC_Cur_3, assembly GCF_026544205.1. Taxonomy (GTDB): domain Bacteria; phylum Actinomycetota; class Actinomycetes; order Actinomycetales; family Microbacteriaceae; genus Curtobacterium. The sequence goes on from NZ_JALNUI010000004.1 coordinate 68,259, forward strand.
CGAGGCGCTCGGCGACCGACGCGCCCTGGGCACGCGGTCGTCCGGGGGCAGCTGCTGGTCCGGCATCGAGCGGTCCTCCCTGGTCACCGCCGCGCGTCGCGACGCTGCCCATGCTTCCATCCCGTCGGCCTCCACGGCCACCCCGCACCGGCGTTCGCCCAGCATCGCCGCTGCTGCTGCCCAGGAGCGCTCCAGGTCTCGCGCAGGACGGTGCCCCACACTGACCGGATGCTCCGGAAACTCCTCCTCCTCGCCCTCACGGCGGCCTACGCCTGGGTGATCTGGCGGATGACGCTGACACCGCACGTGTTCACCTCGGCGGAGAACTCCCTCGTCCTGCACGCCATCGCGTGGGCGCAGCACCTGCCCCACGGGTCGTGGCTGACGTACGACCGCACCGAGTTCCTCGCGAACGTCGCCATGTTCGTCCCCGTCGGCCTGATCGCGGCGCTGTGGTTGCCGCGGCGCTGGTGGTTCCTCGCGGCCGTCGTCGCGGTCGGGCTGTCCGCGGGCATCGAGCTCGCGCAGGGCACCCTGCTGCCGTACCGCGTGGCCGACCCTCGCGACGTCCTCTCGAACGGCCTTGGCGGACTCCTCGGCGCGACGCTCGTCGGCTTCGTCCGCAGCCTGCTGCCGGCACCCCGCCGTCGACGCCTGCGCGCCCGCACCGTCTGACCCGGCCGAGGTCCTCGACGCGGCCCTGCTCTGGTAGGCTCTCCAGGTTGCCGTCGAACGGCCGCGGACAAAGAGCGCTCACGCATCAGGCGTGGGCACCGCGCAACGGACAGAAGGGGATCACCATGGCACTTGATGCACAGGTCAAGCAGGAGATCATCGAAGAGTACGCGACCCACCCGGGCGACACCGGATCCCCCGAGGTCCAGGTCGCCGTTCTGACGCGTCGTATCAACGACCTGAACGAGCACCTCAAGGAGCACAAGCACGACCACCACTCGCGTCGTGGTCTGCTGCTCATGGTCGGCCAGCGCCGCCGCCTCCTCGGCTACCTCTCGGACGTCGACATCGCCCGCTACCGTGCGCTCATCGAGCGTCTCGGCCTGCGCCGCTAGTCGTCGCCGCACCGCTTGACCGAACGCCCCGGACCTCCTCGTGAGGACTGGGGCGTTCTTCGTTCCCGACGTGCGGGTTCCCGACAAGCGGGTTCCCGGGAATGTGCACGCGGCCTCCCGAGTTCGGTACAGTGTTCATGCAAACGCATTGAAAGATCGGGAGATCCCATGACCACCATCGCCGTCGTCTCCGCCGGACTCTCCGAGCCGTCGTCCACACGCCTCCTCGCCGACCGCCTGGCCGAGTCCGCCGTCGCCGCGATCGCAGCACAGCACGGAGGCGCGCCCCGCGTCGTGCACGTCGACCTGCGTCCGCTGGCGCACGAGATCACCGACGCGATGCTCACCCGCTTCGAGGCACCCGCCCTCGCTGCCGCCACCGCCGCGGTGATCGGGGCCGACGCCGTCGTGTTCGTCGCGCCGGTCTTCACCGCCGGCATGAGCGGCCTGGCGAAGTCGTTCCTCGACGTCCTCGACAAGGACGCCCTCGCCGACATGCCGGTCCTCCTCGCGGCCACCGGTGGCACGTCCCGCCACTCGCTCGCGATCGAGCACGCCATGCGCCCCGTGTTCGCCTACCTCCGGGCGGCCGTCGTGCCCACCGGCGTGTTCGCCGCGACGGACGACTGGGGAACAGACGGTGACCAGGCGGCCCTCGACGGACGCATCCGCCGGGCCGGTGCCGACCTCGCCTGGGCGATCGGGGCCTCCCGTCGGGTTCCGCAGGACGCGACCGCCCTGCCGGAGGTCACCGACTTCGCGAGCCTGCTCGGCGGCCTGGGGCACTGACCGCCCCGCGGTGCCGACGCGTCAGTACCAGTGCGGGTTGACGCTCATCTCGTGGTTCCAGGCCCCGCACGGGGTGCCGTAGCTGCTCTTGATGTAGGCCAGGCCCCAGTTGACCTGCGTGTCCTGGTTGGTGCGCCAGTCGGCACCGGCGGCGGCGAGCTTCGACGCCGGCAGGGCCTGGGGGATGCCGTACGCACCGCTCGAGGCGTTCAGGGCGTTGGCGCGCCAGCCGGACTCCTGCGTCCACAGGGACACGAGGCACCCGAACTGGTCGTCCCCCCAGCCGTAGCTGCCGAGGGCGCTGCGGGCGTAGGCCTGCGCCGCCGCGGGGTCGACGGTCACGCCGCCGGTGTCCGGGTAGGCGTTGCCGGGAGCTGCCAGGGCCGGGGCGCTGGCCGATGCCTGCGCAGCCGCTGCGGCCTGTGCCGCGGCGCGGGCAGCGGCTGCCTGCGCTGCCGCCTGTGCGGCGACGGCGCGCCCGACCTCGTACCGACGTTCCGTCTCGGCGGTGGAGTCCTGCAGCGACGCGAGCTGCGCGTAGAGCTCGGTGCTGTGCGACTCCGTGGACGCCACGGCCCGGTCGGCGCGGTCCTCGGCGGTCTTCGCCGCGGTCGCCTTCGTCTCGGCCGCCGAGGCGAGGGACGCCCGCTCGGACTCGGCCCGCCGCGCCTGGTCGCCGAGCGACGACGCCGTCCCCGCCGCGACGGAGGCGTCGTCCATCACGCCGGACCACGTCGTCGTGAGCTGGTCGATGGCGCCGAGCTGGTAGAGCAGCTGGTTCGGGTCCTTCGTCGTCGCGATCCTGGTGGTCATCTGGTCGCCCGAGCCGTCCCGGTAGAGGCTCGCCGCGAGCTGTCCGGCACGCGTCCGCGCGCGCTCGGCGGTCGCCCTGGCCGCGTCGGCCTGGGCCTGGAGGCTCGTGGCGGCCTGGGTGGCCGCCTGCAGGTCCGCCTCGGCCTGCGCGGCGACCGCGGAGGCGTCGAGCGCGACCTGCGACTTCGCGGCGGCATCGGCCTGCGCCGAGCGGAGTGCGGCCTTGACCCGCTGGACCTCGGCCCGCTTGGCGGTCTCGTTGCCCTTGGCCTGTTGGACGTCCTGCCAGCTCGGGTACTCGGTGGCACCGGCTGGAACCGCGGTCACGAGGGAGCCGACGAGCGCACCCACGACCACGACGGCCGCGACGAGTACGCGTCTTCCAGGAACACGACGCATGGGGGAAGGGTACCGAGGACACGCCCGTTCGCCGCCAGCCTCGCCGCCGATGCACCGCCCGATGCTAAAGTCAGGGCGTCCGGGGACCGTTTCCCGAGACGCCACACAACATCGCACGCAGACCGGCACGAAGCTGGTCATCGGTGGTGGCATGCGGGCCGAAGAGCTCCCGACTGCTTCTACTGCTGGCCAGGCATGCGTTCCGCGTCGTGGAGCGCACGTGCACACACGTGTGCCCGAGGCCGGGTCTGCTGCACCACAGACGCAAGGAGGCATCCTCTTGGAGGGTCCCGAGATCAAGTTCGCTGAAGCGACCATCGACAACGGTCGCTACGGCACCAGGACGGTCCGGTTCGAGACCGGTCGTCTCGCGCAGCAGGCACAGGGTGCCGTCGCTGCGTACCTGGACGAAGAGACCATGCTGCTGTCGGCCACCAGTGCCGGCAAGCACCCGCGGGAGGGCTTCGACTTCTTCCCGCTGACGGTCGACGTCGAGGAGCGTTCGTACGCCGCCGGCAAGATCCCCGGCTCGTTCTTCCGCCGCGAAGGCCGTCCCTCGACGGAGGCCATCCTGGTCTGCCGTCTGATCGACCGGCCGCTGCGCCCGTCGTTCGTCGACGGTCTCCGCAACGAGGTCCAGATCGTCATCACCGTCCTGAGCATCGCCCCGGACGAGTTCTACGACGCGCTGGCCATCAACGCCGCGTCCGCGTCGACGCAGATCTCCGGTCTGCCGTTCTCCGGCCCGATCGCCGGTGTGCGCCTCGCACTCATCGGCGACCAGTGGGTCGCGTTCCCGAAGGCGTCGCAGCTCGCCGAGGCCGTCTTCGACCTCACCGTCGCCGGCCGTGTCGTCACGGACGACGCGGGCAACGAGGACGTCGCGATCATGATGGTCGAGGCCGAGGCCACCGAGCACAGCTGGGACCTCATCCAGGGCGGCGCCACCAAGCCCGACGAGGCCGTCGTCGCGCAGGGTCTCGAGGCGGCGAAGCCGTTCCTCAAGTCCCTCGTCCAGGCCCAGGCCGAGCTCGCCGCGCAGTCGGCCAAGGAGATCCAGGACTACCCGGTCTTCCCGCCGTACGCCGACGAGGTCTACGCCGCCGTCGAGTCCATCGCGCTCGCCGAGCTCGGTGACGTCTACAAGATCGCCGCGAAGACCGAGCGCCAGGACGCCGACGACGCACTGAAGTCGCGAGTCAAGGCCGCCATCGCCGAGCAGGTCACCGCGGGCACGCTGCCCGAGGTCGCCAACAGCCAGGTCAGCGCCGCGTACAAGTCGGTCACGAAGAAGGTCGTCCGCGGCCGCATCCTGACCGAGCAGGTCCGCATGGACGGTCGTGGCCTCGCCGACATCCGTCCGCTCGACGCTGAGGTCGCCGTGATCCCGCGCGTCCACGGTTCCGCGGTGTTCCAGCGCGGCGAGACGCAGATCCTCGGCGTCACCACGCTGAACATGCTCAAGATGGAGCAGCAGATCGACTCGTTGTCGCCCATCACGAAGAAGCGCTACCTGCACCACTACAACTTCCCGCCCTACTCGACCGGTGAGACCGGCCGCGTGGGTTCGCCGAAGCGTCGCGAGATCGGGCACGGCTTCCTCGCAGAGCGCGCCCTCGTGCCGGTGCTGCCGTCGCGTGAGGAGTTCCCGTACGCCATCCGTCAGGTCTCCGAGGCGCTCAGCTCGAACGGCTCGACCTCGATGGGTTCCGTCTGCGCCTCGACCCTGTCGCTGCTCAACGCCGGTGTGCCCCTCAAGGCCCCCGTCGCCGGCATCGCCATGGGCCTGGTGTCCGACACCGTCGACGGCCAGACCCGCTACGCGGCGCTGACCGACATCCTCGGAGCCGAGGACGCCCTCGGTGACATGGACTTCAAGGTCGCCGGCACGTCCGAGTTCGTCACCGCGATCCAGCTCGACACCAAGCTCGACGGCATCCCGTCGTCGGTGCTCGACGCCGCGCTGAAGCAGGCCAAGGAGGCCCGCTCGGCCATCCTCGGTGTGCTGAACGAGGCGATCGACGGCCCCGACGAGATGGCCGACACCGCTCCGCGCGTCATCTCGGTGCAGATCCCCGTCGACAAGATCGGCGAGCTGATCGGCCCGAAGGGCAAGACGATCAACGGGATCCAGGACACCACCGGTGCCGACATCTCGATCGAGGACGACGGCACGGTCTACATCGGTGCCGTCGACGGTCCGTCCGCCGAGGCTGCGCGTGCGCAGGTCAACGCGATCGCGAACCCGACCAACCCGGAGATCGGGGACCAGTTCCTCGGCACCGTCGTGAAGATCGCCACGTTCGGCGCCTTCGTGTCGCTGCTCCCGGGCCGTGACGGTCTGCTCCACGTCTCCGAGGTCCGCAAGCTCGCCGGTGGCAAGCGCGTGGAGAACGTCGAGGACGTCCTGGGCGTCGGCCAGAAGATCCTGGTCGAGGTCACCAAGGTGGACGACCGCGGCAAGCTCTCGCTCGCGCCGGTCGTGGCCGACGAGGTCGACACCGAGGGTCGCGACGACCACGGGTCGCACGCCGAGGCACCCGCCGAGGGCTGAGTCCCCGCACGACCGAACGGCCGCCACTCCTGCTGGAGTGGCGGCCGTTCCGCGTTGCCGGGTGCTGCGCTCAGGCGGCGGGCGTCTCCTGCGTGCCGGTGAGCTGCGCGCGACCCAGGACGTGCTCGCGCAGGACGAAGCCGACGACCGCGGGGGTCGCGTCGGCCGGGGCCTCGAGCACGGGGACGTCGAGGGCGCTCAGCGTGAAGACGTAGCGGTGCGAGCCGTGTCCGGCGGGCGGGGCGGCACCGAGGAACGTGTCCGTGCCGAACTCGTTGCGGCGGCGGAGTGCCTCGGCCGGCAGCAGCGCGTCGTCCGTGCCGGCACCCGCGGGGAGCTCGGTGGCGGACGCCGGGATGTCGGTGAGGCTCCAGTGCCAGAAGCCCGAGCCGGTGGGTGCGTCGGGGTCGTACACGGTGAGCACGTAGCTCTGCGTGCCCTCGGGGGCGCCGGTCCAGGCGAGGGCGGGGGAGCGGTCCTCGCCGCCGACGTCGGAGCCGCGCGCCGAGGTGGGCAGTTCGCCACCGTCGGTGAAGTCGGTGCTGGTGAGGGAGAAGGAGGGCACCTCGGGGAGGCGCCAGAGCGGGTCGTTGGCCATGGGCCCAGGCAACCACCCGTGCCCTGGTGGTGCCCGGGAGCCGGGCGGGAGACGAGCGGGAGGCCCGGTGCCAGCTGGCACCGGGCCTCCCGTCCGTCATGCGGTCGCGCTCACCGCGACCGGTGCGATCAGGCCGGTCCGGTCGCGCTCCCGGGGTTGCCGCTCGCCACGATGGCGCCGTTGACGCCCTCGGGGAAGAAGCCGCCCTTGTCGATCTGGTTCGGGTTCAGGAACACGATGTTGAGCACGCGCTCCGCGGTGCGGCCGTACGCCAACGAGTTGGCGTCGGTCGGGACGAAGTTCACCGCGCCGGTCGACGTCGTGATGCCCTGGTCGTCGTCGGTCGGCCCGTCGAGCGAGTCGCGGGCGTCGGAGATCTTGTTCGCCGGCACCTGCAGCCCCTTGTCGAAGAGCTTCGAGCGGATGATGCCCGCGTGGTACGCCTCGACGGCCAGGATGCCCGCCGCTGCGCTGAGGTACGTCTTGTTGGTGATGAGCGGAGCCGCGCCCTTGTAGGCGGTGACCCCGACGTCCTCGAACACGTAGGCGCCGAGCAGGAAGGCCTCCTCGCTGGCGAAGGGGTTGAAGGTCCCCGTCGGTCCGACCACGCCCGCGGCCCGGGCGGCCGCGGTGAAGGCGTTCGTGAAGTCGATCTTCGGTCGCGAGACGGCCGCACCACCGAGCGCCGAACGCAGGAACGCCACGTGTGCACGCTCGTCGTTCGCGATCTCGGTGGCGATCCCGCGGATGGCCGCGGTCTTGAACGGCACCTTGCTGCCGCCGACGACGGGCCCCTGGGGGTCGATGCCGGTGGTCATGCTGGCGGTCAGTCCGGTGCCGAACACGGCGCGGAGGTAGAACTCGGCCTCGAGGTACTCGAGGTTGAGCGCGAAGTTGAGGATGGCGGCGTCGGAGACGGCACCGTCCTCAGCGGGGGAGGCGGAGGCTCGGTCGGTGGTGAGCACCGAGGAGCCCAGCGCGGCGATGCCGGCTGAGGCGCCGGCGACGCCGGCGGCTGCGAAGAAGCGACGTCGATCGAGAGCGTTCTCGGCGCTCCGGTCGATGGCGTGACGGATGAATCGGTTGTCGAACATCGGTGTCCTCGTGACGTGCTGGCAGCACGGACCCGGCCGACGCTGCAGGGAAACGGGTCGGCTGGGCACGGTCGGCGGGTTGGTCGACCGTGGGGTGAAGCTACCCCCGGACGGGGGCGTCCACCAGGGGTGATGCGGAAACCGGTCGGCGGTCAGCCGGCCAGGACGCGTTCGGCGACGCGGCCGAGTGCGGCGGTGGCCGCGATGGCGTCGCCCGCGTACGCGCCGGACATCGCGCCGTCGCGGGCGAGCATCAGCTCGTCGGCGCCGTCACCGGGCAGCGGGTGGCCGGCGTCCTGCAGCAGGTCGGCCAGCCGCTCGGTGTACCAGTCGCGGTGCGAGGCCACGACGACCCGGATCTGGTCACGGGGGTCGTGGTACTCGGCGGCGGCGTTCAGGAAGGCGCAGCCGCGGAAGGTCGGGGCGTTCACCTCGTCCGCCACGGCGGTGACCCAGGCACGGACGGCGTCGGAGGCGGTGCCCGCGTCGGCCACCAGGGCGTCGAAGGCCTGCTGCACACGGTCGTGCTGCGTGTGCACGTAGGCCAGGATCAGGTTGTCCTTGGACCCGTAGTGCTTGTAGAACGTCGCCTTCGTGACGCTGGCCTCGGAGATGAGGCGGTCGACACCGACGCTGTGGATGCCCTCCTCGTAGAAGAGCCGGTTCGCGGTCTCGAGGATGCGGACCTTCGCGCCGCCGGAACGGGGAGCCGGGGGGACGCTCGACCCGTCCGGCGACGCGAGGCCACTGGTGCTCTTCCCGAGGAGACGCTGGACGGTCGGTTGGGGGGAATCGACCGTCACTGCGTGGCTCCTCGGTGGTCATCGGCTCCGCGGCTGAGTGGGGGAACTCGGTGCCGCCGAGGACTGATGTCCCGAGCCACCGGATCGGGATCTAGCGGGGGCTACCGATCCGGCATGCATGACTGTAGCACGAATGAGGACAGACAGACGAGTCGGTCTGTCCTCGATTTCTGTACCCCAGATCGAGGCACAGCCGACCGGCGCCCGCAAGCTGGCAGGACGGCGCCGGATCATCAGTAGGCTCGACCGCGATGAACCACCCAGTGCCGTTGCCCCTCGAGGCCCCGGACACGTCGTTCCTGACGTCCGGGGGATCCTTCGTCCGCCGAACCGTGCTCCCCTCGGGCGTACGCGTGCTGACCGAGGCGGTTCCGGCATCCCACTCCACGAGCATCGGGTACTGGGTCGGTGTCGGCTCCAGGGACGAACGCGCCGGGCAGTACGGCTCGACCCACTTCCTCGAGCACCTGCTCTTCAAGGGCACGACCACCAGGAGCGCGCTCGACATCGCCGTCGCGTTCGACTCCGTCGGGGGCGAGCACAACGCAGCCACGGCCAAGGAGTACACCTGCTACTACGCCCGGGTGAGGGACGCCGACGTCCCGATGGCCGTGCGCGTCATCGGAGACATGGTGACGAACTCCGTGCTCGAGCCCGCCGCCTTCGACATCGAGCGCGGGGTCATCCTCGAGGAGCTCGCGATGGCCGCCGACGACCCGGCCGACCTCGCCGGGGAGGCCTTCTTCGCGTCGGCGTTCGACGGCCACGCGCTCGGTCGTCCGATCGGCGGCACCCCGGAGAGCATCCGCGCCGTCCAGCGCGACGAGGTGATGGCGCACTACGCCGAGCACTACGCACCGAACGGGCTCGTCATCACCGCGGCCGGTGCCGTGGACCACGAGCGCTTCTGCGCCCTCGTCGACGAGGTCTTCCAGACCGCCGAGCGCGCCCGTCCGGTGGACCGCCGCACGGCGCACACGGTCGCCGACCCGGTCGCCGAGAAGCTCACCGTGATCAACCGTCCGACCGAGCAGGTCAGCATGCTCCGCGGGTCGCAGGGCCTCGACCTCCGCGACGAGCGGCGGCCCGTGCTCAGCGTCCTCAACGCCGTCCTCGGCGGCGGGATGAGCTCACGGCTGTTCCAGGAGGTCCGGGAACGCCGTGGTCTCGCGTACGCCGTGTCCTCCTTCGCCCCCGCCTACCTCGACAACGGCGCGTTCGGGGTCTACGCCGGGTGCGCGCCCGACAACGTCGCCGGCGTGATCGACATCATCGACGCCGAGTTCCGCCGCATGGTCGACGCCGGCATCACCGAGGACGAGCTCCGTCGCGCGAAGGGCCAGATCGAGGGCGCGCTGACGCTCTCGCTCGAGGACTCCGACGCCCGGATGACCCGTCTCGGCCGCGCCGAGCTCGGCACCGGTGAGTTCACCGACCTCGACACCGCCCTGGAGCGCGTCGACCGCGTCACGACCGGTGACGTCCTCGACCTGGCCCGTGACCTGCTGACCCGCCCGACGATCACCGCGGTGGTCGGCGACGTCGAGCGGTCGGCGCTCGAGTCCGCCCTGGGCACCGGCGGTCGATGACGGAGATGTCGCACTACCTCTACCTCGTCCGACACGGCGAGCACCAGGACGCCGAGCACGGCCTGCGCGACGGCAAGCTGTCCGAGCGCGGCAAGCGGCAGTCGATGCTCATCGCCGACCGCCTCGGGGGCGTGCCGTTCGACGGCGTGTACCACTCGCCGCTCGAGGCCCCGAGCGAGACCGCGTCGTTCCTGGCGCAGCGCCTGCCCGCGATCCAGCCGGAGCCGTCGACGCTGCTGTTCGACTGCATCCCGTCCGGACCGACGCCGGACATGCCCACGGCCTACAAGAAGTTCTACGGCGGGATCACCGAGGAGGAGATCATCGCCGGACAGGCCCAGATGGGCGACGCAGTCGCCGAGTGGTTCACCCCGGCGATGCAGGACCGACACGACCTCGTCATCACGCACAACGCCGTGATCGGCTGGTTCGTCCGCGAGGTCTTCCAGGCACCCGAGTGGCGCTGGATGGGCACGAACGTCGCCCACACCGCGCTGACGGTGATCCGGATCCGCTCCGCGAAGCCCGCCGAGCTCGTCACGCTCAACGACACCGCGCACCTGCCGGTCGAGCTCCGCACCGGCCTGCCGGTCGAGCAGCCGCTCTAGCGGGTCAGACGCCCCGGCGGTACCAGGCGGTCGCGTTCGGGTTGTCGTTGAAGGGCTCGACGCGGTCGTACCCGCGGCTCCGGTACATCGCGCCCGCAGCGACGAGGGAGTCGTTCGTGTCGAGCACGATCGCCGTCGCGCCGAGCTCCGCGCCCGCCTGCTCCAGGGCGTCCATGACGGCCGTCGCGACCCCGCGGCCACGCCCGGCCGGCGTCACGAACACGTGCTTGACCTCGTAGCGGACGTCCGCGCCGTCGTCGGCGATCCGCCGCAGTCCGCCGCACCCCACGGGGACGTCGCCGTCGTACGCCACGACGAACACCCCGCGCGGCGGCGTGAACTCCTCGGCCGGGGTGCGCTTGCGCGAGTACGAGCCCTGCGCGCTCGGGAAGGTGGCCTCGCGCTCGTCGAGGTAGGCGTCGAGCAGCGCGTCGACCTCGGGCAGGTCCGCCGGGACGGTGCGCACGGTGACCGGGATGCGATCGGGGGTCATGGGTCGATCCTAGGATGGGCGCATGGTCACTCCCGTCGCCGTCGTCGGCGCCACCGGTCGTCTCGGAGGCCTCGTGGCCGCCGTGGTGGACGACCTGCCCGAGTTCGAGCTCGTCGCCCGGCTGTCGTCGAAGGACGGCGCCCACGAAGCCGGGCCCGCGGTGTTCAACGGGGCGGCGGTCGTCGTCGACGTGACCGTCCCGGCGCTCAGCCCCGCGATCGTCGAACACGCCCTCGCGAGCGGCGCGAACGTGCTGGTCGGCACCTCGGGGTGGTCCGCCGCACGGCTGGCCTCGCTGCGGTCGTCCCTGGCTGACCGACCGGAGCAGGGTGCCTTCGTGGTGCCGAACTTCTCGATCGGGTCGGTCCTCGGCACCCACCTCGCCACGATCGCCGCGCCGTGGTTCCCGTCGATCGAGATCGTCGAGACCCACCACGCCGGCAAGGTCGACTCACCGTCCGGCACGGCCGTCCGCACCGCCGAGCTCATCGCCGAGGCACGGCGCGAGGTCGGCCCCGTCGAGGCCCCGCACGTCGACCAGCGTGCCCGTGGCCAGCAGGTCGCCAGCGTGCCGATCCACTCGCTGCGGCTGCCGGGCGTCAAGGCCCTGCAGGACGTCGTGCTGAGCGGGCCGGGGGAGACCCTGACGATCCGCCACGACACCACCGACGACGTCGCCTACGCCCCGGGCATCCGGGCGGCCCTGGCGGCGGTCGGCTCGATGCGCGGGCTCACCGTGGGCCTCGGCTCCGTGCTCGGCATCGGCTAGCGGAGGCGCTGATGCGACTCCGCTCGCCGTTCTGGGGCGCCGCCCTGATGGCCCTGCTGCTCGCGCTCTACATCGTGCTCGTCGGGCAGCGTGCCGTGGCGTTCATCGCGACCGGGCTGCCGATCGGCATCGCGATCGGGGTCGCCCTCGCCGTCTTCGCGGTGATCGGTGCACTCCTGCTCGTCCTGGAGTTCCGGTTCGGCCTGCGGATCACCCGGCTCGGAGCCCGGCTCGAACGGGAGCACGGCACACCCGCCGACGTCGTGCCCCTGCGACCGTCGGGGCGTCCCGACCGCGCCGCCGCGGACGAGCTCTTCCCGCAGTACAAGGCCGAGGTCGAGGCGACGCCGGACGACTGGCGTGCCTGGTTCCGCCTCGGGGTCGTGTACGACGCCGCGGGGGACCGGAAGCGTGCGCGGGCGGCCATGCGGACCGCGCTCGCGCACGCCGGGGGCCAGGACGCGCGCGCCGGGCGGCCCTGAGCCGGTCGCGGTGTCCCGAACACCTCAGAACGCGGCGTCGACCGCGATCTCGGCCTGCGTGAACCGGAACACGTAGCCCGACTCGAGCAGCTTCGTCGGGACCATCTGCTGGCTCGACAGGAGCATCTCGTCGGCCGCGTCCCGCAGCAGCGTCCGCAGCGCGAACTCCGGCAGGCGGAACACGTAGGGCCGGTGCAGGTCCTCCGCGACGCGCTTGGTGATGCGGTCGGCGACGGCGGGCTCCGGGCCGGACAGGTTCACCGGGCCCCGGACCTCCGACGCCGACGCGGCCGTCGCGAGGTGCACGATCGCGCCGACCTCGTCCTCCAGCGCGATCCACGGCCAGAACTGCCCGCCCGTGCCGAGCCGGCTGCCCAGGCCGAAGCGGGTCAGCGGGATGAGCGGCGCGAGCGCGCCACCGCCCTGGCCGACGACGATGCCGGTGCGGAGCATGACGACACGGACGCCCTCGGGAGCCGTCGCCGCGGCGGCCTCCCACGCGGTGCAGACGTCGGCGAGGAACCCGCTGCCGGGCGCGGCGTCGTCCTGCAGCACGTCGGAGGGCCGGTCGCCGTAGACGCCCGACGCCGACCCGGACAGGAACAGGCGCGGCGGGGTCGTCGCCCGGCGCATCGCGTCGACCAGCGTGGTCGTGGCGTCGACGCGGGAGCGCTCGATCTCCTGCTTGTACGTGTCGGTCCAGGGGAGCTTGCCGATGTTCGCCCCGGCGAGGTTGACCACGACGTCGGCCCCGTCGAGCACGGCGGGGTCGAGCGGGCGCTGCCCGGGTGCCCAGCGGAACTCGGTGGGCGTGTGGGGTTCGCGTCGGACCAGGGTCGACACGTGGTGCCCGGCCTCGCGCAGTGCGCGGACCAGGGGGGTCCCGATGAAGCCGGACGCGCCGGCCACCAGGATCGAGAGCGGCTGTTCCGCCATGTGGGCCTCCATGGCTGCCACGGTACTCAGCAGCCTGGAGGCTCGGCTGGCGTCCCGACCGCGTCTCGCGCGTGTGGGTGGTCGCGCTTACGATCATCTGGTGACCGACACCGCGACCGTCCTGCCCGACGCCTCCGTCTCGACCCCGTACGAGGACCTCCTGCGGCGCGTGCTGGAGGAGGGCTCGCCGAAGGGCGACCGCACCGGCACGGGGACCCGCAGTGTCTTCGGCGCGCAGCTCCGCTACGACCTGTCGGAGGGCTTCCCGCTCGTCACGACCAAGCGGGTGCACTTCAAGTCGATCGCGTACGAGCTCCTCTGGTTCCTGCGCGGTGACGGCAACGCCACCTGGTTGCAGGAGCACGGCGTCCGGATCTGGAACGAGTGGGCCGGTGCCGACGGTGACCTCGGCCCCGTCTACGGCGTGCAGTGGCGCTCGTGGCCGACGCCGTCGGGTGAGCACGTCGACCAGATCGCCCAGGTGATCGAGCAGATCCGGACCAACCCCGACTCCCGCCGACTGATCGTGTCGGCGTGGAACGTCGCGGACATCCCGGACATGGCCCTGGCGCCCTGCCACGCGTTCTTCCAGTTCTACGTCAACGACGGCAAGCTCTCGTGCCAGCTCTACCAGCGGAGCGCGGACATGTTCCTCGGCGTGCCGTTCAACATCGCCTCGTACGCCCTGCTCACGCACATGATCGCCGCGCAGACCGGGCTCGAGGTCGGCGACTTCGTGTGGACCGGCGGCGACTGCCACGTCTACGACAACCACGTCGAGCAGGTCCGCGAGCAGCTGTCCCGCACGGCGTACGCGCCCCCGACGCTCGAGCTCGCCCCGCGCGACTCGATCGACGACTACGAGTACGAGGACTTCACCGTCGTCGGCTACCACCACCACCCGGCGATCTCCGGCGCCGTCGCGGTCTGATGGCGGACGGCAGCTGGGTCGAGCCCGTCCGCGGCGTCGGCATGGTGTGGGCACGCTCCGTGGGCGGTGTCATCGGCGCCGACGGCGGGATGCCCTGGCACGTCCCGGAGGACCTCGCCCACTTCCGCCAGGTGACCGGCTCGTCGACCGTCGTGATGGGCCGTCGGACGTGGGAGTCCCTTCCCGAGCGGTTCCGCCCGCTGCCCGGCCGGCGCAACGTCGTGCTCACCCGCGACACCGCCTGGAGCGCCGAGGGCGTCGTCGTCGTGCACGACCTCGCGGCGGCGCTCGACACCGACGAACCCGTGTGGGTCATCGGCGGCGGCCAGGTGTACGCCGCGGCCCTGCCGTTCGCCGACCGGGTCTCCGAGACCGTGATCGACGTCGAGGTCGACGGGGACACCGTCGCCCCGGCGCTCGCCGACGGCTGGGACCTCGTCGACGACGGGGCGTGGCAGGAGTCCCGGGAGGGCCTGCGCTACCGGTTCCTCGAGTGGCGCCGGGGAGCATGAGCGCCACCGTCTGTCCGGACGGCGGCCCCGACGCGCATCCCCGGTACGCTGGTGCCCGTGTCCACGCGTGAGAATCCCTTCGGCCAGGTCCTCGTCGCCCTCGTGACCCCGTTCACGGCCGACGGCGAAGTCGACTGGCCGGGCGTCGAGCGGCACATCGACGACTGCATCACCGCCGGGGCCGACGGCATCGTCGTGACCGGCACAACCGGCGAGACCTCGACGCTCACCGACCCCGAGAAGCTCCGCCTGGTCGAGGTCGGCAAGTCCGTCGCCGCCGGTCGCGCGAAGATCATCACGGGCGGTGGCTCGAACGAGACCGCGCACGCCATCCACCTGTACAAGCAGAGCGAGCGGGCCGGTGCCGACGGCGTGATGATCGTCACGCCGTACTACAACAAGCCGACCCAGGCGGGTGTGCTGACCCACTTCCGGATGATCGCCGACGCCACGGACCTGCCGGTGATCCTGTACGACATCCCCGGTCGCACCGGCATCCCGATCACGTACGACACCATCCTCCGGGCGTCGAAGCACCCGAACATCCTCGCCGTGAAGGACGCCAAGGGCGACTTCGCCGAGGTGTCCCGCGTGCTGAACAACACCGACCTGATGTACTTCTCCGGGGACGACACCAACGTGCTCCCGCACCTGTCCATCGGTGCCACCGGGCTCATCGGCGTGACCGCGAACATCACCAGCGCGCCGTACCGCACGATCGTCGACGCCGTGAACGCCGGCGACCTGGCGACCGCCACGCGGGAGCACCAGCGCCTCGAGCCGCTCGTTCGCGCCGTCATGACGCACGTGCCCGGCACCGTCGCGGCGAAGTACATCCTGCACGGGCTCGGCCGCATCGGCAGCCCGCGCGTCCGTCTGCCGCTCGTCGGCCCCGAGGACTCCGAGGCCTACGCCATCGAGACCTCGCTCGAAGCCGTGCACGGGATCCCCGGCGCCGACTTCTCCAACTTCCGCCCGGACCGCAACGCGGCCGCCGGCGGTGCGCTTCCGAAGGTGCCAGGCACCACCCGTTGATCGACCGCGGCGCGCGGGTGCGCGTCGCCGAAGCAGTCAGGACCGAATGCCCACGCAAGTCTCCGAACCCCAGCCCCTCGAGCCGGGCACCCTCCGTGTCATCCCCATCGGGGGACTCGGCGAGATCGGTCGAAACATGACCGTCTACGAGTACGAGGGCAAGCTGCTCGTCGTCGACGCCGGCGTGCTCTTCCCCGAGGAGCACCAGCCGGGCGTCGACCTGATCCTGCCCGACTTCTCGCCGATCCGGGACCGCCTCGACGACGTCCTCGGTGTCGTGCTCACGCACGGCCACGAGGACCACATCGGTGCCGTCCCGTACCTGCTGAAGCTCCGCGCCGACATCCCGCTCATCGGCTCGACGCTGACCCTCGCGCTGGTCGAGGCCAAGCTCAAGGAACACCGGATCAAGCCGTACACGCTCGTCGTGGCCGAGGACCAGACCGAGCAGATGGGCCCGTTCCACCTCGAGTTCGTCGCGGTGAACCACTCGATCCCGGACGCCCTCGCCGTCGCCATCACCACCCCGGCCGGCCGCGTGCTGCACACGGGTGACTTCAAGATGGACCAGCTCCCGCTCGACGACCGCATCACCGACCTCCGCGCCTTCGCGCGCCTCGGTGAGGCCGGCGTCGACCTGTTCCTGCCCGACTCGACGAACGCCGACGTCCCCGGGTTCACCGCCCCGGAGCGCGACATCGGCCCGGTGCTGGAGAACATCATCATGCGGGCGCGCAAGAAGGTCGTCGTCGCGAGCTTCTCCTCGCACGTGCACCGCGTCCAGCAGGTCCTCGACGCCGCTGCCGCCGCGAACCGCAAGGTCGCGTTCATGGGCCGCTCGATGATCCGCAACATGACGATCGCCGCCGAGCTCGGGTACCTGCGGGTGCCGGAGAACGTGCTGATCGACACGAAGAAGGCCAAGAACGTCCCGGACGACCAGATCGTCTACATGTCGACGGGGTCGCAGGGCGAGCCGATGGCCGTCCTCGCCCGCATGGCGAACCTCGAGCACCAGATCGAGATCGGCGAGGGCGACACCGTCATCCTGGCGTCCTCGCTCATCCCGGGCAACGAGAACGCCGTCTACCGCGTCATCGATGGCCTGACGAAGCTCGGTGCGCGGGTCGTGCACAAGGGCAACGCGAAGGTGCACGTCTCCGGCCACGCGTCGGCCGGTGAGCTCCTGTACTGCTACAACATCCTGCGTCCGCGCAACGTCCTGCCCGTCCACGGCGAGCACCGCCACCTGTACGCGAACGCCGACCTGGCGATCCAGACGGGTGTGCCGCCGCGCAACGTCATCCTCGGGCAGGACGGCATCGTCGTCGACCTCAAGGACGGCCTCGCGAGCGTCGTCGGACAGCTCGACATCGGCTACGTCTACGTCGACGGCTCCACCGTGGGCGAGATCACCGACGCCGACCTCAAGGACCGCCGGGTCCTGGCAGAAGAGGGCTTCATCTCGATCGTCTGCGCCCTGGACTTCACCACCGGGCAGTGCGTGATCGGGCCGGAGATCTCCTCGCGCGGCTTCGCCGAGGACGACTCCGTCTTCGACGACGTCCGCCCGCAGATCGCCAAGGCCCTGGCCGACGCGGCCGGCAACGGCACGCACGACCAGCACGCCTTCAGCCAGGTCGTCCGCCGGACGGTGGGCCGCTGGGTGAACACGAAGCACCGCCGTCGTCCGATGATCGTCCCGGTGATCATCGAGGCCTAGTCGGTCCGGCGCGCAGCGCCGGTGCATCAGCCAGGAGGCTCGGTGCGGGTCCGTGACGGACCCGCACCGAGCCTCCTGGCCGTCCAGGGCCGTTCCACAGCCGTGCGCGCCTCCCTCGGTTCGTCGTGGGGAACGGTTAGGGTTCTGCCCATGGCCGGAGGCACCAAGTCGACCACGCGCTCGCGCGCGTCCACGTCGTCCCGCGGAAGTGGGGCGCGCGGTTCGTCGCGCACCCAGGCCACCACGAAGAAGCTCCCGCAGGCCACGCCGCCGGTGGAGTTCCACGGGGAGAACCCGCTCGTGACGGTGTGGATGGGCATGGCGCACGCGGTCGGGGCGATGTTCCGACTGCTCGGCAAGGAGACCCTCGAGAAGGACCAGCGCCGCGACGGCTTCCCCTTCTTCCTGTTCGTGCTGGCGATCGTCGGCGCGGTCGTGGAATGGCTCAACCCGACCAACGGGGTGTCGGTCGCGCTGGACGCCTACACGTTCGGCGGGCTGTTCGGCCGTCTGGCCTTCGCCCTGCCCGTGATCATGGTCGTGTTCGCCGGCTGGCTGTTCCGGCACCCGGCGTCCGTGCACGACAACACCCGGATCGGCATCGGCCTCGGGCTGCTGCTCGTGTCGATCTCCTCGCTCTGCCACGTCTTCGGCGGACAGCCCAGTGCGGCCGACGGCATGCCCGTCCTCGCCGCGGCCGGCGGTGTCCTCGGGTGGGTCGTGATCGGCTGGCTCGTCGCCGTCGCTACGCCGTGGGTGGCCGTCCCGGTCGCGATCGTGCTGCTCGTGCTGTCGCTGTTCATCATCACGAAGACCCCGCCGAACAAGGTCGGTCGTCGCCTGCACGAGCTCTACGCGTACCTGTTCGGTGCGCCCGCCCCGGCTGCGGAGGACGTCGACGACGCCCCCGTCGAGCCGACCAGGCCGACCCGCAAGCGCGCCACGAAGACCGACTCCCAGGGCCTGCAGCTGTTCGAGGACCTCGGCTTCGACGAGGACGAGCAGGCGGCCGAGGGCGCCGAGAACCAGACCCCGTGGTGGCGGCGGAACAAGACCGGCCGTGAAGAGGACCCGGCGTACGACACCCCCGTCATCCCGCCGGCCGCTGCCGCTGCTGCGGCCGCCGCTCCCGTGCCGACGCCCGCACCGGTGCCGACGCTCGCGCCGGCCCCGACCGTCGGTGCCGCTGCCGGCCTCGTCGACCTCACGCCGGCCGAACCCGTGTCGGTGAACCTCAACGACTCCGCGGAGCAGGACGTCGCCGCCGAGCTCGACCGTGCCGAGCAGGCCCTCCGCGACTTCGGCGCCCCGGTGCCGGACGACGCCACCGCCGTGATCCGTCCGGCGCAGGACGTACCGCTCGTGTCGCCCGCGCTGCCCGACGAGGACCCGGCCGCAGCCGTCCTGCCGTCGGCCGCCTCGGACGACGACCCGTCCCGCCCGTACCGCCTGCCGGCAGCGACGACGCTGAGCTCCGGCACGCCGTCGGTCGCCCGCAGCCAGGCGAACGACGACATCGTCGCCGCGATCATGGGCGTGCTCACCGAGTTCAAGGTCGACGCCAGGGTCACGGGCTTCTCCCGCGGGCCGACGGTCACCCGGTACGAGATCGAGCTGGGCCCGGGCGTCAAGGTCGAGCGCGTCACGGCGCTGTCGAAGAACCTGTCGTACGCGGTCGCCTCGAACGAGGTCCGCATCCTGTCGCCGATCCCGGGCAAGAGCGCGATCGGCGTCGAGATCCCGAACTCCGACCGCGAGATCGTCTCCCTCGGCGACGTGCTCCGGTCGAGCGCCGCGACCAAGTCGAAGCACCCGATGACGATCGGCGTGGGCAAGGACGTCGAGGGCGGCTTCGTCGTCGCGAACCTCGCGAAGATGCCCCACCTGCTGGTCGCCGGCTCCACCGGCTCCGGCAAGTCGGTGTTCATCAACTCGATGATCACGTCGCTGCTCATGCGCGCGAAGCCGTCCGAGGTCCGCATGGTCCTCGTCGACCCGAAGCGCGTCGAGCTCTCGATCTACGCCGGTGTCCCGCACCTCATCACGCCCATCATCACGAACCCGAAGAAGGCGGCGGAAGCGCTGCAGTGGGTCGTGAAGGAGATGGACATGCGGTACGACGACCTGGCGTCGTTCGGGTTCCGCCACGTGGACGACTTCAACAAGGCGATCGAGAACGGCGAGATCATCCTGCCCGCGGGCAGCGAGCGGAAGCTCAAGCCGTACCCGTACCTGCTCGTCGTGGTGGACGAGCTCGCGGACCTCATGCTCGTCGCCCCGCGCGACGTCGAGGAGTCGATCGTCCGCATCACCCAGCTCGCCCGTGCCGCCGGCATCCACCTGGTGCTCGCCACACAGCGTCCGTCGGTCGACGTCATCACCGGCCTGATCAAGGCCAACGTGCCGTCCCGCATCGCCTTCGCCGTGACCAGCGTCACCGACTCCCGCGTCATCCTCGACCAGCCGGGCGCCGACAAGCTCATCGGGCAGGGCGACGGGCTCTTCCTGCCGATGGGGTCCTCGAAGGCCGTCCGCGTGCAGGGCGCCTGGGTGCAGGAGAGCGAGGTCGCCGAGGTCGTCCAGCACGTCACCCGGCAGGCCCAGCCCGAGTACCGCCAGGACGTCGCCGCCGTGGTGGAGCGCAAGGAGGTCGACGCCGACATCGGTGACGACCTCGAGCTGCTGCTCGCCGCGGTCGAGCAGGTCGTCTCGACGCAGTTCGGGTCGACGTCGATGCTGCAGCGGAAGCTCCGCGTCGGCTTCGCCAAGGCCGGACGCCTGATGGACCTGATGGAGTCGCGCGACATCGTCGGGCCGTCGGAGGGTTCGAAGGCCCGCGACGTGCTCGTCACCGCGGACCAGCTGCCCTCCGTGCTCGCGAAGCTCCGCGGCGAGGAACCGCCCGCCGCTGCCGCTGCCGCTCCGGTGGCGCCGGTGCCCGGCGACGACGGCGGCGACCGGTACAGCGCCGACCCGGTCGGCGACATGACCCGCGGGTACGATGCAGTGGACGACGAACCAGACGAGGACGCCTGGGGCCTCACGGGCAGGGAGTGAGCACGATGACCGCCTCCGACGGCACCACCACCAAGCGGTTCCCGTGGCGCGGACGCCTGATCCGCAAGGGCCCGGGGCCCGCGTCCACCGCGAACGTGGCGAACATCATCACCGTCATCCGGATCCTGATGGCGCCGCTGTTCTTCGTCCTGCTGCTGTCGGACGCCGGCCAGGACACCGGCGTGCGCATCTGGGCGGCCGTGGTCTTCGTGGTGGCGATCGTCACCGACAGCGCCGACGGCATCATCGCCCGTCGTCAGGGGCTCGTCACGGACTTCGGCAAGCTCGTCGACCCGATCGCCGACAAGGTGCTCATCGGCGGCGCCCTCGTCGCCCTGTCGATCCTCGGCGAGCTGCCGTGGTACGTCACGGTGCTCATCATGGTCCGCGAGATCGGCATCACCGTCTTCCGCTTCGCGGTGCTCTCCGACCGGGTCATCCCGGCCAGCCGCGGCGGGAAGATCAAGACCGTCCTGCAGGCCGTGGCGATCACCCTGGCGTTGTTCCCCTGGTGGGGCTTCGCCGGGGACTTCGCGCACTGGACGAACGGCATCCTGATGACCGCGGCGGTCATCGCCACCGTGCTGAGCGGGCTGGACTACCTGTACCAGGCCTGGAAGCACAACCGGACCGCAGCATGACGGACGCTGTCCGGATCGCGCCGACGCTCGTCGCGGAACTGACAGTCCGCGGTGAGACGGTCGCGGTGGCGGAGTCGCTCACGGGTGGCCTCGTCGTCGCCGAGCTGGTCGCCGTGCCCGGTGCGAGCGCGGTCGTCGTCGGTGGCGTCGTGGCGTACGCCACCCCCGTCAAGGCGTCAGTGCTGGGGGTCTCCGCGGAGCTGTTGGCCGCCAACGGCGCCGTGGACCCGGAGGTCGCACGACAGATGGCCAGCGGTGTCCGGCACGCCCTCGCCGTCGACGGCGTCCCCGCCACGTGGGGGATCAGCACCACGGGCGTGGCCGGACCGGACCCGCAGGACGGCCAGCCGGTCGGCACGGTCTTCGTCGGGATCGCGTCCGAGGCGGGTGCCGAGGCCTTCGCGCTGCACCTCGACGGTGACCGTGAGGCAATCCGGAACGCCTCGGTCTCCGAACTCCTGACACGACTGTCCATCCAGCTCGAGACCGGGGAATGACCCGCGTTACCACCGGGTTACATCTCACGCAATCTCCAGCAGGACGGCAGCCCAGGTGGCTAGCATGCTGCAACCGGCAACGCGCAGTTGCTGAACCCGAACCGGTCATCCCGATCGGCCGGGCGCGGAGACGACAGAGAGGAGGAGTTCTCATGGTTCTCGTTCGTCAGGAAATCGGCGATGTCCTTCGGGACTTCCGCTTGCAGAAGGGCCGGACCCTCCGTCAGGTCGCGTCCAAGGCCAGCGTCGCACTCGGGTACCTCAGTGAGGTCGAGCGCGGACAGAAGGAAGCCAGTTCGGAGATCCTCGCATCCGTCGCGGACGCGCTGGACACCCCGATCTCGACCATCATGCGCGAGGTGGGCGACCGCCTCGCCGTCGTGGAGGGCCTGACCGCCGTCCCGGACACGCTCCCGGACGAGCTCGTCGCCGAGTTCGACAACGACCTCGCGGTGCGCTGAGACGCACTGCCCTCCCGAACGCCCCCGCCGGTCCGCCGGCGGGGGCGCTCGTCGTCCGGGGGTCGGTCTACCCTTGACGGATGCGCGTGAGTGAGTTCTGGCGAGCCGTCGACCAGGTGTTCGGGGAGGCCTACGGGGCCGTCGTTGCACGGGACGTCGTGCTCGAGGACCTCGGCGGCCGGTCCGCGGCGGACGCCATCGCCGCGGGGATCGACACCCGCACGGTGTGGGACGCCCTCTGCGACTCGCAGGACGTCCCGCTCGACCGTCGGCACGGCAAGGGCCTGATCGACCCGCCGAACTGAGGTCGGTGCACCCGAACACGTGTTCGGCGTGTCGCTCGAACGCGTGTTCGACCGGTGGTAGCTTCCTCCACAGCGGCGTACCCGGCGGATTCCTTCCACAGGCAGCGTGGTGACCGGCAGTGATGTCGGTGGCCCGCCCTAGGTTCGGAGTCATCGGGAACACCCGAAGCCTTGTCCGAGAACCCCTGGCCCTGCACCACCGGCCGCGGGGGATCGGACAGCCTACAGGCGGCAGACACCGAGCAGAAGGACCACCACCATGCCATCACCCGCAGACCGCGAGAAGTCCCTCGAGACCGCACTCGCGCAGATCGACCGGCAGTTCGGCAAGGGTGCTGTCATGCGCCTCGGCTCGGACGAGCGCGCCCCGGTCGCCACCATCCCGACCGGCTCCGTCGCGCTGGACGTCGCGCTGGGGATCGGTGGGCTGCCGCGTGGCCGCATCATCGAGATCTACGGCCCGGAGTCCTCCGGCAAGACCACGCTCACGATCCACGCGATCGCGAACGCCCAGCGCAACGGTGGCATCGCGGCCTTCATTGACGCCGAGCACGCGCTCGACCCCGAGTACGCCAAGGCCCTCGGTGTCGACATCGACGCCCTCCTGGTGTCGCAGCCGGACACCGCCGAGCAGGCCCTCGAGATCGCCGACATGCTCGTCCGCTCGGGGTCCATCGACCTGATCGTCATCGACTCCGTCGCCGCGCTCGTGCCCCGCGCCGAGATCGAAGGCGAGATGGGTGACTCCCACGTGGGTCTGCAGGCACGCCTCATGTCGCAGGCGCTCCGCAAGCTCGCCGGTGGGCTCAACCAGACGCAGACCACGATGATCTTCATCAACCAGCTGCGCGAGAAGATCGGTGTGTTCTTCGGTTCCCCCGAGACCACCTCCGGCGGCAAGGCGCTCAAGTTCTACGCGTCGGTCCGTCTCGACATCCGTCGCATCGAGACCCTGAAGAGCGGCACGGACGCCGTCGGCAACCGCACCCGCGTCAAGGTCGTCAAGAACAAGATGGCGCCGCCCTTCAAGCAGGCCGAGTTCGACATCCTGTACGGCACGGGTATCTCGCGAGAGGGCTCGCTGCTCGACTTCGGTGTCGACCACAACATCGTCAAGAAGTCGGGTGCCTGGTACACCTACGACGGCGACCAGCTCGGGCAGGGCAAGGAGAACTCCCGTTCCTTCCTGATCCAGAACCCCGAGATCGCCGCTGACATCGAGGGCAAGATCCTCGCGAAGCTCGGCATCGGTGGGGCCAAGCCCGCCGCCGACGCCGCTCCGGTCGAGTCCATCGAGCCCAAGCTCGCGCGCAAGGGCGCGTGACCAGCCGCAACGACGACGACGCGGACCTCGCACCGGTCACTGACCTGTTCGGTGCGAGGACCCGTCGTCGTGCGGAGGCGTCCAGCGCCGAGGACGACGCAGCCGTACCTCCGGTGTCGTCTGACCCCGCGCGTCCGTCGTCCGTGTCGTCCCGTCCGTCGTCCTCGTCGTCACGGATCGCTCCGGTCGCCGACATCACCGGCGTCGACCCCGCGGGGCCATCCGTGGACGACGACGGCGACCACCACGTCGACGACACGACGGATGCCGACGCGGACAGCCCCGTCCCGATCGGTGGGCCGCGCGGGCAGGCCACGTGGGTGTCGCCGGTCGTCGGTGACGGCACCGGTCGCACGGCCCGGGCCGAACAGTCCGGGTACGACGACGACGGCGCCGACGCGACCACCGCCTCGGTCTTCTCGATCAGCGGGGGCGAAGAGATCGACCCCGCCGACGCGCCCCGTCCGCTCGACGAGCAGCGCGCGGATGCCGAACGCCTAAGCATGCGTGCGCTCGGTCGCAAGGGCGTGAGCGAGTCCGAGCTGCGGACGATGCTCACGGGCAACGACCTCGAGCCCGACGTCGTCGAGCACGAGATCGAACGACTCACCCGGGTGGGGCTCCTCGACGACGTCGCGCTGGCCACCGACCTGGTGGACCGGCTGCACGACCGCAAGGGCCTCGGCCGCCAGGGTGTCGTCGCGGAACTGCGACGCCGCGGCATCGGGGCAGAAGCCATCGACGCCGCACTCGACGCCGCTGCGGAGGACGAGGACGACGAGTTCGTCCGGGCGATCGAGCTCGCGCAGAGGCGGGCCGGACAGCTCCGTGGACTCGACCGTGCCACGGCCGAGCGACGACTCTCCGGGTTCCTCATGCGCAAGGGCTACAACGGCGGCGTGGTCCGGATCGCGGTCGAGCGTGCGCTCTACGGCGGCGGCCCGAAGCCCGGCGGACCGCGCGGTACCGTCCGCTTCGAGTAGCGACGAACGACGGCCATGGTGCGTCACCGTGAGAATTACACTGTGACGACCATGGCCACCGTCGCAGCGCGCCCCCGCACCTACGAAGTCCGCACCTACGGGTGCCAGATGAACGTGCACGACTCGGAACGGCTCAGCGGGTCGCTCCAGGCGTCCGGGTACGTCGCCGCTGACGGCGAGCAGGCCGACGTCGTCGTGATCAACACCTGCGCCGTGCGCGAGAACGCCGACAAGCGGCTCTACGGCAACCTCGGGCTCCTCGCCGGCATCAAGCGCGAGCACCCGGGCATGCAGATCGCGGTAGGCGGGTGCCTGGCGCAGAAGGACAAGGCCGTCATCCTCGAGAAGGCGCCGTGGGTGGACGTCGTCTTCGGCACGCACAACATGGGGTCCCTGCCGACGCTGCTCGAGCGTGCGCGGCACAACGGCGAGGCGCAGCTCGAGATCCTCGAGTCGCTCGACGTCTTCCCCTCGACGCTGCCGACCAAGCGCGAGTCGACGCACAGCGGCTGGGTGTCGATCTCCGTCGGGTGCAACAACACCTGCACGTTCTGCATCGTGCCGTCGCTGCGCGGCAAGGAGAAGGACCGCCGGCCAGGGGACGTCCTCGCCGAGGTCCAGGCGCTCGTCGACGACGGCGCCATCGAGGTCACGCTGCTGGGGCAGAACGTGAACTCCTACGGCGTCGAGTTCGGTGACCGCCAGGCGTTCAGCAAGCTCCTCCGCGCGACCGGGCAGATCGAGGGCCTCGAGCGCGTGCGCTTCACGAGTCCCCACCCGGCGGCCTTCACCGACGACGTCATCGACGCCATGGCCGAGACGCCGAACGTCATGCCGCAGCTCCACATGCCGCTGCAGTCGGGGTCCGACCGGGTCCTCAAGGCCATGCGCCGCAGCTACCGCAGCGAGTGGTTCCTCGGGATCCTCGACCGCGTGCGCCGAGCGATGCCGCACGCGGCGATCTCGACCGACATCATCGTCGGCTTCCCCGGCGAGACCGAGGCGGACTTCGAGGACACGCTCCGGGTCGTCGAAGCGGCGCGCTTCGCCACGGCGTTCACGTTCCAGTACTCCATCCGCCCCGGCACGCCCGCGGCGACGATGGACGACCAGCTGCCGAAGGAGATCGTGCAGGCGCGGTACGAGCGGCTCGTGGCGCTGCAGGAACGCATCACCGCCGAGGAGAACGCGAAGCAGGTCGGCCGGACGGTGGAGGTGCTCGTCGCGACGGGGGAGGGCAAGAAGGACGAGGCCACCCACCGGCTCTCCGGACGCGCCGAGGACTCCCGCCTGGTGCACTTCTCGGTCCCGGCGGGGTCGGACGTCCCCCGCCCGGGCGACGTCGTCACCGTGGAGGTCACCCGGTCGGCGCCGCACTTCCTCATCGGCGACGGAGACGCCCCCCTGCGCATCCGTCGCACCCGTGCCGGCGACGCCTGGGACCGTGCCGAGGCCGAGTCCTGCGGCGTCCCCACGCCCGCGGCGCCGGGCGCCGGTCCGAAGCCGGTGTCGCTGGGCCTGCCGTCGCTCCGTGTCGGGCGCTGACACCCCCGGGCAGCTGATCGCGGTCGTCGGGGCCACCGGGACGGGCAAGTCCGACCTCGCGATCGCGATCGCCGACCGGCACCGCGACCAGGGCCGCACGGCGGAGATCGTCAACGCCGACGCGATGCAGTTCTACCGGGGGATGGACATCGGCACCGCGAAGGTGCCAGAGCACGAGCGCCACGGCATCCCGCACCACCAGCTCGACGTGCTCGACGTCACGGACGAGGCCAGCGTCGCCGCCTACCAGCGCGACGCCCGCGCGACGATCGACCGCGTGCTCGAGGAGGGCGGCGTGGCCGTGCTCGTCGGCGGCAGCGGCCTGTACGTGTCGTCGGTGCTCCACGACCTCGACTTCCCGGGCACCGACCCGGAGCTCCGCCGTGCGCTCGAGCAGGAGCACGAGGACCACGGGCCGGCGCCGCTGCTGGCCCGGCTGCGCGACCTCGACCCCGAGGCCGCCGCGACCATCGACGCCCGCAACCCGCGGCGGCTCATCCGCGCCGTCGAGATCGCGAGCCGGTCGGACCGCGTCACCACGAGCCTCCCTGCCGCGCCCCGCGCATGGCGACCGGCCAGGGTGCTGCACCTGCGTCGTGACCGCGAGCAGCTCGTCGCCGCGCTCCACGAGCGCGCCGCACGCATGTTCCGGGACGGCCTCGTCGACGAGGTCGCCGGCCTCCGCGACCGCGGGCTGGAGCAGGGCCGGACCGCGCGCGCGGCGATCGGCTACGCGCAGGCGTTGGACGTGCTGCGCGGGGAGGCCAGCGTCGAGGACGCGGTGGAGGCCACCGGCATCGCGACGAGGAAGTACGCGCGACGACAGGTGTCCTGGTTCCGCCGGTACTCCGAGGCCGAGGAGCTCGACGTCACGGGAGCGGACCGCGACGGCCTGACGGCGGTGGCCCGTAGGATCGTGCCGTGACCGAGCTGCACTTCACCAAGGGCCAGGGGACCGGCAACGACTTCGTCCTGTTCGCCGACCCCGACGCGACGGTCGACCTGACCCCGGACCGCATCCGCGCGATCGCCGACCGGCGCTTCGGCGTGGGCGCGGACGGCGTCATCCGGGCCGTGCGGTCCGACGCCATCGCGGAGGGCCGCGCCATCGTCGCCGAGGACCCCTCGGCCACCTGGTTCATGGACTACCACAACGCCGACGGCACGGTCGCCGAGATGTGCGGCAACGGCATCCGTGTGTTCGCGCGGTACCTGACCGAGTCGGGGCTCGTCGACCTCCAGCCCGGGGAGACCCTCTCCGTCGGCAGCCGCAAGGGCATCGTCGACATCCAGCGGCAGGCGAACGGGTTCGCGGCGGACCTCGGGCGATGGGGCCTGGGGATCGAGGGCGGCGGCGCGGACGACGTGCTCGTCCGCGCGAAGAACCTCGACCGCGCCCGACCAGGCCTCGGTATCGACGTCGGCAACCCGCACGTGGTCGTGGCCCTGGCGACCGAGGACGAACTCGCGGGCCTCGACCTCACCTTCATCCCCGTGCTCGACCCCCCGCCGGCGGCCGGGGCGAACGTCGAGTTCGTGCTGCCGGGCGAGCCCCTGGTGCAGGACGGCATCGGGCAGATCACGATGCGCGTGCACGAGCGGGGCAGCGGCGAGACGCTGTCGTGCGGCACGGGTGCCGTGGCGGCTGCCCTGGCGACGCGGCACTGGGCGGGGTCCTCGGCGCCGGACACCTGGCGCGTGCGGGTCCCCGGCGGGGTCGTCACCGTGCGGATGTTCGCGGCCGAGGACGGCGAGCACGTGTCGCTGGCCGGGCCCGCGGAGCTCGTGTTCTCGGGGGACCTGACGGTCTGACGGGTGGGGCGGGGCGGGCTGGCGCTGGCCGTTCGGCTCGTGGTGCCAGCCGTTCCGCGTGGTGCGAGGTTCCGCACCCGGTGCGAGGCCACGGCCGCGCACGGCGTGCGCAACCTCGCACCGGCCGGGCCAGCGCGCACGGTGCGCGCTCCGGCCGGGAGGCTCGGCTCGGCTGGTCGACGTCGGTGACGATCGCCGTGCCTCCCGTCCGTACCCGCGCCCGGTGACAGGTTCTGCACTCGGTGCGAGGACACGGCCGCGCACGGCGTGCGCAACCTCGCACCAGCCGGACCAGCGCGCACGGTGCGCGCACCGGCCGGGAGGCTCGCCCCGGCTGGCCGACGCCGGTCACGTTCGCCGCGCCTCCCGTCCGTACCCGCGCCCGGTGCGAGGTTCTGCACTCGGCGCGAGGCCACGGCCGCGCACGGCGTGCGCAACCTCGCACCAGCCGGACCAGCGCGCACGGTGCGCGCTCCGGCCGGGAGGCTCGGCTCGGCTGGCCGGCGTCGGTCACGTTCGCCGCGCCTCCCGTCCGTACCCGCGCCCGCGCCCGGTGCGAGGTTCTGCACTCGGTGCGAGGACACGGCCGCGCACGGCGTGCGCAACCTCGCACGAGCCGGGCCGGCGCCCAGCCGCCGCGGCGCCTACTCCGCCGTGCGCCGCACCCGCAGCACGCGGAACCCCTTGTCCGTCGTCGCCCGGGTGACCTCGTACGACGCACCGAGTGCCTCGCCCAGCCACTTCTGCAGGGAGTCGCCGCCGAGGTCCTTCGAGACGACGAGCCAGGCGTCGCCCGCGACCTCGAGCCGGGGGAGCCAGGTCAGCAGGATCGCGTGGAGTTCGTCCTTGCCCACCCGGATCGGCGGGTTGGACCAGATCGTGCGGAAGCGCAGGTCGGCTGGCACGTCGGACGGCAGCGCGATCGACACGTTCGCGGCGCCGGCGGTCGCAGCGTTCTGCCGCGCCAGGTCCAGCACCCGCTCGTTGACGTCGACGCCCCAGACCTGGGTGTCCGGGGAGCGCAGGGCCATCGCGATCGCGAGCGGCCCCCACCCGCAGCCGACGTCGAGCAGGGCGCCGTCGGTGGCAGGCTCCGGCACCGCGTTCAGCAGCACGCGGGTGCCGCGGTCGAGCCCGTCGGGGCTGAAGACGCCGGCAGCGGTGGTCAGCGACAGCGAATGCCCCGCCAGGGTGACCTCGATCTGCCGGGGCCGAGCCTGGCTCTCCGGGGTGGCCGAGAAGTAGTGGTCGTTCGCCATGGAAGAACCGTACCGGGAACCCCGTGTGTCCTGAGGGCGCCGGAGGTACCCTGTGGACAGCATGACGGAACCCAACAACCAAGCTGAAGGCGACGGCGTCGTCGAGCGCGTGCTGCGCAACGCCGACTCGCGAGCCAGCTCGTCCATCTTCGCCCCGGCGCAGGCCATCCAGACCCGATCGGTCGACGACTCCGGCTGGTCCGGCGACGGCGACCAGTACGACCGTGAGGACCGCGCAGCGCTGCGTCGCGTCGCGGGCCTCTCCACCGAACTCGAGGACGTCACCGAGGTCGAGTACCGGCAACTCCGGCTCGAACAGGTCGTCCTCATCGGCGTGTACGCCCAGGGCGACGCCGCCGACGCCGAGAACTCCATGCGGGAGCTGTCCGCCCTCGCCGAGACCGCGGGTGCCGTGGTCCTCGACGGGCTGCTGCAGCGCCGCCCGAACCCCGACCCGGCGACCTACCTCGGCAAGGGCAAGGCCGAGGAGCTCGCGATGGTCGTCAAGGCCACCGGCGCGGACACCGTGATCGCCGACACCGAACTCGCGCCCTCGCAGCGCCGTGCGCTCGAGGACGTCGTCAAGGTCAAGGTCATCGACCGCACGGCCGTGATCCTCGACATCTTCAGCCAGCACGCCAAGACCAGAGAGGGCAAGGCGCAGGTCGAACTCGCGCAGCTCGAGTACCTGCTGCCCCGCCTCCGCGGCTGGGGTGAGTCGATGTCCCGCCAGGCCGGTGGTCAGGTGTCCGGTGGTGCCGGCATGGGCTCACGTGGTCCCGGTGAGACGAAGATCGAGCTCGACCGACGTCGCATCCACACGCGCATGTCGAAGCTCCGGCGCCAGATCGCCGGCTTCGCCCCGGCACGGGAGGCCAAGCGCGCCGACCGGCACCGCAACGACGTGCCGAGCGTCGCCATCGCCGGCTACACCAACGCCGGCAAGTCGTCGCTGCTGAACCGCCTGACGAGCGCCGGCGTGCTCGTGCAGAACCAGCTCTTCGCGACGCTGGACGCCACGGTCCGCCGGACCGAGAGCACCAAGGGCCGCGAGTTCACCTTCGTCGACACGGTCGGCTTCGTCCGCAACCTGCCGCACCAGCTCGTCGAGGCCTTCCGCTCCACGCTCGAGGAGGTCGGCGAGGCCGACGTCATCGTGCACGTGGTCGACGGCTCGCACCCCGACCCCGCCGCACAGCTGGCAACGGTGCGCGAGGTGATCGGTGATGTCGGAGCGCGTGACATCCCGGAGATCGTCGCCTTCAACAAGGCCGACCTCATCGACGACACGCAGCGCATGGTGCTCGTGGGGCTCGCCCCCGACGCCGTGTTCGTCTCCGCACGCACCGGCGAGGGCATCCCCGAGCTGCTGCAGGCGATCGAGGACCGCCTCCCCGAGCCCGACGTGGAGCTCACCGTCGTCGTGCCGTACGACCGCGGCGACCTGGTCTCACACCTGCACGACGCGGGATCGGTCGAGTCCGTCGACTACGTCGAGGACGGCACCCGCCTGCGGGTGCGCGTCTTCCAGCGCCAGGTCGCCGAGCTGGACCCGTACGTGGTCGCGCCGGTCGCGTCCGTCTGATCCCAGCCGAACGGCCAGGAGGCTCGACCTGCGTTCGCAGGGCGAGCCTCCTGGCCGTTTCCGGTCACGTCCGGTGACCGGCGCGCTCAGAGCGAGCGGAGGACCGCGACGACCTTGCCGAGCACCGTGGCGGCGTCGCCGAGGATGGGCTCGAACGCGGTGTTCCGGGGGAGCAGCCACGTGTGGCCGTCCCGCTGCCGGAAGACCTTGACGGTCGCTTCCTCGTCGAGCATCGCGGCGACGATGTCGCCGTTGTCGGCGGTCTGCTGTGCGCGGACGACGACCCAGTCGCCGTCGCAGATCGCGGCGTCGATCATGGACTCACCGACGACCTTGAGCATGAAGAGGTCACCCGTGCCGACGAGCTGACGGGGCAGCGGGATGATCTCGTCGACGTGCTGCTCGGCCGTGATCGGGACACCGGCGGCGATCCGGCCGACCAGGGGCACGAGCGTGGTGGCGTCGACGTCGGGGCCGTCCACGTCCGGCGTCGGTTCGTCGACCAGCACCTCGAGGGCACGGGGACGGTTCGGGTCACGTCGGATCCAGCCGCCGAGTTCGAGCTGCCCGAGCTGGTGGGACACGCTCGACAACGAGGAGAGCCCCGCGGCGTCGCCGATCTCCCGCATGCTCGGCGGGTAGCCCCGGCTGGCGATCGACGCTCGGATCGCGTCGAGGATCGCCTGCTGCTTGGCCGTCAGCGGTTTCTGGACCCGCAGTTCGTCCGCCACGTCGTCTCGCCTTCTCGTCGGACCGTGGATGGCTGTCCCAGGAATGTCGGTGGTCCCCGTGAGACTTGTCCAAGTCAGTCGAAACAGTATCCGACCGCACTCTGCCGGACAAACACCTGTTCGAGCGTGTCGCACAGAAAACCGCCCCGATCTGCCCCGGGGGACTTGTGCGTCGCATCGTTCGAACGTATGTTCGGTACAGGGCTTCGGGTCATCCGAGCAGGAAGGCACAACGACATGAGCACCATCGGCGTCATCAACGGCAGCACGATCAGCAGCAGCGGCCTCGCTGGCATGCACGGCACGGTCGTTCGTTCACGGCTGCGCCTCACCCGCCGCGGCCGCGTCGTCTTCACGACACTCGCGGCGCTGCCGGTGCTGGTCGGTGTCGCGGTCTTCGCGTTGAACGGTGGGCAGGCCTCGGCCGGCAACACCTCCGCGGACGTGCACTTCCAGACCGTCACGGTCGAGCCCGGCGAGACGCTCTGGCAGCTGGCCGAGCAGACCGCTCCGAACGCCGACCCGCGCGACTTCGTGCAGGACGTCGTGAGCCTCAACGCGCTCGACGGCTCCGGCGTGCAGGCCGGCGAGCAGCTGGCGATCCCGGCGAAGTACGCGGACACGAAGGACGCCGACACGAAGTAGCCCGTCCGGACGGCCGGGCGCCACACGGCCCGACCGCTCTACGATGGATCGGTGGCATTCACGCTCGAAGACCTCCCGATCCGAGACGACCTCCGCGGTCTGAGCCCCTACGGCGCTCCGCAGAAGCACGTCCGCGTGCAGCTCAACGTCAACGAGAACACGCATCCCGTCCCGCAGGACGTGGCCGACGACATCGTCGAGTCGGTCCGCCGGGCGCTCGGCACGGTGAACCGCTACCCGGACCGGGAGTTCACCGAGCTGCGTGAGTCCCTCGCCGGGTACCTCGGGCACGGGCTGGCAGCGGAACAGATCTGGGCCGCGAACGGCTCGAACGAGGTCATCCAGCAGCTCATGCAGGCCTTCGGTGGTCCCGGCCGCTCGGTCCTCGGCTTCCCGCCCACGTACTCGATGCACTCGATCATCGCCTCGGGCACCGGCACGCGGTGGATCCCGGCGGAGCGCGACGCCGAGTTCCGCATCTCCCCGGAGACCGCGACGGCTGCCGTGCGCGAGCACCAGCCCGACATCGTGTTCCTGTGCGGGCCGAACAACCCGACGGGCACGCCCCTCGAGCTCGCGACGATCGAGGCCGTCTACGACGCCACCGACGGCATCGTGATGGTGGACGAGGCCTACGCCGAGTTCATGCCGGTGGGACAGCCGACGGCGCTCACCCTGCTCCCCGGACGCGAGCGCCTCGTGGTGTCCCGCACCATGAGCAAGGCGTTCGCGTTCGCCGGTGCCCGTGTCGGCTACCTCGCGGCCCACCCGGCCGTGGTCGATGCCCTGCGCCTGGTGCGCCTGCCGTACCACCTGTCGGCGCTGACGCAGGCGGCCGCCGTCGCCGCGCTCCGGCACGCCCCGGAGATGCTCGCGATGGTCGACGACATCCGCGGGCAGCGGGACCGCATGGTGACCGAGCTGCGCGCGATGGGCTACACGCCGCACGACACCTGGTCCAACTTCGTGCTGTTCGGTGGCGTGGCCGACCCACAGGCCGCCTTCGAGTCGCTGCTCGACCAGGACGTCATCGTGCGCGACCTCGGCATCCCGAACCACCTCCGCGTCAGCGCGGGGACGGCGGAGGAGACCACCGCGTTCCTCGACGCCATGCGCCGGGTCACCGCCGAACAGCCGCCGGTTAGGGTTGCAGCATGACCGCCCGCACCGCCGAGATCACCCGTTCGACGAGCGAGTCGAGCGTGTCCCTGTCGCTCGACCTCGACGGCACCGGCACCTCCGACATCAGCACGAGCGTGCCGTTCTTCGACCACATGCTCACCGCGTTCAGCAAGCACTCGCTGATCGACCTGCGCGTGCGGTCGACCGGCGACACCGACATCGACGTGCACCACACCGTCGAGGACACCGGCATCGTGCTCGGCCAGGCGCTCAAGCAGGCCCTCGGCGACCGTGCCGGCATCGGTCGCTACGGCGACGCCCTCGTCCCGCTCGACGAAGCGCTCGCCCAAGCCGTCGTCGACGTCTCCGGTCGCCCGTACCTCGTGCACTCCGGAGAGCCCGAGGGCTTCGAGTACCACCGCATCGGCGGACACTTCACCGGGTCGATGGTGCGCCACGTGTTCGAGGCGATCACGTTCAACGCCGGGATCACCGTGCACGTCCGGGTGCTCGGCGGTCGAGACCCGCACCACATCGCCGAGGCAGAGTTCAAGGCGTTCGCCAGGGCCATGCGCCGCGCGGTCGAGCTCGACCCCCGCGTCGACGGCATCCCCTCGACGAAGGGCGCCCTGTGAGCACCGGTGGCAAGAACGTCGTCGTCCTCGACTACGGCTCCGGCAACGTGCACTCCGCGGCGAAGGCCCTGGAGCGTGCGGGCGCTGACGTCACGCTGACCTCCGACAAGCGCGCGGCGCTCGAGGCCGACGGGCTCCTGGTGCCGGGCGTCGGTGCGTTCGGCGCGGTGATCGACCAGCTCGAGAGCGTGCAGGGCGGCGAGATCGTCGACCACCGCCTCGCTGGTGGCCGACCGGTCCTCGGGATCTGCGTCGGCATGCAGGTGTTGTTCTCGCGCGGTGTCGAGCGGGGCGCCGACGTCGAGGGCCTCGCGCAGTGGCCCGGCACCGTCGACCAGCTCCAGGCCGAGGTGCTGCCGCACATGGGCTGGAACACCGTCGACGCCCCGACCGACTCCGTGCTGTTCGACGGCCTGCACGACGAGCGGTTCTACTTCGTGCACTCGTTCGGCGTCACGGACTTCCCGCTCGACGCCTACGGCCCCTTCCGTGCGCCGAAGCTCACGTGGGCCGAGCACGGGCAGCGCTTCATCGCGGCCGTGGAGAACGGCCCGCTCACCGCCACGCAGTTCCACCCGGAGAAGTCGGGGGAGCCGGGCATCCGGCTCCTGCGCAACTGGGTCGACTCGCTCTGACCCGCGCCGCGCCGGTGGCGTCGCTCGGGGCGGACCCGTGCCGAGCCTCCCGACCGGTGCTGTTCCACGACGGACCGGAGCCGGCGCATCCGCCAACCGGACCGCGAACCACCCACGACGAAACCGACAGGACCATGACCGAGCTGACCTCGACCCCGCCCCTCGTCCTGCTGCCCGCCGTCGACGTCGTCGACGGGCAGGCCGTCCGCCTGACCCAGGGCGAGGCCGGCAGCGAGACCGGCTACGGCGACCCGGTGGCCGCGGCCCGCACCTGGCGTGACCAGGGCGCGGAGTGGATCCACCTCGTCGACCTCGACGCGGCCTTCGGGCGCGGCGACAACCGCCGGGTCATCGCGAAGGCGATCCACGAGGTCGAGGGCGTGCAGGTGGAGCTCTCCGGCGGCATCCGCGACGACGCGTCGCTGAAGGCCGCACTCGCGACCGGTGCTGCACGCGTGAACCTCGGGACGGCCGCACTGGAGAACCCGGAGTGGGCCGCGCGTGTCATCGGTGAGTACGGCGACCAGGTCGCCGTCGGGCTCGACGTCCGCGGGACCACGCTGTCCGGCCGCGGCTGGACGAAGGAGGGCGGCGACCTGTGGGAGGTCCTCGACCGGTTGGAGGAGGCGGGCTGCGCGCGCTACGTCGTGACCGACGTGACGAAGGACGGCACCCTGCAGGGCCCGAACCTCGAGCTGCTCCGGAAGGTGTGCGACCGGACCGACCAGCCCGTCGTGGCGTCCGGGGGCATCTCCACGCTCGATGACCTCGTCGCCCTGCGGGAACTGGTGCCGCACGGCCTCGAGGGCGCGATCATCGGCAAGGCGCTGTACTCCGGGGCGTTCACGCTGCCGGCCGCGCTCGACATCGCCTCGGAGTAGTCGTGGCCGGCATCTCGAACGGCCGCGGGGGCGGACCCGAGGACGCGCACGACCACGGGCTCGCAGCGGCGGACTCCGCCGGGTTCCCGTGGGCCGGCCGCACCTTCGACAGCCACGACGACGCCTTCGCCGACGACGACGGCCTGGCCGACCCGGCCGTCCTGGCGGCGATCGCCGCCCTGGAGGATGGCGGATCGCAGGCCGCAGTGGTATCGGCACTCGCCTCGGCCCGCCTGCTCATCCCGCTCGTCGCCGAGGCGGGCGAGGTCGGCCAGACCCCCGACGGACGCCTGGTCGACAAGACGCAGGAGCTGTCCATCGTGACGGTCGCCGGACCGGACGGCCGCACGGTGATGCCGGCGTTCACCTCGGTCGCGGCGATGCAGGCCTGGGACGCGACCGCACGGCCGATCCCGGTCGAGGCCCGTCGCGTCGCGATGGCCGCCGCGAGCGAGGACACCCAGCTCGTCGTGCTCGACCCGACGTCGACGAGCGAGTTCGTGCTCCGTCGCCCAGCGGTGTGGGCCATCGGGCAGGACCTGCCGTGGGCACCGTGCTTCGAGGACCCTGCCGTGGGGCAGGCCTTCGCGGAGTCGGTCGCGGGGGAGTCGGCCGTGGCACGGGTCGAGCTCGCGCCGGGGGACCCCCTCGGGCGGTTCGCCGGGCCGGAGCTGACCGTCGGGCTCGCGCTGCACCCGGGGCTCGACCGCGAGCAGGTCGGGGAACTCGTGGGCCGGCTCCAGCAGCGGTGGACCGCGGACGCCGTCATCGCGGAGCGGGTGGACAGCATGCGGGTGGCGTTGCGGCCAGCCTGAGCCGAAGGCACGCGTGCTGCGGCACGGCGGTGCGGGCCCGGTCTCGGCGTGGTGCGCCGGTACGATGACCAGGTGAGCACCAACCCGACGACCCAGTCCGGCACCGGCGAGACCACCTACGGTCCGACCGGCCGGCCCGTTCGGGCGTTCCCCATCCCCGAGGAGCTCGACGGCCACGGCCCGGCCCGCATCATCGCGCTGTGCAACCAGAAGGGTGGGGTGGGCAAGACCACCACGACCATCAACCTCGGCGCCGCGCTCGCGGAGTACGGTCGCAAGGTCCTCGCCGTCGACTTCGACCCGCAGGGCGCCCTGTCCGCGGGCCTCGGCGTGCGCACCCACGACATCCCGACGGTCTACGACCTGCTCATGGGCTCCATCAAGGACCCCAACCAGGTCATCCAGCCGACGAACACCCCGTACCTCGACGTCATCCCGGCGAACATCGACCTGTCGGCCGCCGAGGTCCACCTGGTGAACGAGGTCGCCCGCGAGCAGATCCTGGCCAGCGTCCTGCGCAAGGTCGCCGGCGACTACGACGTGATCCTCGTGGACTGCCAGCCGTCACTGGGCCTCCTCACCGTGAACGCGCTCACCGCGGCGCACGGTGTGCTCATCCCGCTCGAGTGCGAGTTCTTCGCGCTGCGCGGCGTGGCCCTGCTCATCGAGACGATCGACAAGGTGCGGGACCGCCTGAACCCCGCCCTGCAGCTCGACGGCATCCTCGCGACGATGTACGACTCGCGGACGCTGCACTCGCGCGAGGTCATGGAGCGCGTCGTCGACACCTTCGACGACCGCGTGCTCGACACCGTCATCTCCCGCACCGTGAAGTTCCCCGACGCCACCGTGTCCGCGCGTCCCATCACGCAGACCGCGCCGGACCACGCCGCGGCGCACTCGTACCGGCAGCTCGCACGGGAGCTCGTCCAGCGTGGCGCCGTCGCCTGATCCCGCTGCCGCTGGCACGCCCGCTCCTGCCGGCACCCCCGCTGGTGCGGACGGCCCTGCTCCCGCTCCGGCGGGCGCCCCGGGCTTCCGCGTCCGCCTGCGGAACTTCGACGGGCCGTTCGACCTCCTGCTCTCGCTGATCACCAAGCACGAGCTGGACATCACCGAGGTCGCCCTCGGCGTCGTCACCGGCGAGTTCATCGCGTACGTGCGCCAGGCCGAGTCGGTCGACGAACTCGACGAGGCGAGCGAGTTCCTCGTCGTCGCGGCGACCCTGCTCGACCTGAAGATCGCCGGGCTCCTGCCGCAGGGCGAACTCGTCGACGCCGAGGACGTCGCACTCCTCGAGGCCAGGGACCTGCTGTTCGCCCGGCTCCTGCAGTACCGCGCGTTCAAGCAGGCCGCCGGCTGGTTCGGCACGCGGTGGGGGACCGAGTCGCGCCGGCACGCGCGGAGCGTCCGACTCGAGGAACGGTTCCGCGCCCGCACCCCCGAGCTCGTCTGGACCCTGACCGTGCAGGACTTCGCCGCGCTCGCGACGCTGGCCTTCGCCCCGCGGGAGATCCCGACGATCGGGCTGGACCACCTGCACGCCCCGCTCGTGAGCATCCGCGAGCAGGCGGCGGTCGTCGTGTCGATCCTCCGGACCCGTGCCGAGTCGGGCGATCCCGACGTCGCGTTCCGGGAACTGGTCGCCGGGGTCGACACGGCGGGTATCGTTGTGGCTCGTTTCCTCGCGATCCTCGAGCTGTACCGCACGGCGTCGATCACCTTCGAGCAGGACGAACCGCTGGGGGAGCTCACCCTGCGGTGGACCGCGGAGCACTGGACCGACGAGAGCCTCGCCAATCTTGGAGCCGACTATGACGGATGACGTCCACGACGTCTCGAGCGCCGAACCCGGCGGGGCGGACGAGCTCGCCGACGCACGGGCGATCGAGCACGCGATGCGCGCACAGGCAGCGGCGAGGCACGACGTCGCCGCCGACGTCGCCGTCGACCGGCAGCTCGAGGCCATCCTGATGATCGCCGACGAACCCCAGTCCCTCGTCGCGCTCGGCACGGCCGTCGGCGCTCCCGTCCCCGTCGTCCGCCAGGCCGTCGAACGGCTCGTCGCGGACTTCGACGGCGTCGACGGCACCGTCCGTCGCGGCTTCGAACTCCGCGAGGTCGGCGGCGGCTGGCGCTTCTACGTCCGCGCGGACCTCGACGACGTCGTCGAGCAGTTCGTCGAGGCCGAACGCCCGTCACGCCTGTCGCAGGCCGCACTCGAGACGCTCGCCGTCGTCGCCTACAAGCAGCCCATCACGCGCTCCCAGATCGCGTCGATCCGCGCCGTCAACGTCGACGGCGTCGTCCGCACCCTCGTGGCCCGCGGTCTCATCGAGGAGTCGTTCACCGACTCCGAGACCGGAGCCATCAACTACGTCACATCCGACCTGCTCCTGCAGCAGCTCGGCATCAACTCGCTCGAGGAACTGCCGCTCATCTCGCCCCTCCTGGAGGACGGCGTCGACGGCTTCGAGCAGAACGAAGGGATCCCTGATGGCCGCGTATGAGGACAGACGAGACGACGGCCGGTCCGGCGGACGCCCAGACCGGTCAGGAGGCTCGGACCGCGCAGGTGGACCGGGTCGCGCTGGTGGTGCTGGTCGCTCCGGCGGTGCCGGTCGCGACGGCGGTGCCGGCCGCTCCGGGTACGGCTCGGACCGTGGTGGTTCGGGTGGGTCCGACCGTGGTGGTTCCGACCGGGGCGGGTACGGCGGGCGTTCCGGCGCTCCTGCCGGACGTTCGGGTGGGTACGGCTCGGACCGTGGTGGTTCGGGTGGGTCCGACCGTGGCGGTTCGGACCGTGGCGGGTACGGCGGGCGTTCCGGCGCTCCTGCCGGTCGTTCCGGTGGGTACGGCTCGGACCGTGGTGGTTCGGACCGCGGCGGGTACGCCGGACGGTCCGGTGGGCCCGGCCAGCGGGACGACCGCGGAGGACAGCGCGACGACCGCGGGTACGGCCGCCGTGACGACCGTCGTGACGACCGCCCGCAGGGACGCCGCGACGACGACCGCGGGTACCGCCCGCGCCAGGACGACCGCGGCGCACCCCGTCGGGACGACCGTGGTGCGCCGCGCAGCGACGACCGCGGGTACGGGCGTCGCGACGACGACCGGAGCGCTCCCCGTCGTGACGGCGGCTTCGTCCGCCGCGAGGACGACCGCGGTGGCCGTCGGGACGGCGGCTTCGTCCGCCGGGACGACGACCGTGGCGGCCCCCGCCGTGACGACCGTGGTGCTCCGCGCCGTGACGACCGCGGTGCTCCGAGGCGCGACGACGACCGTGGGTACCGACCCCGTCAGGACGACCGTGGTGCTCCGCGCCGTGACGACCGTGGCACCGGCGACCGTGGGTTCCCGCGCCGCGACGACGACCGTGGGTACCGCCCTCGTCAGGACGACCGTGGTGCTCGGCGCCGCGACGACCGAGGCACCGGCGACCGTGGCTTCCCCCGCCGCGACGACCGCGACGCCCCGCGCCGTGACGACCGTGGTGCCGCCGACCGCGGCCCTGCCCGTCGCGACGACGACCGGGGGTACCGCCCCCGCCAGGACGACCGCGGCGCTCCCCGCCGCGACGACCGTGGCGCCCCGACCGGCGACCGTCGCTCGGCCCCGACCGGCGACCGTCGCTCGGCCCCGACCGGCGACCGTCGGACCGAGCGCCCCCGGTGGAGCTCGTCCGACAAGGACCAGCGCGACCGCCGCGAGGACCGCGACCGCCGCGACGACCGTCGCAGCGCCCCTCGAGAGGGCAGCGACGCCAGCCGCGTCTGGCACAACGGCCGTCGGTACGTCGGCGGCACGGCCACGGTCCGCAACAAGGCGACGACCCCGCGGCCCGCTGGGCAGCGTGACGACCACGGCGCACCGCTCGAGGGCACCCCGGAACGGCCGATCATCCCCGAGTGGGACGCGGACGGTGCCGCTTCAGCCCCCGAGCAGCTGCAGCCCGAGGGCGAGCGCCTGCAGAAGGTCATCGCCGCCGCCGGTGTCGCGTCCCGTCGTGTCGCCGAGAACCTGATCGCCGAGGGCCGGGTCTCGGTCAACGGCGAGGTCGTCGAGGCACTCGGTCGTCGTGTCGACGCCGAGAAGGACGAGATCACCGTCGACGGCGTCCCCGTGCAGGTCGACACCTCGCGCCGGTACGTCCTGCTGAACAAGCCGACGGGCGTCGTGTCGAGCATGCTCGACGAGCGCGGCCGTCCGGACCTGTCCCAGTACGTCGACAAGTACGAGGAACGGCTGTTCAACGTCGGACGGCTCGACGCCGAGACCGCGGGCCTGCTCCTGCTGACGAACGACGGCGCGCTCGCCCACGTGCTCGCGCACCCGTCGTTCGGCGTCGCGAAGACCTACGTCGCGAAGGTCGCGGGCAACGTGAACCCGGCGACCGTGCAGCAGCTGCTCGACGGTGTGGACCTCGAGGACGGCCGGATCGCCGCCGACAAGGTCCGTCTGCTCGAGTCGTCGCGGGGGGAGTCCCTCCTCGAGCTGACCCTGCACTCCGGCCGCAACCGGATCGTCCGGCGCATGTTCGACGCCGTGGACCACCCGGTGCTCGAGCTCGTCCGCCGATCGTTCGGTCCGCTCCACCTCGGCACCCTGCCGAGCGGTCGGACCCGCGAGCTGAGCGGCGTCGAGCTCGGCGGCCTGCTCGGCATCGCCCGCAGCGCCGGTGCGGACGCGCGCTCCGGCCCGGACTCCTCGGAAGAGGACACGACCGACTGACCGACGGTCGTCATCACCACCATCACCACCGAGGCCGGGCGCTGTGCGTCCGGCCTCGGTCGGTAGGCTTGCCGCGTGACCACGCCCACCCCGCACGACCCGACCGCCGAGGTCGACCGCCGGCTGCGGGGACCCGTCCGGATCGTCGGCACCGGCCTGCTCGGCGCGTCCATCGGCCTCGGCCTCCGGCAGCAGGGCGTCGACGTCATCCTCGACGACGTCTCCCCGGCCGCACTGGCGCTCGCCGTGGACTACGGCGCGGGTCGCCGCCCGTCGGAGCACGACGCCCCGGAGCTCGTCGTCGTCGCGGTCCCGCCGGACGTCACGGCGCAGGTCGTCGCCCGCGAACTGACCGCACACCCCGACGCCGTCGTCACCGACGTCGCCAGCGTCAAGTCGGTCCCGCTCGAGCGGCTCAGGGCCGTCGGCGCCGACGTCTCGCGCTACATCGGCTCGCACCCGATGGCCGGCCGCGAGCGCAGCGGTCCCACGGCCGCCCGCGCCGACCTGTTCATCGGCCGCCCCTGGGTCATCGCCGGGCACGATGACATCACCTACCGTCGTGCCGCCGTGGTCGAGGCCCTCGCGCTCGACCTCGGCGCGACCGTGGTCCCGATGGAGCCCGGCCCGCACGACCAGGCCGTCGCGATCATGTCCCACGTGCCGCAGCTCGTGTCCACGCTCATGGCCTCCCGACTGCGGGACGCCCCCGAAGCCGCACTGGGCCTGGCCGGCGGTGGCATCCGCGACGTCACCCGCGTCGCGTCGAGCGACCCCGGCCTCTGGGTCCAGATCATCGGGGCAAACGCCGCGCACATCCGGCCCGTGCTGGTCGACCTGCAGGGCGAGCTCAGCCGGCTGATCGACGCCCTCGACGACCCGGAGGCCCCCGGGGCACCGCGGACGATCGCCGAGACCATGGCGTCGGGCAACCGCGGCGTCGAACGCCTGCCGGGCAAGCACGGCACCACCAGACGGTTCGCCCAGGTCGTCGTCCTCGTCGACGACCGACCCGGGCAGATCGCCGACCTCCTGACCGCCATCGGCGAGATCGGCATCAACCTCGAGGACCTGCGCCTCGAGCACTCACCGGGCGCACCGATCGGCATCGTCGAGGTGTCGGTCGTCCCCGAGCAGGAACAGCGGCTCATCGAGGAACTCGAGGGCCGCGGATGGAGGATCGCAGCAGCATGGGCCTGAACGACGACGGACGCACCAACGACTCCGGGATCACCGGCGGGCCGAGCGGCCCCGACACCGGTCTCCCCACCCCCGGCGACCAGCCGGGGCCGGTGACCGGACCCTCCGGTGGCACCGACGGACTGGGCGGCGGCGAGCCGGGCCTGACCCGCGACCCGATGCCCGCCGGGCTGGCGGACGGCGCCTACGTGGCGAAGTTCGTCATCGCGGTGGACGGTCCCGCCGGCAGCGGCAAGTCGAGCGTCTCCCGCGCCGCGGCCCGTCTGCTCGGCTTCGGGTACCAGGACACCGGCGCCGCCTACCGTGCGCTGGCGTGGCACGCGCTCCAGCAGCAGGTCGACCTCGACGACCCCGCGGCCGTCCTGGCGAGCTGGGA
This sequence comes from Curtobacterium sp. GC_Cur_3, assembly GCF_026544205.1. Classification (GTDB taxonomy): domain Bacteria; phylum Actinomycetota; class Actinomycetes; order Actinomycetales; family Microbacteriaceae; genus Curtobacterium. The sequence continues at coordinate 110,697 of NZ_JALNUI010000004.1, forward strand.
CACCTTCGACTACACGATCGGCACCGACCCCGACGCCTACTTCGTCCGCGTCGGCGACACCGACGTGACCGATGCCATCCGCACCCCGGACGTGACCGCCGCGGTGGCGCACATCGCCAAGCTCCCCGAGGTCCGCGCACGCCTGGTGCAGCTCTTCCGGACCGTCATGCGCAGGACCGACGCCCAGGGCATCATCACCGAGGGCCGCGACATCACGACCGTGGTCGCACCCGACGCCGAGGTCCGCATCCTGCTGACCGCCGACGAACAGGTTAGGATGGCACGGCGCTCGGCAGAGGTCTCGACCCAGTCGGCCGCCGACACCTCGGCAGCACTCGCCCGGCGAGACGCCGCCGACGCGAAGGTCGTCGACTTCATGAACGCCGCGGACGGCGTCACGACGCTCGACTCCACCGACCTCGACTTCGACCAGACCGTCCAGGCGGTCGTCGACCTGGCCCGTACGGCCGGACACTGACACACACACGCGACCACAGGGTCGCCGGCAAGGAACCCACCATGGCGCAACCGGACAACGGCCCAGAGCACGACGACTTCCCGGAGTACGACGAGTCACTGGGCGACCGACTCGCGAGCCTCGACGAGTCCGAGGCCGAGCAGCGGGCGACCGCGCTCCGGGCCGGGCTCGAGGACTACGACCTCGACGAGGAAGACGTCGCGCTCCTCGAGACCGCGCAGCTCGGCCCCGACGGCATCGCGTACCTGCCCGCACTGCCCGTGCTGGCGATCGTCGGTCGCCCGAACGTCGGCAAGTCGGCGCTCGTGAACCGCATCCTCGGCCGCCGAGAGGCCGTCGTGCAGGACGTCCCCGGCGTCACGCGTGACCGCGTCAGCTACAAGGCCGAGTGGAACGACCGCCGCTTCACCCTCGTCGACACCGGCGGGTGGGAGCCGGACGCCAAGGGCATCAACGCCTCGGTGGCGCTCCAGGCCGAGGTGGCGATCGACCTCGCCGACGCGGTCCTCTTCGTGGTCGACGTGACGGTCGGCATCACCGCGACCGACGAGCACGTCGTCAAGATGCTCCGCGGCACGGACAAGCCCGTCATCGTCGTGGCGAACAAGTCCGACGACGAGCGCCGTGACCTCGACGCCTTCGAGCTGTGGAACCTCGGGCTCGGCGAGCCGCACCCCGTGTCGGCGCTGCACGGCCGTGGCGTCGCGGACCTGCTCGACCTCATCATCACGACGCTGCCGGAGATCTCCGCCGTCGCCAAGCAGGAGCTCGGCGGTCCTCGTCGTGTCGCGATCCTCGGTCGGCCCAACGTCGGCAAGAGCTCGCTGCTCAACAAGGCGGCCGGCGAAGAGCGCGTCGTCGTGAACGAGCTCGCCGGCACCACCCGTGACCCGGTGGACGAGCAGGTCGAGCTCGGCGGCCGTGTCTGGCGCTTCGTCGACACCGCCGGCATCCGCAAGCGCGTGCACCTGCAGCAGGGCGCCGACTTCTACGCCTCGCTCCGCACCACGGCCGCACTCGAGAAGGCCGAGGTCGCCGTCGTCGTCCTCGACGTCACCGAGCCGGTCTCCGTGCAGGACCTCCGCATCATCGACCTGGTCCTCGAGTCCGGTCGTGCCCTCGTCCTGGCCTACAACAAGTGGGACCTCCTCGACGACGAGCGCCGCCGCTACCTCGAGCGCGAGATCGAACAGGACCTCGCGCACGTCGCCTGGGCCCCGCGCGTGAACATCTCGGCGCGCACCGGTCGGCACCTCGAACGCCTCGTCCCCGCCCTCGAGACCGCACTCGAGTCGTGGGACACCCGCATCCCGACCGGCAAGGTCAACGCCTTCATCGCCGAGCTCGTGCAGGAGCACCCGCACCCCGTGCGCGGTGGACGCCAGCCCCGGATCCTGTTCGGCACGCAGGCCGCCAGCCAGCCGCCGACGTTCGTGCTCTTCACGACCCAGTTCCTCGACCCGCAGTACCGCCGCTTCATCACGCGGCGGCTGCGCGAGGTCTGGGGCTTCGCCGGCACGCCGATCACCGTGAACATGCGTGTCCGCGAGCGCCGGAAGCGTACCTGATCCGATCCAGCACGACATGACGGCCGCCGGGGCGATGCTCCCGGCGGCCGTCGTCGTCCCCGGGATCCTCGACGGGCCCCTCGCCGTCGCCCGCGGTCCGGCGTACGATCCGTGCATGTCACCGCCGTCGGGCTCCGCGCGCGCCGGTCGGATCGCGGGCGGGGTGAGCGTCCTCGCCGGTGTGGTCGCCGTCTCCGTGTTGCTGTCGATCCCGGTCCCGACCGGCCGGTCCACACCGGAGCCACTCGTCCGTGCCACCCCGTCGACGGCACCCGCGCTGCCCCCGGTGGACGAGCCCTGGTACCGCACCGGCCTGCCCGTCGAGGGCGACATCGTCCCCATCGGTGCCCGCACGACCGGTCGCGTCGAGGTCGTCCGGTCCGGCGAGCGGAGCGTGCGGGTGACCATCACCGACTTCGCCACCGACCTGACCACGGCCGACATCCGCGTGCAGCTGACCGCCGGAGACGTGATCGACGGTCGGCACGGCGCACGATGGGTGCCGGACGGCAACCCGGTCGAGGTCGGTGTCGTCCCGCACGGCGCGACGTCCGCCGTGATCGAGGTCAGCATCCCGCAGATCCTGCCGGACCCGGTGCACTCGCTCGTCGTCCTCGACTGGAACACCACCACGATCATGGGTGGTGCGGAACTGGTCCCCGCATACGGCACGATGGTCGGGTGACGCTGCCTTCCCTCGCCGACCGGGTGTGGTGCCGCCTGCAGCTCGACCGTCTCGCCGGCGGACGCCAGGCGGGCTACGTCATCCGGCAGGACATGCTCGCGCACCCGGACACGGTGCGCTCGTTCCGGTGGATCCGCTGGCTGCTCGTCGCGGAGACCGTCGTGGGCCTGGCGGCGATCGTCATCGCGATCGTGCTCACACACCTGGGGCAGACGGTGCCGTGGGCGGTGTGGTTCCGCGCCACGGTCGTGCTGCTCATCACCCTGACGCTCTACGTCTTCGCCTGGCGCGCGCAGCTCGGCTACTACTGGGCGTACCAGCGGCTCCGGCTGTTCAGCCGGGTCTTCCCGATCGTCACACTCGTCATCGCGGCGATCCCCGGCCTCTACCCGTTCTGGATGGTCGTCGAGCAGATCCTGTTCTCGGTCCTCATGGTCGGGATCGGGGACGTCCTCACCTCCGACCACATGCGCTCGACGTTCCCGAAGCCGGTCCGCCGACCCGCTCCGTAGGATCGCACCATGGTGATCCTCGGCGGTGTGCGGTTCGACCCGGACGACCTCCCGCGGTTCGCGGGCGAGTTGACCGCGCGGGTGTTCGGCGGCGCCCGGGTCCCGACCCTCGACGAGCCGGACGTCGGCGACGCGATCGCGCTGCTGGCCGAGTCCGGCGGGGGAGCGGTCGACCCGGACGAGTTCGACCCGGCGGAGCTCCTGGCCTACGTCCTGGGCATCGTCGCCGCCGAGACGTCCCTGCCCGCCGCTGCACTGCTCGCGCCCGTCGACCTCGACGTCCGCCGCGCGCGGGTGGAGGACGCCGTCCGCCGCGTCGTCGGCCACCGCGCCTGACACCAGCCGGCACCGGCACCAGCACCAGCACCGGCACCAGCACGAGCACCAACACGAGCACCAGCACCAGCACCGGGTCGCGCAACGCCCGGACCCGGGACCGACAGAGCCTGCCACGATCAGCGTGGGCGGAGCATCGTGGACACCATGACGAACACGACCCTCCCCGGTGGCACCTTCCGCCTCGCTGACGACCTCGAACTCACCCGCGTCGGGTACGGCGCGATGCAGCTGGCGGGCAAGGGGGTGTTCGGACCCCCTGCCGACCGTGACGAGGCGATCCGCGTCCTCCGCACGGTCGTCGAACTCGGCATCACGCACATCGACACGTCGGACTACTACGGCCCGCACGTCACGAACGAGATCATCCGCGAGGCCCTCCACCCGTACCCGGCGGACCTCCGCATCGTGACGAAGGTCGGCGCCCGACGTGACGCGAAGGGCGGCTGGCCGAATGCCCGCGAGCCGCACGAACTCGTCGAGCAGGTGCACGGCAACCTCGAGCGGCTCGGCGTGGAGCGGCTCGACGTCGTGAACCTCCGCATGGGCGGCTTCGACGCGCCGCAGCCGGGATCGATCGCCCCCCAGTTCGAGGCACTCGCCGAACTCCAGCAGCAGGGGCTGATCAACCACCTCGGCGTGTCGACCGTGACCGCCGAACAGCTCGCCGAAGCGCAGGGCATCGCCCCCGTGGTCTGCGTCCAGAACCTCTACAACCTCGCCCGCCGCGAGGACGACGCACTCGTCGACCTCACGGCCGAGCAGGGCATCGCGTACGTCCCGTACTTCCCGCTCGGCGGGTTCTCGCCGCTGCAGTCCGAGGCCCTCGACACGGTCGCGGCCCGCCTGGACGTGCCGCGCCTCACCGTCGCGCTCGCGTGGCTGCTCCAGCGCTCGCCGAACATCCTCCTGATCCCCGGCACCTCGTCGGTGGCCCACCTCCGCGACAACGTGGCGGCCGCCGGCTTCACCCTGCCGGCCGACGCGGTCGCCGAACTCGACGCGATCGGTACCGGCGCGTAGGCGCCACCACCCGGGTCGGCTGGTGCCGACGACGGACGGGAGGCTCGTGGCGGCGCCGCCAGGAGCCTCCCGTCCGGCCTGTGGAGAAGTCCGCAGGCCGTCGGTGCGGTCCCCTACGATGGTCCGCACGGGGGTGACGTGTGAAACTCAAGATGACCATCGCGGACACGGCGGGGACCGAGCAGGACGTCGTGGTGACGGCGGACGTGACGGCGACCATCGGGAGCCTGGCCAACCGGCTCGCCACCGGCAGCCCCGGGGACGACGTCCCGCTGACGCTGCGGGTGCAGTTCCCGGACCGGCCGCAGGCCCGCCTGCTCAACCCGTCCGCGACCGTGCACGAGTCCTCGCTGCGGTCCGGCTGCCGCGTCGAGATCGTCCCGGCGACGGAGCGCCGACGCGGCGACGACGTCGAGGACGCCCCCGCGGCCATCGCGCAGGTGCTCTCCGGGCCGGAAGCCGGCCACGAGTACACGCTCACCCAGGGCGTCAACCTGATCGGTCGCGACGCCATGGCGCAGGTGTACCTGTCCGGCGACCACGAGGTCTCCCGACGACACGCGTCGGTGATGGTGGGCGACACGATCGAGGTCGTCGACCTCAACTCCGCGAACGGCGTCGCGGTGGACGGCCGGCTCGTCGCCCGCGCCTTCGTCGAACCCGGCACGACGATCCAGGTGGGGGAGACCCGTCTGCGGATCGTCCCGCTCGCGGCACCCGGCGTGCCCGTCGCGCCCGGGTCGGTCGGGGCGCCCGCACACGACGCCTTCTCCCGGTCCCCGCGCGTGGAGCCCGCGCACCGCGGCAAGCAGTTCACCCTCCCGGAGATCCCCGTGCCCGGCGAGAAGCCCCGGCTGCCGATCCTCGCGATCCTGGCGCCGATCGTGCTCGGCGCCGTGCTCTTCCTGGTCACGAAGCAGCCGTACACCCTGATCTTCATCGCGCTCTCGCCGGTCATCATGATCGGCACCTGGATCGACCAGCGCGTCCAGGTGAAGCGGCGGAAGCGCGACGAACGCCAGCGGTTCGAGGACTCGCTCGCCGACACCCGCACGCGGCTCGCCGCCGAGCGCGAGCGCGAGATCCAGGCGCGGGTCGCCGAGTCCCCGTCGCCCGCGGTGGTGACCGCCGCCATGCGCTCGCGCTCCGAACTCCTCTGGACCCGCAAGCCCGAGCACACGACCTTCCTCGAGGTCCGGTTCGGTGCCGGCACGTTGCCGTCGCGTGCCACCATCACGATGCCGTCGAAGAACTCGGGCAGCGTCGACGACTGGAACCGCGCCGAGGACCTCGCCGACGAGTACGCCACCGTGGGCCCGGTCCCCGTGATCGAGACCTTCGAACGCGCCGGTGCCATCGGTGTGGCCGGCACCGGTCTGGCGGCGGACGACGTCGCCCGGTCGCTCGTGGTGCAGCTCGTGGGCCTGCACAGCCCCGCCGACCTCGTCGTCACCGCGTTCGCCGGTGGCACCACCACCGACCAGTGGGGCTGGCTGAAGTGGCTGCCGCACGTCGACTCGCCCTACAGCCCGCTGCGGTCCGGCGGCCTCGTGCGTGACTTCGCCGGCGCGTCGACGCTGCTCGCCGAGCTCGAGGGCCTCGTCGCCACCCGCCGCGACGCGGGCGCCGGCCGCGGCGAGCACGTGCGGTCTCGGCTCGACGAGTCCCGTGCCCTCGACGAGGAGCACGGCGAGTCCGTCGACCGCCTGCCGGCGACCCCGGCGGTGCTCGTCGTCGTCACCGCGGAGGCCCCGGCCGACCGCGCCCGGCTCGTCGCGCTGGCGGAAGAGGGCGCCGACTTCGGGGTCTTCGTGCTCTGGCTCGCGCCGACGCAGCAGGCGCTCCCGGTGGTGTGCCGCACGTACATCACGCTCGACCGGCAGAGCGGCACCGCGACCGTCGGGTTCGTGCGCACCGGCCAGGCCGTCGAGCTCGACGAACTCGACCGCGTCGACCCGCTCGAAGCCGCCACCGTCGCCCGGGCCATCGCCCCGGTGCAGGACACCGGCGCCCGCGTGCTCGACGAGACCGACCTGCCGCACAGTGTGGCGTTCGTCGACCTGTACGAGGGCGACCTGGCCGGCGACCCGGCCGCCGTCGTCAGCCGCTGGTCGAAGAACGACAGCCTCACCGCGGACTGGGTCCCCGGTGCCGGACGCGAAGCCGGCGGCATCCGGGCCGTCATCGGGCAGGGGCCGAGCGAGCCGCTCGCGCTCGACCTCCGCGCGCAGGGACCGCACGCGCTCGTCGGTGGCACCACGGGCTCCGGCAAGAGCGAGTTCCTGCAGACGTGGATCATGGGCATCGCGGCCGAGTACGCCCCCGACCGCGTGACCTTCCTGCTGGTCGACTACAAGGGGGGCGCCGCGTTCGCCGAGTGCGTCGGGCTGCCGCACACGGTGGGGCTCGTCACCGACCTGAACCCGCACCTGGTGCGGCGTGCGCTGACCTCGCTGCGCGCCGAACTGCGCTACCGGGAACACCTGCTCAACGAGCGCGGTGCGAAGGACCTCGTCACGCTCGAGCAGCGTGGTGACCCCGCCGCGCCGCCGGCGCTCGTCATCGTGATCGACGAGTTCGCCGCGCTCGCGTCGGAGATCCCGGAGTTCATCGACGGCGTGATCGACGTCGCGCAGCGCGGGCGGTCGCTCGGCCTGCACCTGGTGATGGCGACGCAGCGCCCGAGCGGGGTCATCAAGGACTCGCTCCGGGCCAACACGAACCTCCGCATCGCCCTCCGCGTCGCGGACGAGGTCGACAGCTCCGACGTGCTCGGTGTCCCCGACGCGGCCTGGTTCGACCCGGGGACCCCCGGTCGTGCCGCAGCCAAGACCGGCCCCGGGCGCGTGCTGGACTTCCAGACCGCGTACCTCGGCGGCCGGTCCGACGACGTCGTCGTGCACGAACCCGACGTCGACGTGCAGGACTTCCCGTTCGGCCCGGGCACGATGTGGCCGAGCGCCGTCCGTGCCCCGCGGGACACCACCCGGGCGAAGGACATCGAGCGGCTCGCCCGCACCATCGCGTCCGCGGCGGACCGTCGCGCGCTGTCGATCCCGCGCAAACCCTGGCTCGACCAGCTCGGCGAGACCGTCGACCTCGGCACGCTCGCACCCTCGACCGGGTCGGCGCTCGTCATCGGCACGCTCGACGTCCCCGAGGACCAGCGCCAGTCGGCGTACGCGGTCGACCTCGACGCCGCGGGCAACGTCGCCGTCATCGGCGCCGGTGGTTCAGGGAAGTCCACCGCCCTCCGCGCCGTGGCGGTCGCCGCGTCCGCCGTGGCCGACCGGCACCCGGTGCAGATCCACGCGCTCGACTTCGGCGGTGGCGGGCTGTCCATGCTCGAGGCCCTGCCGACCGTCGGGTCGGTCATCAGCGGGCCGGACGACGAACGCATCACCCGGCTGCTCACCGACCTCGAGGCCACGATCGCCGACCGGTCCACGCGCTTCGCCGCCGCGCGCACCGCATCCCTCACCGAGTACCGCGCGGTCTCCGGCACGGCCGAGCCGCGCATCCTGGTGCTCATCGACGGCATGGGTGCCTTCCGGAACGAGTACGAGTTCCGGCCGGGCACGCTGCAGCTCTTCGACCAGGTGCTGTCCCTGGCGTCGACCGGGCGGGCGCTCGGCATCCACCTCGTCATGGCGGCGGACCGCGTCGGGGCGTTCCCGACGAACCTGCAGGCCAACATCGGCGAGCGGATCGTGCTCCGGCTCGCGAGCGAGATCGAGTACAACGCCGCCGACGTGCCGGCCGACGTCCTTGACGACGCCGTGCCCGGGCGCGGGCTCGTGGACGAGCACGAACTCCAGGTCGCCGTCCCCGCCGGCAGTGCCGACCTCGTGGTCCAGGCGGCAGCGGTCGAGGCCCTCGCCGCGTCGCTCGTCAAGCGTGGCGTGCCGCGCACCCCGGAGATCCGCCGGCTGCCGGCCGTGGTCGACGCCGGGACCCTCGGCGCGTCCGTGCGCGGCCGCCCGACGATCGGCCTGGCCGACGACACCCTCGCCGCCGTCGGCATCCCGACCGATGGCCTGTTCGTCGTCACCGGCCCGTTCGGCTCCGGTCGCAGCACGACCATGCGCACCCTCATCGCGTCCGTCACGGCCACCTTCCCCGACCGACCCGCCTACCTGGTCGTCGGGCGACGCAGTGCCCTCCGGGACGCCGCCTCCTGGACCGAGCTCGCCACCGACTCCGACTCGGCGGACGCGCTCGCCGGACGCCTGGCCACATCGCTCGAGACCGGCGGCGTCGTCGGACCGGAGCCGTTCATCGTGATCGAGAACGTCGGTGACTTCGAGGGGCTGCCGGCTGAGTCGCAGGTCGCGCGGCTCATCAAGGCCGCTCGTCGCGCCGGGGTGTTCGTGCTCGCCGAGGCGGACACCGTCACGGCTCCGAGCGCGTGGCAGCTCTTCGGCGAGCTGAAGACCGCCCGCGCCGGCATCGCGCTGCAGCCCGAGGAGACCGACGGTCTGACGCTGTTCCGCACGGCCTTCCCACGGTGCACGCGGTCGGACTTCCCGCTCGGGCGCGGCTTCATGGTCGACACCGGCCGGATCACCCGCGTGCAGGTCGCGCTCCCCGCCCAGGGCGGTTCTCATCGCATGGGTGAGGAAACGTCGGGCGGTGCTACCGTGTCGTGAGTCGTCGGAGGGGCTGACGACCAGAACCACCAACTGAACGGGGAATCACATGCCGAACATCAACGTGTCCTACCAGGAGCTCAACGGCAACGCCGACCGGCTGCTCGCAGGGCGTGACGAGATCAACGCGACGCTGTCGAAGCTGCAGGCGCAGATCGCGTCCCTGACGCAGGCGGGGTTCCAGACCGACCGCTCGTCCGGCGCGTACAACGACGCCTACCAGCGCTTCACCTCGGGTGCGCAGAACACCATCGGTGGTCTGAACGACCTGGCCCAGTTCCTCCGCACCACCGCGACCACGCTGGGCGACGTCGACCAGCAGCTCGCGTCGAAGCTCGGCCGCTAGGACTGATCGGGGGAGGGCCGCCGCTCCGGCGACGGTCCACAGGGGGGTGAACTGTGTACGGGGAGATGTCGAACCTGCGGGCCAAGGCCCGGGCGCTCCGCGACGACGCCGACGGCCTGCGCTCACGAGCATCCGCGCTCGTGGCGCAGGCCGAGGCGCTGTCGTCGTCCTCCAAGGCAGTCGAGGGCGTCCGCGCCCGCGTGCGGGAGTCCGGTGCCGAGCTGGGCAAGAAGGCCCAGCTGCTCGATGACGCCGCTGAGGCGCTCGAGGCCCACGCCAAGGCCGTCGATGCCGTGAAGGCACAGATCGCCGAGGCCGAGCGGATCGCGCGTGATCTCTGGAACCAGGCGTCGAACCTGGTGGCGAACGTCGTCAACACCGTGAAGGACGTCGCGAGCACCGCCGTGAACGGCTTCATGAACGTGCTCGGTGCTGCGATGTCGGGCAACCCGGACCAGATCCAGGTGTCCGTGCACATGGTCGGCGGACGCGAGGTCTCGAGCTCGCAGGTCGCCAGCGCGCAGTCATTCATCGCCCAGGTCCCGGCACCGCCGGCATCGGGCTCGAAGGACTGGATCGACGCCCGCAGCGCGGCCAGCCGGAACGGCATCGGATGACGCCCGCACCGGACGCCACCACCGACGTCGTCGAGTGGGATCTCTCCCTCGACGAACTCCGCGCCGTGCGCGACCACCTGCCGGGGCTCGTGCTGCCGTCGTTCGTGCCCGATGTCTCGTCCGTCGCCAGTGTCGGGGTGGTCGACGCGCTCGTTGCTCGGGGAGTGCTCGCATCGGCGCCTGCTCTGGACGCCGAGTCGTGGTCCGAGGACCTCGACGGTCCCTTCCTGCTCTCCTTGGCCCTGCAGAACGCCGGGTCGATCGTCATCCAGGTCTCGGCCTGGACCCCGACGTCGACCACCGCACACTCGACGGTCATCCAGGCCTCCGCTACGTCGCACCTGACCGTGTGGACCGGTGTCGACCACGGCGACGGACGCGCACGGGTCCGTGGGACGGTCCTCGACCTCGCCTGGCAGACGCTCGCGTCGCTGGTGCCCGAGCTCGAGGTCACCGACCGTGTCCGCGGCACCACGACGGTCAGCACCGTCGCGTCACAGGCCATCGTCGACGCTGTCAAGGGCCGTGACGCACGGGTGCTCGACGCCGTCGTGCAGGAACTCCACGTGCCGGCCGACGCGGTCCCGCTCTTCCGTGGGCTCGCCGAGCCGGTGCGGCAGGGGTTCCGCGTGAAGGCCTTCACGCTGGACGGCGGCCCCGTGTTCGCGGGCAACTGGTTCGGCACCAGCCACGGGTGGCTGCGGATGAGCGTCGGTCTCGACGCCGCTGCGCGGACCGGCGAGGTCACGCCCGAACGCATCACCGACGCCGGCACGGTCACCGTGACGGCGCAGACCGACGAGGACATCCGCACGGAGTTGCTGAGCCTCGTCGCCGGACTCATCAGGGACAGGGATGTCATCGGGGGCAGCGATGTCTGACGGACTGAAGGTCGACTTCGCCGAGATCGACCGCATGGTGACGGGGCTGACCACCCTGAACGCCTACGCGCTGCCGCTCGTGCCGAAGGTCGGTGCGCTGTCGGCTGACGGCGACCTGCTCGCGTCGGCAATCCTGTCGCCGGGGACGGCCGTCGCTGCTGAGGGCGCGGTGCTCAGCGCCTCGGCGCAGCTCGGCGTGACGATGGTGACGACCGAGGCGCTGGTGGTCATCACGGCGTCAATCGTGAAGGTCTACGAGGCGGCGGAGACGGCCATCGCTGCCGCTGCTGCTGCGATCGAAGCCAAGGTGGCCGAGGCCGTGGTCTTCACGGCACGAGTGGCCACCGACGTCGCCCTCGGGGTGCAGACGGTGGTGTACACCCTCACTGCGGTCACGGCCATCGTCAAGCAGGCCATCGACACGGGTCTCGTCAGCGACATCGCGGGCATCGCCGGACAGTCGATGCAGCAGGCGCTCAGCACCGCGCTGCAGTCGGACGGCACCCTCGCGCAGCGCCTGGTCGTCTTCGCCTCCGCCGCGAGCAACAACTTCGGCGACAACTTCATGGCAGCGCTGCCGGCGCTGAGCCCGAAGATCGTGGAGGTGGAACAGAACGCCCTCGGAGACCTGCGGGGTTCTGACACCTACGAGAACCTCCTCAGCACCCTCATTGCCGATGGCCATCGCTTCGGGCTCTTTGAGGACGGTGACCCCTACTTCGTGACGGACGTCCTCGGATCCGACGAACGGAAGAAGCGGGCGCAGGACACCCTCTCCGACAGCGAGACAGCGCTGGGCAGGCACCTCAAGATCGATGATGAGGGAAACGTCATCCCGACCGATGTCGCTTCGCTCTTCGCGAGTTCGAGCCAGATCGACGGGATCGGGCAGGACGACTTCGCGAACATCCGCATCATCAAGACGATCGACGACGACAAGGTGACCAGGTACACGGTGCAGATCCCGAGCACGCAGAGCTGGGAGCGTGTCGCAGGGGTGACTCCGAACGACCTGACATCCGATGTCATGGCCATGCGGTACGGCAACAACACGGCCCTGTCCAACGCGGTGATGGCTGCGATGCGCCGTGAAGGCATCACTGACGAGCCCGTCATGTTGGTGGGGTTCAGCCTGGGAGGCATCACCGCGGGGGCCATCGCTGCGGACCCGCACGGCTACAACATCCAACAGGTCGTCACCGCGGGGGCGCCTGTCGGCGCGATGAACATTCCTGCTGCCACGAATGTGACCTCGTTCGAGTCCGTCAGCGACCCGGTTGCCGCGCTCGATGGCGTACCCAACCCGGACCGCTCGTCGTGGGACACCGTCCGTGGCGACGCTCCGGCGAAGCCGGGCGAGACCGGGATGCCTTCCGTGAAGGACGCGCACGACGCGGACCGATACGCTGTCATGGCAACGCAGAACCCGGCCGTGAACGCATCCTCCGACATTGCGCAATTCCTCGGGGGCGACGACAAGGAGTCTTCCGTGAACGACTGGGAAGTCAGGCGAACGCAGTGAAGCGCGGTTTCGTCAAGCGGGCGGTGTTCATCTCGGCTTCTATAGTGGGGTCGATGCTGCTGGCAGGATGCGCTCAACCCCACTCGGGAGGAGAACCATCGATGACCAATTCGGCGTCATCGGCTGCGGGTGGTCAGTCACTTGATCAGGCACGCGGCGAGCTCGAAGCCCGATCAGGTCTCACTGAGGCTTCCGTGACGGTCAACAAGACCGTTTCGGGGCTGCAGACGCATCGCCGGATCTGGGTCGAGGCGACCACTGATGCAACGGACTCGGGTGCGCAGAAGGAAATCGTCGAGTACCTGCTCGCGCTCGGCTGGTCGATCAATGACGTGGACGCTGACAAAGGGATCAGCGTGCGTCTTCACACGAACCCGCAGGTTGTCGTCGGCGACCTCGTGAAGTCGTCCTGGAGCGATCTCGAGTATCGCTCTTCGCCAGACAGCTTCAAAGAGCTCGTCGTCGTACCCCGAGGTGCTCTCGAGGAGAAGCTCGGAGACTGGCCAGGTCCGGTACCGGCCAGCGCTTGACCGAAGTCGGCGTCCGACAGCAACGACGGATTCTTCGACGAGCCCAAGGACACCGATCTTCGAGTCCGGAGAACCAATTGCGCGCACCACGTCGACAACTCACCCTGATCGTTGCTGCCCTTCTCGTATCGGGGCTCGCGGGTTGTTCATCAAACAAAGGATTGGAACCGCTAGCAGCGCGCGACCGAATACAAGCAGTTGACGGCGTCACCAGCGCTACCGTCACAACTGGTACCGATCGGCAGACATTGAAGACCACCCATTTCGTCGATGTCCGCCTGCGGCTCGACGGGACCGCTAAGTCGAGGGACCTTTCGCGACTGATCGAATACGCAGCGCGGGTCGCCTGGGCAACCGAGATCGATCATGAGCCGACGGACGTGCAGATCTCGGTGTCGAGTCCTCCGGTAGTGGATACGTTTGCGATACTTCAGAAACTCGGTCTACCGGCTAGTCCGGCTTCGAGTGACCACTCGTCAGCTCTGATAGGTGCCCGAATTCTCGAGGAGAAGTGGGGTCGATGGCCGGGATTGGTACCGGAGCGACTCGGGTGATGACAGTCGGGGCGCATATCAGCAGTCGGCGTTCGACGAAGCGGTTTGGCCTCTTGGACCCACGTCTTCTCGAGGGTGCTGGTGCCCCGGCGGCATCGCAACGCAGAACGGTCGGACTGGCGCTGCCTGCTCGACTTCGAATGGTGCGACTGGTCCTGCTCCCGGAATGCAGGCCCCGACCGGAATGCAGCTCAACGTCTCAGGCGTCGATGTCCACGCGGTCCTCGAAGACCTGGGGGCGGCCTCCAGCCCGGGACTCAGTGAAGCTTCTGTCTTGGTGCCCGGCAAGGTGATGAATTCGAAGTGGGGAAGGTGGCTGTGCGACGTGCCGGAACCGCGGCGGTGCCACTGCCGACCGCGCTCGGTCGACAGAACGGTCTTGTGGAGCAGGACCGGGAGGGCGACGGCCCGGGGACGCTGGCCAGGGCCGGTTCCGAAGCGCCTGAGTTGACGCAGGTACAGCTGAGCCCGGGACCTGCATTCGAATCGACGATTTCGGTTGGACCTCGGCGTTCTTGATCCTGTGTCGTCCTCGGCGCCTGAACTGCGGGTCGCCGGGCGCCGTTGCGCCGTGGACGTGCTGAGGGTCAGGCGACCGTGGCCAGCGCGAACGGGAGCACGGCTGACGCCCCCGCATGGCGGAGCTCGCGTCCCGCAACGGTCATCGTCCACCTGCTGTCGACGATGTCGTCCACGAGCAGCACCGGCCCCTGGTGGGACTGCAGTGCCGCCCCGAGCTCTGGCCCGACCGTGAAGGTGTCCCACACGCCACTCAGCCGGTAGGCACTGTTCGTCGCACCGTCACCACGCGGGACCCCGCCGTCACGGTCCAGCGTTCCGAGGAACTCGAGCTTGCCGATCGATGACAGCGCTGACGCCAAGGACGCGACGAGCTGGGGCCGGGAGCGCGACGACATCGCGACGACCCCGGTCGGCCGTGTCTCCCACGGCCAGTCACGGAGGGCGCGGATGCAGCCGTCGAGCAGCTCGCGGGACACGGGGGCGTCTGGCACACCGGTGGCGAACAGGGCGCGGAGGGGACCGCCCCAGCCGAGGTCGGTCAGCCGGGCGACAGCACGCCCCGGGGCGACGACCTCGCCGGGGCCGAGCTTGCCGCGGACGGGGACGTCGAGCGCCGCCATTCCGGACGGCCACTGCGCCCGCGGTGCGATCTCGACCCCGACCTGGTCGAGCGCCGACGACGCCCCCTCCGCCGCAGCGCCGGGCACGTCGGCGGGGTACCAGATGCCCGCACAGTTGTCGCAGCGCCCGCAGGGCTCCGCGGACGGGTCGTCGAGGTCCTGCTGCAGGAGCTGCATGCGGCAGGCGTCAGTCGACTCGTAGTCGAGCATCGAGGAGGCCTCGGCGGCACGGGCAGCGGCGACGCGTGCGTAGCGCACCTCGTCGTACTCCCACGGCTGCCCGGTCGACACCCACCCGCCGGTGACACGGCGGACGGCACCGTCGACGTCGAGCACCTTGAGCAGGAGCTCGAGGGTGGAGCGCTTGATGTCGACGAGGCCCTCGAGCGCGACGGTCGACATCGCCGAGTCCGTGGAGAGGGCGTCGAGCACCGCAGTGGCACGCGACTGGGTCGGCATGGAGGCGCTGGCGAAGTACTGCCAGATCTCACGGTCCTCGCGTCCGGGCAGCAGGATCACGTCGGCGTTGTCCGTGGCGCGGCCCGCACGACCGATCTGCTGGTAGTAGGCGACGGGGGAGGAGGGCGCGCCGACGTGCACGACGAACCCGAGGTCGGGCTTGTCGAAGCCCATCCCGAGCGCACTTGTGGCGACGAGGGCCTTCAGCTCGTTGTTCTTGAGCTGCTGCTCCAGCTGTTCGCGTTCGTCCGTGTCGGTCCGGCCCGTGTAGGCCCGCACCGCGTGGCCGCTCTCGCGGAGCAGCCGCGCGATGTCCTCGGCCGCGGAGACCGTCAGCGTGTAGATGATGCCGCTGCCGGGCAGGTCGCCGAGGTGTGCCAGGAGCCACCCGAGCCGAGCGCGGGCGTCGGGCAGCGTCAGCACGCCGAGGCGCAGCGAGGCCCGGGCGAGGGAGCCGCGGATGGTGAACACCGGGTCCGCGGGGCCGGCGGTCAGCTGTTCGGCGACGTCCTCCACCACGCGCTCGTTCGCCGTGGCGGTGGTGGCCAGCACGGGGACGCCGTGCGGCAGCGACCGGATGAGCTCGGCGAGCCGGCGGTAGTCGGGCCGGAAGTCGTGGCCCCAGTCGGAGATGCAGTGGGCCTCGTCCACCACGAGCATCCCCATCCGGGCGATGAGTGCCGGCATCTGCTCGTCGCGGAACTTCGGGTTGTTCAGGCGTTCGGGGGAGACGAGGAGCACGTCGACCTCGTCCCGCGCCAGCTTCGCCTGGGTGTCGGACCACTCGTGCGCGTTGGCCGAGTTGATCGACACCGCCCGGACGCCTGCCCGTGCTGCGGCTGCGACCTGGTCCCGCATGAGTGCCAGCAGCGGCGACACGAGCACGGTTGGACCGCCGCCACGCCGGCGGAGCAGCAGGGTCGCGAGGAAGTAGACCGCCGACTTGCCCCACCCGGTGCGCTGCACGACGAGCGCGCGCTGGCGGTGCTCGACCAGGGCCGAGATGGCTTCCAGCTGCCCGGGGTGGAAGACCGCGTCAGGGCGACCGGTCAGGGCGAAGAGGGCTTCGCGCGCCTCGGTCGCGAGCTCGGCCGACGGCGGAGCCGTGGGCGCCGCTGCCGCACCCAGCGCGGACGCCGACGGCGCAGCCGTGGACGCAGACGGATCGGACGGTCCGGAGCCGAGCACAGGAGAGGACATGCCCCCATGCTGTCAGCACCGACCGACGGAACGTGCCCCGAGCCTCCAACCTGTGGACAGACCGGAGGATGTGGAGAGCCGACCGGTCGAGGACGCCCCGATCACCCCGCTACTGGTACGTGACGAGCGAGGGCGTCGGTGTCACCTGGGACATCGTCTCGGACGGCGACAGCATGGGCGAGTCTTCGTCGAAGAAGTTCTTCCAGCCCCAGTGGATCCCCTCGGGCGCGTTGACGTGGAGCGCCTTCCACGTCGCCTGCTTGTCCGGCTGGGACCCCTGCCCGTCGACGTGCACGAGCATGTCGAGCTCCGGATGTGACCGGAGCGACGAGCGGTCCTGGATCATCGACAGCCGGAACTGGTGCAGGACGAGGGCCTTCGGCGGCAGGTCCTCCGATCGGACGAGGTCGGCCAGCCACGCGGACACCGCGTTCACCTCGTCGGCGCTCACTGACCCGATCTGCTTGAGCGGGACCTGGTCGGGTCCGAGTCGCCACTCCGGGTCGAGCGCGAGCCACACCCCGGGTCGCTTCAGCAGTGACTCGTAGCGCTTCGCCTGTGACAGGAAGTCCGAGCGACCCGGCTGCAGGTCGATCACCACCGGCATGCCCGCGTCGTGCGCGGCGTCCACGTATGGCTCGAGCGTCGACACCGGCAGCTCGGTCGAGTAGTCGCCGTCAGCACCCGCGTCGCCGGCGGCGACCGTCGCGATCAGCTCGAACGCGGGCGACACCGGCTCGTCGCTGAGACCGTCGTACGTCGTCGCGAGCTCCCGGACCCGCCGCACCGACGCCGAGGGGTCCTGCTCGCCGAGGACCCCGAGCACCGGAGCGCCCGGAGCGCCGTACATCGCGACGTACCGGTGGCCGTCGAACGGGCGCTGGCCGCCGTGGGGCAGCTGCCAGCCGCTCTCGGCCGCCCGCACGGTCCACCGCGGGTCTCCGAGGCCCGCGAACGCCGCACCGACCAGGACCGTCGACGAGTCCTCTCGGTCGTGCAGCGCACGGATCACGTCCGGCGCGGCGGCCGGATCGGTCACGCCCTCCGGCATCGTCACCACTGTCGCACCCGCCGCCTTCGCGGTCCCGACGACGGCAGCGTCGTCCGATGCGTCCGCCACCAGGACGGTCGCCGGCCGGGAGGCTCGGGGTGCGTCCGCCTCGTCCGTGTCCTCCGATGCCGATCGCTTCTCGACCGGTACGTCGATGTGCACGGTGCCGACGGTCTGGTACCAGCTCGCGTCGAGACGGTCCAGCTCGTCCGCCACTGCTCGGCGCCGCTCGGCGTCGACGAGCAGCACCGGGACGTGGGCAATGCGCGCAGCGCTCGCCGCCGTCCGGATCGACCGGGCATCGTCAGCGGGGGCGAGGTATGCACCCGGCGCCGAGGCGAACAGCGCACGACTCGCCCGGATCGCCCGTTCGGCGCGATCTCGCTGCGTCGCGACTGTGATCGTGCCGGCGGAGGCATCGGTCAGAGTCGCGGGGGTCTCGGACGGTGCTGTCCCGGCGCATCCGGCTGTCCCCAGCAGGAGCCCTGAGGTTGCGAGCACGACGACGGAACGGGTGGATCGGGAACGCATCGGGCCACCCTAGGCGAGCCGTGCGCGACGGGTCGAACCGGGTGGCGCGGCGAGGGCTCGTCGTCCGCTATGCTTGTCGGGCTGCTCCGCGCTCGGTCGGGTGCGGGTGGCGGAGTCCCTCGGGACTCCGAGTTCTCCGGAACTCGCGGGCTGTGGCGCAGCTTGGTAGCGCACTTGACTGGGGGTCAAGGGGTCGCAGGTTCAAATCCTGTCAGCCCGACCGAACCGAAGTGAGAAGCCCCGACGGAACATCGTTCCGTCGGGGCTTCTCCGTTCCCCTCGGGGAATCCCCCTGATGCGGGACGCACAAGGGGTTCGCGGTCAGATGACGAGCAATCGGGAGATCTGCCCGCTGTTCAGCTGCTGCGCGGCTCCGCCACCTGCGGGGACCCGCCAGAGGCCTGGCGTGGGTCCGGTGTCGACGTTGAAGAACACGTCTCCGGCGGTGTCCGCAGCTCCGATCCACGGCCCACGACTGCCGGCCGTCACCCCGGTGACCGGTGCGGTCGTCGCCGCGCCACCGGCGGTGATCTTGAGGACGTCGGGGATGCTGCGGTCGACGTGGCAGCCCACCTGGCTGACACTCGACTCGGCCGGAGCAGTGCACCACTCCTTCGACTGCAGGAGGAAGAACGCGGAGCTGTTGACCGCCGCGTACTGGAACGCGATCCTCGGTTCGATCGTCACCTGCTTGGTGGCTCCGGCCTTCAGGAGGAACCACTGCCATGCTCCTGCGCCGCCAGAGGGTCGTTCGTTGAGGTACAGGTCACCGCCGGGACCGATGAGGATCGCGGACGGGTTGCCCACGTAGGAAGTGCTGCTCTCCACCAGAGTGCGACTCGTGACCTCGGAGCCCTTCGTCGTCCCGACGTCGATCCGCCCCAACGTGCCGGAGACGAAGGCCAACGTGCCGTCACCTCCGACGGCCCACATCGGGTTCGCCGCTGTTCCCGGGCCGGAGATGCCCGTCGGTGTCGTTGACGTTCCGGTCCCGGGTGCCGTGCCGAGGGTCTGGGCCGCGGGGACCGTGCCGATCGAGCCACCGGGCGTTCGCCAGTAGAGGTTGCCGGCGTCATCGGAGCGGAGGTCGGCGGTGAGCTGCAGACCGGTTGCAACGGTCCTCGCGGGGCTTCCGTCCGCGGGGTAGGCGACGATGGAGGTCAGGTCAGCTGAGGGAACGAAGACGTCCCCTCGCCTGTTCGCGGTGAAGCCGGCACCGGCGGTCGTGACGGTCGTCGCATCCCCCACACCGGTGGTCGGGTACCGGAGGACGGCACCGGTCGCGGTGAGTGCGAACAACGACTGTCGCTGCGCTGTCGGGCGGGTGGGCGTGTACTGGACGGTCGCGGCCGCGCTCGAGGTCCGTCCGGCGACTGCGCGCACCGCGAACGTGTACGTCGTCCCAGGGGTCAGTGCTCCGAAGTCGTCCTTCCGGGCCGATGCCGGAAGGTGGTCGACACCGTGGTGCGGCTGGCGCTCTGCGGGGCTGATCGTGACCGTGTACCCGGTGACCTTCGCCTTCCCGGTCGGAGCTCGCCAGGTGATGTCAGCGGTCGCCGCGGAACCACTCGCCTGGACGGCGATGGGTGCTCCTGGCGCTGGCGGTGGTGCTGCGTGCGCAGGGACAGCGCCTCCGAGGACGAGCCCCGCGACGGCGGCGGCTGTGAGTACGACTCTGTACATGAGCTTCCCCTCTCCGCCCGAGCTCCCATGCGCCCGAGTTGAGCTCATGGAACCGCGTCAGGAGGTGCGTCAGGGGTCCGCGGGGCACAACGGCGGGAAACGATGCGGCAGCCCGCACGCTCCCGGAGCGCGGCAGTTCCCTCTGAGGTTCGCGAAGTGGTCCGGGTGGGGGAAGGAGCAGGGGTAGCAGTGCCGCGCCGAGCTCGCGTGGTCGCCGGTGAACGGGCCGCGGAGCATGGTCACCACCAGCCAGATGACGTGCCAGAAGTGGACGCTCTGCAGGAGCTCTCCGGTGATGGCCGCGACGATCAGGGCAGCGGCGGCGATCCGGTCGGTGGCCACGACTCTGGCGCGCATGCGCCGATGGTGACGTCGCGGCGGGACGGGGTCGTCCGCGGTACCACCGAGACGACCTGTCACGACCGCAGTTCGGCCGTGCGGAGCACGCCCGCGGCGAGGACGATGGGCAGCACCACTCCCAGGAGATGATGCGCCATGCAGTTCCTCGTCAACGTGATCGACGACGGCCAGGCCGAAGCCGCCGGCCGGACCCACTCCGCCACCGCCGCCGAAGCCGAGGCGGTCCAGGCCCTGAACGAACGATTGCAGGCGGACGGTCGCATCGTGTTCGCCGGCGGCCTCGCCGCCCCCACAGACAGCGTCGTCGTCGACACCAGGAGCGGGGACGCTATCGTCAGCGAGGGCCCCGTCGTCGACGCGGCCGAGTACGTCGCGGGGTTCTGGGTGCTCGAGCTGCCGGACGTCGAGACGGCACGGTCGGTCGCTGCCGAGGCCTCCGCGGCGTGCAACCGGAAGATCGAGCTGCGACCCCTGCTGTGAAGTGCCCGAGCAGCGCCGGGCCGCGCGTGACGATCATCGGAGTCGTCGCGTCCCGTTCACGGGCGCGGCATCCCGCCCTCGGACAGGAGACACCATGAGCACCACCGACCACGACGACACCACGACCAGCCGGCCGTCCTTCCGGGACACCGTCACCGCGGGCCTGGCGCAGAAGGCGCTCGAGCCGGTGCTGCGCGCCGTGCGGGACGAGATCGCCGCGGCCCGGCGGGAGATCAGCGAGCGTGCGACGAGCGCGAAGTCGGGGCTGCTGCTGACGGGTGTGGCGGTGGCGTTCGCGCTGACGACCCTCGTGCTGCTGGCCGGGTTCGTGGTCGCGCTCCTGGCACTGGTCCTGCCGGTGTGGGTGGCGGCGGGCATCACGTTCGCCGTGTTCGCGATCGTGACGGCGGTGCTGCTCGTCCTGGGGCTGCGCGGCATCCGCCGTGGGGTGCCGCCGGTGCCGTCGGACACGATCCGCTCCGCGAAGGACCGCCTGACCGACCGGTCGTAGCCACGCAGCGGGAAGGGTCCGGCGACTCCTCCCGCCGCGCGACGGATCTGGTCGGTCCAACGCGGGTTCTGCGAACCGGATCCGTCAGGCGCACAGACGAGATCACGGTTCCGCGCCGTCACATCCCGAGCTGCTCCCGCAGGTACGGTGCCGTCCGGCTCACCGTCGACGCGGCGACCTCGCGGGGGGTCCCGACGGCGACGACCTGCCCGCCAGCGTCACCGCCGGCCGGCCCCATGTCGATGACGTGGTCCGCGCCGGCGACGACGTCCATCGCGTGCTCGACCACGACGACGGTGTTCCCCGCGTCCGTGAGCCGGCCGAGCTGCGCCGCCAGGAGTTCGACGTCCGCCGGGTGCAGCCCCGTGGTGGGCTCGTCGAGCAGGTAGAGCGTGTGCCCAGTCCGCGCCCGCTGGAGTTCGGTCGCGAGCTTGATGCGCTGCGCCTCGCCGCCGGAGAGTTCCGGCGCCGGCTGTCCGAGGCGGAGGTACCCGAGCCCGACCTCGCGCAGGGTCTCCAGCCCACGCGCGGCGATCGGCAGGGGAGCGAGGAACGGTGCGGCCTCGTCGACGGTCATCGCGAGGACGTCGGCGATCGACGCGCCCTGCCACCGGACCTCGAGGGTCGACGCGGTGTACCGGCTGCCGTGGCACTCCGGGCACGGCGCCCAGCTGCCCGGCAGGAACAGGAGCTCGACGGAGACGGACCCCTCGCCCTGGCAGACCTCGCACCGGCCGCCGGCGACGTTGAACGAGAACCGTCCGGCGGTCCATCCTCGTGAACGGGCCTCGGGCGTCGCCGCGAACGCCGCGCGGACCGCGTCGAAGAGCCCGGTGTAGGTGGCGAGGTTCGAGCGGGGTGTCCGACCGATCGCCTTCTGGTCGACGACGACGACCCGGTCGATGAGGGGATGGTCCGCCGCCAGGCTGGGCAGGACCCCGCCGACCAGGGACGACTTGCCGGACCCGCTGACGCCGGTGACGGCGGTGAGCACCCCGAGCGGCAGGTCGACGTCGAGGTCCTGCAGGTTGTGCCGACTCACCCCGCGCAACGAGAGCGTCCCGACGGGCTCCCGAACCAATGACCCAGACCCAGACCCAGAACCAGAACCAGACCCAGAACCAGACCCAGAACCAGAACCAGAACCACCAGACCCCGCCCGCAGGTACCGCCGCGTCACCGACGCCTCGACCGACGCCAGCCCGTCCACCGGACCGCTGTACAGCACGGTCCCGCCACCGGCTCCTGCACCGGGCCCGACGTCGACGATCCAGTCGGCCCGCCGGACGATGCTCATGTCGTGCTCGACCACGAAGACGCTGTTGCCACTCGCGCGGAGGTCCTCGAGCACCTCCATGAGCGACTCGGCGTCGGCGGGGTGCAGCCCGGCGCTCGGCTCGTCGAGCACGTAGACGACCCCGAACAGTCCCGAGCGCAGCTGCGTCGCGATGCGCAGGCGCTGGGTCTCGCCGGGGGAGAGCGTCGGCGTCGAGCGGTCGAGCGCCAGGTACCCGAGCCCCAGCCCGGTCAGCACCTCGACCCGTGTGAGGAGGTCCGAGGCGATGGCCACCGCGACCGAGGAGCGCTCGCCGGAGGACGCCTTCGACGTCGCCGCGGACGCGTCCGTGATCGCCGCGATGGGCCGCAGCACGTCCGCGAGGTCGGTCAGCGGCAACCCGTTCAGCCCCGCGATGGAGTGTCCGCCGACGGTCACGGCCAGGGCGGCGCGGGTCAGCCCGGTCCCGTGGCAGAGCCCGCACGGCCCGGACTCGACGAACCGCAGCACCTTGTTCCGCTGCGTCTCGCTCTGCGAGTCCGCCAGGGTGTGCAGCACGAACTGCCGGGCGCTCCAGAACCGTCCCTTGTAGGGCTTCGCCACGCGGTCGCGCTTGGGGTGCACCTCGACGACAGGCTGTTCCTCGGTGAACAGCAGCCAGTCGCGGTCCTCGCGGGACAGCTCGCGCCAGGGCCGTTCGATGTCGTAGCCGAGTCCGGCGGTCACGTCGCGCAGGTTCTTCCCCTGCCAGGCGCCGGGCCACGCGGTGATCGCGCCGTCCCGGATGCTGAGGGAGTCGTCGTGCACGGCGGATGCCTCGGTCACCTCGTGCGCGGTGCCGAGCCCGTGACAGCGCGGGCAGGCGCCGGCGACGGTGTTCGGCGAGAACGAGTCGGACTCCAGCCGGTCCGCACCGTCCGGGTAGGTGCCGGCGCGGGAGAACAGCATCCGCATTGAGTTCGACAGGGTGGTCAGCGTGCCGACGGTGGACCGGGCGCTCGGTGCACCGCGACGCTGCTGCAGTGCGACGGCCGGCGGCAGCCCGGTGATCGAGTCGACGTGCGGCGTCGACCCCTGCGCGATGAGCCGGCGCGCGTACGGCGCTACGGACTCCAGGAACCGCCGCTGCGCCTCCGCGAAGACCGTCCCGAACGCCAGCGACGACTTGCCCGACCCGGAGACGCCGGTGAACGCGACGATCCGGTCGCGTGGGACGTCGACGTCCACGTCGCGCAGGTTGTTCTCGCGGGCACCGCGGACACGGATGAAGTCGTCGTGCCCGGGGGAGTCGGCAGGGGTGGTTCGCGAAGTGGGCATCCCCTCGAGACTAGGCGCGCACCGTGCACGGGGTGACCACCGGACGGGAGGCTCGTGGCGGCGCCGCCACGGGCCTCCCGTCCGGTGCGGCTCAGCCGAGCAGGGCCGTGAGCTGCTCCACGACCAGGTCCGGTCGGGTGATGAACGGGTGGTGCCCGGTGGGCAGCTCGACGGAGCGTGTCGCGCGCGCCGCGTGCTCGCGCTGCAGCGCGACCGAGGTGCTGCGGTCGTCGGTGCACACGATCACGGTGGAGTCGACGTCCTGCCCACCGGCCCGGGTCGTCGGTGTGACGAAGGCGGCGGCGGACTGTGCGGTGACGCGCTCCCAGGCGCCCTGCTGGGTGGCGGCGTCGGCGTCCTGCAGGAACCGGGCTCCGAAGGACGCTGCGTCGTACCCGCTGACGCCGAGCGTGCCGTCGCCGTGGTCGGCGATGGCGACGGGGTCGGACTCGCCGCTCATGATCCCGGCCTGGGCCTGTCCGACGGCGGGCAGGTACGACGACACGAGGACGAGGTGCCGGACGGCGGGGTGGTGTCCGGCCTCGGCGATGACGGTGCCGCCGTAGGAGTGCCCGACGACGATCGCGCCCGTGTCCGGGTCGACGGCGTCGAGCGCACGACGGAGTGCTGCGGCGTCCTCGACCAGGCCACCCTCGGGCGTGCCGGACTCGGTCGCGCCTGACTCGGTCGTGCCGGTGTCGGTCGTGCCGGTCTCGCGCTCCCCGCAGGACGGCAGGGCGACCGCGCGGCTGCGGATGCCGGTGGTCTCGTGCAGCAGGTCGGCGGTGGGCTGCCACCACCAGGCGCCGTCGCGGACCAGGGCGCCGTGCACGAAGAGGAGTTCCATGCGCCGACGCTACGACCGGGGCCGTCCCCACGCGGCCCGGTTCGCCCACGGCGTGATCAGCCCCGGCGATCTACGGTGGGGGCATGAGCAGGTTCCGGACGGTCCTCGTCGCCGTCGCCCTCGGCGTGTGCATCCCGCTCGGCGCGGTCGGGGTGGCCGTCGCCGCACACCCGGCGCTCGGGACTGCCGAGCCGAGCCCGACGATCACCGGCCCCCGCGCCGGCACCTCGGTGGTGACGATCGGCGACTCGATCATGGCGGGCTACGGACTCGACGACACGTCGAAGGCCTGGCCCGCGCTCCTCGCCCGCACGGACCACGTCCGCGTGACGAACCTCGGGTGCAGCAGCGGCGGGTTCCTGGCGGTCGGTGCCTGCGGGACCGACTTCGCCGGCCTCATCGCCCAGGCGACGGCCGCGCACCCGTCGATCGTCCTCGTGCAGTCGACCGACAACGACATCGGCGAGACGGCAGCCTCGATCGAGACCGCGACCGGGGCGACCGTGCGGGCCCTGCACGCGGCGCTGCCGAAGGCGCAGATCGTCGGCATGAACACGCTCTGGGACCAGCCGGGCGCCGTGCCGGCCGAGGTCGCGCAGAGCACCGCCAGCCTCCGTCGGGCCGTCCACGCCGTGCACGGCACCTTCGTCGACATCGGGCAGCCCCTGATCGGCCACGCCACGCTGCTGCAGGACGACAGCGAGCACCCGACCGTCGCGGGACACCGCGTGCTGCTGACGACGATCGTCAAGGACCTGCGGCGCGCCGGCGTCCGCCTCTGAGTCGGGCGCGGAGTTGACTGGTGCCATGACCACGATCGCCATCATCGGTGCCGGCCGGGGCCTCGGTCTCGCCGTCGCCCGCCGTTTCGCCCGCGAGGGCTTCGCCGTCGCCCTCGTCGCCCGCAACCAGGGCCGCGTCGACGACCTCGCCGCCACGCTGCAGTCCGAGGGGCACGCCGCCGCCGGGTACACCGCCGACGTCCGCGACGGCGACTCGATCCGCTCGGCCCTTGAACGTGCCAGCGCGGACCTCGGCCCGATCGAGGTGCTGCAGTACAGCCCGCTGCCGGCGAAGGAGTTCATGCGTCCGGTGCTCGAGACGACCGAGGCGGACCTCGTCGGTCCCATCGAGTTCTCGGTCTACGGCCCCGTCGCCGCGGCACGCCAGGTCATCCCCGGCATGCGGGCGATCGGCCACGGCACCCTCCTGTTCGTCAACGGCGGCAGTGCCGTCCGACCGGGCGCCCGCGTCACCGGCACCTCGGTCGCGTTCGCGGGGGAGAGCGCCTACGCCCAGCTCCTGCACGACGCGCTCGCCGCGGAGTCCATCCACGTCGGCCAGATCATCATCCCGTTCGGCATCGACGACGGCGATCCGGCCCACTCCGCCGAGTCCCTGGCCGACCGCCTGTGGTCGATACACGCCGATCGCGGCGAGTTCCGCGTCTACGCGGAGGCCCTGCCGTCCTGATCAGGGACACTGGAACGAGACCACCGCGGCACCCTCGCCGCGGGCCCGGAGCACCACCGTCCCCGCGAGGAGCAGACGATGTCCGAGCACCACTCGACTGAGCAGACCACCGGACGGCGTGCTCGTCTGGCGTACCTCATCACCTCGTACGGCGACGGGGTCCAGCTCGAACGGCTCGTCCGGACGCTGCGCACGACGGACCCGGGCGCCGCGGTCGTCGTCCAGCACGACGAGACCCACCACCCGGTCCGCCGCGACCCGCTCGAAGCGCTCGGCGTCCACGTGCTCGTCAGCCCCGAACGGATCGAGTGGGGCGACCTCACGCTCGAACGGGCCCGGTGGCGGCTGTTCGGGTGGGTGCTCGAGCACCTCGACGTGGACTGGGTGATGCTGCTGTCGGAGCAGGACTACCCGACGGCCCCGGCGTCCGTCCTGCACGGACGACTGCTCGACGCGACGGCGGCGTCCACGAACGCGATCATCGAGTCCTGGCCGATCGACGAGGTCCCCGACCCGGACATCCGGGCCGAGGCGCAGCAGCGCTACCGCTTCCAGTACACGAAGCTCCCGACCGTCGACCTCGAGCGTCGGCTGCCGGCGCCGCTCGTCCGGGCGTTCCGCACGATCCGGGGCATCGCCATCCACCGGCTCCGCGTGCACCGGATGCCGGTGCGGATCTACGGCGCGAACGACGGGCTCGGCGTGCCGGCACGGGTCGGCGTCCGGGCCCTCCGCACGCCCTTCACCCGGGACGCCCCCTGCTGGTACGACAACAGCTGGTTCGCGATCGACCGGCGTGCGATGCGCGCCGTCGTCGAACGGGTCCGCTCCGACGCGGCACTCGTGCGCTACTTCGCGCGCACCATGATCCCGGTGGAGGCCGTCACGCCGACGGTCATCGGGAACGACCCGGACCTGCGGCTGGAGCACGCGAGCCTGCACAGCATCCGCTGGTCCGACCCGACCTCCGGCCGTCCGGACGAGTACACGGTCGAGGACGTTGCCGCGTTGCTGGACTCGGGGCTGCCGTTCGCCCGGAAGTTCGGTCCGGACCCGCGGGTGCGCGACCTCCTCGACGAGCACCTGCTGGCGCACACGCAGGAGCGGTCGGCCTGATCGTCGGCGCCCCGGGGTCGGCTGGCGGTCAGCCCGGTCGGCGGGCGAGCAGCGCGACCGGGTCCTGACGACCGTCCGCGACGACCGCTCGGAAGGCCCGGACGAGCGGGACCCCCGGGCGCACCGTCGCCGGGGTCGACCACGCCAGGGCCGACGCGATCGCCGGGTACTCCGCGACCCGGACGAACCACGGGTCGCGGTGCCCGAGCGCCTCGAGGACGACCGTGACCGGCCGCCCCTCGGCGTCGGCGCTCCAGGCGACCCACGGTGCGACGGACCCGTGCACCGCGGACTCCCCGGTGGCCGTCGGGGTGCGGACCTCCACGTCCGTGCACGGTGGGAGGCGCCAGGTGAACCCGCCGTACCCGGCACCGACGCGGCCGTTGCTGCCGGGGCCGCCCAGCAGGACGTCCGCGTCACCCGGGGTGCTGAAGGACGAGGCCGTGCGGAGCTCCCAGGCGTCGGGCCCGAGGGACCGGGTCGACGTCGTCCGGTCCTCGTGCAGGCGTGGGCGGCCGTCGGGTCCGCGCCACCGTGCCTCGACGGTGAGCGTGTCGCCCTCGACGGTCTCCCGTTCGACCGTCACCGTGCCGTGGTCGTCGCGCCAGACGTAGCCCTCGCCGTGCACGTAGGTGCGTCCGCCCCAGCAGTTCACGCCGTCGACGTCGGGGATCGCGGGGCCGACGCCGCAGTGCCAGTCGTGGTCGGGCGGGTGGTGGGCGCTGACGACGACCCCGGCGAGCGTCCGCACGGGATGCAGGTACGGCCGGGGGACCGAGGTCGGGATGGTGCCGGCGCCGTCGAGCACGGTCGCGACCTCGGTCGGGGTGCCGTCGGCGGTCGGGACGACGAAGCGGTGCAGCACGTCGTCGCGGGTGGCATGCGCCCAGGGAGCGCCGACCTCGGAGAACAGCGCCAGCTCCTCGGCAACCCGGTCGGCGAGCGACTCGACGTCCTGCACCACGGGGTGCCGCGCCGACCCCGCGCCGAGCCAGGTGACGAAGGGGTGGTCGATCTGCACGGGCTCCGTGGCGCGGACGGCCTCGAGCACCTCGACGAACGCGCCCGTCGACACGAGGGGGACGAGCAGGTCGACGCCGGTACGACGGTGGTCGAGGAGGTTCTCGAGCAGGTCGGTGCGTCCGTGGTGCTCGGCGGGCGCACCGGGCAGCGCGACGTCGTCGAGCGTGTAGTCGAACCGCGCGGTGCCGTCGGCGCCGGTGACCCGCACGGACGGCACGGTCTCCTCGGCGGCGCACAGGGTCAGCGCGGCGGTGGCCTCGCGCCCCGACGCCGTCGTGACCCGGACCGAGGAGGTGTCGTCGCCCTCGATCGCGTTCGCCCGGTACAGCTCGACCTCGACGCGCGCCACGTCAGCGGCACGGCGGGCACCGACCACGGCCAGCGCGGTGGCGACGGCGTGGGCAAGCGGGTTCGTCACGACGCCGTCGAGCACGTCGACGCCTCGCAGCCGTCGTCGACCGGCCCAGGTGGACCGCTGCCAGTAGGCGTCGTCCCGGCGCCAGGTGCCGACGGCCGCCGCCGAACGGACCGCGCCGACGACGTGGCCGTCCCGCAGGGCACCGAGCGCGTCGGACCCGAGGCTCTGGAACCCGACCTGGGCGACCCGTCCGGTCCGGCGCTCGGCTTCGAGCAGCTCAGCCAGGGCCTGCCGGGTCGTCACCGGTGGCTTCTCGAGGAGCACGTCCGCGCCGGCGTGGAGTGCGGCGAGGGTCAGCGGGAGGTGCGCGGCGATCGGGGCGGCCACCACGACGACGTCGACGGGACCGTGCGCGGAGGCGGCGGCGAGGTCGGCGACCACGGGGACGCCGCCGTCGGTCGGGCCGTCGATGGCCGGGTCGAGGACCGCGGTGAGCGTGCAGCGCCCGGCCGCGACGAGCCGGTCGACGTTCGCGCGGTGGTGCAGGCCGTACCCGCGGGCGCCGACGAGCACGACGCCGGGCGGGGCCGCGGTCGTGCTCCGGTCGGCGCCCACGGGCATCAGGCCGACGTCCCGGGGGACCGGCCCGTGCCAATCGTGATGCGCGTGCGCCCCGGCGCCCGACCGGTCACGAAGACGTGCTCGCCGTCGGGGCGGTCGGTGCCGCCGAGGAAGGCGTAGTCCTGGCCCGGTGCGTAGAACGCCGGCTGCTCGGGGCCCGACCCGTTGCCCGGTCCGACGGTGACGACGTCGTCGCCCACCCGGTAGCTGCCGGTCCCGCTGACGAGCACCCGGTTGCCCTCGACGTCCTGCTCCATGCCGGTCACGGTACCCCCGGAGCGGAAGGTCAGCTGCAGTGCCCACGGCACGTCCGCGCCGTCGAGCTCGAGGTCGAGCACGACGGCGTCGGGCAGGACGGTCACGTCGACGGTGGTCGTCAGCGTGACGGTGTCCACCGCCCGGTCGCCGAAGTCCATCGCCGCCGAGAACCGGCCCTCGTCGCGCAGGTCGTACGCGCCGTCCGGACGCCGGCGTGCGGGCGGGAGGGGCTGGTGGTAGCCGGCCTCGACCGACTCGGTGAGCCGGAAGCGCAGGACGTCGTCGCCGTCACCGGCGCCGCGCGCCAGGGAGGTGATGCTCGTCGGGCGGAACGGTCCCAGGCCGAAGAACTCGCGGGACAGCCGCACGTCGGACAGGACGACGTCGCCGGCGAGCACCCGGAGGAACGTCGGGCTGTTCGCCAGGCCGGAGCGGACGTGGCCCTGCGCGGGGACGTCCGAGCCCGCGAACACGACGACGCTCCGCCGCGGCTCGCGGACGTGCACGAGTCGGGCGTCGGCGAAGCGGAGCACCTCGCGGGCCGGGGCGGCTGGGGCGTCCCGGTCGGGGAGCGGTCGGCCGAGCAGCGGGTCCGTCATGGCCCGCGCGGCGACGGCGCCCGGCTGCCACATGTCGAGCGTCACCGCACGCCGGGCGACAGCGGCGACGTCGGCACGGTCGTCCTGCACGGCGACGTGCCAGAGCAGCGGTGCGAACGGGCCGATGCCGAACGGGCGGGACTGGTCCTGCCGGCGCGACTGCACGGTCTCGACGGTGTCGTCGGGCAGCAGCAGGGCGAGGACGGCGTCGATGCTCCGGCGGACCGGCTCGAGGAGCTCGGGGCGGCCGAGGACCTCGGCGAGCACCAGGAACGACGGGCACGAGACGGCGACCGCGTAGTTCGGGCTGCGCTCGGACCACAGCCCGTCGGCGTCGATGTCCGCGCCCTCGGCCAGCCACTCCTCGATCCGGGCGACGAGCGCCGGGTCCGGGTGCAGGCGGTGGACCCGGGCCAGGGCGGCGGAGATCTCCCAGCGGTGGTTCGGGGTGTGCACGCCGCCGGTGCGCAGGGCGGGGGCGGCGCGGAGCACCATCCGGTCGAGGTCCTCGGCGAGGGCACCGGCGACGCTCGAGACGTCGCGGACGGGGGCGAGCAGCTCGAGGGCGTCGCAGCAGTCGTTGACCGTGAACGCGGAGTCCGGCGGCGAGAGGACGTTGTCCCCGCCGACGAACGTGCCGTGCTCCGACTGCCGGTCGGCGAGGTGCCGGACGTACCCGTGCGCGGTGGTGAGGTCGGTCTCGTCGGCCTGCGCCGGGCCTCCCGTCCGGACCCACGCGCCCACCAGCGTGAGCGCGCGTGCCATCAGTTCCCGGTGCTGCAGCGTCGCCGGGTCGTCGCTCGCGGACCGGAGGTCACGGACCGCGGCGTCCGCGGCCGGGCCGAGGGCCTCGAGGAAGGTCGGTCCCATCAGTCCTTCAGTCCCGCGTTGAGGTCGGCGCCGTTCACGTACTTCTGGAACACCAGGTACAGGAGCAGCAGGGGCAGGATCGAGATGACCGAGGCACCGAGGAGCACGGTCCAGTTCACGTTCTCGGCCCCGACGATGCTCTGCAGGGCGATCTGGATCGTGAACTGGTGCGGGTCGTTCAGCACGAGCAGCGGCCAGATGTAGTCGTTCCAGCGCCACTGGAAGGAGAAGATCGCCAGGGTCAGCATGATCGGGCGGGAGATCGGCAGCATGATCCGGACGAAGATGCCGAACTCGCTCGCGCCGTCGATCCGCGCCGCCTCGACGAGGTCGTCGGGGACCGTGAGGAAGAACTGGCGGAACATGAAGATGCCCGTCGCGGTGATCACCGACGGCACGATGATGCCGGCGAGCGAGTCGTACAGGCCGAGGTCGCGGATCACGATGAAGGTCGGGGCGAGGATGACCTCGGTGGGGAGCATCGTCGTCGCGAGGATGCAGACGAAGAACACCTTCAACCACCTGTTGTCGTACTTGGCCAGGGCGTAGCCGGTGCAGGCGCTCGCCAGGACCGTCAGCACCGTGGTGACCAGGGCGACGATGATCGTGTTGCCGAAGTACCGGGCGAAGTCGAAGCTCGACCAGGCCTCGGTGAACCCGGACACCGACCACTGCTTCGGCAGCAGGGTCAGGGGGTAGGAGAACAGCTCGCTGCCCGGCTTGAAGGCGCTGAGGACGAACCAGAGCACGGGGAAGCCGAACGCGATGATGAAGACCCAGAGCAGGGCGGTCGCGGCGACGGCCTTGCCGCGCGGGGTTCGGGTCCGGCTGGGGCCGCCGGTGCGGCCGCGCCGCTTGGTCACCCGGTCGGTGACGGCGGCGGCGGTCGTCGCGGCGGCGACGCCGGCGGGGCTCGTGGCAGCTCCGGTGGTCGCGGCCGCGCCCGCGGGCGTCGACGGGAGGGTCGTGTCGGTCATCGGCGTGACTCCGTCCGGCGGTTCATGGCGAGCTGGATCAGCGCGATGGCCATGAGGATCAGCATGAGGACCATCGACGCGGCGCTCGCGTAGCCGATGTGGGCGTTCTGGAACCCGTTCGTGTAGATGTACTGCACGAGCAGGGTGTTGTCGGTGCCCGGACCACCGTTGTTGAGCGCCTGGATCGTGGCGAACTCCTTGAACGCCCCGAGCGAGGACAGCAGCACCACGATGAACGACGTCGGCGCGATGCTCGGCAGCGTGATGTAGCGGAACTGGTGCCACGCGCCGGCGCCGTCGAGCGACGCGGCCTCGTAGTACGACTGCGGGACGTTCCGGATGGCGGCGACGAACAGCAGCATGTTGAACGCGGCGCCGGCCCACGCGGTGGCGAAGATCACCACGAGCAGGGACAGGTCGGCGTTCGACTGCCACGGCACGGCCTTGCCACCGAGGGACTCGATGACGAAGTTCGCGAGGCCGAAGTTCTCGCCGAACATCCACCGCCAGATGACACCGGTGACGATGGGGGAGATCAGCCACGGCACGAAGAACACGATGCGGGCGACGCTCCGGCCCTTCGCGGCGGGGCTCGTGAGCATCAGCGCCATCGAGAGCGACAGCACGAAGCCGAGCGGCACGGCGACGACCGCGTAGATGAGGGTGCGGACCAGCGCGGCGTAGAAGGTGGAGTCACCGAAGAGCTGGGTGTAGTTCTCCAGGCCGATGAACTTCGGGTCGCTCACGCCGTTGTAGTCGGTGAACGAGTAGCCGAGGCCGATGACGGCGGGCCACACGAAGAACACGACGAACAGCACGGCGTTCACGGCGACGAAGGCGATCGGTGCGAGGACCGGGCGGCTGACGCCGGAGCGGCGACGGCGTGGTCGGCCGGGCGTGCTCGACCGGGCTGGTCCGGGTGGGACGGCCGCGGTGGCGGTGACGTCACCCGCTGCGGTGCTGGTGCTCACGATGATCCTCTTCGTTCGTCGTGCCGGGGTGGGGGAGGGGCGGCGGCCGGGTGCGGGCACCCGGCAGGGCGGCCGCCGGGTGCGGGCACCCGACGGCCGAGGTCGTCAACCGACCTGGTCCTCGTAGTACTTCGTGATCGTGTCGAGCGTCTTCTTCGCCGACTGCTGCCCGTTGATGAGCTTGCCGACCTCGGTGGTGGTGGGGTCGGTGCCGAGCTCCTTGCCGTCGATCGCCCAGGTGGAGGCCTCGTTGGCGTAGGCGCTCGAGATCGGGTCAGCGGCCTCGATCTCCTTCGTGTACAGCGCGAACGAGTCCTTGGCGGCCTGCGAGGTGAACGGGTAGTCGATGTCGAGCCCGTTCTCCACGGGCAGGAACCCGTTGGTGGCGGAGAGCTTGGTGTAGTTCGCCGGCTCGTACATGTACTCGATGAACTTCTTCGCGGCGGCACCACGCGCATCGGAGTTGGCGAACCCGACGATGTTGCCGCCGTAGTTGATCTCCGTGGCGTGGGTCGGGTCGGCGGGGGTCGCGGCGCTCGCCCAGTCGAAGTCGACGTTCGACGCGAAGTCCGAGGTCTGCCAGACGCCGGAGAAGTACGCGACGACCTGGCCGCTCTTGAACAGCGCGTTCGGGTCCTGGCCGCTGGCCCAGACGGACTTCGGCATGGTCTCGTCGTCGTTCATGTCGGCGAAGTCCTGCAGCGCGCCGACCATCTTCGCGTTGCTCTGGAACGAGCCGTCCTTCTGCTGCTCGAGGAAGGTCGTGCCCTTCGTGTACATGTACGCACGCAGTCGCGACGGCGAGGCGTCGAACGTCAGGTCGTACTTGGCGCCGGTCTTCGCCTTGACCTCGTCGGCGGCCTTGAGGAACTCGTCCCAGGTCCACGCCTTCGCCGGGTCGGTCGGGTAGCTGACCCCGGCCTTGTCGAACAGCGACTTGTTCACGAACAGCCCCGCCGCGGTGATGTCGGACGGGATCGTCAGGACCTTGCCGTCCTTCGCCTTCGCGATGAGGTCCTGGTTGATGCCGTTCGCCTTCGTGTTCGTGATCGAGCTGAGGTCGACCGTCTGCGACGTCCAGATCGGGTCGACACCGGCGGCGCGGACGACGTCCGGCAGCGACTTCGCCTGGGCGGACTCGCGGAGCTTCGTCTGCAGGCCGTCGTACGGCAGGTTCACGATCCGGACGGAGACGCCGGACTCCTTCTCGTACGCGGTGGCCAGGTCCTGGTAGCCCTTCTCCTGCGCGGTCGAGGTCGACAGCCAGAACGTCAGCTTGTCGACCTTCCCGCCGTCGTCCCCGGAACCGCCGGAGGCGCAGCCGGAGAGGAGCGCGAGGGCGGCGAGGCCGCCGGCGAGTGCGAGCACTCGTTTGGATGACTTCATCGTCACTGCTTTCGTTCGGGCCACGGACGCGAACCGCCGTGGACGAGCATTCGGGGGATGTCTCGGCCGAGGGTCCATTGTCTACACGACCCGAGGGCGATCCGGCAAGCGCTTTCCCGCATTTGTCCTCACATCGGTGTCAGTCAGGAGGCTCGGCTCGCCCAGGTGCACCCGCTCGGTCCTCGACGGGGCCGGTTCCGGCATCGAGGTCGTGGAAACCGCTAGCCTGACGCCGGACGCGCACGGCTGCGCGCACCGGAGAGGACGCCGTCGTGTCGGACCGCAGCACCGCGACCCTGGCGGACGTCGCGCAGCGCGCCGGGGTCTCCCTCGCCACCGCGTCCCGCGCCCTGAACGGCAGCGCGCGTCGGGTCCGTCCCGAGTTCCTGGAGCGGGTGCACGTCGCGGCCCGCGAGCTGCACTACACCGCCAACGTGCAGGCCCAGGCGGTGGCCCGGGGCACCACGACCTCGCTGGCCCTCGTCGTCGGTGACATCGCCGACCCGTACTTCGCCGCGATCGCCGCCGGTGCGATCCGTGCAGCCGACGAGGCCGGACTCGTCGTCACGATCACCTCGACCGGCGGGGACGCCTCCCGCGAGCGCGAGGTGCTCGACGTCGTCGCCGGCCTCCGCCCCCGTGCCGTCGTGCTCGCGGTCAGCCGGCACCTGGGCGGGAACGGGGACGCCGTCCGGGACGGGATCGCCGCCCTGGTCGCCGGGGGCGCCGGGGTCTCGGCGCTGGTGTCCGACGTCGACGGAGCGGCAGCCGGGGTCGAGGGCGTCCACGCGCTCGTCGTCCGGAACCTCAGCGGCGCCGCGGCCCTGGCGGGGGCGCTCGTCGAGCAGGGGCACCGGTCCTTCGCCGTGCTGGCGGGGGAGCCGGACCTCGTGACGGCACACGCCCGGGTCGAGGGCTTCGTCGCCGGACTCGCCGCCCACGGCATCCGGCTCGACCACGGGGCCGTGATCCCCTCCGCGTTCTCACGGGACGGGGGCTACCAGGCCATGACCCAGCTGCTCGACGCGGGGTCGCCGCCGCGGTGCGTGTTCGCCGTCACCGACCTGATGGCCGTCGGGGCGCTCACGGCGATCCGCGAACGCGGCCTGGTCCCCGGCGTCGACATCGGCGTCGCGGGGTTCGACGACGTCCGGATGCTCGTCGACGTCGTGCCGGCCCTCAGCACCGTGCGGCTGCCCCTCGAGGAGATCGGCGCGCGGGCGGTCCGTCGGGCGCTCGGCACCGACGACGACGCGGACGACGTCGACGGCGAGGTCGTCCTGCGCGCGAGCACCGCGCGCTGACCCTCGCCGGACGCCGCCGCGCCCCCTGTCCTGCCGTCCCCGGGTCCGCGCGCTCGTCGACCGGTCGCAACACCCCGCACGCGTGTCGTCCACCGGCCACCCGTCGTCGTCCCGGGCGGCTCCGACCGACGCTCCTCGACCGGTCGGCGGACGTGAGCGGGGTGTCCTGACCACTCGGTGCTTTCCGGTCTCCGGGCTCCGCACCCGGCCTCCGCACCCGGGCTCTGGCCCCGAGCTCTGACCCCGGGCTCCACCCCGGGGCTGCGCTCCGACCGGGGCGTGGTGTACGGTGCCGGGCAAGCGCTTTCCGCACCGGCGGGAGCAGCTCGGCGAGCAAAGGAGCACGCGTTGACCACCCGCACCCTCGGCATCATCATGAACGGCGTCACGGGACGCATGGGCTACCGGCAGCACCTCGTCCGCTCGGTGCTCGCGATCCGGCAGGACGGCGGCGTGCTGCTGCCCGACGGCTCCCGGGTGCAGCTCGAACCGGTGCTCGTCGGTCGGAACGCCGGCAAGCTCGAGGAGATTGCCCGCCGCCACGGCCTGGAGCACTGGACGACCGACCTCGACGCCGCGCTGGCCGACCCACGCTGGGACGTCTTCGCCGACTTCGCCGTGACGAGCGCCCGCACCGACGCCATCCGCCGGGCGATCGCCGCGGGCAAGGCGGTCTACACCGAGAAGCCGACCGCGGAGACCTCCGCAGAGGCCCTCGAGCTCGCCCGCCTGGCCGCCGAGGCCGGCGTGCCGAACGGCGTCGTGCACGACAAGCTCTACCTGCCCGGCCTGCGCAAGCTCGCCCGGCTCATCGACTCCGGGTTCTTCGGCCGGGTGCTCTCGGTCCGCGGGGAGTTCGGCTACTGGGTCTTCGAGGGGGACTGGCAGGACGCCCAGCGCCCGAGCTGGAACTACCGCAGCGAGGACGGTGGCGGCATCGTCGTCGACATGTTCCCGCACTGGAACTACGTCCTCGAGCAGCTCTTCGGCCGCGTCGAGTCGGTGTACGCCCGCGCCGTGACGCACATCCCCGAGCGCACGGACGAGCAGGGCCGCGCCTACCCGGCCACCGCGGACGACGCCGCCTACGGGGTGTTCGACCTGGCCGGCGGGATCACCGCGCAGATCAACTCGAGCTGGGCCGTGCGGGTGGACCGGGACGAGCTCGTCGAGTTCCAGGTCGACGGCACCCACGGCAGCGCGGTCGTCGGGCTGTTCGGCTGCCGGGTCCAGCCGCGCACGACGACGCCGAAGCCGGTGTGGAACCCGGACCTCCGCGACGACCGCGACTACCGCGGTCAGTGGCTCGAGGTCCCGGACAACGACGAGTACGGCAACGGCTTCCGCGCGCAGTGGGAGGACTTCGTGCGCGACCTCGTGGCCGGGCGCCCGCACCCGTACGACCTGCTCTCCGGCGCCCGCGGTGTCGCGCTCGCCGAGGCCGGCCTCGTGTCCTCCCGCGAGGGCCGCCGTGTCGACCTGCCGGAACTCCACCTGCCGGAGCCGCACCGGACCGTCGGAGCCGACCCGGGCCTCCCGGCCGTGACCGAACGGACCGACGACGGGACCGACGGCCAGTCCGCCGGGACCGACCCGAGCCTCCAGGCGGTCTCCGCATGACGGACCTGACCCTGCTCGCCGCCGACGGCACCACCCGGACGGTGCCCCTGCAGCCAGCACCCACGTGGACCAAGCCCGACGGCCCGCTGACCGAGCGCGTCGTGTACGCCGCCGCCCACGTCGTGCCGCGCGTCGGGTCGGACACCACGCCAGGCGCCCCGGCCGACCTCGACTGGGACAGCACCCTGGCCTTCCGGCACCACCTGTGGTCCTGGGGCCTCGGGGTCGCCGACGCGATGGACACCGCGCAGCGCAACATGGGCCTCGACCCGGCCGCGACCCGCGAACTCGTGACCCGCAGCGCCGCCGAGGCCGCGAGCGTCGGCGGCCGCATCGTCGTCGGGGTGAACACCGACGACCTGGCGTCCGAGGACGCCAGCCTCGACGCCATCGTCGACGCCTACGTCCGCCAGCTCCACCACGCCGAGGACGCCGGCGCCGGCGTGGTCCTGATGGCGAGCCGCCACCTCGCGCGCGCCGCGTCCGGGCCCGGCGACTACCGCTCGGTCTACGAGCGGGTCATCGCACGGGCCGGCGCCCCCGTCGTCCTGCACTGGCTCGGTGCCGCGTTCGACCCGGCACTCGCCGGCTACTTCGGCGACGAGCGGTCGGCGCCCGAGACGGTCCTCGCGGTGATGCGGGACGCGGGGGAGCGGGTCAGCGGGATCAAGATGAGCCTGCTCGACGCGTCCGCCGAGGTCGCCCTGCGCGCCCGTCTGCCCGAGGGCACCCGGATGTACACGGGCGACGACTTCCACTACGTCGACCTCATCGCGGGCGACGGGTCCGCGCACTCGGACGCCCTGCTCGGTGCGTTCGCCGCCGTCGGGCCGGCCGCGTCGGCAGCGGTCCGTGCCCTGCCGGACGAGGCCGCCTTCCGCGCCGTCCTCGGTCCGACCGAGGCCCTCGCGCGTCACGTCTTCGCCGCCCCCACCTGGTTCTACAAGACCGGCATCGCGTTCCTCGCGTGGCTGAACGGTCATCACTCGTCGCCGGCGATGGTCGGCGGACTGCACGCGGGCCGCAGCCTGCCGCACCTGTCGGAGACGGTCCGGCTCGCCAACGCGTGTGGTGCGCTGGAGCAGCCGGAGCTCGCCGCCCGGCGCTGGCACGCGCTGCTCGCGCTGCACGGGGTGGACCGGCGCGTCACGTCCGTCGGTGGTGCACAGCCGGCCAGGCCAGGGTCGGCTGGCGACGACGCTCCGGCCGGGAGGCTCGACTCAGCTGCCGACGTCGCTCCCGTCCCCGAGTCGGTCGCGTGAGCGCCCCGGCTCCGGCCCGGCCGTCGGCAGCGGTCGGCGCGGCCCGGCTCTCGGTCAACCAGGCGACGGTGAAGCACGCCTCCCTGGCCGAGGCGATCGCGGCGGTGAGCGCGGCGGGCGTCGAGGCGATCGGGACCTGGCGCGAACCGGTCGCCGACGTCGGGCTCGACGATGCCGTGCGGATGGTGCGCGACTCCGGACTCCGCGTGTCGACCCACTGCCGGGGCGGGTTCTTCACCCTCGCCGACGGGGCCGAGCGCCGACGGGCCATGGACGACAACCGCCGCGCGATCGACGAGACCGCCGCGTTGGCCGACGCCGGCGCACCCGGGTCCCGGCCCGTGCTGGTCCTCGTCGCCGGGGGACTGCCCGCCGGCTCGAAGGACCTCGGTGCCGCCCGCGCCCGCGTCGCCGACGCCCTGACCGAACTCGTGCCACACGCCCTCGACGCCGGGGTCCAGCTCGCCGTGGAGCCCCTGCACCCGATGTACGCGGCCGACCGAGCCGTGGTCTCCACCCTCGCGCAGGCCCTCGACCTCGCAGCACCCTTCCCCGCCGAGGCGGTCGGCGTCGCCGTCGACACCTTCCACGTGTGGTGGGACCCCGCGCTCGAGTCGTCGATCGCCCGAGCCGGTGCCGCCGGACGCATCGCGACGTACCAGGTGTGCGACTGGGTGACCCCGCTCGCCGCCGACCCCCTGCTCTCGCGCGGGTACCCGGGCGACGGGCACATCGACTTCGGCCCGATCGGTGCCGCGGTCGCCGCTGCCGGGTACACCGGAGACGTGGAGGTCGAGATCTTCAACCAGTCCGTGTGGGACACTGCGCCCGCCGTCGTCGTCGACCGGGTCGTGCGGAGCGTCGCCGCGCACGTCCCGCTGGGCTCGGCATGAGCGCCGTGCTCCGGTACCGGGGCCCCGCGACCACCTGGACGGACGCGCTCCCCGTCGGCAACGGCCTGCTCGGGGCGATGTGCCACGGTGGTGCGCTCGCCGATCGTGTCGGCGTCAACGACGGGTCCGCGTGGTCGGGCACCGTGGAGACCGAGCACGTCGACCCGCTCGACCCCGGGACCGTCCGGGCAGCGCTCGCCGAGGCCCGGGTCGCGATCGCCTCGCAGCGGTTCGACGACGCCGCGGACGCGCTCCGCCGGGTGCAGCACCGGCACACGCAGGCGTACGAGCCGTTCGTCGACCTGGTCGTGACGACCACCCCCGACGGTGCCGGCCTCGTGCAGGACCACGAGCGGAGGCTGGAGCTCGGCACCGCCACCGCGACGACGTCCTTCGTGCTCGACGGCCAGCCCGTGCGCACCGCGACCTGGGCGTCGTGGCCCCGCCGGGTGCTCGTGCACGAGCTGGTGTTCCCGGAGTCGGGGGTGGGGACGGTGGACGTGTCGCTCGAGACGCTGTTGCACGCGCCGCTCGACGCTGCGTCCGGTGCCGGGGCTGCTGCCGGTGCGGCGGCGTCCGGGACGGGTGACGCGGCGCTGCTCGTCCGGCTGCCGAGCGACGTCTGGCCGCCCCACGACGGCGACGTGCCGGACCCGGTGCGCTGGGACGGTCCCGCGCTCGAGGGCGCCGCGGTGCTCCGGCTGGTCGACGAGCACGACCGACCGCTCGCGTCGAGTGCCGTGGGTGACCACGTCCAGGTGCCGGCGCGGGGGACGGTCCGGATCGTGCTCGCCACGGCGACGACCGCGCAGGGAGCAGGCCGGTCCCCGGCGGGCACCGCGACGGACGCAGCTGCGGTCGCGGCAGGGTTGGTCGACGCCGCGATCACGACCGGCATCGACGCGGTCCTCGCTGAGCAGCGCGCCGACCACGCCGCGCTGGTCGACCGGTTCACCCTGACGCTGCCGGACGGCGACCACGCTGATCGCCCGACTGACGAGCGTCTCGCCCGGGTCGCCACCGAGGGCATCGCGACGGACCCCGGGCTCGCGGCGCTCCTCGTGGCGTACGGCCGGTACCTGCTCATCTGCTCGTCCCGTCCGGGCGGCCTGCCCGCGACGCTGCAGGGCATCTGGAACGCCGCACTCCGGCCACCGTGGAGCGCGAACTACACCACGAACGTCAACCTCGAGATGGCGTACTGGCCCGCCGAGGTCACCGCGCTGCCCGAGACCGTCGAGCCGCTCGTCGCCCTGGTCCAGGCCGTCGCCCGCAGCGGGGAGCAGACCGCCGCCCGGTTGTACGACGCTCCCGGGTGGGTGGCGCACCACAACACCGACGCGTGGGGGTACACGCAGCCGATCGGGGAGGGGCAGCACGACCCGGCGTACGCGTTCTGGCCGATGGGCGCCCTGTGGTTGCTCGACCCGCTCGTCGCGCATGCCGACCACGGTGCCGACGACGCCTTCGTGCGGGACGTGCTGCTGCCGCTCGTGGCCGGTGCGCTCGCCTTCGTGGACGCCTGGGTCGTGACCGGCGACGACGGTCTGCGGCACACGGTCCCCTCGACCTCGCCGGAGAACCACTTCGTCACCGCGACGGGCGCCTCCGGGTCGGTCGACACGGACTCGGCGATGGACCTCGCGCTCATCCGCATGACGGTGTCCGCGTACCGGAGGCTCAGCGACCGTGTCGGCCTCGAGACCGACC
The DNA here is from genome assembly GCF_026544205.1 of Curtobacterium sp. GC_Cur_3. Lineage (GTDB taxonomy): Bacteria > Actinomycetota > Actinomycetes > Actinomycetales > Microbacteriaceae > Curtobacterium. The sequence continues at coordinate 151,696 of NZ_JALNUI010000004.1, forward strand.
CGCGACTCGCGGCGCTCGCCGACGCCCTGCCGCCGATCGAGCCCGGCGCCGACGGGGCCGTGCCGGAGTGGCACGCGGACCGCGGGCACGCCGAGCCGGGGCACCGCCACGTGTCCTCGCTCGTCGGGGCGTACCCCGGCACCGAACCGCTCGACGAGTCGATGGCCGCGGCGGTCGCCCGGACGCTCGACGCCCGGGGTGACGACTCCACCGGGTGGTCACTGGCGTGGAAGCTCGCGCTCCGGGCCCGGCTCGGGGACACCGCCGCGATCGGGAGGCTGCTGCCGCTCGTGTTCCGCACGATGGACGGCGTCGACGACGAGGGGCAGCGCGGCGGGCTCTACCGCAACCTGTTCGCCGCGCACCCGCCGTTCCAGATCGACGGCAACCTCGGCTTCGTCGCCGCGGTGGCCGAGATGCTCGTGCAGTCCCACCGCGACGGGATCGACCTGCTCCCCGCTGTGCCCGAGGTCTTCGCGCACGGGGCCGTCCGCGGGCTCGTCGCCCGACCCGGCATCGACGTCGACGTGACGTGGGGCGCCGTGGGGGACGACGGCGCCGAACTCCTCGAGGCCGGCCTGCGGGCACGCACCCCGCGGGCGCTCGGCGACCACGTGGTCCGACACCGCGGGCGCGAGGTCCTGGTGCGGCTCGACGCGGTCGCTGTCCGCGTGCCGGTGGTGTTCCCCGCCTGACCGTCGGCGGTCGCTCGTCGTGCCCGCACCGTGCGCGTTCCTCCGGCCCGTGCGACGTTGACCACCCCGTGCGGGACGTCAGCGTCGCACGGTGTGGTCGACCTCGCACGAGCGCGAGTCGCCGCGGGGTCAGCGTCGCCGGACGAGCACCACGCTGTCGAGCAGGTCGTGCGCGGTGCCGTCGTCGCGGGTGACGGAACGGGGGCGGAGCTCGGCCGTGACGACCGCCCAGTCGGCGTCGGCATCAGCACCGGCGTCGGCATCAGCACCGGCGTCGGCAACAGCATCGTCGCCGCGTCCCACGCCGAGTGCGGCCAGGTCGTCGTCCGGCGTCGGGAAGCGGTAGGACCGCATCTCCTCGGGCAGCGCACCGGGCGGGGCGGCGTGCGCGGTCACCAGCAGGTGTCCGCCGCGTGCCACGAACCGGGTCGCCCGGCGCAGGATCGCCGCGCGGGGGATCTCGACCGGCCACGACTGCAGGAACGACGCGGTCACCAGCGTGAACCGCTCCTCGGTGTCCCACGTCGCCAGGTCGCCGACGTCGAACCGCGCGTGGTCCGCGACACCGGCGTCATGAGCGGCCGCCCGACCTCGAGCAGCGGCGGTGGGGGAGAGGTCGACCCCTGTCGCGTGCCACCCCCGGGACGCCAGCCAGAGCACGTCGCCGCCCTCCCCGCAGCCGAGGTCGAGCGCGGACCCGACCGGCCTCTGCTGCTCGAGCGTCGCGACGACGTCGGCGAGCACGGCGTTCACCCGACCCGACCACATCCGGTCCCCGTCGGCGTACCGGGACTCCCAGTACGTCGCGGCGTCGGGCAGTGCCTCGGCGGGCGAATCGGTGCCGTGGTCGTGCTCGTGTGCGTGCATCCGCCCAGTGACGCACACCGTGCCGTCCGAACGCGAGCCCCGTTGCCGGTTCGGCAACGTCGCACCGTGCGCGTTCCCTCGGCCCGTGCGAGCTTGACCACCCCGTGCGCGCCCTCAGCGCCGCACGGTGTGGTCAACCTCGCACCAGAGCGGCCAGCGCGCCAGTTACTCCGCCGGCACCGGGTCCGCGTGCTCGATGCGGGCGCTCGCCGTGGCCATGTGCTCGTCCATCGCCCGGAGCGTCGCGGCGACGTCCCGCGTCCGCATGGCGTCGTAGATCGCGCGGTGCTCGTTGTACGCGGCCTCGGTGGCCTCGCGCGTGCTGACACGGCGGCCGACCCACACGCTCAGCATCGACCGCAGGCTCTGGAGCAGGTCGGCGAGCACGTCGTTGTCGGCGGCCCGGGCGAGCTGCACGTGGAAGCGGACGTCGGCCTCGATGAACGCCGAGGGGTCGTCGAGGGTGGCCTCCTGCCGGTCCAGGTGGTCGCCGAGCGCGTCGAGTTCCTCGTCGGTCGCACGCTGCGCCGCCAGGATCGCCGCGGTGCGCTCGAGCGAGGACCGGATCTCGAGCAGCTCCCGCGTGCGGTTCGACGCGAGCATCAGCCCCCACGACAGCGTCGTCGGCAGCAGGTCGGACATCCCACCGCGCAGGTACGTGCCGGAGCCCGGTCGGATCTGGACGATGCCGAGGATCTCCAGCGCGGCGAGGGCCTCCCGCACCGCGGACCGGCCGACGCCGAGCCGTTCGGCGAGCACCCGCTCGGACGGCAGGCGCGACCCGGGGGCCAGGTCGCCTGCGGTGAGCAGCGACACGAGCTGTCGGGCGACCTCGGACGCGGGGGACCCGACCGGCACCGACTCGAGTTCGAGCCGGATGTTGAGGGGGTCGTTCTCGCTGAACGCGGGCATGTCCCGAGCGTAGCGGTGCCCTGCTCCGCATCGCTGCGGAGCGCAGCCATTGGTCAACCGGTTGACAACTCGCGACGAAGGGCGGAGGATGGTCCGCGTTCCAACCCCGACCAACGTCGTTCCCCCAGCAGGAGTCACCGTGGACATCCCCGCCACCCGAGGCATCCCGACCTCGGTCGTCGAGAAGACGACCATCCGGAAGATCGCCATCCGCATCGTGCCGTTCGTGGCGCTCATGTTCTTCATCAACTTCCTCGACCGCACCGCGATCTCCTTCGCGGCCCCGAACGGCATGGAGGCCGACCTCGGCCTGACCGCCGCGCAGTTCGGCTTCGCGTCCGGGGTCTTCTTCATCGGCTACCTCGTGCTCGAGGTCCCGTCGAACCTCGCACTGCACCGGTTCGGTGCCCGCATCTGGCTCGCCCGCATCATGATCACGTGGGGCATCGTCTCGCTGCTGTTCACGTGGGTGCAGAACTACCCGCAGCTGGTCGGGCTGCGCTTCCTCCTCGGCATCGCGGAGGCCGGGTTCTTCCCGGGCGCGATCCTGTTCCTCTCCACCTGGGTCCCGGCACGCCACCGCGGCAAGATGCTCGCGCTCTTCTACCTGGCGCAGCCGCTCACCAGCGTGATCGGCTCCCCGCTCGCCGGGTGGCTGATGACCCACGAGGGTCTCCTCGGCGGCCTCGCCGGCTGGCGCTTCATGTTCCTCTGCGTCTCGATCCCGGCGATCATCGTCGGCGTCCTGTGCCTCTTCGTCCTCAAGGACAAGCCGTCCCAGGCGAAGTGGCTCGACGAGGACGAGAAGGTCTGGCTGGAGACCGCCCTCGCCAAGGAGAACCAGGGCAAGAACGACGGCCACGGCAAGGGCGCCCTCCGCGCCGCGTTCGGCAACGGCCGCGTCTGGATGCTGGCCTTCGTCTACTTCGGCTTCATCTACGGCCTCTACGCGCTGAGCTTCTTCCTCCCGACGATCATCGACGGCTTCCAGGAGCAGTTCGGCACCTCGTTCGACCTGTTCCAGAAGGGCCTGATCACGGCGATCCCGTACGTGCCCGCCGCGGTCGTCCTCTACTTCTGGTCCCGTGACGCGTTCCGCCGCGGCGTGAAGGTCTGGCACATCGCGCTCCCCGCCCTGGTCGGTGGACTCAGCATCCCGGTGGCGCTGTTCATGAACTCGCCCGCCGCCACCGTCGCCGTCATCGCGGTCACCGCCTGCGCGATCTTCGCCGCCCTGCCGAACTTCTGGACCATGCCCACGCAGTTCCTCACCGGTGCCGCAGCGGCAGCGGGCGTCGCGCTCATCAACACGATCGGCAACCTCGGTGGCTTCGCTGCCCCGTACATCACGGGCATCGTCAGCGAGTGGACCGGCGGCTACCAGGTCCCGATGTTCATCGTCGGCTTCTTCATGGTGCTCTCGAGCATCCTCATGGTCGTCGTCTCCCGCCAGCACCGCGGGGAGACCGGCACCGCCCCGACCACCACCGACGCCGAGCGCGCCGTCACCACGGAGGCAGGCGCATGACCCGGCTGTTCAACGACCCGGCGGACTTCGCCGACGAGATGGTCGACGGCTTCGTCGCCGCGAACCACTCCCGCGTCCGGAAGGTGCACGGCGGCGTCGCCCGGTCCACGGCGAGCCCGGACGGCACGGTCGCCCTGGTCATCGGTGGCGGCTCCGGCCACTACCCGGCGTTCGGCGGTCTCGTCGGGCACGGCCTCGCTGCGGGGGCGGCGATGGGGAACCTGTTCGCCAGCCCGTCCGCGCAGCAGGTCACCGCGGTCGCGAAGGCGTCCGAGCACGGCGGCGGGGTGCTGCTGTCCTACGGCAACTACGCCGGCGACGTGCTGAACTTCGACGCCGCCGAACGAGCGCTGCGTGACGCGGGCATCGAGGTCCGCACGGTCCGCGTCACCGACGACGTCGCCTCCGCCAGCGCGGACGAAGCGTCCAAGCGCCGTGGCATCGCGGGGGACCTCTGCGTCTTCAAGGTCGCCGGCGCCGCCGCCGAGCAGGGCCTGACCCTGGAGGAGGTCACCGCGATCGCCGAACGGGCAAATGACCGCACCCGGTCCTTCGGGGTCGCGTTCTCCGGCTGCTCCCTCCCCGGTGCTGACGAGCCGCTGTTCACGGTCCCCGAGGGGCGCATGGCGATCGGGATGGGCATTCACGGGGAGCGGGGGATCGACGAGACCGACGTCCCCACCGCCGCCGAACTCGCGACGCTGCTGGTCGACAAGCTCCTCACCGAGCTGCCCGACGGCGTCGCGGCCGACGGCGCCCACGTCGTGCCGATCCTCAACGGTCTCGGCAGCGTGAAGTACGAGGAGCTCTTCGTCGTCTACGCCACCGTCCAGCGCCTCCTCACCGCAGCCGGTGCCGTGGTGATCGAACCCGAGGTCGGGGAGCTCGTCACATCCTTCGACATGGCCGGGGTCTCGCTCACGCTCTTCTGGCCGGACGCGGAACTCGAACAGCTCTGGGCAGCACCGACGGACACCCCCGCCTACCGCAAGGGCGGCGCGGTCCCGCAGGAGCGCCTCCCCGAGCACGTCCTCACCGCCCACGTCGCCGCCCCGGTCACCCCCGGCACCGCCGACTCGCAGGCCTCCGCCCGGATCGTCGCCGACGCGGTCACCGCGATCCGCACCACGATCGACACGCACGCCGACGAACTCGGCCGCATCGACGCCGTGGCCGGAGACGGAGACCACGGCATCGGCATGCAGCGCGGCTCCACCGCCGCCGACGCTGCGGCGCGCGACGCAGCCGCCCGAGGTGCCGGTGCGGGCACGGTCCTCGCCATCGCGGGAGACGCGTGGTCCGACAAGGCCGGTGGCACCTCCGGCGCGATCTGGGGCGCCGCCCTGGAGGCTCTGGGTCGCGTCCTCGGCGACACCGACCGGCCCGACCCGGCCACCGTCCAGACCGCGGTGCACGCCGCCACCGACGCCGTCCTCGCCTTCGGCGCCGTCGTCGGCGACAAGACCATGGTCGACGCCCTCGTCCCCTTCGACGACACGCTCGCCGCCCGGGTCGCCGCGGGCGACGACCTCGTCTCGGCGTGGACGGCGGCCTCCGACGCGGCCCAGCAGGCTGCCGACGCCACCGCGGCGCTCCTGCCCCGCATGGGACGGGCCCGGACGCACGGCGAGGACGCGGTCGGCACCCCCGACGCCGGTGCCGTGTCCTTCGCCCTCATCACCGCCGCGGTCCTCCGGACGCTCAGCGTCCCGGCCTGACCACGACGAAGCACCAGCACCACCACCACGAGAGAGGCATCCCCATGAGCGAGCAGTTCCGTCTGGTCGTCGGCTCCGACGACGCCGGCTTCGACTACAAGGAGGTCATCAAGCGTGACCTCGAGGCCGACCCGCGCGTCGCCAGCGTCGTGGACGTCGGCGTCGACGCGGACGGCCACACCGCCTACCCGCACGTCGCCGTCGACGCCGCCCGCCTGGTCGCGAACGGCGAGGCCGACCGCGCGATCCTCATCTGCGGCACCGGGCTCGGCGTCGCGATCGCCGCGAACAAGGTCCCCGGCATCCGCGCCGTCACCGCGCACGACTCCTTCAGCGTCGAGCGTTCGATCCTCTCCAACGACGCCCAGGTCCTCTGCATGGGTCAGCGGGTCGTCGGCGTCGAGGTCGCTCGGCGGATGGCGAAGGAGTGGCTCGGCTACACCTTCGACCAGAGCAGCGCGAGCGCCGACAAGGTCAACGCGATCTGCGAGTACGACGGCAGCGCCCCGGTCGGGACCGACGCGTGACCCGGGCCACGGCGACGCCCCGACTGACGATCGGGGTGTCCCTGAAGATGTACTTCGGCCACGCCCGCACGATCGCGTGGGCCGAGGCCGTGGCCGACATCGCCCGCACGCACCCGGCGGTGACCGACGGCAGCGTCGAGCTGTTCGTCATCCCGACCTTCCCGTCGCTCGTCCCCGTGCGGGCGGCGCTGACGGGTTCCGGCGTGCTCCTCGGCGCGCAGGACCTGGCATGGGCGGACGAGGGCGCCTTCACCGGCGAGGTCTCCGGGCGTGAGCTCGCGGAGATCGGCGTCGACCTCGTCGAGATCGCGCACGCCGAACGGCGCTCCCTGTTCCACGAGTCGGACCAGGACGTCGCTGGGAAGGTGCACGCCGCCTTCCGGAACCACCTGCGTCCCCTCATCTGCGTCGGCGAGTCGACCCGAGCCTCCCGGTCAGACGAGATCGCGGATGCGGTCACCGAGGTGACCGCCCAGCTCGACCGCTTCGTCCGGACCGCGGTGGCGGACGGCATCCCCGGCCCCGTCATCGTGGCCTACGAGCCGGTCTGGGCCATCGGCGCCCCGGCGCCCGCGCCCGACGACCACATCGTCGCGGTCCTCGCCGGCCTCGAGGCCCACCTCGCCACCCGGCCGGAGCTCGCCGGCAGCGTCGTCATCTACGGCGGAAGTGCCGGGCCCGGGCTGCTGACTCGGGGACGTGGCGGCATCGGCGGGCTGTTCCTCGGCCGCTTCGCCCACGACCCGGCGGCGATCCGGACGATCCTCGACGAGGCCGAGCAGCTGGGGGCCGACGCATGACCTCCCTCCTCGGACTCTCGACGTACGCCTACTTCTGGCGGATGTCCGACCGCGTGCCGGCGCCGATGTCCCTCGACGACGTCCTCCGCGATGCGGCGTCCCACGACGGCGTCGACCTGTTCCAGATCTGCGACCACCTGCCGCTCAACACCGCGTCCGACGCGCGGCTGGCGGAGCTGAAGGCCCTGGCCGACGACCTCGGCCTCGTGCTCGAGGTCGGCACCCGCGGCACCGCGCCCGAGCACCTCGCCCGGTACCTGCACGTCGCCGAGCAGCTCGGCGCCACGCTCGTCCGGTCGATGTGGACGAGCGGCGACGACCGGCCCGACGCCGCCGAGACCGAACGGCGACTGCGCCAGGCCCTGCCCGCGTACGAGGCCGCCGGCGTCACGCTCGCCCTCGAGACCTACGAGGTCGTGCCCACCGCGGACCTCGTCGCCGTCGTCGCCCGGATCGGGTCCGACCACCTCGGGATCTGCCTCGACCCGGCGAACACCGTCGCGGCCCTCGAGCACCCGGCGGACGTCGTCGCCATGACCGCCCCGTACGTCCGCAACTGGCACGTGAAGGACGCCGACTTCACCCGCAGCCCGGGCTGGGTCGGCTTCCAGTACACCGGCGTGCCGATCGGCACCGGCCGCATCGACCACGTCGCCGTCCGCGACGCGATCGACCCGCAGCCCCGGGGCATCAACCGCGTCATCGAGTTCTGGCTCCCGTGGCAGGACGACACCGTCGCCGCCGAGCCGGAACCCGGGGAGACCCCCGCACAGACCACCACCCGCATCGAGGCGGCGTGGACCGAACACACCATCGAGTACACCAGGAGCAGGGAATCATGACCGACACCGCCATCAGCCACACCACCGCAGCCGGCTCGGGCACCGCCGACGTCACCGTCGCCGTGATCGGCGCCGGCGGCAAGATGGGCACCCGCGTCTCGAACAACTTCGCCAAGAGCGAGTACACGACGCGCTACAGCGAGGCCTCGCCCGCCGGCCAGGAGCGCATCAAGGACCTCGGCCGCGAGCTGACCGACAGCATCGAGGCCGCCAAGGTCGCCGACGTCGTCATCCTCGCCGTGCCGGACGTCCTCCTCGGCACCGTCTCGGAGCAGCTCGTCCCCGAGATGCGCGCGGGTGCCACGATCCTGACGCTCGACCCCGCCGCGGCCTACGCGGGCCTCCTCGCCAAGCGCGAGGACGTCCACTACGCCGTGGCGCACCCGTGCCACCCGTCCGTGTTCCTCGAGCGGACCAGCAAGGAGGAGTGGGACGACACCTTCGGTGGCATCGCCGCCCCGCAGGAGGTCATCGCGGCCTTCGACGCCTCCGAGTCGCTCGGTGACGAGGGCGACCGTGCCAAGGCGATCGCCGAGGCCGTCATCACCACCATGTACGCCCCCGTGATCCAGGTGCACTGGGTCACCGTCAAGCAGCTCGCCGTGCTCGAGCCGACCCTCGTCGAGACGATCGCCTGCATGATCGGTGACTTCCTCCACGACGCCCTCGAGGAGACCGTGAACGGCGTCGGCGTGCCCCGCGAGGCCGCCCGCGCGATGCTCTACGGCCACACCTGGATCGCGCTGACGAACGGTCTCCGCGGCTCGAACCCCTTCTCCGACGCCTGCCACATCGCGATGGGCTACGGCCGCGAGAAGCTCATCAAGGAGGACTGGAAGCAGGTCTTCGACGACAGCGAGCTCGACAGCGTCATCGCCAAGATGCTGAAGATCGACGCGATCAAGCGCTGAGCGACCGCCCGGTCGACCCCCGCGGGCCCCAGGCCTCGTCGAGCGTGATGCTCGCGAGGCCCGGGGCCCGCAGTGCGTGCACGGCCCGGCGGAACCACGCGTCCGCCGCGGGGGAGTGCTGCTCCCGGTCCGTCGCGTCCGGCACGAACTGCGGCCCGTGGCCGTCCTCGACGTCGGCGCGCGTCACCGGGACCGGTGCCGAGGTCGCGACCGCGTTGAACCGGGGACGCAGGGTCACCGGCCCGACGTGGAGCGCTCGGCCGGCGGCCAGCCTGGAGGCACTCATCGCCACCCAGCGCAGCATCCGGACCGCTTCGGTCACCTGGGCACGGGACCGGTCGTGCATCTGCGGCGTCACGCTGAAGGTCAGGGGGCCGTCCCAGTCCCGGAAGAGCTCGATCGCCCGGTTCAGCTCGGTGAAGTGCGCGCGGGTGCCGGCGACGACCTCGAGGCCACCGTCCGCCCTGGCCGCCGCCCGGAGCGCCTGCTGCAGTGCCGGCGTGGTCACGTGGGTGCGCGGGTCGAACGCGCCGACGCGCACGACCGCGCCGCTGCTCAGTACGTCGTCGATCGCGGCGCGCAGCGCGACCGGGTCGTCGGTCACGAAGCGGACGTCGAGCGGCGCGTGGACCGCGTCCCGGCGGGCCGATGCGAGCACCGCGGCCGCGTTCGGCGCCCCGACGACCGGTTCGACCAGGACCGGCACGCCCGCTCCCAGCACGTCGTCCGGCGGACGCAGGGCCGCCGGCGCCGAGGACGCGAGCAGCTGGAGCACCGGGGCCGGAGCGTCCGTGGGGTCCTCTGCCGGGTCCTCGACCGGCGGGACGTCCGAGAGGACCGTCGCCGAGCCTCCCGTCTCCACGTGCGCGCAGCGCAGGGTGAGCGCCTGCCGGACCGTGGCGCCGGGCTCGAGCGCGACCGGGAACGGCTGCGCGAGCGGCGTCGAGTAGGTCTTGAAGGACGCGTCGGACCAGTTCCGCTGGTCCTCCATCTCGAAGACGTCCCCGGTCAGGGACATCGAGATCGCGATGGAGCCGGCGGTCCAGCGGTACCCGACCACGTCGACGGCGGGCTGGTGCGGGGCGATCCAGAGCGGGTACGACGTGATCGACGGCCGGCCGTCGGGGTGCTCCACGACCAGGGGCACCCCGGCGAGCCCGGCGGGGTGCAGCGCGACGAGACCGATGCGGTTGCGGCGGAACGCGCGGAGCGTCGTCGCGGACCCGTCCACCCGCAGGACGTCGCCCTCGATCCGCACCGCGAGCGTGTACTCGAGCACGTCGTCCCCGTCGAACCCGCTCCGCGCGGCGATCCGCACGTCCACCCCCGAGCTCGTCCGCTCCACTTTCCGCGTGACCAGGGTGTCCTCGGCGGTCCGCCAGTCGTGGTCCCGCGTGACGAACCGCACGGCGCGCAGCACCGGCGTGCCGTCGTGGGTGAGGTCCGCGACCTCGGTCCCGCGCAGCCGGAGGCGCCACGGGCCGACCGTGACGGACTCCTCGGGGGTGGCGTCCGGCCAGGCTTCCGCGCGTGCGTCGTCGTCGATCACGGCGCCAGTCAACCGCGTCCGGCGCGCGACCGCCACTTCCGGGCAACCGGTTGACCATTCCGCCCTGATCGGTACGCTGAGCGGACGGACGGGGCGACGGCGCCCCGCGGGACGGGGCAGATGCGATGACCGGGCGACTCGACGGCAAGGTGGCGCTCGTGACGGGCGCGGGATCGGGGATCGGTCGGGCGATCGCCGACCGGTTCGTGGTCGAGGGGGCACGCGTGGTCTACGCCGACCGTGACACCGACGCGGCGACGACGGCCGCCGGGGCAGCCGGTGCCCTCGCCGTCCCGCTGACGATGGACATCGCGTCCGAGCCCTCCGTCGCCGACGGCTTCGCGTCGCTCGCGGACGACGGCCTCGTGCCGGACGTCGTGGTCGCCAACGCCGGTGTGCAGCTCTTCGGCCAGGACGCCGCCGTCGCCGACGTGCCGCTCGAGGCCTGGGAACGGACGCTCGCCGTCAACCTGACGGGCACGTTCCTCACGCTCAAGCACGCCGTGCGGGCGATGCGGACCCGCGGTGGCGGCTCGATCGTCTGCACGGGCAGCCCGACGGGCCTGAACGGCGAGGGCTCGACGTTCGCGGCGTACTCGTCGACGAAGGGCGGCATCCACGCGCTCGTCCGCTCGACCGCGATGGCGTACGCAGCCGACGGCATCCGCGTCAACACCGTCGTGCCCGGCTACACCGAGACCGGGCTCGTGACGACGATCGCGACGGACCCGGAAGCGCGGGCAGCCATCGTCGCGCGCACGCCGCTCGGCCGCGCGGGCACGCCCGACGACGTGACCGGGATCATGGTCTACCTCGCCAGCGACGAGTCGTCCTTCGCGACCGGGGCCGAGTTCCGCGTCGACGGCGGCATGACGAGCCTCTAGCCCGCGACGACCGGAGCGGGCCCGTGTCGGCCCGCTCCGACCAGCGCAGGACGGCGCCGGGGTCAGCTCATCCGGGTCGACGCCACCCCGCCGTCCACGTCGATGGTGCCGCCGTGCACGAAGACGGCCTCGTCCGAGGCGAGCCACCGCACCGCGAACGCGATGTCGACCGGCCGCACGGGCACCCCCGCTGGGGTCCCGGCCGTCATCGCCGCCAGCGCGTCCGCCGAGTCCGCGTTCCCCGGCGTCGCCGTCGCGCCCGGCGCCACCGTGCTCACCCGCACGCCGCTCGGCCCGAACTCGGCCGCCCAGGCCCGGGTCAGCTGCTCGACGGCGGCCTTCGTCGCCGGGTAGAGCGCCATGAACGGCACCCCGACGCGGGCCATCCACGACCCGACGTTGACCACGACGCCGGAGCCCCGCGCCGCCATCGCCGGGGCGAGTTCGCCGACGAGCACGTGCGGTGCACGGACGTTCGTCGCCCAGAGCTCCTGCATCGCCGCGTCGGACAGGGCCGCGGTGGGGCCACCGGGGTAGACGCCGGCGTTGTTCACCAGGACGTCGACCCGACCGCCGAGGGCCTCGGTCGCCCGAGCGGCGAGGTCGCGCACGGTGTCGGGCTCGTCGGACAGGTCGGCGCGGACGACGACGGCGTCGCCGCCCTGCGCGCTGATGGCGTCGACCACCCGTTGTGCGCGCTCGGCACTGCGGCCGGACACGGCGACCCGGGCACCGGAGGCTGCGAGGACACGGGCGATCGCCTCGCCGATGCCGCTGGTCGCGCCGGTCACCAGGGCAGTGCGGCCGGCGAGCCGGTCGTCGCGGGGGAGGGACTCGAGGACTGCTTCGTTGGTCTGCATGGCATCCAGCCTCCTGGCGGCGCCGGCTCCTCGGGTTGCCCGGATCCGCGAGGTCCTTGCCCGATCCCGCACGCCCCCGGCGGTGGTGCCGCCGTCCATCGCCGAGCGGGGTTGGATGGGCCCATGGACGACGGCACCAGCGACCACCTCGACCGCGCGCTCGCGACGGCGCTCCGCCGTGTGGACGACCGCCGCACCGTGCCGGAGCTCGGGCTCACGGTGTCCCGCGTGCACGACACCACCCCGCTCGGCTACCAGCGGTACACGCCGTCGCTCTCGGTGGTGCTGGCCGGCCGCAAGCGCTCGGTCGTGGGGGACGACGACCAGGTCTGGGGCCGCGAGCACTTCATCATCACGCCCGTCGACCTGCCCGTCATCGCCGGGGTCGTCGAGACCGTGCCCGAGGTCGGCTTCGTGTCCGCCGTCTGGCAGCTCGACGCGTCCGTCGTGGCCGAGGTCGCCGGCGCGATGGCCCGCCCGACGCCCTCCGACGCGGAGCCCGGCCGGCTGGGCACCTGGACGCCAGCACTGGCCGATGCCTTCGCCCGGCTCGTCGCGCTGATGGACACGCCCGAGGACGTCCCCGTGCTCGCACCGCTCGTCAGCCGGGAGGTCGTGCTCCGACTCCTGCAGACCGACCAGGCACCGCGGATCCTGGCCGCGATCGGCACCGGCGAGGCCGAGGTCGTCGCAGCCGCCACCCGCCTGCTCACCGAGCGCACCGCCGAGCCGTGGTCGATGACGACGCTCGCCGAGGCCGTCCGCACGAGCGAGTCCACGCTCTACGCCCGCTTCCGGAGGGCCACGGGGATGTCGCCGATGCAGTACCTCAAGCGGCTCCGCCTGGGGGAGGCCAAGCGCCGGATGGTCGTCCACGGCGACACCGCGGCACAGGCCGCGTCCGCCGTCGGGTACCGCAGCGCGTCGCACTTCTCGCGGGACTACCGCGCCGCCTACGGGCGGCCACCGGCTGAGGACGCAGCCGTCGCGCGTACGCACCTCGCGCTCGTCCCGGCGTGACCTGACCACGGACAGGAGGCTCACCCGGGCCTGGCAGGACACCTCCAGACGGGGGCGAGTCTGTGACGGGCCGCAGGAACTCCCCGCCGTTCCCCAGCCGGGATCAGGTTCGTGACCAATACGTTATCTTCCCGAGTCGCCGCACCAGACGGGCGGTTCTGACCCGGAAGGAACCATGGGACGCCACGCACTGCCAGCAGGTGACGACGACCGTCGACCCGCTCCCGTCCCCAGCTCCACCTCCAGCTCGAGCTCCACCCCCGGCCCCGCTCTCCGTGCCCGCGGCCGTCGTTCCGCCGCCGGCACGGCCTTCACCCGGGCCGCCGTCGTCGAGCAGGCGCAGCCGGCCCGCGTGGTCGCCCCCGCTCCGACCCGCGTGGCACGACCGCTCGTCGCCGCAGCACCGGCTGGCGTCGCGGTCTCCCGGAAAGCCGGGCTCCGAGCCGAGCGCGCCGTCGACCCGCGGCACGTCCGCCGCGCCGCGAACGCCAGGCGTGCCGCGCTCCTGCTCGCCCCGGCCCTGGCGATCACCTCGACCCTGTCGCTGTCGATCCCGGCGAACGCCGCGACGCCCGAACCGGCTCCGCTGCACGCGACGACGACGTCCGAGCAGCTGCAGACCTTCACGGTCGCCCACGACGTCGAGGTCCCGATCATCTCCTCGGACGGCATGACCACGACGTCGGTCGTGTCGTACCCCACCCTCGTGCTCCGCTTCGGCGTCACCACCGCCCAGGCCCAGGCCGCGCTCTCGGCGGCGCTGTCGCCCGGCGGCGACCGGGCCACCGTGCTGCAGACGGCGCTGGCCTACATGGGGGACCCGTACGTCGAGGGCGGTGCGAGCCACGCCGGCATCGACTGCTCCGGGCTGACGATGGTGGCCTACCAGGCGGTCGGCATCCAGCTCGCGCACTACGTCCCCACGCAGGACGCCGTGGCGACGACCGTCCCCGAGTCCGAGGCGAAGCCGGGCGACATGGTCGTGTACGACAACGAGGACCACGTCGGGCTGTACCTCGGCGACGGCCTCGTGCTGCAGGCACCGCACCCCGGCGAGGTCGTGGACATCGTCCCGATGTACTCGGCAGCCCACCACTTCGCCCGGCTCCTGCCCGCCGGTTCCTGACGCCCCGCGTCGGATGCGTCCGGCGTGCCCTGAAGCGGACGGTCCACCGGGCCGATGGCCGCACTGCCGAGTGGGGCCGAGCCTCCCGTAAGCTGGAGTGATGGCCACCGAGACCCGCACCCCGTTCGAGGAGCAGAGCGCAGCAGCACGCTCCGCCCGACCGCAGGTGCGCCCTCGCACCGAGGGCTGGAAGCAGGCGACCGACACCGACGGCCGCCCGCTGCTGCAGTTCGCGTCGCCCAAGCGGGGCAAACCGCCCGTGCACCTCGCCGACATGACGACCGAGGAGCGCGAGGCCGCCGTCGTGGCCCTCGGCCTGCCGAAGTTCCGGGCCAAGCAGCTCGCGACCCACTACTTCACGCACTACACGTCCGACCCGGCGAAGATGACCGACCTGCCGGCGGCCCAGCGCGAGCAGCTCGTGCAGGGCATGCTCCCGCCGCTGCTCACCGAGACCCGACGCCTGGCGACGGACAAGGGCGACACGATCAAGTTCCTCTGGAAGCTGCACGACGGTGCCCTGGTCGAGTCGGTGCTGATGCGCTACCCCGGCCGGATCACCCTCTGCGTGTCGTCCCAGGCCGGGTGCGGCATGAACTGCCCGTTCTGCGCCACCGGGCAGGCCGGGCTCACACGGAACATGTCCACCGCGGAGATCATCGAGCAGATCGTCCGGGCCAACGCCGCCATCGCCGCGGGGGAGCTCGGCGGTGACCCGCGCAAGGGCGGGCAGGACCGGGTCGACGCCGAGCGGGTGACGAACATCGTGTTCATGGGCATGGGGGAGCCGCTCGCCAACTACAAGCGGGTGATGGACGCCGTCCGCCTGATGGTCGCTCCCCAGCCGAACGGCCTCGGGATGAGTGCCCGCGGGATCACCGTGTCGACCGTGGGGCTGGTGCCCGCGATGCTCAAGCTCGCGGACGAGGGGATCCCGGTCACCTTCGCGCTGTCCCTGCACGCACCCGACGACGAACTCCGCGACGAACTCATCCCGGTGAACTCGAAGTGGAAGGCCGACGAGGCGATCGACGCCGCCCACAACTACTACCTGAAGACCGGTCGACGGGTGTCGATCGAGTACGCGCTCATCAAGGACATGAACGACCACGCCTGGCGTGCCGACCTGCTCGCGGAGAAGCTCAACAAGCGCGGCAAGGGCTGGGTGCACGTGAACCCCATCCCGCTCAACCCGACCCCCGGCTCCGTGTGGACGTCGTCCGAGGTCCACGTGCAGGACGAGTTCGTCCGCCGACTCAACGCCGCAGGCATCCCGACGACCCTCCGCGACACCCGCGGCAAGGAGATCGACGGCGCCTGCGGGCAGTTGGCCGCGGCGGAGTAGTCCTCCTTCCACGACAGCAGGCACGGTGCACATGCACCGTGCCTGTCGTCGTTCCGGGAGTCGCGGCCGGTGTTCCTCGCCCGGATCTCCGCTGGTCACACCGGGTCTGCCCGGCGTTCACCTGGGCGCGACACGCCCGGGTGCGACGACGGTTGGCGGGGCCCTGGGGCCGTGTGTAAAGTAATCACTCGTTGCCGCTGATGCGGAGAACGGAACGGCCGAGACGGTCACAGGGTGAACAACCTGAGACGCAGTCCGGACGGGGTCCCGGTCAGGCAACCGCCACCGATGTTCGTCATGGGTGGTCAACCAAGAACGAATGCCTCTCTG
>NZ_JALNUI010000040.1 GCF_026544205.1 Curtobacterium sp. GC_Cur_3
GGCTCCTCAGGACGTGCGCCGACGGCTAGGCGCCGACGTGCTTGCCGTGGTGCTCGGTCGCGGCGAGCTCCTGGTCGGGAGCACTCGGGGCGGCCGGGGCCTCGGCGTCGGGCTGCGTCGTGACCGAGCCGGTCTGGGCCCAGGCCACGGTCTGCTTCGGCTTCGCGAGGAACAGCGCGGCGACGATGGCCGCGACGAGCACGACCGCCGGCAGGATGAGCGACTGCCCCATCGCCTTCGAGAACGGGTCGAGCAGGAAGCCCGGCAGCGATCCGACCTGCTGCTCGGCTCCGCCCGCGGACGCGCCGCCCGACTGCGACGGGAAGTTGGCCGTGATGCGGGCCTCGATCAGTGCGGCGATGCCGGCCGACCCGAGGACGGCACCGATCTGCCGCGTGGTGTTGTACACGCCCGACCCGGCACCGGCGAGGCGCGGGGAGAGGTTGCGCGTCGCCGAGACCGAGAGCGGGCCCCACATGCAGGCGTTCGCGAGGCCGAGGAGTGCGCTCGGCAGGAGCACCCATCCCCAGTCGGCGTTGGCACTCAGCAGGGCGGCGAACCAGAACAGGCCGCCGGAGAAGCAGGCGAGGCCGAACGCGGCGACCCAGCGCGGGTTCCACACGGTGAGCTTCTTGCCGACGAACGGTGCGAGCCCGGCCGAGATGACGGCCTGCGGCACGAGCAGCAGCGCAGCCTGGGTCGGCGAGAAGCGGAGGACGTCCTGCGCCCACAGCATGATCGGCAGCGCGAACGACGAGATGGCGACGCCGACGGCCGTGATCGCGATGTTCGCGAGGGTGAAGTTGCGGTCCTTGAACAGGCCGAGCGGCAGCAGCGGCTCGCCCTTCTGCACGCCCTGCCACACCACGAAGGCGATGAGCACGACGATGCCGGCGATGATCAGCGACCAGACCGAGATCGGGCCGGTGATGGTGCCCCAGTCGTAGGTCTCGCCTTCCTGGATGCCGAAGACGAGCAGGAAGAGGCCGACCGCCGAGAGCACGATGCCGAGGTAGTCGAAGCGGTGTCGGTGGCGGTCGAACGTCGGGACGAAGCGCTGCGCGAGCACGAAGGCGACCACGCCGACGGGGACGTTGACGAAGAAGATCCACTCCCAGCCGAAGCCGTCGACGAGCAGGCCGCCGAGGATCGGGCCGACGAGCGAGGCGACACCGGCGACCGCGCCCCAGAGACCCATGGCGGCACCACGGTTCTGCGGCGGGAAGATGCGCGTGATGACGGCCATCGTCTGCGGGGTCATCATCGCGGCGCCGAGGCCCTGGACCACGCGGGCGATGATGAGGACCTCGATGGAGCCGGCGAGGCCGCACCAGAGGCTGGCCAGGGTGAAGACGACGAGGCCGACCTGGTACAGCACCTTCGGGCCGAAGCGGTCACCGAGACGCCCGGTGATGAGCAGCGGCACCGCGTACGCCAGCAGGTAGGCGCTGGTCACCCAGATCACGGCGTTGATGTCCGCGTCGAGGGCCTTGGCGATGGTGGGGGTGGCGACGGACACGATGGTCGAGTCGACGAGGATCATGAAGAAGCCGACGACCAGGGCCCAGAGGGCTGGCCACGGCTTCTTCTCGGTCGTCCGCGTGGGCGTGACGGTGGTCATCGAGGGGGTTCCTTGCTGTTCGTGGAGTTCTGGGGAGGGACGGCCGGGCCGTCCCAGGGGATGTCGCCGCTGCTGATGCGCTCGACGGTGGAACCAAGCCACTCGATCTGCGCGGTGAGCATCGCACGCACGTACGACACGTCGAGCCAGTAGCGGTCCGACAGCTGTTTCTCATGCACCCGGTCGATCGCCAGGTCGTACTCGTCGCGCTGCTGCTCGAGCGCGACGATCCGTGCCCGGACGGCATCGACCGCCTCGGCCCGCGGCAGGTTCTCGAGCACGGAGAGCGCCAGGTGGAACTCCGGGTACTCGTCGGCAGGCTCGGTCACCATGCGGCGGAGGCCCTCGGCGAGGGCGGCACGACCGGCGTCGGTGATCGTGTACGTCGTGCGCTCGGGGCGGTTGCCTTCGCGGTCCGTCCCGACGACTTCGGCCAGACCGAGCTCCGCGAGGCGGCCGACCTGGTGGTAGAGCGTGCCGGGCCGCACCTTGACGTTCCGCTCCTCCTGGCGGTGGAGCATCGTCTGGAACATCTCGTACGGGTGCATCGGCGCCTCGTTCAGGAGGTCCAGCGCGGCGAACGCGAGCGGTGTGAGCGACGCCATCCGAGCCTCCTGTCCGTGTTCGATCCCGAATGTTCGACTTGGAATATACGTGATCGAACAGTTCTCCACAACCGCACGCTGCGCGACGCGCGCGCCACCTAGACTGGAGCGGTCCCCACCCGATTCCCCCGTGCTGGAGTGAACACGTGCCAACGATCGTCGTCGAGGTCATGCCGAAGGCCGAGATCCTCGACCCCCAGGGCAAGGCGGTGGGCAACGCCCTCGCCCGCCTCGGCAAGAACGACCTGACCAACGTCCGCATCGGCAAGCGATTCGAGGTGCACGTCGACGGCCCCGTCGACGACACCACGCTCGCCGAGGTCCGCGAGATCGCGGTCGACGTCTTCTCCAACGCCGTGATCGAGGACGTCGTCTCGGTCACCGTCGCCGACACCGAGGACGGCGTCGCCAAGTGACCGCCATGCGCATCGGTGTGATCACGTTCCCCGGTTCGCTCGACGACCGCGACGCCCAGCGCGCGGTTCGTCTCGCCGGTGCCGACCCGGTCGCCCTGTGGCACGGCGACCACGACCTGCAGGGCGTCGACGCGATCGTGCTGCCCGGCGGGTTCTCCTACGGTGACTACCTCCGAGCCGGAGCCATCGCCGCGAAGGCACCGATCATGGCCGAGGTCATCGACGCCGCGGGCAAGGGCATGCCCGTGCTCGGCATCTGCAACGGCTTCCAGATGCTCGCCGAGGCCCGTCTGGTCCCGGGCGCCCACACGCGGAACGCCCACCAGCAGTTCATCCGCCGCGACCAGAAGCTCCGCGTCGAGAACGCCGGCACCGCCTGGACGAACGGCTTCGACGCCCAGCAGGAGATCACCATCCCGCTGAAGAACGCCGACGGCCGCTTCGTGGCGGACGCCGACGGGATCAAGCGCATCGAGGACAACGGCCAGGTCGTCTTCCGCTACGTCGGCGTGAACCCGAACGGGTCGATCGACGACATCGCGGGCGTCTCGAACGAGCGCGGCAACGTCGTCGGCCTGATGCCGCACCCCGAGCACGCGACCGAGCCCGGCTTCGGCCCGGACACCCCCGCGGCGATGGCCTCCGGTACGGACGGCCTCACCTTCTTCACCTCCGTGATCGAGTCGACGCTCGTCAAGTGACGACGCCGACGCCAGTGACAGGGAACAACACCACCGTGACGACCCACGTGCGCCCGAAGCCCGACACCGTGCAGGACGCCGCCGAGACGCCCGACAAGGAGCAGCCCTACGAGGCGCTCGGGCTCAAGGCGGACGAGTACGCGAAGATCCGCGAGATCCTGGGCCGCCGCCCCACCTCGGGTGAGCTCGCGATGTACTCCGTGATGTGGTCGGAGCACTGCTCGTACAAGTCGAGCAAGAACTACCTGCGGCAGTTCGGCCAGAAGGTCACGCCAGAGATGAAGAAGGACCTGATGGTCGGCATGGGCGAGAACGCCGGTGTCGTCGACGTGGGCAACGGCTGGGCGGTGACCTTCAAGGTCGAGTCGCACAACCACCCGTCGTACATCGAGCCGTACCAGGGCGCTGCCACCGGCGTCGGCGGCATCGTCCGCGACATCATCTCGATGGGCGCCCGCCCGGTCGCCGTGATGGACCAGCTCCGCTTCGGTGCGATCGACCACGAGGACACCGCGCGCGTCGTGCACGGCGTCGTCGGCGGCATCTCGTTCTACGGCAACTGCCTCGGCCTGCCGAACATTGGCGGCGAGACCTACTTCGACCCGGTGTACCAGGGCAACCCGCTCGTGAACGCCCTCGCCGTCGGGGTCCTCCGCCACGAGGACCTCCACCTGGCGAACGCGTCCGGCACCGGCAACAAGATCGTGCTCTTCGGCGCACGCACCGGTGGCGACGGCATCGGCGGCGCGTCGATCCTGGCGTCCGACACCTTCACCGAGGGCGGCCCGACGAAGCGTCCGGCAGTTCAGGTCGGTGACCCCTTCGCCGAGAAGGTCCTCATCGAGTGCTGCCTCGAGCTGTTCCAGAAGGACCTCGTCGAGGGCATCCAGGACCTCGGCGCCGCGGGCATCTCGTGCGCCACGTCCGAACTCGCGAGCAACGGCGACGGCGGCATGCACATCTCGCTCGACGACGTCCTGCTCCGTGACCCCACGCTCACGGCCGAGGAGATCCTCATGTCGGAGAGCCAGGAGCGCATGATGGCGGTCGTCCGTCCCGACAAGCTCGACGCCTTCCTCGAGGTCGTCGGCAAGTGGGAGGTCGAGACCAGCGTGCTCGGCGAGGTCACCGGCACCGGCCGACTCGTCATCGACTGGCAGGGCCAGGAGATCGTGAACGTCGACCCGCGCACCGTGGCCGTCGACGGCCCCGTGTACGACCGCCCCGTCGCCTACCCGACCTGGCTCGACGAGCTCCAGGCCGACGGCGCCGAGTCGCTCGACCGCCCGGAGACGGGCCCGGCGCTCAAGGCCCAGTTCCTCCAGCTCCTCGGGTCGCCGAACCTGTCGGACAAGCGCTGGATCACGAACCAGTACGACACCTACGTGCTCGGCAACACCGCGCTGTCCTTCCCCGACGACGGCGGCATGATCCGCGTCGACGAGGAGACCGGCCTCGGTGTCGCGATCGCCACGGACGCGAACGGCCGCTACTGCCAGCTCGACCCGAAGCAGGGTGCCCGTCTGGCCCTCGCCGAGGCCTACCGAAACGTCGCCGTCACGGGTGCCGTCCCCGCGGCCGTCACCGACTGCCTGAACTTCGGGTCGCCGGAGAACCCCGAGGTGATGTGGCAGTTCTCGCAGGCCGTCGAGGGCCTGGCGGACGGCTGCATGGAGCTCGGGATCCCGGTCACCGGCGGCAACGTGTCGTTCTACAACCAGACCGGTTCGACGCCGATCCACCCGACGCCGGTCGTCGGTGTGCTCGGCGTGATCGACGACGTCGCCAAGCGCATCCCCTCGGGCTGGCAGGACGACGGCCACAACCTGTACCTGCTCGGCACGACGAGCCTCGAGCTCGACGGCTCCGCGTGGGCGGGCACCGTGCACGGGCACCTCGGCGGGCGTCCCCCGGTGGTCGACCTCGGCCGTGAGAAAGCGCTCGGCGAACTGCTCCGTGCGGCGACCGACGAGCAGCTGCTCACGAGCGCACACGACCTGGCGGACGGTGGCCTCGGCCAGACGCTCGCCGAGGGCGTCCTCCGCTTCGGTGTCGGCGCGCGCGTCGTGCTCGACGAGCTGCAGGAGCGCGACGGGATCGACCTCGCGACCGCGCTGTTCTCCGAGTCGACCGCTCGTGTCGTCGTGTCCGTCCGTCGAGAGGACGACGTCCGCTTCCAGGGCCTGTGCAACGGCCGGGCCTTCCCGGTCCTGCGCATCGGCGTGACCGACGGGCACTCGCAGGCGCTCGAGGTCCAGGGGGCGTTCACCGCCAGCATCGAGGAGCTGCGCACCACGCACGGCTCGACGATGCCGACCCGCTTCGGCGACGTCATCCAGGAGACCGTGACCGAGGGCGTCCTGGGCCGTGGCCCGCTCGCCTCGGACGGCACCTTCTCCCCCCGCACCGACAGCTGAGCGGCGGAACGCGATGTCGATCGTCACCCTGCCCTTCGCCGAGCTCGTCGACCGGTTCGGCCCCGTGCCGGACGGGATCGAGCTCGACGTGTGGGACGTCGAGGCACCCTACGGTCGCCCGGACGACGTCGCCATCGCGTTCCTGCCGTTCTACTTCGCCGGGCGGCACCGCTGGCAGTACGTGCACGACCTGCCGAACCTCCAGCTGCTGCAGCTGCCGAGCGCCGGCTACGAACACGCGCTGCCGCACGTGCCGGGGCACGCTGCCCTGGCGAACGGCCGGGGCATCCACGACGACGAGACCGCCGAGCTCGCCGTCGGCCTGACGCTGACGGTGCTCCGCGAGATCGGGGCCTTCCAGTTCGACCGCGCCGCCGGCATCTGGGACGCCCGTGAGACCCGCTCGCTCGCCGACCGTAGCGTGACGGTCGTCGGGTACGGGGCGATCGGCGGCGCGATCGCGACGCGCTTCGAGGCCTTCAAGACCGACGTCCGCGTGGTCGCCCGCACCGCTCGCGAGCAGGACGGCCGCCACGTGCACGCGTTCGGCGAGCTCCCCGAGCTCGCGCGGACGACCGACGTCCTCGTGCTCATCGCACCGCTCACCGACGAGACCGAGGGGCTCGTCGACGCCGACCTGCTATCCGCGCTGCCCGACGGCGCCGTCGTCGTGAACGTCGCGCGGGGCAAGGTGGTCGACACGGACGCCCTCGTCGCCGAGCTGCAGAGCGGTCGGCTGTCGGCAGGGCTCGACGTCACCGATCCGGAGCCGCTGCCCGAGGGGCACCCGCTGTGGACGACGCCGAACACGGTGCTCACGCCGCACGTCGGGGGCAACACGGACCTCAGCGTGCCGCGGTCGATCGAGCTGATGCGCCGGCAGGTCGCCGCGCTGGCCGAGGGTCAGGCGTTCGAGAACCTCATCGAGCGCTGACCCGCGACCGGCCCGGGCTAGACCGGGACGACGCAGGTGGGGGTGCCGACGGCGATCTGCGCCACGGCCTCGCCCGGCACGCCGTCGTCCCCGACGGGCAGCACCGCGATCGCGTCGGAGCGTTCGTTGGCGACCAGCACGAACCCGGGCACGCGCGCGAAGTGCCGCGGCCAGGCCCCACCGCACGGAGCACTGCCGACGACGGTGAGCCCGCCGTCCGACGCGTCGAGCACGACGATCACGTCACGACCACGGACGGCCACGGTCACGCGACCGGTGTCGTCGGCCTCGATGTGGCTCAGCAGGGAGTCCCCGGTCGGCCCGTCGAAGGTGTCGACCGACGCGATGACCCGCAGCACGCCGGTGTCGTCGCGGCGGAGACGATGCACGCGGCCGTCGAGCTCCCCGGCGACGATGAGGTCACCGTCGAACCAGGTCATGTGCCGCGGGCCGGCTCCCGGCGCGACGTCGTGCACCCGCACGGGCACGAGCGACAGGGCACCAGCACCAGCACCGGCATCACCAGCGGCACCAGCACCACCAAAAGCACCGGCAGCCCCGGACATCTCGACCCGGAACTCGTGCAGCGTGTCCCCTCCGAGGTCGGCGACGAGCAGCGTGCCGTCCGGCGTCGGCACAGACTGGTGCGCGTGCGGCCCGTCCTGCCGATCCGCAACAGGACCGGAAGCAGCAGGACCGGAAGCACCAGGACCGGAAGCAACAGGACCGGGCCGACCAGGCAGCGCCACCGTCGCGATCGCCGACGCCGGCACCACCACGGCCCCGGCGGACCCCCGCGCCCCCACGACCCCGTCACTCGCGGCGACCGAGGCAGCGAACGACTCGGCAGCAGCCAACGACACCGCGGTCACGGTGCCGGAGACGTAGTTCGTGACGACGAGCGCCCCGGACGGATCGACCTGCACGTGGCACGGCGCGTTCCCCCCGGCACTCGCGGTCCAGAGGTGCTCGAGTGCGGCACCCGAGCGGCGGAACGCACTGACGCTGCCCTCGGCGGTCTCGGACACGGCGTAGACACGGTCCCCGGAGACGGCGAGGAACGAGGGGTCGTCGAGCACCGCGACCGTCGCTGCGACTCCACCGTCGACGAAGGAGATGCCGGTCGCGTTCCCGCCGCCCGTGGCCGTGTACGACCCGACGAGCAAACGCAGGCCAGCCACAGCAGACGCAGACGCAGACGACGCAGCAGACGCAGACGACGCAGCAGCAGCCGCCGCAGCCTCGGAACCGCCGTCGCTCACGGAGCGTCCGCCGCGATCTCCGCGCCCACGGCGATGCGCTCGTGGTGGTGGATGACCTCGGCGACGATGAAGTTCAGGAACTTCTCCGCGAACGCCGGGTCGAGGTGCGACTCGGCAGCGAGCGACCGGAGCCGTGCGACCTGGATCTGCTCGCGACCCGGGTCGGCGGCGGGCATGCCGGCGCTGGCCTTGAGGTAGCCCACGCGCTGGGTGTACTTGAACCGCTCGGCGAGCATGTGGATCACAGCGGCGTCGATGTTGTCGATGCTCTGCCGGATGCTCTGGAGTTCCGCCACGGCCTCGTCGTCGTACTCGCTCATGGACAGAGCCTAGCGGCGGACCCCGAACCCCAACCCCGAACCCCAACCCCGAACCCCGAACCCGAACCTCAGCGTGCGCGGTGTCTGTGAGAATGGAACGCATGTCAGCGCTCCTCGTGATCTCGTGTGTGTGCGCAGTCCTCGCCGGACTCGTGCACGTCTACATCTTCTTCCTCGAGTCCGTGGCGTGGACCAGCCCCCGCGTGCGGAAGATCTTCGGGATCGCCTCCGACGCCGAGGCCCGAGCCACCCGCTCGCTGGCCTTCAACCAGGGCTTCTACAACCTGTTCCTCGCGATCGGCGCGGTCCTCGGTGTGGTGTTCGTCGCGACGGGCAACCCCGCGACCGGCTGGACCCTCGTGGTGTTCTCCACCGCGAGCATGCTCGCCGCCGCCGTGATCCTCGCGGGCACGGGCCGTCGCTACCTGAACTCCGCCTTCGCCCAGGGCACGCTGCCGCTCATCACCCTGCTCTTCGCCTTCCTCGGGTCGATGTTCGCCAACTGAGCGGACCCCGAGTCCCAGCCGGCCGAGCGGCCAGCAGAACACCGGACCCCAACGGCCAGGAGGCCCGCCCCACCACCCACGGACCGCGAGCGGTCCCGAGATGGCGGGTCGGGCCTCCTGTCTGTCAGAGGGCGCGACCGCGCGTGTCAGCCGAGCTTCTTCGCGAACTCGGCCGGCAGCCGGTCCAGCGCCCACTCGATCGCCGCGGTGGTCCCCATCGAGAACGCGGACGACACGTCCTTGTCGTCGAAGACGATGTCGTGGCCGGCCTGCACGGACGGCACCTTCTGGAACAGCGGGTCGGACTCGGCGGCCGAGGCTTCGACGTAGATGGGCAGCACGACGGTCAGGTCGGCGTCCAGCAGGTCGAGGTTCTCGTTCGAGAGCCGGACGGAGAACTCCTTGCCGGCTTCCTGGTCGATCTTCGGCGGGATCTCGAAGCCGAGGTTCCGCATGAAGGTCGCGCGGCTGTCGCGGGAGGCGTAGGCGCCGAAGCCCTCGGACGTGTACGCGGCGATGACGGCCGACTTGCCCTGGAACTCCGGGTGCTCCTTGCGCGCTGCGGCGTAGGCGTCGTCGACCCCGGACAGGAGCTTCTTGCCCGCGGCGACCTTGCCGAGCGCCTTCGCGATCATCGTGGTCTGCTGCGTGGTCGAGGCGAGGTAGTTCTCCCCGCCCTTCGGGATCGCCACGGTCGGGGCGATCGCCGAGAGCTTGCTGTAGCGGTCCTTGTCGCCCGAGGACTTGACGTCGAGGATCAGGTCCGGCTTGAGCTTGAGGATGTCCTCGTAGCTCGGCTCGAGCGTGTTGATGATCTTCGGGGACTTCGTGTACGCGCCCTTGAGCCACGGTCCGACGCCGTCGCCACCGAACGCGAGCCAGTCGCTCGCACCGACGGGCTGCACGCCGAGCTCGAGTGCCGTCTCGGCGTCACCCCAGCCGAGGGCGACGACGCGCTTCGGTGCGGACTTGATCGTCGTCGTGCCGAGGCCGGTCGTGATCGACACCGGGAAGGCCCCGTTGCCGGAGGCCGACGCGGACGCCGCGGGGTCGGACGAGGAGCCGGAGGAGCACCCGGCGAGGACGAGCGAGGCGGCCACGACGGCGCCGGCAGCGGCGAGCACGCGGCGGAGGCGCTGCTTGGGGGAGGAAGGACGGATCACAGAGGTAAGGCTACCCTAAGAACCACACTCCGAACGGGGATGGCTAGGCTGTCCGACCGTGACACCGTCGTACGCGGACCCGCACCGCACCCACCTCGCCGTGCTCGGCTCGCCGATCGCGCACTCCCTCTCCCCCGCCCTGCACGAAGCGGCCTACGCCGCCCTCGGGGTGCCGTTCACGTACGGGAGGCACGAGGTCGCGTCCGGCGAGCTGGACGCGTTCGTCGCGGGGCTGGGTCCAGGGCAGCCCGGGCTGCGTGGCCTGAGCCTGACGATGCCGCTGAAGCGCGAGGTGCTGCCGATGCTCGACAGCACGACGCCGCTCGTCGACGAGCTCGGCGTCGCCAACACGGTCGCGTTCCGGCAGGTCGGTGAGAGCGTGCGTCGCGTCGGCGCGAACACCGACGTCGAGGGGCTCGTCCGCCCGGTCGAGGCCCTCGGGCACGTGCCCGGCGAGGCCACCGTCCTGGGCGGCGGAGCCACCGCGGCGAGCGCGATGACCGCGTCACTGCGACTCGGTGCCCAGCTCGTGCGGGTCTTCGTGCGGGACACCGCGCGGGCCGGTGCGCTCGTGCGGCTCGCGACGCGGCTCGGCGTCACCCTCGAACTGCACCCGCTCGAGGAGCTCGCCACCGCGGGGCCGCTCGGCTTCGTGATCTCCACGCTCCCCGGCGGTGCGGCAGACGACCTGCACCTGACGCCGTCCGGGCCCGACGCGGTGCTGTTCGACGTGGCGTACGAGCCGTGGCCCACCGCGGTCGCATCGCGGTGGGAGTCCGGCGGCGGTCGAGTGTTGAGCGGCCTCGACATGCTGACCGAGCAGGCGATCGGCCAGATCCGGTTCTTCCTCAGCGGGGACCAGGAGGAGATGCTGCCCGACGAGGCCGCGGTGCGACGGGCGATGCGGACGGCCGTGGGGCTGTCGGCGGCGATCACCGCCTAACGGCGGGCGCGGGCCTCGGCGTCGACCAGGGCGAGCGAGACGTCCCACAGTCGGTCGGCGGCCATCGGGTCGAGTGCCCACGGCAGCACGCCGTGCAGGCCGTCGCGCACGGCGTCGACGACCTCGGCCTCGTGGCAGTCCTCGAAGTAGCGTCCGGTGACGTCGGCCAGCTCCGGCGCGGTGGCGAGCAGGACGGAGGTGGCGGCGCCCTGCTCCGGGGTCTTCACGAGGTCACCGGCGGCCACCTTCGTCGCCGCCAGGACGTCCGGGTCCCAGTGCTTCTGCAGCCCGGTCCAGATGCCGCCGGGCATGCAGCAGTTGGCGGTGATGCCGTCGGCCGCCCAGTGCCGCCCGACCCCGACGGCGAAGAGCGCGTTCGCGGTCTTCGACTGCGCGTAGGCGAGACCGGGGTCGTACGCGCGACGCCGGAAGAAGAGGTCGTCGAACACGACGGGCGAGGAGCCGTGCCCGCTCGACGACAGGACGACGATCCGTGCGGAGCCCGAGGCTGCCAGGGCGTCGTGCAGCCCGAGCGCCAGGGCGAAGTGGCCGAGGTGGTTCGTCGCGAACTGCGACTCCCACCCGGCGGCCGTGTAGGTCTCGGGGGCGTCCATGATCCCGGCGTTGGCGACGAGCACGTCGAGTGTGCCGGTCCAGGCAGCGGTGACGGACGCGATCGACGCGGGCCGGTCGAGATGCAGTTCGACGACCGTCGGTGCTGCTCGCCCGGTGGTCGCCGCGATGTCCTCGGCGACGCGCTGCCCGGCGACGACGTCCCGCACCGCCAGGGTCACGGTCGCCCCGGCGCCGGCCAGTGCCCGGGCGGTCTCCACCCCGATGCCCGAGGCCGCTCCGGTGACGAGCGCGGTCCGGCCGGTCAGGTCGATGCCCTCGAGGACCTCGGCCGCGGTGGTGCGGGCGCCGAAGGTGGTGATGTCTCGCGTGGCCATGGGGCTCCCGTCAGGAGACGACCCCGTCGACGTAGGACCAGCGGCCCTGCTCACGGACGAAGTCGCTCGTCTCCTCGAGCGTGCCACGGTCGGTGTCGGACCGCCACCACGCGCGGAACGTGACCTGTCCCCGGGAGTCGAACGGGCCTCCGTCCCGGGTGGCCACGATGTCCAGCCGCGTCCAGCGCTGCTCGGGGTCGAGCTCGAGGGACGTCGGGCGCGTGCTCGGGTGCCACGAGTCGAGCAGGTACACGGGCAGGCCGAGCGCGAAGGCCGAGAAGCGGGAGCGCATCAGGCGTTCCGCGGTCGGGGCGGCAGCGCCGGCGTGGAGCGGGCCGCAGCACTCGTCGTAGGGGTTGCCGCTGAGGCAGGGGCAGCGCGTCGTGACCGCCGGCAGCGGGCTCATCAGTCGACGAGCGAGAGCGTGACCGTGATGTTGCCGCGGGTGGCGTTCGAGTACGGGCAGATCTCGTGCGCACGCTCGGCGACGCGCTGCCGCTGCGGCTGCTCGACCGCGGGCGTGTAGACGTCGAGCTCCACGGCCAGCCCGAACTCGCCGGTGCCCGTGCCGCCGATGCCGACCTCGGCCGAGACCTCGGCACCGGTGGTGTCGACGCCGAGCTCGCGGCCCGCGGCGTGCAGGGCACCGAGGAAGCACGCGGCGTACCCGGCAGCGAAGAGCTGCTCGGGGTTGGTGCCCTCGCCGCTGCCGCCCATCTCCTTCGGCGGACGGGTGTCGAGGTCGAGACGGTCGTCCTCGCTGCGGACGTGTCCGTCTCGGCCGCCCCCGGAGGCGTGGGCGACGGCGGTGTAGACGATGTCGAGACTCATGGAGCCAGGTGAGCGCCTCTGTCTGGACGATCGCTGAACCCCGGCACCACGACCGGTGTCCGCCGCTCCCCCGCCATCGCCGACCGGGCGTGTCCCGCACCGCCAGCCGCGAGCACCGCGGTCCGAGGAGTAGAACGTGAGGATGTTCTCCCTGGGTTGGCGCGCGTTCCGCGACCACGTGTGCCGGTCCGTCCCCGCGGACCGGCGGCGTCGAGCCACCCGCATCGGTGCCCTCGTCGCCGCCCTCGCCCTGGCCGCGCTCGTGATCGTTGGATCGGTCGCCCCCTGGCTGGACCTCGGCGAACCCCTGACCTGGGTGGGCATCGTGCTGCTCGCGATCGCCGTCGGTCTCGTGGGGGTCGCTGCGGTGCCGCTTCGACCGCGGTCCGCTGACGGGTCGCGTGTGGACTGGTCCGGGGGTCTGCTGCCAGCGCCGGACGACACCGAGCGGTACTTCCGGACACGCTCGGCGCCGACGATCCCGGAGCGGGACCGTGACCAGGTGCTGCGCCACGCGGAGGCCGCGCGTGTGGCCATCGTGCCGGAGCTCTGGCGCAGCCTCGTCCTCATCGCGGCGTCGCTGGTGGCGTTCGGCGCCGTCGTGATGCTCGACCTCCCCGGGCGCGTGGTGCTCTGGGTCGCGGTGTCGTCCGCGGCATGGTCGATCGCGGGTGCGCGGCGGCTCGGCCGCGTCGAGCGTGCCGGGAGACTCGCCGAGTCGCTGCCGTCTCCCGAGGTCGAGCCCCAGCCGCACCGCCGCGACGGCTCCCTGCGCTCCCCCACACCGCGCGGCACGAAGCTCGGGCTGCCCGAGGACTGACCGGCGGTTCGGGGCGAGCGGGCGGGACGGCGGTTCTCGTTCGCGGCCGTGACGGATCCGGTTCGCGGAACTCGGGGTTCGTCGTCCGGATCCGTCAGCGCGCAATCGGAACGCCGCCATCGCCCCGCGGGTCCGAGACATGCTCAGCTGGTTTGGGTAGGACTGACGGCGTGATCCGACTCGGCTGGCAGGTCTTCCGCGCGCACTTCGCCGACGCCGTCTCCGTCGACCGGTTCCGTCGCGCTCTCCGTATCGGCGTGCTCGCGGCTGTGGGAGCTGCCGCCGTCATGGTCGCGACCGAAGCCGCCTTCCGGTGGGCGTCGACGAGCACGGGACCGACGGTCGTGGTGATCGTGCTGCTGGCGGTCGCGACGGGCCTCCTGGCGCTCGGCTGCTGTCCGGTCGCACGGCCCCTCGACCCGGCGGCGACGATCAACGGTCGGCAGGTCCGGCCCGACACTGCGCGGACGGTGCGCGCATCGGTCAAGCCGTACCTGCGGTGGAGACTTCCCGCCGTGCGCCCGGAGGACCGGGAGGCGGTCCTCGTCGACACCGCACTGCTCCGGCGCGGGCTGGTGCTGGACCTCACGCGACTGGCCCCGCTCCCCGCTGCCGGGTCCCTTGCTGCGGTTGCTGGGTGGACGGCCGGAGTGATCCCGGCGTACATGCTGGTGTACTTCGCCCTCTGGTCCGTCGCCACGGTCGGCCGCCTCGACGAACTCGGCCGCGCCGAACGTGCCCACCGCGCCGCCGCTGCGCTGCCCCCGACCGACGCGCCCCTCACGCCGCCCACGCCGCCCACGGGCACCCGGGCGGACCGAGTCTCGCCGCCACGGACAGATCGCGCGCCGATCCCCGCACATGATGTCCGCCCAGCCGAGACTCGGCCCGGCGGCTGACCGCCTGCCGGACGCACCCGCACGCGCACGGCTGTCGGCGGGGACGGGCACACTGGGCGCATGTGTGGCCGCTTCGTCGTCTCCGACACCACCGCCGACCTGCTCCCGGAACTCATCGGTGAGCTCGCCGACCGGACCGAGCACGTGGACCAGGACACCGGCGTGGTGAGCACCGGGCTGGTCCCGAGCTGGAACGTCGCGCCGACGGACCCCGTCTCCGCCGTCCGCCAGCGCCACGGGGAGCGCGAACTCCCGCAGATCAGCTGGGGCTTCGTCCCGAGCTGGGCGAAGGACTTCCAGAAGCAGCGACCGAAGCCGATCAACGCCCGCATCGAGACCGTGGCCACGAGCGGCATGTTCAAGCGGGCCTTCGCGACGAACCGGTGCATCGTCCCCGCGCAGGGCTACTACGAGTGGGTCGTGCGCGAGGACGGCAAGGAACCCCACTTCGTGCACGAGCCCGGCGGCGCACTCGCCATGGCCGGTGTCGTGAGCGCCTGGCCCGACCCCACGAAGCCCGAGGGTGACCCGGACAAGTGGCGGCTGTCGCTGGCGATCATCACGCGGGACGCCCACGTGGCTCCCGGAGAGGTGCACGACCGGATGCCGGCGTTCCTCACGCCCGACGGCTACGACGACTGGCTCGGCGGCGACCTGGCCAGCGACGACCTGCTCGCGCTCCTCGACCACGAGTCCCTGGCGGTCGCGGCGGGCCTGGAGCAGTACGAGGTCTCCCGCGCGGTCAACAGCGTGCGGAACGACGGCCCGCAGCTCATCGATCCCGTCGCCTGACGGCGCACGGACTGGAGGCCCCGATCACGTCCGCCGAGTGGCGGGGGTGAGCGGGGCCTCCAGTCAGGACCTGCTAGCCGCGGCGCAGCGGACCGTAGGTGGGTCGACGACGTCGGAGCAGCAGCGCTGCGCCCGCGAGGAGCGCGGCCAGGGCCGACAGTCCGAGCCCGACCAGGCCGGTCGCACCCGTGAAGGCGAGCTGCGCAGCATGCGCCGCCGCAGCGAGCCCGACCGGGTAGACCACGGTGATCGTGGCCGTCACGGCCTGCCCGTCGGTGTCCGTGACCGTGTAGGGCATCTGCAGGGTGCCGGGGCGGTCAGCCGACGGGGTGAAGCGCACCGTGCCGTCCCGGACGACCCAGACGCCCTGGCCCTCGACGGCCACGCGGGAGACCTGGGTGCCGTTGGCGGGGTCGACCAGGCGCAGTGAGGCGGTCTGGAAGCGGGCGCCTCCGGTGGCGTCGTCGTTGCCGATCGGGGTGATCGTGACGGCGCGGCCCTGGGTCCCGATGACTCGGTCGTCGGTGGCGACGGCGTGCGCGACGACGGTGATGGTCGTGGTCGCGGTGGTCGTCTGACCAGCGGCGTCGGTGACCTTGTACGAGAACGTGTCCGTGCCGGTGAACCCGGCGGCCGGCGTGTAGACGTACGAGCCGTCGGCGTGCACGTTGACGGTGCCGTGCGCGGGCTTCCCGTCGAGCGCGGCGGTCAGGCCGGTGCCGCGGTCGTTGCGCAGCAGACCGTGGCGGGCGCTCACCGGCAGGGAGACGCCGGCGATGGTGCTGCCGTGGTCGTCCGTGGCGGCGATCCCCACCGTGACGTCCACCGCCGAGTCCACCCGCTGGCCGGAGGCGTCCTGCATCGTGTACGTGACGCGGTCGGTCCCGGAGAACCCGGCGGCCGGGGTGTACCGGAAGGTGCCGTCAGCGGCGATCGTCGCCGTGCCGTGCGCTGCCGCACCGACCGCGACGACGCGCAGGCGACTGCCGCGGTCGTTGCCGAGCACGCCGGGGCCCGTGACCGTCACCGGGGTGCCGGACGTGGTGCGGGCGGCGTCGGGCTTCGCGGTGGGGACGACGTCGATGGTGACGAGCGCGGTGGCGGTGTTCCCGTCGGTGTCGTGGGCCGTGTACGTGAACCAGTCACGACCGGACCAGCCGGAGCTCGGCGTGTAGACGTAGGAGCCGTTCTTCGCCAGGCGCAGGACACCGTGCTGCGGCTTCGTCTCCATGGACGCCCACAGGCCGGTGCCGGCGTCGTCGGCCAGCACGCCCTTCGCCGCGGGCATCCGCACCACGCCGTTGGTCGTCGTGGTGCTCGAGTCGTCGACCGCGACCGCGCCCACCAGGACGGTGACGGTGGTCGTGGTCGGCTGCCCGGACGCGTCCGTCGCCGTGTAGGTGAAGGTGTCCGTGCCGGAGAAGCGGGCGCCGGGCGTGTAGACGAGCGACCCGGCGGGGCCGTCGGTCACGGTGCCGTGCGCGGCCGCGCCGTGGCCCGTGACCCGCAGGCCGGTGCCGCGGTCGTTGCCGGTGAACGTGGCGCCCGCGATGCGCAGTGCCGTGCGGGCCGGGGTGCGGAGCACGTCGGCGACGGCGGTCGGGGTGACCGTCACGCTGACGGTCGCCGTGGCCGTGCCGGAGGTCGGGTCGCTCACCGTGTAGGTGAACGTGTCCGTGCCGGAGAACCCGGGCGCGGGGACGTACGTGACCGTCCCGGTGCCGCCGATCGTCGCGGTGCCGTGGCCGGGCGTGCCGACCGCGGTGACCGTGAGCGCGGTGCCTGAGTCGTTCTTCGTCACGCGGACGTCGACCGGCCGGGACGCCGTCGTGGTGGCGGTGTCGGCGAGCGCCTCCGGGGCGACGGTGATCGTGACGGTGCCGGTCGTGGTGGTGCCCGTGCCGTCGGTGACGGTCACGTCGAAGGTGTCCGGGCCGGAGTACCCCGGGGTCGGGGTGTACGTGTACGACCCGTCCTCGGCCACGTCGACGTCACCGTGTGCGGGCTTCGTGGCGTCCGTGACGGTGAGGCCGCTGCCGGTCGAGCCGACCAGGACGCCCTGGCCGGCGGGGACGACGAGCGTGCCGTCCGCGGTGGCCGAGGTGTCGGCGGCGACGACGACCGGGGTCACCGTCACCGTGACGGTGCCGGTCGCCGTGTTGCCGTTGGCGCCCGTGACCACGTAGCTGAAGGTGTCGGTGCCCGACGTGCCGGGTGCCGGCGTGTAGGTGACCGTGCCGTCGGCGTTGCGCACGACGGTGCCGGTGGTGGCGGTGCCCGTGGTCGAGGGACCGACCGCGGTGACCGTCAGGCCGGTGCCGTGGTCGTTCGCCGTCAGGTCACGCGAGGTGACGGTGACGGGCTGCCCGGCGGCTGTGGTGATCGCGTCCTTGACCGTGCTCGGCTGCACCGTGACGCGGACGATGCCGGTCGAGGTGTTGCCCTCGGCGTCGGTGGCCGTGTACGTGAAGGTGTCCGGGCCGGACCAGCCGTCGGTCGGCGTGTACGTGTACGAGCCGTCGGCGTGCAGGTCGACGGTGCCGTGGAGCGGCTCCTCGTCGATCGTCGCCGTCAGGCCGGTGCCGTGGTCGTTCTCCAGCACGCCCGCTGCCGCAGCGACCGTCAGCGTCGAGCCGGCCGTGGCCGTCGCGGTGTCGGGGGTCGCCTGGGGTCCGACGACCACGACGACCCAGCTGGTGGTGGTGCTGCCCGCGGCGTCGACGGCGTCGTAGTGGAAGGTCGCCGTGCCGGAGAACCCGTCGGTCGGCGTGAAGACGACCGCGCCGTCCTGCTCGGGGCTGACGGTGCCGTGCTGCGCGTCACGCACGCCGGTGACGGTGACGCCGGTTCCGACGTCGTTGCGGGTCAGGGCGCTCGTGGCGATGCTGACGGCCTGGCCGACCGTGGTCGTGGCGGCGTCGGGCAGGGCGCGCGGCGCGACGCTGATGGTCGCGGTCGCGGTGCCCGAGCTCCGGCCGGCGCCGTCGGTCACCCGGTAGGTGAACGTGTCGGTGCCGGAGAAGCCGGTCGTCGGTGCGTAGTCGACCTCGCCGTCGTCAGCGACGACCGCGGTGCCGTGCTCCGGGCCGGTGACGATCGTGGTCACGAGCTTCCCGCCCAGGTCGTTGCCCTGCACGTCGAGGGTGACCGGCACGTTCGCCGTGGTCGTCGCGCGGTCGTCCGCCGCCGTGGGCAGGACGACGACCGTGACGGTCGCGGTGGCCGGGGTGCCTGCACGGTCGACGACCGTGTACTCGAAGGTGTCCGTGCCGGAGAAGCCGGCGGCCGGCGTGTACGTGTACGTGCCGGTGGCGCCGTCGAGCTCGAGCGAACCGTGGGCCGGCGCGGTGTGCGCCGTCACGCTGAGGCCGTCACCGAGGTCGTTGCCGAGCAGTCCGGTCGCGCGGTCGGTCGTCACGGCGGAACCGCCGGCAGCGACGCTGACCGTGTCGGCCACGGCCTGCGGGGCGACGTGGACGGTGACCGTCACGGTGTCGGAGCCGGAGCCGTCGGTCACCGTGTACGTGAAGGTGTCCGTGCCGGAGAACCCGGTGGCGGGCGTGTACGTGTACGAGCCGTCCGGCTGCACGGCGACCGTGCCGTGGGCGGGCTGGGTGGATCCGCTCACGCGGACGTCGTGGCCCAGGTCGTCGGCCAGGAGGCCCGGGGCGGCTCCGACGGTCGGCTGTCCGGCCGTCGCGGTGACGGTGTCGGCCCCCGCGGTCGGCAGGACGGTGACAGTCACGGTCGCGGTGGTCGTGGTGCCGGAGGCGTCCGTCGCCGAGTAGGTGAAGGTGTCCGGGCCGGACCAGCCGGTGGCCGGGGTGTACGTGTACGAGCCGTCGGCGCGCAGGTCGAGGACGCCGTGCGCCGGGTCGGTGTGGGCGGTGACCGTCAGGCCCTTGCCGGCGTCGTTGGCGAGGAGCCCGTCGCTGGCGCCGGCCGTCGCGGTCGAACCGGCGTGCACGGTGACGGCGTCGGCCGCGGCGCTCGGGGTCACGGTGACCGTGACGGTGCTCGTCGCGGTGCGGCCGGAGGAGTCCTTCGCGGTGTAGTCGAACGCGTCGGTGCCGGAGAAGCGGTCAGCGGGCGTGTAGGTCCAGGAGCCGTCGGCGGCGACCATCGCGGAGCCGTGGGCAGGGGTCGTGTTCGACACGACGGACAGGCCGGTGCCGCTGTCGTTCGCGAGCACGCCGGCCGCGGGGACGCGCACCGGGGTGCTAGCGGGCGTGGTGCGGGTGTCGGGGCTGGTGCTGACGTGGGTGGCCTTCATCACGTTGGCGAAGGTCACGACGACGTCGGTGCCGTCGCTCGACACGGCCTGCGGGAAGACGAAGGACGCCGTCGTGCCGGTGCCGGTCGCCACGGTGCGGTTGCTGCCGAGGTCGACGGCCTTCCACGTGGTGGCGTAGTTCGCCGGGTCGGTGGTGCCTGACGGGGTCTGCGTCACGGTGTAGTTCTTGCCGGGCGTCGTCAGGATCGCTCCGGCCTTCCGGGTCTGCACGCCCGTGTCGGAACCGGTCGTGGTGTCGCTCGTGCCGCTGCTGGCGCTCGTGATGCCGTCGCCGGAGATCGCGAGGCCGAACTGGTCGCCGGCCGCCCAGCGCTCGTCGACCGAGGCCTGCCCGGTGACGGTGTCCGCGTAGTTGCAGGACGCCAGGTCGCTGGCGCCGTAGTTGCCGACGATCGGGAAGCTGCGGACCTGCGTACCCGCGGTCGGGTCGAGCTGGTAGATCGTCGTGGTCGCGACGTTGTTCGTCGTGACCGAGTTCGACACGTACAGGTAGCCGTCGGACGAGAACGCGATGCCGGGGCTGTTCGTGCCCGCCGGCAGGGTCGCGATGGCGGTGGTGGCCAGCGCGGTCGTGCCGGAGGTCGTCGGGACCGTCTCGGTGTTGACGCGATAGACCTTGTCGGCGGCGACGACGAACATCAGACCGCGCGAGCTGAACGCGAAGTCGCCGTTGCCCGTCTTGAGCCCGTTGATCTGGCCGACCTGGCCGAGGTACTGCTTCGTCGCCGGGTCGTACGCGCCGAGCCAACCGGTGTTGTCGCCGTAGTAGTAGATGCCGGTCGCCGGGTTGACGGCACCGCGGATGACCGGCCGAACCTTGTCCGTGGCGATCGGGTCCGACGCGGTGTTCGTCGCCGGGTCGAACGAGCGGATCGTCGCGGTGGTGCCGTTGCCCGCCGCGAACAGCGACTTGCCCTCGCGCGAGATCCCGAGGCCGTTGTTCGCGCCAGTCCCGAGGTCGGCGACGTCGACCGTCGAGCCCTTCGTGTCGCCCGTCGTGATGTCCACGGCGACGACCTTGCCGGCGCTGTTCGTCGCGTAGAGCGTGTTCTGGTCGCAGACGAAGTGACTGTCGGTCGTCGCGGTGACCGCCGAGGCAGGCGTCGACGCGACGACGGCCGTGGCCGTGCTGAGACCGGTGCCCACGAGGAGGACGGCAGCGAGCACGGCGAGGGGCCGGACGCCCGCACGGCGGCGGGGCGCAGCAGAGCGCTGGGATGCAGACAGCATGGATCACTTCCGGGTCGGGTCGGCGAAGCACGCGCCGCTCGATCTCGCAGGGACGAGAGAACGGACGTTCGCGCTGGCCTGATCCTGACAGGAAACCCGGGAGAATTGGGGACAGTGCTGGTCCCCAGTAGGGGGGACCACTCGTTCGGGGGACGACCCGACGGGCAGTGGCCCGGACATGACGAACGCCCCGCCGGAGACCGACGGGGCGTGCTGTGCAGGACGACTAGGAGGCGGTCCGGATGACGTCCGGCAGGACCATGTGGAGGCGCTCGGCGAGCTTCGCCTGGGCTTCCTCGAGCGAGCGGAAGTCGCCCACGTACTGACCGAAGGTGTCGGACACGAAGTAGTGCGAGCCCTGCTTGTCGACGGTGCCGCCGTAGTAGCCGCCGTAGTTCGCCGCCCACAGGCCGGTGTCCGGTCGAGTCCAGAGGATCGTGGCGCGTGCGGGGCGGACCGGGGCGATGACCTCGGCCTCGATGGCCGCGATGACCTCGATGGTTTCGGTGTCGAGGGTGACCTCGGTGGTCGCGTGGTGGTCGTCGATCAAGCTCATGGTCGTTCCTTCGTGTCGTGCGGGTGCTGCAGTTCGTACGGGTGCGGTCGTGGCGCTGGTCAGTCGACCGGGCGGATGACCGGCGGGAGCATCACGTGCAGGCGGTCGGCGAGGTTCGTCTGGGCGTCCTCGAGCGAGGCGAAGTCGCCCACGACGAGGCCGAACGTGTCGGAGGCGACGTAGCGGTTCGCGACCTTGTCGACCGAGCCGCCGAAGTACCCGCCGTAGTTGGCGACCCACTCGCCGTCGTCCTCCTGCGTCCAGGTGAGCTTGGCGCGGGCCGGACGGGTGCTGGGGGCGACTCCGGCCTCGAGGATCGCGATCGTGTCGACCGTCTCGGTGTCGAGGGTGAGTTCACGGTGCGTCTGCGTGCTGCTGGCGGTGATGCTCATGGCGCTGCTCCTGTCGCGATCCGGGGTACATCGTGCTGTCCCAGAAATCTAGGGCCTCGCCGATACCCGCCGCCATCCAGCCCCGGGCATTCACGGCTTCTGTTCATGCCCTCCATCAGACGGCCCCGGTTTCGCGGGGCTGATGCACCCCAGACCGGGGTACACGTCCCCCACCGGGGTACTCGCGGTTCGGACAATCGCGGATCGGGGGACAACGGCCGCGGACGACAGGTCACACCCTCACGCTGGCTCCGCGGACCTCCACGTGCGGAAGGGAGCCTTCGTCTCGAACGGGGCCGGCGCGATGATGAGCTGCGGCGTTCCCTCCTCGGCAGGGGCGACCGTCAGTCTGGTTCCGGTGCCGCTCTCGAAGACGACCAGGCGCCCCTCATGCACGATGTCCTCGAGCATGATCTGCTCCGTGCCGTCGTCGTCCTCGATCGCCACCACGCGGCCGCGGAGGGCGAGGGTGAAGCGCGTCCGCTCGCGCCGGAGTCCCGCGTGCCGCTCGAGGTACCCGTGCAGTGACTCGAAGTGCGAACCCGGCGCCCCAGGGATCTCGATCATCGCGTCGTGGAGCTCCGTGGCGAGCTGCTCGTGGTTTCCTCCCGCAGGCACCTCACTCGCCCGGAGCACGCTCAGTACCTTCCTGTCAGCCGCAGCGCGGACGTGCTCACCATGGACCCCGCGAAGAGGTCGTCCGCTGACGCAGAGCGCAGGTACTCGATGTCGATGGCACTGAGGAGTGGAGCGATCTCCTTGCGGCAGATCGCCCGGAACGTCTCGCGCTTCTCTCGGTACCCCTCGTCGGGAGGGCCTCGATGTCATCGCCGCTCGGGATCCACTCGTCGACGCGGGAGAAGATGCCCTCCGTGCTCGAGGCCCCGGTGAACTTGATCGAGACGTCGAGGTAGTACTGCACGCCCCATCGAGACGGAACGAGTTCGATCGCGACGGCGATCTCGCCATCCGTTCGGACCCACTTTCGCCTTGACCGCACGAAGCCCTCTGGGGACAAGCACGCATCGACGTCCGCGGTGATCATCGCGGCTACCTCGTGTGGCATCTGCTGAACCTACTGCCGTGCGGACGATACGGTCGCTCCCATGACGCCGCGACGGACCGAGCTGCTCGCGCGGTCGGTCCTGGTCGCGCTCGGGGTGGTCGTCGTGGCGATGGTCCTCGTCCCCGCGTCAGCGGAGGCCGCGGTGGCCGCCGTGCTCCGTGTCGCGAACGCCCTCCGCACCCGCGTCGGCCACGGCACGCTCACCCTGTCCGACGACTTCGTCCTGGCCGCGGTCGTCACCGGGGTGACCACCTGTCTGCCGGCGCTCGTGGCGGGGGCGAGACGAGCCTCCAGGCCGGAGCCCCTGCCGATCCGGCGAGCCGCGCTCGTGAGCCTGCTGGTGGCGGTGGTGGGCGCCGTTGCGCTCGCGCTCGTGAGCGCGGTGCCGTCCACCACGTTCCGGTCCCTGGTGACCGCCGCAGCCGTCGGGATGGCGCTCGGGACGCTGGGGCTGGCCGCGCACCGGACGCTGCGTGACGCGGGCAGGAGCGCGCTGCGGGCGGACGGGCGGAGTCGACGGGCTGCCGTGGTCCTCGGGGCCGTGTACGCGGCGCTCGTGGGCGTCATCGCGTTCACCGGGTCGCCGGTGGACGCCGGGGCGCAGCCGTGGCTGCTGCGGACGCTCGAGCGCCTGCACAGGATCGGACTGCCGGGGTGGTTCGACTACGCGGCGACGGAGTTCTCGGCGAACGTGGTGTTCTTCGTGCCGCTCGGCGTCTTCGTGGTGCTGCTGCTCGGTGCGCGCCGGTGGTGGGTCGGCGCGGGGACGGGGTTCCTGCTCAGCGTCGTGATCGAGGTGTCCCAGTCGCTGTTCCTGCCGGCGCGGTTCGGGTCCGTGGACGACGTCGTCT
>NZ_JALNUI010000041.1 GCF_026544205.1 Curtobacterium sp. GC_Cur_3
CCGGTCAGCCGAACGTCACCGGATGCCGCTACAGTGGGCGTTGTCTTGACCAGCGCAAAAGAAGGGGTCCTCATGGATGTCGACGCAGACCTGCTCCGCACCGCCGGACTCCGCGTCACGACCCCGCGTCTCGCGGTCCTCCGGGCGACCGAGACCATGCCGCACGCGACGGCCGACGACCTCGTCACGGCGCTCGCCGCCGAGCTGCCGACGACCAGCCACCAGGCGGTCTACGGCGTCCTCGCGGCACTGACCGGCGCGGGACTGGTCCGGCGCATCGAGCCCGCCGGCAGCCCCGCGCGCTACGAACGGCGCACCGGTGACAACCACCACCACATCGTCTGCACGATGTGCGGTGCGATCGCCGATGTCGACTGCGCGGTGGGCCACGCGCCCTGTCTCACACCGTCCGACGCCCACGGCTTCGCGGTCAACACGGCCGAGGTCACCTACTGGGGCATCTGCGAGGCATGCGCTGCAGCCGAGCGCGACGGCACCGACGCAGACGCAGACGCAGACGCAGCCGCAGCCGCAGACACCGACCCCGCGGCCGAGCGCACCACCGAGCCGGCCCCCGCCGCCTGACCCACCCCGTCGGCCCCGCCGACCCACGAGCCACCCGAGCATCCCTGTCCGAACCACGCCACACCCCAGGAGGAACCGTGTCCGACCAGAACACGCCGACCGGCATCCCGTCCAGCACCCCCACCACGACGACCAACAGCGGCGCGCGCGTCTCGAGCGACGAGCACTCGATGGGTGTCGGCGCCGACGGCCCCATCGCCCTGCACGACCACTACCTCGTCGAGAAGCTCGCCCAGTTCAACCGCGAGCGGGTCCCGGAGCGCGTCGTCCACGCGAAGGGCGGCGGCGCGTTCGGCACGTTCACCGTCACGCAGGACGTCTCGAAGTACACCCGTGCCGCGTTCCTGCAGCCGGGTCAGCAGACCGAGATGCTCGCACGCTTCTCCAGCGTCGCCGGCGAGCAGGGCTCCCCGGACACCTGGCGCGACCCCCGCGGCTTCGCGCTGAAGTTCTACACGACCGAGGGCAACTACGACCTCGTCGGCAACAACACCCCGGTGTTCTTCATCCGCGACGGCATCAAGTTCCCCGATTTCATCCGCTCGCAGAAGCGCCTGCCGGGTTCGCACCTGCGCGACCACGACATGCAGTGGGACTTCTGGACCCTGTCGCCCGAGTCGGCGCACCAGGTCACCTGGCTGATGGGCGACCGCGGCCTGCCGTCGAGCTGGCGTCACATGGACGGCTTCGGGTCGCACACCTACCAGTGGATCAACGCCGACGGCGAGCGCTTCTGGGTGAAGTACCACTTCAGCACCGAGCAGGGCCACGCGACGCTGACGCAGGAGGACGCCGACCGCATCGCCGGTGAGGACGCCGACTTCCACATCCGCGACCTCCACGAGGCGATCGAGCGTGGCGACAACCCGCGCTGGACCCTCGCGGTGCAGGTCATGCCGTACGAGGACGCCGCCAGCTACCGTTTCAACCCGTTCGACCTGACGAAGGTGTGGCCGCACGCGGACTACCCCCTCATCGAGGTCGGCACGATGGAGCTCAACCGCAACCCGGAGAACTACTTCGCGCAGATCGAGCAGGCGACCTTCGCCCCCTCGAACTTCGTGCCCGGCATCGCGGCGAGCCCCGACAAGATGCTCCTCGCGCGCATCTTCAGCTACGCGGACGCCCACCGCTACCGCGTCGGCACGAACCACGCGCAGCTGCCGGTGAACGCCCCGAAGAACGAGGTGCACTCGTACTCGAAGGACGGCGCCATGCGCTTCGACTTCCAGAAGTCCGAGGTCCCCGTGTACGCGCCGAACTCCCTCGGTGGCGCGCACGCCGACCCGACCGCCACCGACGACGCTCCCGGCTGGGAGTCCGACGGTGCGCTGCAGCGTTCCGCCGCGACGCTCCACCCCGAGGACGACGACTTCGGCCAGGCCGGCACGCTCTACCGTGAGGTCCTCGACGACGCCGCCCGCGAGCGCCTGGTCGGCAACATCGCCGGGCACGTCTCCAAGGTGACGCGCGACGACCTGCGCGAGCGCGTGTTCGCCTACTGGACCAACGTCGACCCCGACCTCGGTGCGCGCGTGCGCGCCGCGGTCGCGCCGAGCGCGCCGGGATCGAACGAGGACCCGGAGAAGGTCGCGGTCCAGGCGTAAGCCCAGCCGTTCCACACAGACGGGAGGCACGGTGCCAGCTGGCACCGTGCCTCCCGTCCGTCGTTGGTCGCGACTAGACCTGTTGTCCGTTGAGCCAGATCGGACCCGTCGGCCAGTCCTCGAGTGCTGCGGTCACCGGGCGCACCATCCAGCCGCCCTGCTCGGTGTTGGTGATGCCGGCGCCCTCGGCGGTGAACGCGTTGAACGTGCCGACGGCCTCGGGGAACTCGTGCCAGCCGAGGTGGCTGTAGAACGGGATGCGGTTCTCACCAGCACCGAGGAAGCCGTACGGCACGCGCAGCCCGTCGAGCACGGCGTGCGTGCGCGTCATGAGCTCGCGACCGACACCCGTTCCCTGCAGTCGTGGCGCGACCGCGACGAGGCCGGTGTCGCCGACCAGGACGTCCTCGCCGCCGACCGTGACGAACATCCGCCGGATGCCGACGTGTGCCAGGACCACGCCGTCCTCGTCGTGCGCGAGCACGCGGCGCTCGGGCTGCATGCCGGACCAGCTGCGGCCGCCCACGTACCAGTGCGACCAGTCCGGGAACGCCTGCCCCAGCATCGCCGCGATCGCCTCGTGGTCGGGGAGGGACAGCGTGCTCTCCTCGACCACCTCCCACCGGATGTCGTCGCTCATCGGTCCATCCTGCACGGTGCTGCTGCGCTCGGGGCGGGGCGAGCCTCCCGTCCGGTGCGAGGTTGCGCACTCGGTGCGCCGGAGCAGCGCGGCACCACGTGGCGAACCTCGCACCAGGCGAAGGACCGCGCACGGTGCGAGCAGCGCGTCAGCCGCGACCGGGCGCCGTGACCTCGATGCGGTTCGCCCACGGGTCCTCGAACGCGACGGTGCGGCCGTCGT
Source organism: Curtobacterium sp. GC_Cur_3 (assembly GCF_026544205.1). Lineage (GTDB taxonomy): Bacteria > Actinomycetota > Actinomycetes > Actinomycetales > Microbacteriaceae > Curtobacterium. Next base: position 3,055 of record NZ_JALNUI010000041.1, read on the forward strand.
CGGCCGTCTGCACGCCGTGGTCCCGCATCCGGGCGGTCAGCGCGCCGAGGTCGTCGACGCCCGGCACCTCGATGCGCACGAGTCCCAACCCGAGCGCGAGCTGCCGACGCCCGGCACCGCGGGAGTTCCACGTGTTCATCGCCATGTGGTGGTGGTACCCGCCGGCGCTGACGAACAGGGCCTCGCCCCAGCCCGCGGTCGTGGCGAAGCCGAGCTGGTCGACGTAGAACGCCCGGGCGCTGGCGACGTCCCCGACGGAGAGGTGCACGTGGCCGACCCGGGCCGGACGTTCCCCGGCGCCGGACAGCCCGGTCGAGGTCAGGTGCTCCTGCAGGAACGCGTTCGGGTCGACGTACTTCGTGTCCATGTCGACCATGCCGTGCGTCCACGACCACTCGGTCCGGTCGCGGTCCCAGTACAACTCGACGCCGTTGCCCTCGGGGTCGGTGAAGTAGAAGGCGTTGCTGACGAGGTGGTCCGCGCTGCCGGTGAAGGTCTGCGGGTACCGCGTCGCGACCGAGTACAGCGCAGCGGCCAGGTCAGCGCGGGTGTCGAACAGGACGGCGGTGTGGAAGAGACCGGCCTCGTGGGCGCCGGCGTGGGCGAGGGCCGGCGCGTGCTCGAGCACCACGACCGGCGTCGTGCCGCGTCCGAGCACGGCCACACCTCCGGCGTTCGACAGGAGCGTGAGCAGGACGCCGTCGCGGTAGTAGGCGATCATCCGGTCGAGGTCGGCCACGCGGAGGGTGACGGCGCCCATGCCGGTGTCGGCGGCGAGGAGGTCCTGGGTCTGCATGGCTCCAGTCTCCGCCGAATTGGTTGACGCGTCAACCAAATCGCACGACGACCACCTGGACCAACCCCGGGGACGCGGCCCCGAGCCTCCCGGCTGGCGCGACGACCTGCAGCCGCGACGCGCGGTGCGCGAGCCACCGGGGACAGACCCTCACGTCGCGGTACCGTTCTCGCGTGGCGGAGACCGAGGGGGCGGCGGGGACGCCCTTCGAGTACCGCACGGGCGGTGACGACGACGTCTCCCTGCACCGGATCGGCACGAACGGTCCGCAGACCGGCACGATCGGACCCCGTCCCGCCCACGTGCTGTTCTGGCTGTCGGACGGGCACGCCGTCGTGACGGCCGACACCGGTGACCGGTGGGAGGTCGGACCCGGGCGACCGGTGATGCTCTCCGCTCCCGTCGCGTATGCCTTCGACACCGACGCCACCCGGATGACGCTGCTGCACCTGACGCCGGCGTTCCTCGACGCCGTCGCCGCACGGACCTCCGAGGTCGGCACCATTGGCGACCCGTGGGAGTTGGTGCAGCCCGAGGCCTCGGACATCCGACTCGAGCCGCTGCGGGCGCTGCTGCGCGAGGTGACGGCGCAGATCCTCGACCCCGACCTCCCCGAGTCCGACCGGCAGAGCGTGAACCGGCGCGTGGCGAAGGTCGTGCTGTCGACGTTCACGCGCTCCCGGGCGGACGTCGAGAACCGGCTGCGGCGAGCCGTGCGGTTCGTACACGACCAGGCGGCGGACGACATCACCGTCGGGGACATCGCCGACGCCGCCGGGCTCAGCGAGCGCGGGGTGCAGGACCTGTTCCGCCGGACACTCGACGTGACGCCGATGCGGTACCTGCGCGAGGTCCGCCTCGACCGCGTGCACCTGGACCTCCAGGCACGACCGGCGCGCGGCGTCGTCACCGTGCAGGACGTGGCACGGCGCTGGCAGTTCATGCACCTCGGGCGGTTCGCGGCGAGCTACCGGGAGCGCTTCGGGGAGAGCCCGCACGAGACGGTCGCCCGGGCCGGGTCAGGTCGCGGCCACCGGGACTGAGGCGAGCAGCGGCGTCGGGGTCAGCAGCCGATCGAGGACAGCGTGACGTCGGTCACCTTGCCACTCTCGATCATCGCCGTCTGCGTGCAGAGGTCGTTCGCGCGGACCGTCACCTTGCCCACGGCGATGCCCGCGAAGCGCAGGGTGTCACCGGGGAAGGCGCGCTGCTGGGCGGCCGTGCGCCCATTCGGCACGAGGACCTCGACGCGGTACTGGTGCTCGGCCTCGTTCTGCGACACCGTGACGGTGATGCGACCGGTGGAGTCCTGGGCGCCGCACCCGGACAACGTCAGCGCTGCCGCGAGGCCGACGACGAGCACGGTGGCGGAGCGACGGATCACGGCACAAGCCTACGACGTCGACCCGGCCGGGATGACCCGCCTACTGGGGTCAGGAGTCCTCTGACGGGGGGACAGGCGATGTCCGATCGGCGCGCTACCGTGGAGGCATGACAGTCGGAACCGGGACGAGCGTGCCACCGACGTCTCGTCCGGACGCGGTCAAGCGCGCTGCGCTCCTCGCCGCCCTCGACGTCGCGCACGGCGGGACCGAGGAACGCTTCGAGCGGATCACCCGCATCGCGCGAGAGGCCTTCGGCGTCTCCGGCTCCTTCCTGAACCTCGCGAACGAGGACCACCTCGTCATCAAGTCGCAGCAGAGCGACGACGTCTTCACCGGCCCCATCCCGCTGCAGGACACCTTCTGCGGCCGGACCATGGCCGAGCCGGGCGCCGTGCTCGTCCCCGACGCACTCGTCGACGCGCGCTTCCGCGACCTCCCGATGGTGACCGGCGACCCGAACGTGCGTTTCTACGCCGGCGTCCCGCTGCGGCTCGGCTCCGACGCGGTCAAGGTCGGCACCCTGTGCCTCATCGACCCGCAGCCCCGCACGCTGAGCCCCGACGACGTCGCCCTGCTCCACGAGCTCGGCACCTGGGCCGAACGCGAGCTCGCCGCCGGAGCCGACGAGGACCGCCTGCGCTCCGTGCTCACCGGCCTCGAGCCCGGCCCGGTCGACCTGCCGGGCTACCTGGTCGACGGCATGTCCGTCCCGCACGGCGTCGTCTCCGGTGACTTCCACGACTGGCACCGTTCCGGCGACGACCTGGTCGTGACGGTGTCCGACGTGATGGGCAAGGGCATGTCGGCGGGACTGCTCGGCGCGGGTATCCGCGGTGCCGTCCTCGCGCGCGGCGACGAGCAGCCCGCGATCGCCGTCGCAGCGCTCGAACGACAGGTCTCGCCGGAGCTCAGCCGGGCCGAGTCCTTCGCGACGTTCTTCCACGGGCGGCTCGACCCCGCCACCGGGCACCTCGACTACGTCGACGCCGGGCACGGTCTCGTGCTGCAGCTGCACAACGACGGCACGGAGACGATCCACCGGTCGCTCGAGCTGCCGCTCGGCCTGCACCCCGTCGGGCTGCCCCGGACCGCCGGGTCCCTGGTGCTCGAGCCCGGCGACACCCTCATCGTGGTCAGCGACGGCGCGCTCGAGCTGTGGGACTCCACGCTCGCGTCGCTCTCGCGGCTGGGCGGGCTGTACCGCAAGGCGACGGACACCGCGTCGTTCCTGGAGCGCATCCGCGCCCGGGCCCGCACGCACGACCCGGGGGACGACCTGACGGTCGTGGTCATCGCGCGCGAGGGCTGACGCGGGGGCCGTTGCCGTGCGGCCGTGCGGTGCGGTGCGGTGGGGTCGTGCCGTGGTGCGGCGTTGGCCACTCGGTGCGAGGTTGGTGCGGCGCACGGGGTGTGCAAGCTCGCACGGGGCGCAGGCGCGCTCCGCCCCAGCCGTCAGGCGCCGAGGCGCTCGATGAGCTCGCGGTACCGGGCCGCGGTCCGCTCGACGATCTCGTCGGGGAGCACCGGCGGCGTGCCCTGGCGGTCCCAGTGCGCGCTGAGCCAGTTCCGCACGATCTGCTTGTCGAAGGAGTCGGTGCGGTTGCCGGCGTCGTACGAGGAAGCGTCCCAGTAGCGGCTGGAGTCGCTCGTCAGGACCTCGTCCCCGATGCGGATCTGGCCGTGGGTGTCGTGCCCGAACTCGAACTTCGTGTCCGCGATGATGACCCCGCGCTGCAGGGCGATCGCCGCCGCTTCCGAGTACACGTGCAGCGAGAGCTCGCGGAGGGTCGCAGCGACCTCCGCGCCGACGAGCTCCTCGGTGCGCTCGAACGAGATGTTCTCGTCGTGCTCGCCCTGCGGTGCCTTGTACGCCGGCGTGTAGATCGGCTCGGGGAGTCGGTCGCCGTCGGAGAGCCCCGCGGGGAGCGGCACGCCACAGACGCTGCCGGACTCCTGGTACTCGGCCCACCCGCTGCCGGAGAGGTAGCCGCGCACGACGCACTCGACCGGGAACATCCGCAGCGGCATCACGTGCATGGACCGGGTGGCGACCTCGTCCGGCACGGGGGTCGTGGTGGCCGAGGGGCGGAGCAGGTGGTTCGGGACGTCGCCGAGCTGGGTGAACCAGAAGCGGGACAGGCGCGTCAGGAGCTCGCCCTTGCCCGGGATCGGCGGTTCGAGCGCGAAGTCGTAGGCGCTGACGCGGTCCGACGCCACGAGGAGCAGTTCGGTGGCGCCCGCGACGTTCGCGGTGCTGGCCGGGACGTAGAGCTCGCGGACCTTGCCGGACGAGACGTGCTTCCAGCCGTCGATCTCGGGTGCGGCGTTCATCGGGCGACCTTCGTGGCGATGTCGGTGCGGAACTGGGCACCCGGCAGGGTGATGTCGTGCAGGCCGGCGTAGGCGCGGTCCCTGGCCTCCGTGAAGTCGACCCCGGTCGCGACGACGCTGAGCACGCGGCCACCCGTCGCGACGAGCTCGCCGTCGAGCACCCCGGTGGCGGCGTGCAGGACCGAGACGCCGTCGCGCGCGTTCGCGGCGTCGACACCGGTGATCGGGCGCCCGGTCTTCGGGTTCTCCGGGTAGCCCTCGCTCGCCAGGACGACGGTCACCGCGACCTCGTCGTGGAACTCGAGATCGGGGGTGCCGCCGAGCTGCCCGCCGGCCGCCGCGAGCAGGAGTGCGCTGAGCGGAGTGGCCAGGCGGGGGAGCACGACCTGGGTCTCCGGGTCGCCGAAGCGGGCGTTGAACTCGATGACCCGCACGCCCTGCTCGGTCACGATCAGCCCGCAGTAGAGGAGCCCGACGAAGGGGGTGCCCTCGTGCTCGAGGCGGCGCACGGTGGGCAGCGCGACCAGGTCGGTGACCTCGTCGACGAAGGCCTGCTCGGAGCCCCAGCGGTCCGCGAGCCAGGGCAGGGGGGAGTAGGCACCCATCCCGCCGGTGTTCGGGCCGAAGTCGCCGTCGCCGAGGCGCTTGTAGTCCTGGGCGGGGCTGAGCGCGCGGACGTCGTGGCCGTCGCTGAGGAAGAACAACGAGACCTCTTCGCCGTCGAGGAACTCCTCCACCACGACGGGGCCGTGCTGCAGCCAGTAGGTGGCGTGGTCCACGGCGGCCTGGCGGTCGTCGGTCACGAGGACGCCCTTGCCCGCGGCGAGCCCGTCGGCCTTGACGACGTACGGTGCACCGAGTTCGTCGATGGCGGCGATCGCTTCGTCGAGCGTGCCGGCGGAGAGCGGTCGGCCGGTGGGGACGGCGGCCTCGGCCATGATGCGCTTGGCGAAGGCCTTCGAGCCCTCGAGCGCCGCGGCGGCCTTGCTCGGACCGAACACCGGGATGCCGCGGGTCCGGAGGGGGTCGGCGACGCCGGCGATGAGCGGGGCTTCCGGACCGACGACGACGAGTTCGACACCGTTCTCGAGCGCGTACTCGGCGACGAGCGGACCGTTCGTGGGGTCGAGCGACACGGTCTCGACATCGGCGGCGATGCCGGCGTTGCCGGGCGCGGCCGTGATGACGTGGCCGGCCTGCTCCGCCAGGAGCGCCGTGATGATCGCGTGCTCGCGGGCACCGGAACCGAGGACGAGGATTCGCACCCGATCACCCTACCGAGCCACGGCGCTCCGCTGGGGTGCACCGGCTAGCCTGTGGACATGCCGGGCAGGACGATCGACGACGCCGAGGGCGCAGCCGCACTGCGCGCCGTCGTCGGGGGTGCGACGGAACGACCGCTCGTCGCCATGGCCGTGCGGTGGACGCTCCAGCGCCTCGCCGAGGACGTGCCGGGCAACAGCGTCGAGGTCCGCGTGCCGCCGTTCGCCGCCGTGCAGGCCGTGCCCGGACCGCGGCACACACGGGGGACTCCACCGAACGTCATCGAGACGGACGCGGCGACGTGGATCGAGCTCGCGACCGGCACCCTCCGGTGGAACGACCCGTCGGCCGCCGTGCGCATCAGCGCGTCCGGATCCCGCGCGGACCTGGCACCGTTCCTGCCCGTGCGGACGCACGGCCTCGGCCCCGTCGACTGACGATCGCACTCCCGTCGACTGACCACCGCACTCCCGTCGACTGACGACCGCACTCCCGGTACCCGGGGGGATCGAATTAGGTAGTGCCTACCGATGTGGCAGGTGCTACCGCAGTCGTATCGTAGAAGTCGCCGGGATTCGGACCCGACCCGAACGGGTCCGAACCCGGCGACATCGCCCACGGTACGCGACAACCGTCGCTCCGTGTCAACCATCCGGCGTGGCGTGCTGCATTCCGCAACCCGATTGCGGATTCTGTCGCGCTCGGGGACGGATGGAGCGCTTCCCGCCCCGCCCGCGGACCACCAGCCGCCGGTGGGGCGGAGCGCGCCTCAGACCAGGTCGGCGAGCTCCGACCGCGCGTGCAGGTCCCACTTCGCGAAGATCCGCGACATGTGCGCGTCGATCGTCCGGACGGACAACCCGAGCTGCTCCGCGATGGACCGGTTCGACAGCCCCTCGGCGGCGAGCTCCGCGACCTCGTACTCCCGACGTGTCAGCGGCGGTCGCGAGCGCTTCGCGGTGACGTACATGCCCCGCGCCGCGAGTGCCCCCTGCGCGGCGATGGTCCTGGTGCCGTCCCCGGCCAGCACCGCGTCGGCGTACTCGCGCACGGCGGCGGCCATCGGTCCGTCGACGTGGTCCACCGCGGCGCGGAGCCGTCCGACGGACGCGGCCGGGTCCCGTCCGTTCATGAGGTCGTTCGCGTAGAGCAGGACCTCGCCGAACATCACGCTCGTCCAGGCGCCGTCGGCGGTGGCCCGCTCGATGACCTGCTGCGCGTGCTGCACCCCCGCGGGGTTGCCGAGCGCGGTCTCCGCCCAGGCGATCGAGATCGGGATCTGTTCGCCGGTGATCCGCATGGCCCGCGCAGGGACGCTCCGCGCCCGGTCGAGGGCGACGCCGGCTTCCTCAGCCCGGCCGGCGGACGCGAGCGCCATGGCCAGCCGTGCCCAGGGGTACGCGCCGAACCCGCCGTGGTCGGCCACGGCGTAGCGCTCGCACGCGGCCGAGAACGCGGTGACGGCGTCGTCCCACCGGCGCTGACCGATCGCCAGGTTGCCGACGCCGATGAGCTCGAGGGTGAAGTCGTACTTCAGGAACGGGCTGGACCGCTTGACCGAGATCTGGGTGATGAGGTCGTCGTAGTCGCCCCGCCAGACCTGGACCTGGTGCATGACCGACAGGAGCTCCCCGACGCTCCACGGGGCTTCCTCGACGTGGACCGTCGCGGTCGCGAGGGACGCCCGCCCCAGGGTCATGGCGTCCTCGAGCCGGCCGCCCGAGGCCAGGGCCATCACGGCGCACGGGGCGACGCAGAGGAACGACATCGGCACGGTGGGGGCGTCGACGATGCCGGAGCGCTCGACCTCGGCGCGGACCTCGGTGAAGTCGCCGCCCCATCCGAGGTGTGCCAGGCGCAGCAGGCGCAGGCGTTCGACGCCCTCCGGCCCCACGAAGGCGGCGGCCGTGTCGGTGAGGGCGACGGCGGCCTGGACGTCGTCGTCGTGGAACTGGCGGATGTTGGCCAGGGTCTCGCAGGCCTCGATGACGGCGGCGTCGGGCACCTCGTCGTGGCGGGTCCTGGCGAGCTCCCACGCGGCCTCGGCGTCGGCGCGGCCGGCTTCCCGCCCGGCGCTGTACCCGCGGGCGAGGGAGCGCAGGCAGTGGGCGGCGACCCGCTGGGCGGCGCTGAGGTCGGCTCGGAGCGCGGCAGAGCTCAGCGCGACGGCGCTCTCGTGCTCCTGCAGTCGACCGGCCACCTGCGCGGCGTCGAGCAGCTGCGGCACCGGCGGGAGCACCCCGCACTCGATCGCCCAGAGCGCGGCACGGAGGCGCGCGGCCGGGACGGCGCCGGCGGGGTGGTCGGTGCGGAAGGCGTTGGCACGGGCGAACAGCGTCGTCCGTCGTGCCACGGGCACGAGCGACCGGACGACCTCGCCGACCAGGGGGTGCGACGGCCGCACGATCGGGGCGCCGTCGGCGAGCGAGTCGATCCGCACGAGGCCGAGCGCGACGACCCGGTCGACGTCCCCGCCGCCGACGAGCCCGAGCAGCCGGGACAGCGGGATCGGGTCGGCGAGGGCCACGATGTCGACGACGTCGCGGAGGTCCTCCGGCAGGGCACCGAGCTCCGTCCGGTACATGTCGGCGAGGCTGTTCGACGCGGTGATCCGGCCGCGCCAGTACCAACCGGACGCGGTGTGGTCGAGGTCGCCGGAGGCCAGCGCCGCCCGCACCACCTCCCGCAGGTAGAGCGGGTTGCCCTCGGTCGCCCGGTGCACGCGCTCCACGGACGCCGACTCGAGCGGTGCGCCGAGCGCGTTGCCGATGAGCGTCGCGGTGTCGTTGAGGTCGAGCGGCCCGAGGTCGATGCGCTCGAGCAGGTCGTCCTGCCACAGCGAGCGCAGCGGCTCGGCGAGGGCGGTGAAGTCGCGGCACGTCAGCACGAGCCGGGCGCCCTGGTTCCGGACGAGCCAGGCGACGTACCTGGCGGAGATCGCGTCGAGGTGGTCGGCGTCGTCGACCCGGAGCAGGAGGTCGCGGTCGACGACGTCCGCGGCCTCACGGAGTCGCTGCTCCGCACCGGCCTGGTCGGCCAGCAGCTCCGCAGGCAGGTCGCCGAGCTGATCGGAGACGGCGCTGAACGGCATCGTGGCGCCGGCGGCCACGGCGGTGATCGGCACGACGAGTGTCCGGTCGGCGCTGTCCCGGCGGGCGACGCGGTCGGTCACGCGGGCCGCGGCGGTGCTCTTGCCGAGCCCGGGAGCCCCCACCAGGGCGACGCTCGTGCCGTGCTCGGCGACGACGGCGACGGCCCGGTCCTCTTCACGGCGCTGCACGACGGGCCAGGCGATCCGGGCGGGCACGGCGCTGCGCCGGTGCCCCGGCAGCATCGGTCCGGTCATCCTGCGTCACCCCCACACCTCGGATACCAAGCGGTACGGAACCATCATCCCCCGGATCCGCGTCCGTCGTGAGGCCCCGGCACGTCCCAAGGTGGGGGACAATGGAGTCGTGAGCACCACCGACCACCCCGACGACGCTGCCGCGCCCGCACCCGACACCGCTTCGACCTCCGACGAGGTCACCATCCGGCGCGCGCCCAAGTTCGGTGTCTTCATCGTCGGCGGTGCCCTGCTCGGCTTCCTCGTCACGATCATCGTGATCGCGGCGACGATGAACATCGACCGCGGCGACAAGACCGAGACCGTCGGCTTCAGCGGCCTGGTCGGCTACTTCGGCCTCTGGGGCGTCACCATCGGCATGGCGGTCGGCGCCGTCGTCGCCGTGGTCCTGGACCGCGTGCTCGCCCGCCGCGCAGCCCGCCTCACGGCGGAGCGCATCGCCGTCGACCTGCCCCCCGAGACGGTCGAGGGCGAGATCGACGACCGCGGCGACCAGCCGCGCTGACTGCTCCCGGTCACGTCGTGGCCGGCCATGCACAGACAGGAGGCCCCCCACCAGCTGGTGGGGGGCCTCCTGTCCGTCGTCCTGGTCGCGACCAGGACCGCGCTCAGCTGAGCTGGTTGGCCTCGACCCAGGACAGGTACTCGGGGCTCACCGTGCCGGTGACGTACTCACCGGTGAAGCAGCTCATCTCGAGGTCGGTGACGTCGGAGCCCTCGATGATGGCGTCCCGCATGTCGCCGATCTCCTGGTAGATCAGGTGGTCGCTGCCGAGCACGCGGTTGATCTCCGGGATCTTCCGGTCGTGCGCGATGAGCTCCTGCCGCGTCGGCATGTTGATGCCGTAGACGTGCGGGAACCGGACCGGGGGAGCAGCCGAGGTGAAGGTGACCTCGTTCGCGCCGGCGGCCCTGGCCATCTCCACGATCTCCTTGCTCGTCGTACCGCGCACGATCGAGTCGTCGACGATGAGGATGTTCTTGCCCTTGAACTCGGACGACATCGCGTTGAGCTTCTGGCGCACCGAGCGCTTGCGCTCCGCCTGCCCGGGCATGATGAACGTCCGGCCGACGTAGCGGTTCTTGTAGAAGCCCTCGCGGTACTCGATGCCGAGCTTCTGCGCGACCTGCATCGCTGCGGGGCGTGAGGAGTCCGGGATCGGCATCACGACGTCGATGTCGCCGGTGGGGGCGTACTGCTCGATCGTGTCGGCCAGGCGGTTGCCGAGCCGCAGGCGGGCGTCGTACACGGAGATGCCGTTCATGACGGAGTCCGGACGCGCCAGGTAGACGTACTCGAACGAGCAGGGCACCAGGCGCGGGTTCTTGGCGCACTGGCGCGCGTGCATCGTGCCGTCCATCTCGATGAAGACGGCCTCGCCCGGGGCGACGTCGCGGACGATGTCGTACCCGCCCGACTCGAGCACGAGGGACTCGGAGGCGACGACCCACTCGGAGCCGCCGGCGTCGCTGAAGCGGTGCCCGAGGATGAGCGGGCGGATGCCGAACGGGTCGCGGAAGGCCAGCAGCCCGTGGCCCGCGATCGTGGCGATGGCGGCGTAGGAGCCCTCGACGCGCTCGTGCACGCGCTCGACGGCGTCGAACACCTGCCCGGCGTCGAGCTCGCGGCCGCGCACCTGGCCCTGCAGCTCGTGCGCCAGGACGTTGACGAGCAGCTCGGTGTCCGAGCTGGTGTTGAGGTGTCGACGGTCGATGTCGAACAGCTCGCGCGTCAGTTCCCGCGTGTTCGTCAGGTTGCCGTTGTGCACGAGGACGATGCCGTACGGCGCGTTGACGTAGAACGGCTGGGCTTCTTCCTCGTTGCTCGCGGTGCCCTTGGTGGCGTACCGCACGTGGCCGAGGCCCATCGTGCCGAGCAGGGCCCGCATGTCACGGGTGCGGAAGGCCTCGCGCACGTGCCCGCGGGTCTTGTGCATGTGGTGGATGTGTCCCTCGACCGTGGCGATGCCCGTCGAGTCCTGTCCCCGGTGTTGCAGGAGGAGCAGTGCGTCGTAGATGGATTGGTTTGCTGGCCCCTGATTGACGAGGCCGACGATGCCGCACATGCGCGGAGTGCTCCAGACCGTAGGATCGGGTGGTACCGAACAAGTCTGCCATGCCCCGCGGAGGACGACGTATGCCCAACCCCTACGCCGAGGCCGGCGTCGACACCGCTGCCGGTGACCTGGCCGTCGAGCTCATGAAGTCCGCCGTCTCAGCGACGCACAACGCGTCCGTGCTCGGCGGGGTCGGTGGTTTCGCCGGGCTCTACGACGTGTCGTTCCTGAAGGACTTCTCACGGCCGCTGCTCGCCACGTCCACGGACGGCGTCGGCACGAAGGTCGCGATCGCCCAGGCGATCGACAAGCACGACACCATCGGCCAGGACCTGGTCGGGATGGTCGTCGACGACATCGTCGTGGTCGGCGCGAAGCCGATGTTCATGACGGACTACATCGCCTGCGGCCGGGTCGTGCCCGCACGGATCGCGGACATCGTCGCCGGGATCGCCCGCGGCTGCGCCGACACCGGCACCGCGCTGGTCGGTGGCGAGACGGCCGAGCACCCCGGGCTCCTCGGGCCGGACGACTACGACGTCGCCGGCGCGGCGGTGGGTGCGGTCGAGGCCTCGTCGCAGCTCGGCGCGCACCTGGTCGAGGACGGCGACGTCGTCGTGGCGATCGCTTCCTCTGGCCTGCACTCGAACGGCTTCTCGCTGGTGCGCCACATCCTGGGGCAGCGCGGGGTCGGCTACACGGACTCGCTGCCCGAGTTCGGCGGCCTGGTGGGGGAAGCGCTGCTCGAGCCGACGCGCCTCTACACGACGCCGCTCCTGTCGCTGCTCGACGCCTTCCCCGGCGCCGTGCACTCGCTCTCGCACGTGACCGGTGGCGGCATCGCGGCGAACCTGGCGCGCGTGCTGCCCGTCGGCTCCTGGGTCGAGGTCGACCGCGCCACGTGGGAGCCCCTGCCCGTCTTCCGGGTGCTCGCCGACATGGCCGGCACCCCGATCGAGGACACCGAGGGCACCTGGAACCTCGGCGTCGGGATGTTCGCCGTCGTCGCGGCGTCCCAGGCGGACGAGGTCATCGCGTCCCTCGGCGCTGCCGGGATGGCGTCGTGGTCGGTCGGCGCCGTGTCGATGTCCCCGCGGGCGCTCGATGGCTTCGAGCAGGGCGCCAAGGGCGTCGACGGCGGGGCTGTGCGGCTGACTGGGGCGTACGCGGGCTGAGGCTCGCGCTGCGGGCGCTGCGCTTCCGTGGGCGTTACCGACTCGGAACGACATCGTCGAGGTCGTACGACAGCGACGATGTCGTTCCGAGTCGGGATTCCGCCCGTCCGTCCCACGGCGACGGTGCCCGCACATGCGGAAACGCCGCGCTGCCCAGTGGGCGCGCGGCGTCGTCGTCGAACCTGACTCAGGCGGACTTGTCGTGTTCCTGCTGGGTCTCGAGCTCGTCGCCGTCGTCCAACGGCTCTGGCCCGTACTGGTCCGCCCAGCGGTCCTCGTAGTCCTCGCCGTCGTTCTGCCCAGTGGACAGCTCGCGTTCGAGTGCACCGTAGTTGGTCTCAGGGCTGAAGTACTTCAGCTCCCGAGCGACCTTGGTGTGCTTTGCCTTCTGACGGCCGCGCCCCATGCGTGACCCCCTCGTGTGTCGGCTCGTGTCCGGTCTGACGGGAGAGGAGTGTCACCCGGTGAATCCGAACGGTTCGTGGTTGGAAATCTGCCGATCACTCTACCATGTAGCCCTATCTGGACCTGCCCCACGGGCGTTGCGCATCCAGCAGAATCGGAAGTGATGACAGACCAGGCACCGACCCTCGACGACCAGCACGCCCGGGTGGTGGTGATCGGTGCTGGACAGGCCGGTCTGTCGGTCGCCTGGCACCTGCAGCGGGTCGGGCTGGTGGCCGGGACGGACCTGGTCGTCCTCGACCGGGCACCGAGCACCGGCGGCGCGTGGCAGTTCCGCTGGGAGGCCCTCCGGCTCGGCGCCGCCCACCGCGTGCACGACCTGCCCGGGATGCACGAGATGGGCCTGCGGTTCGACGACGCCGACCGCGCCCGCCCCGCTCGAGACGTCGTCGGCGAGTACTACCGCCGCTTCGAGCAGCACCACGACCTGCGGGTGCGACGTCCGGTCCAGGTGACGAGCGTCGAGCGTGCGGGATCCGGACTGTGCGTGTCGACCCGGGGTGCGGACGGACGGGTCGGGCGGATCCTGGCGGACGTCGTGGTGAACGCGTCGGGGACCTGGGGCACCCCGTTCGTCCCCTGGTACCCCGGGCGCGACGTGTTCGGCGGGCGCCAGGTCGACACCACCGAGTACCGGTCGGCGGCCGAGTTCGCCGCGCAGGACGTCGTGGTCGTCGGGGGCGGCACCAGCGCGATCGGGTTCCTGCTCGAGCTCGACGGGGTCGCCCGGTCCACGCGGTGGTTCACCCGTCGCCCGGTGGTCTGGTCCGGCGGGACCGCGCTCGACGTCGAGTCCGCGGTGGCAGCGGTCGAGGAACAGGACCGGGCAGCGCGTGCCGGCGAGGTCCTGCCGAGCATCGTCAGCGGCACCGGGGTCCCGGTGTCGCGACGCATCCGAGCGGGTCTGGACCGCGGCGTTCTGCGCGACGAGCCGATGTTCCAGCGGTTCGACGAGGACGGCGTGGTCACGGCCGATGGCGAGCACGTGCACGCCGACGCGGTCATCTGGGCCACGGGCTTCCGGGCCGACCTCCGGCACCTGGCGCCTCTGCACCTGCGGACGGCGAAGGGCGGCGTGGTCGTGGCCGACGGGCGCTCCGAGGACGAACCCCGGCTCTTCCTCGCCGGGTACGGCCCGCAGGCGTCGACCATCGGGGCGAACCGGGCCGGTCGCCGGATCGCCCGCCAGGTGATGGCAGCGCTCGACGCGTCCTGATCTCGCACCGTGCGAGTTCCTCCGGCACGTGCGAGGTCGCACACCCGGTGCGCGCCGACAGCCCCGCACGAGGTGCACAACCTCGCACCGAGCCGCCGCCCGCCGCCCGCCCGCCCGCGCGGTCCTACGCGGCCAGGGGCTCCTCGACGTCCCGGCGACGACGGCGCGCACGCAGCACGACCGCGTCGAGGGAGAACCGCCCGGGCCCGGTCAGTGCGACCGCGAGCGCACCGGCCGCCAGCACGAGCACGAACTCGAAGCCGCCCTGCTGCGCGAAGAACCCGGCGTCACCGTGGGCGAGCACCCCGGCTGCCACCATGTCGACCGCGAGCAGCGCTGCGACGACCCGTGTCGCGACCCCGAGCACCAGGAGTGCGCCGCCGACGAGCTCCAGTCCGGCGACGAGCGGCGCGGCGACCTCGGCGAACGGGACGCCCATGCCCGAGAAGCCCGAGGCGACGGCGGGGAGGCCCTGCCCCACCTTCTGGGCTCCGTGGGCGACGAAGACCACCCCGAGGACGACGCGCAGGACGATCAGGCCGATGGATGTCGATGTCGTTCGCATGGCCACGACCGTACGAGGTGACGTGTCATTCATGCGACGTGTCGGGGGTTCTCGCCCGACATGTCCAGGGCATGCCCAGGACCGCACAGCGGGACGCGGGCAACGCCGACCGCGCACCGTGCGAGGTCCCTCGGCCGGAACGGGAACGGCCACCCCGTGCGAGCACAGCAGCTCGCACGGGGTGGCCGACGTCGCACCAGGCGACGGCTCAACGTCGGGTCAGGACGTGGCGCCGATCGTGCCGGAGCTCGAGGCCTCGCCGTCGGGCGTGCCGCGGCCGGTCTGGTGCTGCAGGCGGTCGATGTGCTCGGACGCCTCGGCCTTGGTCAGGTCGGCGGAGAGCTCCTCGCCGGCCTCACGAGCCAGGGTGTCGAGGTAGCTGCGCTGCGGACCCGTCATGGGCTCGTCGCCGGTGACCCACTGCTCCGGGTCCTTGCTCGCGGTGGTGGAGGGGTCGGGACGTGCCCCGCCGAGGGTCTCGCCGTCGGTCGCGGGCTCGGAGGAGGACGGGGAGGAGGATGCGTCGGTCATGGCACGGACGCTACGCCGCACCCACTGACACCAGCCGACCCGCGGGCCGGAAGACGCTACGCAGCGCCGGACTCGTCCACCGGCTCGCTCGTGTACCGCACCAGGTCCGGCCCGACCTCGTTCGCCGCGAGCGGCACCGAGCGCCCGTCCCGCGTGACCCAGAGCGTGTTGCCCGGTTCGTCGAGGCGTTCGACCGGGTGCAGGGAGCCGTCGAGCAGGACCGCGGCACGGACTTCCACCCGACCGGAGGATGTGCGCGGCGGCAGGCCGGGCACGTCGTCCGCGAACACCGGGTAGGTGCCGGGGGCCAGCAGCGGGCTGATCGGCGTCGTCACGATCTCGACGCCGGCGGCTCCGGTCGGCGTCGTGGCATCGGCCACCACCGTCACGAGCCGGACCACCTGGTCCTTCGGGAGCGGCGCGTCCACGGCGCCGGACGCGGCCAGTGCACGGAAGGCGGGCCGGCCGTCGGGGCCGAGGTGGGCCTCCTGGCCGTCGATCCGGACGCGACCGCGTCCGCGGGTGTCCGCGTAGACGCCGGGCTCCAGGCCGGAGCGGCGGGCCTCGACGAGGGGCACGACGACCCGGTCGGGCCGGTACCAGTCGCGGAGGGTGGCCGGGTCGACCCAGCCGATGCTCGCGACGCCGCGGGCCAGTTCGGCGTCGTCGTCGACGGCGCGTTCGTCGAGCGCGCCGAGCGGGTGCTCGCCGCGGACGGCGACGAGGCCCTCGTACCGGTCGTCGAGGTGGTCGAGGACCTCGACGCGCTTCGACACCTTGCCGCCGTGGCCGTCGAACGTCGCCCAGGTGCGCAGTTCGGGAGCGTTGGTCATGGGGTCACATCGTATTCCGGGAGGCTCGGCTCACTCCGAGGACGTCGGCCTGCGCGCCGCGGACGCCGCCACCAGGGCACGGATCTCGCCCGTGCAGAGGGCCGGGTCCACGCCCTCGGCGGGGCCGGCCGGTCGGGTCGCGCGGCGGGACTGCAGGCTGTTCCGCTGGGCCGATCGGAGGATGCGGTCCTCCTCGTCACTGCTGACGACGCCGTTCGGCGACCGGCGGAGCGGGGGCCGGACGGGCTCGCCGCGGCGGTCCTGCCCGGGGAACGGGCGGGAGCGTCGGCCGTAGAGCAGCTCCGAGGAGTCGAGGAGCCACGGCACGAGGGCGACCGTCACCCCGTGCACGAGCAGCAGCTTCCGCCGGATCCGACGGCCGCGGTGGTTGTGGAGCAGACCCTCCCACCAGTGCCCGACGATGAAGACCGGCGTGTAGACCGTGACGACCTCGGACCCGTGGGCGGCCCGGTGCGCCTTGATGTAGGAGATGAGCGGCATCGAGATGTCGCGGTACGGGCTCGGGACGATCGTCAGCGGGACGTCGATGCCGTGCTCGGCCCACTGCTGCCGGAGGTGTGCGGCGTCGGCGTCGTCGATGGCCACGTGGACGGCCTCGAGCCCGGCGTGCTCGGCGGCGATGGCGTAGTCGAGCGCCTTGAGCACCGGCTTCTGCAGCCGGTTCACCAGGACGATCGCGTGGTCGCCGGTCGCGCCGAACCGGGTCTCGACGTCGGCCTCGACCTCGTGCTTGACGTCGCGGTAGTAGCGGTTCACGCCGAGCATCAGCACGTACAGCACCGGCATGATGAGGAACACCAGCCAGGCGCCGTGCGTGAACTTGGTGATCGTGACGATGACCAGGACGACCAGGGTGAACGTCGCCCCGATCGCGTTGATCGTCCGCGAGCGCACGACCTGGCCGCGGTGCACGGGCTCCGACGCGGTGCCGTCCCGGTCGGCCCGGAGCAGCCGGGTCCAGTGCACGACCATGCCCGTCTGACCGAGCGTGAACGACACGAAGACGCCGATGATGTAGAGCTGGATGAGGCTCGTGACGTTCGCCCGGTAGACCACGAGCAGCGCGGCCGCGACGAGCGCCAGCACGATGACGCCGTTCGAGTAGATGAGCCGGTCACCGCGGGTCGACAGGGCCTTCGGGGCGTAGGAGTCCCGCGCCAGGATCGAGCCGAGCAGCGGGAACCCGTTGAACGCGGTGTTCGCCGCCAGGAGCAGCACCGCGGCCGTCGTCGCCTGGATCACGAAGAACAGCACGGAGTTGTCGCCGAACGTAGCCGCCGCGATCTGGGCGATCAGGGAGCGCTGCGGCGTGGTCGCGCAGTTCGCGAAGCCCACGAGGTCGCAGGCCCGTTCGGCGTAGTGCACGCGGGACACGAGGGCGAGCGTGATGAGCCCGACGAACAGGACGATCGCGATGCCGCCCATGGCCACCAGCGTCGCCTGCGCGTTGCGGACCTTCGGCCGGCGGAATGCCTGCACGCCGTTCGCGATCGCCTCGACGCCGGTCAGTGCCGAGCAGCCGGACGCGAACGCGCGGAGGAGCAGCAGGATGAACGCTGCCTGCGTGGTGTGCTCGACGTTCTGCACGGTGTACCCGGCCGACTCGGCGACGGGAGGGTGCCCCGCGGCGACCCGGACCAGTCCGGTGACGACCATCACGAAGACACTGGCCACGAACAGGTACGTCGGGACGGCGAACGCCTTGCTCGACTCCCGCACACCGCGGAGGTTCGCCGCCGCGAGCAGCACGACGAAGACCAGGGCGAGCTCGACGCGGAAGGGGTTGAGCATCGGCAGCGCGGAGATGATGTTGTCCACGCCCGAGGCCACCGACACCGCCACGGTCATGACGTAGTCGACGAGCAGGGCGCTGGCCACGACGAGCCCGGCCTTCTCGCCGAGGTTCCGGTGCGCGACCTCGTAGTCGCCGCCGCCGGACGGGTACGCCTTGATGAGCTGGCGGTAGGACGCGACCACGACGACGAGCAGCAGCACGACGAGCGCGGCGACCCACGGCGCGAAGGTGAGGAACGCCATCCCACCGAGCAGCAGGATCATCAGCAGCTCCTGCGGGGCGTACGCCACGGAGGAGAGGGGGTCGCTCGCGAAGATGGGGAGCGCGAGGTGCTTCGGGAGGAGCTGTCCCTCGAGCTTCTCGGAGGGGAGCGGATCCCCGATCAGTCGCGACTTCAGCGACCGGATCTCGTTCGTCACGAGCGGCAAACCTACTCACATCCGCGCGCGAGTCAACACTGTGCGGACGGACAGGGAAGCGACGGTCCGGTCCACGCGCTGGTGCGGCGGGCCCGGCCGCGCCGGCGGACGGGAGGCCGTGGTCGCCCCCGTCCCGCCGGCGCGAGCGGTCAGAGCGACCGGCGCAGGGCCTCCAGGCCGTCACGCAGACGCGTCACGGTGTCGGCGCCGAGCGTGCCGCGGGTGGCCCGACGACGCAGGTCGGCGCGGACCTGCTGCCGGAACGACGACAGGGCCATCTCGAGCTCGCGGAGGACCCGGGCGCTCTCCGAGGGGACGGAGGTCGGTTCCTCGGTGCTGGCCCCCTGTGCGGACGCGGCGAGGTCGGCGCGGAGTGAGCGCATCGCGTCACCGACCGAGGCGCGGACGCCGTCGGCCAGCGACCGGACGGAGTCGTTCACGCCGGACTCGACGTCGGCGATCTCGTCGGCGCGGGCGGTCAGCTCGGCGCGGCCGGCCTCGGTGATCGCGTAGACGGTCTTGCGGCCGTCGACGGTCTTCGAGACCAGGCCCTCGTCCTCGAGCTTGGCCAGGCGCGGGTAGACGGTGCCGGCGCTCGGGACGTACGTGCCGCCGAAGCGCTCGCCGAGGGCCTGGATGACCTCGTACCCGTGCATCGGGTGGTCGGCGAGCAGGACGAGGAGGTACAGGCGCAGCTGGCCGTGGGCGAAGACGGGGCTCATGCGGGTGCCTCGGTCTCGTCGGTCGTGCCGTGCGTGCCGGTCGTCGGGTCGGTGCTCGGCGTCTCCGGGGCGGTGTACGCCGTCGTCGGGGGCGTCGTCGTGGTCGTCGCCGGGGCAGCCGGCGGCGCGTGCACCACCGCGATGTCGCCGGAGACCGAGTTCACCTTGAGGTCGAGCCACTGCCCGGAGAGCTCGCCGCCCTGCTTGACGTACGAGCCGCGCACGCCGTTGATCTCCGCGTCGTCGAACTGCAGCTTGCCGGTCGCCGTGCTGACGGTGCAGCGGAAGGGGACGCCGTCCTCGAGCCGGACGCTCACGGAGCCGGACACCGTGTTCACCTTGGCGGCGTCGGGGGTGCCGCGCAGGTCGAGCACGACGGAGGCGGAGACGCCGTCCGCCGAGAAGCGTGGGATCTCGCCCGTCGCGACGACGTCACCGGACACCGTGTGCACCGTGAGCGCGCCGTCGAGGTCGTGGATGGTGGTGGTGCCGTTCACCGCGTTGACGGTGACGTCACCCGCGACGCCGTCGACGACCAGGTCACCGGAGACGGTGTTCAGCGTCGCGCCGCGGTTCGTGCCCGAGAGCAGCGCGCCCGCGGAGACCACCCCGAGGGTGACGCCGGCGTCGCGGGGCACCAGGATGCTGACGTCCGCGCGGGCGGAGCCGCGGAAGGACCGCAGGAACCCGATCGGGTCGTCCCAGCGGATCTGCGGGTGGTCGACGGTGAGCGTGTCGCCGTCGAGCTCGATCTTGAGCGGCTTGCCCGACACGCTGTGCACCTCGACGCGTGCGGTCGGCTCGTCGTGCGCGACGACGTCGACCTGCCCGCCCACGAGTCCGACGCGCACGGACCGGACGATGCCGGTGTCGATGACCTTGGGCTCCTCGACGAGCCACTTCTCCTGTGCCATGTTGCCTCCTCGAACTCGCGATGTATCGCGTTGTGGAAGTCACGATACATCGCGAGTCTGGACGCGACAAG
>NZ_JALNUI010000042.1 GCF_026544205.1 Curtobacterium sp. GC_Cur_3
GATCGGCTTCCGGACGCCGTTCGGGGTGGATAGCGTCGTGTCGTGATCACGATCGAGACCGTCGCTCCGACCACCGCCCTAGCGGCTGACATCGTTCGGGAGTACATGGCCGACGTCGCGGCACGATGGTACCAGCGGCCGGCGACAGACGACGAGCTGAGCCAGGCACTCGAAGACGAGCCCTACGGCGATCTGCAAGGTCCCACCGGCGCGCTGCTAGTCGCCGTCGAAAGCGGGCGACCCGTCGGCTGCGCCGGCATTCGCTTCCTCGCCGGCGTGGCCGAACTCACCAAGGTCTTCACGGTGCCGTCGTATCGAGGCCGGGGAATCGGCTCACAGCTGCTGCGCGCGGCCGAGCAGGTTTGCCGACAGCGATCAATGGGCGCGGTCCGGCTCGACACCCGCGCGGCCCTCGCGGAGGCGTGCGCGATGTACGAGCGGAACGGCTACGAGCGCGTCGCGCCCTTCAATGACGCGCCGTACTCCGACCGTTGGTACAGCAAGACCGTTGCTGCGGGCGTCCGATAGCCGATCGTCTACCGAGACACCGTGCGCCAACACGCTCGAGACCGGTGCTTTAGCGATGCGGCTCCGCCGTCACAGCTGGCAGCAGGCCGGGGCACCGTGCGTTGAGTTCGACTAACCGTCCATGTCGATGCCGGCTATCGCGATCGAAATCCTCGATGCGAGAGTCAGCCTGGCTCGCTGTGTGTGCGATGGATCGTGGGTGCCGCAGCGGTGGTGATGGGCCATGCGTCGAAGCGGTACTGCTCGTGCACGGTGTCGGTCCAAACGCGCTCGCGGCCGCGACCACTGATGCGGAGGCGGTAGAGGCCCAGGGTTGGGGTGAGGGGGGCGTGTCGAAGTCGGGGCCATTGAAGAGGCTGACAACGGTGAGCCCGGAGTCGATGTCGTCGACGTCGAATGTGACGTCGACGACATCGGTCCAGGCCTCGTCAGGGAGCGGTGGTTCAGTTGCGTGCGCGTACGCGTCGATCGTGACGAGGCCGTATCCGGCGACCATGGCGAGGGTGACCGGCAGATGCAGGTCGACTCCTGGTGCCACGGCGGGGACGGTCTGTTCCGCGTCGAGGAACCCGATCCGAGTGAGCTCGTCAGGGCTCGCGGCGAGGAGGTGGCCGCCCTCGATGATGAGGGCGCCGTTGTCGATGTCAGCTTTATAGCGCATGCGTGCTCCGGGTGAATCAGGTGTCGTAGGCGATGCGGGTGGAGAAGGTGTCTCCGGGGATGACGCGGAAGATGGTCTAGATAGCATCACGCTGCGTGGTCGCCTGTTCAGCCCGAGCCGTCTAACACCAGGCGGTACATCGCAGCGTTGGTACTGCTGATCTGCTCCGCGACAAGCTTCGCGATCCTCTGGGCAATCATGTGGGTTCCCGTGCTCCTGACCGGCGGCGAGGGCAGTCTCTTTCTCTACCCCATCGTCTTCTTACTGGCTGTGGGACCTTGGGGCGGCGCATGGACCGCCTTGGCGCTAGCGACACGGTCCCGGAAGCGGGCCGGCGCCATACACAGCGAGACAGTCGCGGCCCTCAGCGCGATCCTGCTCGCCCTGGGTCCGGTGCTGCTCTGGTTCGGACCAGTAGTCACATGAGGGTCTATCGATAGCCGATCCGCGAACGAGACGAACGATGGTGGTCCGCGATCGCACCAGCGAGAGGAGCTTCTACGCCCGTGACACGACCGGCTATTGGAAGGCGTGTCGGCTGTTGTTCCGTGCGCGAAGATGACACCGTGAAGGCTCAGGTGCGGGATATCTCAACGAACGACGGCGAAGCCCTCGACGACGTTGTGCTTGAGGATCCAGACGACGTCGACGTCTGGATCACTGTCCTGGCCGGCCCTACCGGCGAGTCGGGGGAAGAGTCCTTCCAACTGCGTGTCCGCAGCCCCGTGTCAATGGCGAAGGAGCTGTACAAGTGGGGCCCGCTTCACGAGCGTCACATGGTGGTCGTCGCCACGTGGGACCCTCACCAGATCCGAGCATTCATAAACCGGCTCTTCACGGAGCCGGCGGGGCAGAACTGGCACGAGGTTGGAGAGAAGCTCAGCAAGCTGGGGTACTGGGAGTTTGAGGACTACAAGCCCTGATCGTGTGGGTGCAGGAGCCGTCGACATCAGGAGCACCCGCTCCCCATCCGGCAGCCGATCGTCAATCGGCCGGTTCGCAGTCCGCTGACGCAGTGCTTACTGTGACGGTGCGAGCATTCCACGGCGCGTCGAGTTCTGGCATTGTCGAGCCGTGCGCCCGTCGACGATCCTCCTCGCCGCCATCGCCGTCGTCTTCGGAGTGGCGACGATCGCCCTCGCGGTCCTGATCGGCACCGACGGGGGACGGGCCCTGTCCACCGAGCTCCGTCTCGGCATCCTCATCACATTCGGGTTCGGCGTTGCCTGCGTCACCACCGAGGTCAACCACCGCCGGCGGGCGCGCCTTCGACAGAAGGCCGAGACCCATCCCGGCGCCGCGTTCGTCACCGCGCATGCGACGGAAGCGACGGCCGCCAACCTCTCGGCCTGGAGCCCGACGCTGCGCGCCTGGTTCCCGTGCGACCTCGGTTTTGACCCGACGGGGATCACGAGCTGGTCGACGCGCAACGACGGGCAAGGGACACCGATCGCCCTCCGTTCGGAGGTGCTCGGCTTTGATGTGTTCAGCGAGCCCACGCCGCGCGGCGTCGCGTATAGATGGGGGATCGTGGTCCACCTCGCACCCAGAACATTGGGGCCCGGAGCGATCCACCTGTGGGTGGCCGACGACCAGCCGGCGCAGGACGAGTACGCGATGCGCCGGACGATCAGTCGGATTGAGTCTGCGCTCGGCACGATCCGCTGACCAAGCCCGCGCCGTACCGACGTCCCCGAGCCAAGGGGTCTGCCCTAGACGCGGTCAGCCCGTCCGAAAGTCAGTCCGCTCTCAGACGTGTTGCAGGCGTTTCCGTTATTCCCAAGTGTGTCATGACCGTGGTACACCTAGTGCGAGGGGGTTCTCATGCTTGTGTTGATGGTCATCTCGAGCGGGGTGCCGGCGGCACTCGCAGTGGGTCTGGTGGTCGGGGGCGTGCTCGCGCACGTCGACGGACGTCGTGCCGGTAGTGGTGGTCCGACTCGGGACCGCCTGGCGGCGGCAGCTGTGCTCGGTGTCGTCGGGTGGGTGCTGCCCCTGGTCCTGTCGTTCTCGATGGTCGGGCAGTTCCGGTGGTGGCCCGAGGTGCTGCCGATCGCAGCGGGCACAGTCGCGGTCCTAATCGCTGGGCGCGGTGTGACCGCCCCCGTGGCTGCGGACCGGCCCGTGCTCGACCTGCGCCGGCGGGGCCCGCTGACATTCACCAGAGGCGTCGAGTCGTTAACGACCGCCATCACCACGGTCGTCCTCGCACTGACCGTGCTCGGCGCCGGGCTGCTGTCGTCCCAGGACGACGAGGGCCGGTACGCGTTCATCACGATGCCGGTCGGGGACGCGACGGCGAGCACGGAGTTCTTCGGCTGGTACTACGGTTTGCCTGTCGTCGTGGCAACTGCGGTGCTCGTCGTCGTCACGCTGGTCGGACTGCACCGGATCGCGCGCGCCCCGCGGGCCGACATAGATCGAGCCGGTGATGACCTCCGTCGGCGTGACCGGTCCTCGGCGGTGCTCCGGAGCGCTACTGCCGCACTGCTTCTCACGCTCGGGTCGGCCTGGCAGCTCGTCGCGCACGCGTCGTCACTGCGCACCTCCATCCCTCGCACCGAAGCCGGGACGATTGAGTTCGGGACGTCTTTCGCCGCTCTGGGGCCCGTCCTCGACTTCTCGTCGCACTTCGTCGTCGGCCTCGGCCTCGCATTCGTCGTCGCGCAGCTCCTGGGCGGTCGTCGGTCCGGCTCCGCGGCGGGTGTCGGGTCGGACCACCGACCGCTCCGCGCGTGACCGGTCCCGGTGTACCCACCGGGGCCGATGCCGTCGCCGCGCTAATCCGGGGACAGATTGCCGTCGGCCTGCTCGCGCCGGGCGCTCGGCTGCCGTCGGTCCGGCAGCTCGCCCGCGACATGTCGGTCGCCCCGGGCACCGTCGCGAAGGCGTTCCAGCGGCTCGACGCCGAGGGGTTCGTGGTGACGCGCCTCGGCTCGGGCACGCGGGTCGCCGAGCGGAGCGGCGCGCTGCCCGGCGCGGTCCTCGCGGCGCTGCGCCGCAGCGTCGAGGACGCAGAGCGACACGACGTCGGGATCGAGCAGATGCACGCCGCGCTCGACGCCATGTGGGCGGCCGAGCACCCGACGCCCTCGGAGTGAGCAACGGGTCGGCGTGCATCTGCTCCAGTGACACCCACGCTGAACCCGAGATACAGCGCGCCGGCGCTGGTGAAGTGCGCGTGCGGCGTGCGTTAGCCGGTCCTCCAGTGGAATCCCGGGTGCTTGCGGGCGGCCCCGGACTCCTACAGCCCTGCTCCGGAGCGAACCACGTCTCACATAGGTGGTCCGCGAGCTATCTCAGTTCACGCACGCCAAACGGACGCCTCGTGACGGACGAAGGGTTAGCCGACTTCCGGTCAAGGCGACCCGTCCGTGCTGCCAGACAACGTGTCCATGTCCGTATTCCCGACAGGTTCACTGGCAAGCGGACAAGTTAGCTTGCGGACGACAGACAACTACTACTGCGGCATGTCCACGAACCGAGAGAACATTCCGTGGAACGCCACGGTGATGGTGTCGGTCGGCCCGTTGCGGTGCTTCGCCACGATCAGGTCCGCCTCACCCTGACGCGGGTTGTCCTTCTCGTACGCCGACTCACGGTGCAACAGGATGACCATGTCGGCGTCCTGCTCGATGGAGCCGGACTCACGCAGGTCGGAGATCATCGGCTTCTTGTCGGCGCGCTGCTCGGGTCCACGGTTCAGCTGGGACAGGGCGATGACGGGGACCTGGAGCTCCTTCGCCATGAGCTTGAGCGCACGCGAGAACTCGGAGACCTCCTGCTGACGGCTCTCGACCTTCTTGCCCGAGGTCATCAGCTGCAGGTAGTCGATGACGACGAGCTTCAGGTTGTGCTGCTGCTTGAGACGACGGCACTTCGCGCGGATCTCGACGAGCGTCATGTTGGGGGAGTCGTCGATGAAGAAGGGGGCGTCGTTGATGCGGCCGCGGGTCTGCGCGATGGTGGTCCAGTCGCGGGAGTCCACGGTGCCCTTGCGCATGTTCTGCAGCGGCACGCTGGTCTCGGCGGAGAGCAGACGCATCGCGATCTCGGCGCGTCCCATCTCGAGCGAGAAGAAGGCAGCCGTCTGGTTGTGCTTCAGGGCGGCGGCGCGGCACAGGTCGAGCGCGAGCGTCGACTTGCCGAGTGCGGGTCGGGCGGCGACGATGATCAGCTGTCCGGGGTGGAAGCCGTTCGTCAGGCCGTCGAGCTGGGCGAACCCGGTCGGCACGCCGGTCATCTGGCCGTCGCGGCCCTTGGCGGCCTCGATCTCGTCGATGGCGGCGGAGATGGCCTCGGTCAGGGGGACGTAGTCCTCGGTCTGCACGCCGCCGGCGACGTTGTAGACCTCGGCCTGGGCGCTGTTGACGAGGTCGGTGACCTCACCCTCCGACGCGTAGCCCATCTGCACGATGCGAGTGCCGGCGTCGACCAGGCGACGCAGGACCGCCTTCTCGGCGACGATGGCGGCGTAGTACCCGGCGTTGGCCGCGGTCGGCACCAGGCTCGTCATGCTGTGCAGGTACTCGGCGCCGCCGGCACGGGACAGCAGCCCGGTCTTGGTCAGCTCGTCGGTGACGGCGATGACGTCCGTCGGCTCACCGTGGGAGTACAGCGACAGCATCGCGTCGAAGATGACCTCGTGCTTGGGGATGTAGAAGTCCACGCCACGGGCGGTCTCGATGACGTCGGCAACGGCGTCCTTCGACAGGAGCATGCCGCCGATGGTCGACTGCTCCGCCAGCAGGTCGTGCGGCGGAGTGCGCTCCATGCCACCGCGCTCCGAGTACGTCTGCGGTGCCGGGTCCAGATGCGCGATCGACACACATGCTCCTCTTGTTGTCCGTACGGGCCGCCCCCGCACGCCAGTCCTACCCCGAGCAACCGACATCCCCCGGTCGCGCGCTCACCGTACGGGGTGCAAGTTATCCCCAACAAGTGCCCCTGTGGACAACTCTGTGGAGGACTCGCCGAACACGCCGAGAACCCGTGTGGAGAACTGTGGACAGACATGTGGAAAGAGGGGCCGAAGAACATACTTTCGACTACTTGACCTGGGCTTTTGGTTTCCACACTGTGTGTGGACAACCGTGTTTCAATGTGCGCTTGAAGGTTCCCGATTTGACGTCCCCACTGTGCGAAACGACTTGACAAACCGGTTCCTGAGGGCAGTGCTCCCGGCTGGCTCCCAGGGAGCGCAGCGCGCCGCGGAGCGTAACCGGCCAACGCAGCGCACCCCGCGCCTCCAGGCTGGGAGCGGCGCGGACCGGACCGGAACCGGCGAGCCGGAACCACGCCGAAAGCTGGTCGAGACCGACCCGGGACACGCCCGACACGACCGAAACCAGAACCGCAAGCGCAAGCGCAAGCGCAAGCGCGAAGGAACAAGGAACAAGGAACAAGCGACAACCGATAACCGACAAGCGACAGTCAACCCGCCAGCACCACGCCCGCGCTCCCCGCCCTCGTCGTCGCCCGCACCACCGGCACCTGCAGCGTCGACGCGATGCCGGTCCCCAGGTGCACCAACGCCGACCCCGGCACGATCCGCGACGAGATCGACGACCGCGAGATCCGTACGCCGATCAGGTCCCCGGCCAGGGTGTCCTGCGGTGACAGCAGGGCCCCGCGACGGTTCTTCTTCGCGTCGACCTGCCACCCGCCGAACCCGGCGGCGAGCCCGGTGGTGTTCCCACCGAGCAGCAGCCCCTGCCGGTTGTCCACAGCCGCCCGCCCCCAGTCGCGCAGCCACCGCGCGGCCGAGCAGTCGATGAGCAGCTCCCCGTCGTCGACCACGAGCACGAGCGGCGTGCCGTCCGGGGTGAGCACGGGGGACAACTCGTCCACAGTGATGTCGTCTCCGGTGAAGACCGCACGGACGCCCGGCAGCCCGGCCAGGTCCCGCACCGGACCCTGCCGGGGCGCGACGACCACGAGCGAGGTCCCTCCGACCAGCAGCGACCGCGCCATGGCGGCGAGCATGGTGGACCGGCCCGAGCGGGACGGCCCGGCGACCACGAACGTGCCGCCACCGGTAGCGAAGTCGACGGTCTGGAGCTCCATGTCGTCACCCCCGATCCCGGTTACCGCTACCAACGGGACAAGCGAAGGCGCGGATTCGAGCGCCAGGGCAGCATCGAGGTCCAGGTCCTTCGGCAGCGCGTCGACCCGGAACGGCCGGGGCGCCGGCGGTACCGGGAACTGCTCGCGGATCGCCACCGCGAGGTCGCGGACGGCCGTCGTCTGCCCCTGCCCGGACACGTCAGAGCCGAGCGTGGCGAACTGCACCTCGATGCCGGAGTCGGCACGGAACCCACGGCCGGCGGGGATCGACGCCGGCAGCTTCCGGTGGTTGATCCCGCCGAGCGAGTAGTCGAGCCGGTCCGTCAGTCGCAGCACGACCTTGTCGTCGGTGAGCGTCGACATGCGCGACGACATGAGCGTCCGGTCGCCGGAGATCACGACGTGGATGCCAGCCGCGGCTCCGTCACGGAGCATCGACTGGATCGCGTCGGTCAGGGCGCCGCCGTCGGCCTCGCCGAGGGAGGTCGTGAAGTTCTCCCACCGGTCGATGAGCACGAGCACGTGCGGCAGCCGCTCACCCGGCGCGGCCAGCAGCCGCTGCTCGGTGATGTCCGCAGCGGATGCCGCGGCGATCAGGTCGTGCCGCCGAGCCATCTCCCGGGTCAGCCGGTCGACCAGCCGGGTCGCGCGTTCGACCTGCGTCCGCTGCACGACGCCACCGCAGTGCGGCAGGTGCTGCAGCGAGGCGAGTGCGCCGTTCCCGCAGTCGATCGCGTACAGGTGCAGGTCCGACGAGGGGACGGACTGCGCAGCCGACGCGGCGATGCTCCGGAGGGCGGTGGACCGGCCGGACCCGGGCGCGCCCACGACGTACTGGTGGGTGAAGCGGTCCAGGTCGATCTCCGCCGCACGCTGCTCCTGCGTGTCCGGCAGGTCCTCGACGCCGAACGGGAACCGCAGGGTCTCCGTCGACGCTGCGAGCGACCGTCGCGCGCCGACGGAGGCGGACGCCACCTCGGCGAGCGGCAGCAGCTCCGGCAGCGGGGCGAGCCACGGGCTGTGCAGGGGGCCGATGCCCAGGCGGTCGCGGGCGTCCGCCATCGCCTGCACCAGGACCGACAGGTCGGTCGCGGCCGACGACTGGTCGCTCCGGGTCGGTCGGGCAGGTGGTGCGGTCGCGAAGTCGCGCCAGTCGAGCACGCGGACGAACGGGAGGCTCGTGGCCGGGTCCTCGTCGCCGGCCCACCGGCCGCCGACCCGCGCTGACTGGAAGGGCACCACGGAGGAGTGCCCGAGCCGCGCGTAGGCCCGCCCGGGGACGCTCTTCGGGATCCGGGCCGCGTCGGCGACGTCGATCACGTCGGAGCTCTCGCCGGTGTCCGTCATCCGGAGTGCCACGCGCAGGTTCGTGTTCGCGCGGATGTCCGGCCCGACCACGCCGCCAGGGCGCTGCGTCGCCAGGATCAGGTGCACGCCGAGGGACCGGCCGCGCTGGGCGATGCCGATGAGCCCCGCGACGAAGTCGGGCAGCTCGGTGACCATGGCGGCGAACTCGTCGATCACGATGACGAGTCGCGGCATCGCCTCGCCGGCACCGCCGCGGGCCAGGTGCGTCTCGTGGTCCTCGATGTCCTTCGCGCCGGAGGCGGCCAGGATGTGCTCGCGGCGGGTGAGCTCGGCGCGCAGGGAGCGGAGCGCGCGCTCGACGAGGTGCTGGTCCAGGTCCGTGACGAGCCCGACGGTGTGGGGCAGCTCCGACGCCACGCTGAACGCCGCACCGCCCTTGTAGTCGACGAGCACGAACGTCATCTGGTCCGGACGGTTGGCCAGGGCGAGCGACGCGACGAGGGTCTGCAGGAACTCGGACTTGCCGGACCCGGTGGTGCCGGCGACCAGGCCGTGCGGGCCGTCCTTGACCAGGTCGAGGGCGAACGCGCCGTCGATCCCCACGCCGACGACGGCCGAGGTGGTGGCCTCGCGTGAGGTCCAGCGGTCGGCGACGAGCGCACCCGAGGGCTGCGGCAGGTCGACCACGTCGAGCAGCCGTGCGGCGTCGGGCACCAGGCCGTCGCCGTCGGAGCCGCTCGTGTCCCGCAGCGGGGAGACCGCGCGGGCGACGGCGTCGTACCAGTCGTCCTCCACCCGGTCGGCGAGCACGAGCTCCACGGGGGCGGCGAGCTGGCGGCGCAGCACGAGCTCGGTCGCGGTCCGGTGCGTGACGGTCGCGACGCACTCCTCGGGCAGCTGCCACTCCTCCTCGTCGATGCAGACCAGACGGATGCCGCACGCGGGCCCGTCGCGAAGCAGTCCCACGACGCCGGGCATCGCACGGAGCCGACGGGCGCCGTCGAGCACGACGACGATCTCGGGCGAGAACCGCGGCCGCATCGACCCGTTCTTGGTCCGCTCGGCCTTCCGCTCCGCCAGCACCTGGCTGAGCTCGGCGAGCCGACGCCCGATCGTGTCGCCGTCGGCGCCGATGAGCGCGAGCGCCTCCTGCCCGTTCGTCGGTCGGAGGTGCGGCAGCCACAGGGTCCACGCCCACGCCGGCACGTGCTGCTGCGCGGTGAGCACGACGAACTGCACCTCGCGCGGGCTCTGTGTGACGGCGAGCTGCCCGAGCACCCACCGCCCGAGGTCACGCGGCAGGTCCTGGGCACCGGCGATACCGAGCACGCCGACCTCGGCGAGCGGGACGGTCACGGGGACGCCGCGGGTGATCCGCTGCTCGTCCGCCAGGCCGTCGAGGTCGCGGTCGTCGTCCACGGTGACGGTCGAGGGCAGGTCCCCGACGCCGATCCGCACGTGCAGGTGGTCGGTGTCCGAGGGCCGGCGCTCCCAGAGTCGACGACCGGGGGTCCCGGCGACGACCCGGAGCGACGCTGCGTCGAGCGCGGAGGACCGTCGCTCGTCCCGCTCGGCGAGCACCGCCCGGGCGATCGCGGCCTCGAGCGCGGCGACCCGTTCCCGGTGCTCCGCGGTCTGCTTCCGGTGGCTCTTCTTGCCGGTGCGCCGAGCGGTGACGGTCTGCCCGACGACCATGATCGGGGTCATCGCCGCGAACAGCAGGTAGAACGGCGAGTGGAACACGGTCGCCATCACGATGCCGAACATCGCCGGCACGAACACCATGATCCAGGGGATCGCCGAGCGCTGCGGCGGGACCGGCGGCTTCGGGATCCGGAACTGCGTCGTCAGGAACGGCGGCAGGAGCCTGGGCGGCCGGTTGAAGTCGAGCTGGCCGGAGTCCGGCGGCTGCAGCAGGAGCCGGTCCGCCACGGCGACGGGTCGCACGGTGAGCACGCTGGACCCGAGCCGGACCAGGGCGCCCGGTTCCCAGACGACCCACTCGTCACCGACGGGCTCGTCCTCGAGGGTCGCCGCGACCGGGTCCGCGGTGCCGGCCGCGGGGTGCTCACGCGGGGACAGCCGGAGGGTGACGGTGCGGTCGACGGCGATCCGAGCCTCCAGGCCGGGGTGGTCGGCAGCCTGCGCGCCCACGGCCGGGGCTCCGTCCTCGATCAGGGCGATCCGGACGTGGCCCGGCGCCAGCCGGCGTTCGCGACCGGCACCGACGCCGCCGGCGACGAGCAGGTGGACGACGCCGCGCTCCACCTCGGGACGGTCGGTGCCGTGGACGTGCAGGACGGCTCCGTCGACCAGCCCGCTGCGCGCGAACGGGACGTCGCCGTCGGAGGCGTCGGACGGCATGGGTGCGCTGCCGGTGCGTCGCGCCAGCGCGTCGACGACCGAGCGCATGGGGGTCTGGCCGGGTGCGTCGACGAGGACGTCGGAGGTGGTGCCGACGACGTCGTCGACGACGGTGACGACGACGCGCATCAGGCGCGCTGCTCCTCGACGACGGTCGCGTCGTCCTCGACCGGCACTGCGACGGCGCTCGACAGCAGCTGGTCCACCCAGCGGACCACGCCGAACTCGTCGGAGACGAACGTGCCGTCACGACGGCAGTCGAGCGTCCAGCGCGCCAGCGGGTCGGGGCTCATGGACAGGGCGGCCCAGCGGCCGCCCGGGCGTTCCAGCAGGCGCGCGAGTTCGCGTCCCTCACTGCCACCGGGGACACCGTGGACGACCAGGAGGCCCGGGGTCGCGTCCGCCGTGACGGCCGCCACCGCCTCGCCCACGGACACGGCGTCGGCCGGCCCGAACTCGCCGCCGCGGATCCCGACGGTCAGCACCGGGGTGCCGACCGACCAGGGGTCGGTGCGGACCTGGTCCACGATCCGGCGCGCGACCGCGGCACGGGCCGTGCGGTCGCCGTCCAGGGCGACGAACCCGGAGGCGCGGCGCAGGTCGACCAGGACGGCACCGTCCTGGTCGCTGCCGAGCCCGACGACCGTCGCGAACTGTGTCGACGGGGTCTGCGCGAGCGGCACGGCCTGCAGCGCCCACATCGGGGCCGACCACGAGCGGCCGTCGGGGGTGGTCTGCCACGGCTCCGGGGGAGCGACCGTCGGCGACGCGAGGTCCAGGCGTACGGTGGCGCCGACCACGGCGCGGACGAAGCCGGGGAAGCCGACGCGGGCGACGGTGCAGGACGCCTCGACGCTGCGGAGCACGCGGTCGGTGGCCCAGGCGGCGCCCTCCTCACGCCGGGGCAGGTCCGCCCAGGCGGCGGCGTCGGAGACGGGGCGGCGGCGGTGCGCGATGATCGTCGGCACGACGAAGGCCAGGGCGCCGAGGAACAGCACCACCGACATCGTCAGCATGAGGTGGGACTCCGGGTGCGAGAGCGACCAGTTCATGCGGCTCCTCCGAGCTCGGCCAGGCGGCGTTCGAGGGTGGTCGGCTCGGTGCCGGGGACGTCCGTCCAGCGGAAGGTCGTCATGATCGCGTCGAACAGGGTGACGAGGGCGTCGGTGAGGTGGTCGGTGGTGTCTGTGTCCGTGTCCGTGTCCGTGCCGGTCGTGTCTGTCGGCTTCGCTGCGCTGATCGCGGAGAAGGACATGACGACCCAGCGGCCGGGGCGGTGGGGGACCGGGATCGTGTAGACCACCTGGCGGTCGTCGACCACCGGCAGGTCGTCGCCGAGGCCGGGGAGTTCGGCACCCGGGTCGACGCGCCGGAGGACCGTCTCGGTGCGGGCAGCGATGCCGCCGTCGACCTCGCGGATGCCGGGGTCGTCCTGGTCGTGGCGGGTCGGCAGCGCGTCCGCGAGGACCTGCGCGATGACCTGCTCGGGGGCCTGGTCGGACTCGTCCTCCACCTCGGTCTCGATGATCGAGACCGGGGGCGTGTAGCCGTCGACGGGCTGCACCGCGAG
Organism: Curtobacterium sp. GC_Cur_3; assembly: GCF_026544205.1. GTDB lineage: Bacteria > Actinomycetota > Actinomycetes > Actinomycetales > Microbacteriaceae > Curtobacterium. Next base: position 12,498 of record NZ_JALNUI010000042.1, read on the forward strand.
GTAGACCGCGTTCGCACCGTTGTCGCCGGCCTCGACGACCGTCGCGGTCAGGCGCTTCCGCATCTCCTGGCGCAGGGGTTCGGCGCGGTCCCGGGGCAGGTCGTCGGGGAGCGCGCGGGCGATGACGTCCCGGACGATGGCCGCGAGTTCCTGCCGGTCGTCCTCGCGCGCTGGGAGTCGGGCCCACCCGGGCGGGACCACCATGAAGAAGGAGGCCGTGGGGTCGGTGCGCGGCACGTCGGTGGGGCCGTCGGCGGTGTCTGTGGGGGTCCTGGTGTCGCTCATGCGGTGACCTCGTTCTTGACGGCGGCGAGCAGGTCGATGAGCTCGTCACCGAACACGGGGACGACGTCGAGGTCCCGGGTGCGCCAGAGCACGCGGGTGTCGACGGGGGTGGTGGTGTCGTCCGCCGTGAAGGTCTCGCGTCGGACAGCGCAGACAGTGGCCCAGATCGCCCCGTCGTCGTCCAGGTCGTACCGCGTGACGACGGGGCCCTCGCCGCCGACGTGGTCGGGGAGCTCGTCGACCGCCGGACGCTCGACGGGCAGACCGCCCTCGGCGCCGGCGAGCTCGAGCAGCCCCGGGCCGTCTGACTCCGCCATGCCGACCGACACGACGACCGGCAGCGGCCAGCGGTTCGGCACCCCGAGACCCGCCACGAGCCGTTCGCCGCCGTCGAGCGCGGCCCGGAACTCGAGCAGCGTGTCGAGCGCCGCCTCCGGGTCCACCTCGGGCCCGCCGTCGAACACCCGCTGGTCGGCCGGGGCGTCGCGGTCGACCTGCGCGATCGCCGCGAACAGCTCGAGCGCCCCCGCACGCCAGGCCGGGGTGACGTCGGCCGTGCCGGGCACGACGAGCCACTGCGGGACCTCGACGTCGATGCGCGAGGTGAGGACGGGTGTTGCGCTCATGGGCTCCACTGCTTGTCGCGTCGGACCGGGGTCAGACGGTGATCGGGTGCTTGATCGCGGACCAGTCGTCGGTCCACGGCCGCTTCGTGTCGGCGCCGTCGCCCACGGGGTTCAGGACCAGCCCGGCGATCGAGTAGTCCCGACCCCAGACGCTCATCCCGCCGTTGACGTACGTGTGCCACTTCGGCGCGGTCCCGACGACGGCACCGAACCCGTTCGCGCCGCCCCACTTGCCGAGGTCGTTGCGCAGGAGTTGGAAGTCGACACCGCCGATGCGCTCGGCCCAGCCAGTGAAGCCCTTCTTGGTGAACAGGTCGGAACCGAACTGTTTCGAGATGGTGGCCCAGTCGTTCCGCATCGTCGTCCCGACCTTCGAGATGTTCCACCAGTTGGGGTTGTCCGTGAACTTCCCCATCAGGTCGTCCATCTTCGCGATCGCGTTCTTCGTGACGGCGCCGTCGAGCTGGTCGGCGTACTTCAGGTCGCCGTACGCGTCGTCGAGGCTCTTCGTCTTCGACATCCACCCGCCGATCGCGTCGTTGCGCAGCTTCGAGATCTTGCCGAGGTCGACCTTCATGGCGTTCTGCACCGCCGTCTTGCCCGCGGAGATGCCCTTGCTGAGCGCGACCGACGTGGCCTTCGTGATCCCGACGCCGACGCCGAGCGTGACGACCCCGACCACGGCCATGACCAGGTCGAACACGTTGCCCTCGCCGAGCGCCGTCAGCCCGATCTGCGCGACCAGACTGACACCGGCCGCGACCGCACCCATGATCGCGAGCACGCCGACGCCGGGGATGATGATCGCGAGCGCGGCGAGGGCGATGCCGATGTAGGTGAAGATCTTGACGATGATCTTGAGCAGCTTCGAGAAGAACGCCTTGATCTTGTCGCCGGTCGTGTCGTGCAGGCCGTCGTGCCAGGCGTCGCGGATCGTCGACGCTGCCGCCTTGCCCGCCGCGTTCAGCGCGTCGACCGCCCGACGCAGCCGGGCCTTCGCGGCGTTCGCGCTGTCGTCGGCCGCGGTCACGGCGCGGTGCTTGGCGTCGATCGCACCCTGCTCGTCGGCGGTCAGTGGCGGTGCGTCCTGCGCTCGGCCCTGCGACGGGTCGGCCATGCCACTCGCCTGCGACCCGGCGGCGGAGGCGTCCTCGGCGTCGCGGAGCGCACCGGCGGACTCGGTCAGGGCGTCCTCGAGGTGCGGGACGTACCCGGTCAGGGCGTCCTTGATCGCGACGTAGCGACCGGCCATCTTCTCCAGTGAGGCCCCGACCTCCTTGCTCTTCTTCCGGACGGCATCCGCGGTCTCGCCCTTGAACTGCGACTCATCGCCGTCCCCGATGCTCTTGAGGGTGCTCGCCTCGCTCGTGATGGCGTCGGCGATCATCGTGTAGTAGCTCACCAGGCTCTGCACCACGGGGACGTCGGCCACGACCGGGTCCGATCCCTCGCCGAGCAGCGCCCAGTCACCACCGCGCGCCGGCATCAGTGGCCCTGCCCGTCGGTCGCCTGCGACTCGGTCGACAGCTTGTCGTGGAGGTCCTGCTCGACGGCCGTCCAGTTGTCTGCGGCCTTCTGCACCTTGTCGTGCAGGTCCTTCACCGCGCCCTTCATCTTGTTGCGGTGGATCTTCCAGTCGCCGGAGAAGTCGTGCATCGCCTTCTGCACGTCGTGCTGCCCGTACACCTGGTCGAGCTCCCGGTCGTCCGACCGCTGGTGCTCGAGCTCGTCCGAGATGTGCTGCAGCTTCGTGGCCGAGTCCTCGAGGACGGCCTTCGTGATGATGAGGTCTGCCATGGGTGCTCCTGGTCGGTGAACGGGATCGGAACCGGCTCGGTCCCGGTGCCCGTCGTCGTGACGGGGACCGGGACCGGTGCGGTGTCGCTACTTGATCGCGTTCGCGAGCTCCTGGTCCGTCTGCTGCAGCGCCTCGGCGGCCTTGTTCAGGTACGTCGACATGCCCTCGAGGCCCTCGATGGTCTTCGTCGCACCGTCGTTGAACTCCTGGTAGGAGCTGCCGAAGGCGACTGAGGACTGGTCGGTGACGTAGCCACCGGTGATGAGCGAGTCGACGAGCGACTTCAGCTCACGCAGCTTCGAGGTGATGTCCTGCTCACCGTTCACGAGTCGGGTCGCGGCGTCCTGCATCTCGCCGTAGGTCACGTTCAAGTTGGGCATTGCCAGCTCCTGTCGTTCGTCCGTGGCCCCGGTCGAGGCACGTTCAGGAGGTTATTCCGGAGCGGTACGACTTCGCGGGGTACATTCCACCGGCAGGACGCCGATCACATCTGCACTCTGATGTGCACATTCCAGCATTCCGGCACGGGCATCGGGTCGAATCGAACTGATGTTTGGATGTCAGTACCGGGAAGTATCCATTGCTACCCGCGTGTCGCGAGCGCGTCTTCCGGACGCCGAGTCCCCATCAATGCGGACAGCGGCGGCCCGTTCGTCGGGTGACGAACCATCAGAACCCGTGCACGAGCGAGTCGGACGCCTGCTTGTAGCCCGGCACACGCTCCTGGTCGGAGCCCCACCCGGTCGGCTTGATCCCCTGCCCGTACCCGAAGGTGTTGATCCAGCTCGCCACCACACGGCCGCCGGCGACGTACTTGTGCCACGCGGGCAGGGCCGCGATGTCGACGCCGTGGTCCCGCTTCATCGCGACCTTCATCGCGTCCATCTCGATCTGCCGGTCGACGCTGAACAGCCGGTCCGACCGCCAGTCGCGCTTCACGAAGACGTCCCTGATCTTGCTCTTGTCCTCGGTCCACAGCGTCTTGTTCGGGTGCCACCAGTTCGGCTTCTCCTTGAAGCCACCCAGCGTGTTCTTCGTGATCGTGTCGATCCGCAGGTCGGTCAGGCGGTTGATGTGCCGGTCGATCGTGCCGACCGTCCGCGCCGCGGTGCTGTCGTTCAGTGCGTTCTTGACGTTGATCGAGCGCACGTCCTGCAGCTTCTTGATCTTGTCGAGGTTCGTCTTCGCGAACCCCTGGATGCCCTTGCCGAGCCCGGCGGTCTTCGCCACCGAGGCTGCCTTCGTCATGATGCCGCCCACGCCGACGAGCACGAGTCCGACGGCCGAGGTGATCACGTCGAGCCAGGAGCCCTCGCCCATGCCGGCCAGGGTGATGTTCGCCACCAGGACCACGGACGCGGCGACGGCGGCCATGAACGTGAGCACGCCGACGCCCGGGATCAGGATGGCCAGGGCTGCCAGGGCGATGCCGATGTACGTGAAGATCTTGACGATGATCTTCAGCAGCTTCGAGAAGAACGCCTTGATCTTGTCGCCGAGGGAGTCGTGCAGGCCGTCGTCCCAGGCGGCGCGGATGGTCGACGCCGCAGCCTTGCCGGCGCCGTTGATGCCGTCCACCGCGCGGCGGAGTCGTTCCACCGCTGCGTCGGCACTGTCGGTCGCCGCGCTCTCGGCACGGTGCTTCGCGTCGATCGCGCCCTGCTCGTCGCTGGTCAGCGGCGGGGCGTCCTGGGCCCGGTTCTGCGACGGGTCCGCCATCGAGGCGGCTCGCGCACCTGAGGCCGACGCGTCCTCAGCGTCGTGGAGCGCAGCCGCCGACTCGGACAGCGCCGTCTCGAGCTCCGGCAGGTACCCGGTGAGGGCGTCGCGGATCGCGTCGTAGCGGCCGGACATCTTCTGCAGGGACTGCGCGACGTCCTTGCTCTTCTTCCGGACGGCGTCGGCGGACTCGCCCTTGAACTCGCTCGTGTCGCCGTCGCCGATGCGGTGGAGGACGTCGGCTTCGGCGCTGATCTCCTGCGCGATGGTCGTGTAGTAGTGCACCAGGTCCTGCACGGTGGCGACGTCGGCCACGATCGGGTCGGACGACTCGTGCAACAGCTCCCAGTTGCCGGCGCGGGCGGGCATCAGGCGGCCTGCCCCTCGGTCGGCTGCGACTCGGTGGTGAGCTTGTCGTGCAGGTCCTGTTCGAGGGCGGACCAGTGCTCGACCGACTTCTGCATCTTGTCGTGCAGGTCCTTCACGGCGCCCTTCATCTTGTTGCGGTGGATCTTCCAGTCGCCGGAGAAGTCGTGCATCGCCTTCTGCACGTCGTGCTGCCCGTAGACCTCGGTCAGCGCACGGTCGTCCGACTTCTGGTGCTCGAGCTCGTCGGAGATGTGCTGCAGCTTGGACGCGGAGTCCTCGAGGACGGCCCGCGTGATGATGAGGTCTGCCATGGGTGCTCCCGGTCGATGCGGTGGAGGAGGACGGCCGCCCGGGGTCGCACGAACGCGGGACCCCGGGCGATCCGACTACTTGATCGCGTTCGCGAGTTCCTGGTCGGTCTGCTGCAGCGCATCGGCGGCCTTGTTCAGGTACGTCGACATGCCCTCGAGGCCCTCGATCGTCTTCGTCGCACCGTCGTTGAACTCCTGGTAGGAGCTGCCGAAGGCGACCGAGGACTGGTCGGTCACGTAGCCACCGGTGATGAGCGAGTCGACCAACGACTTCAGCTCACGCAGCTTCGAGGTGATGTCCTGCTCACCGTTCACGAGTCGGGTCGCGGCGTCCTGCATCTCGCCGTAGGTCACGTTCAAGTTGGGCATGTGCGTGCTCCTGTTCGCTGGGCGGCCCCTCGGTCGGGGACCGCCACGAAGCTATCCGCCGACGCAGCACTGATCGGCCCAGTTCCGGCGTTGTTCACCCCGATTTCCCCGCCCGTAGCGCCCCGCGAACTCGCACACGTGCGTGCAGGATGATCGTTCCACCCCGGAATCAAGCGGGTGGCGTGGGGGCCGGTGCGGCGGGTCGCGGACGCCGGGTCCGCACGAGGTGTCTGCACGGTGAACACGCCCCGGGGAACGAGAAACGGACACAGCACCACGGGATTCCGTGGTGCTGTGTCCGTTCTGTGGTGCTGTGCCGAGCGAGCCCGGCGGTGGTGCTACTTGGCGGCGACCACGTTCAGGGAGATCGTCGCGACGATGTCCTCGCGCAGACGCACGGTGGCCTCGTGGTCACCGACGGTCTTGATGGTCGCAGGGACCTCGACCTTGCGCTTGTCGAGCGAGCCGACGCCCTGGGCCTCGACGGCCGAGGCGACGTCCGCGGGACGCACGGAGCCGAAGAGACGGCCGTCCTGGCCGGCCTTGACGGTCAGCTGGATGGTGGCGTTCTCGAGCTTCATCTTGAGGTCCTGTGCCTCTTCGATGGTGGCGAGCTCGCGTGCAACGCGGCCGGCGCGGATGGCCTCGACCTGCTTCTCGCCGCCCTTGGACCACGCGACAGCGAAGCCCTGGGGGATGAGGTAGTTGCGGGCGTAGCCGTTCTTGACGTCGACGACGTCACCGGCGGAACCGAGGCCAGAGACCTCGTGGGTGAGGATGAGCTTCGACATGTGTCGACCCCCGATCAGCGGCCGGAGCCAGCGTAGGGGAGGAGCGCCATCTCACGGGCGTTCTTCACGGCACGGGCGATGAGACGCTGCTCCTGGACGGAGACACCGGTGATGCGACGGGCGCGGATCTTTCCACGCTCCGAGATGAACTTGCGAAGGGTCGCAACGTCCTTGTAGTCGATGACACCGACCTTGATGGACTTCGCGGGAGCGGCGTTCTTGCCGCCCTTCCCGCGAGGCTTGCGGCGGTCGCCGCTGCTCTTTCCAGCCATTGTGTTTTTTCCTTAGGAGAAGAAGTAGTTGTTCGTCCGCTGAGGGATCAGAACGGGGTCTCGTCGTCGTAGGTGCCACCGGGGGTCGACCACACGTCGTTCCCCTGTGCCCCACCACCCTGCTGGCCACCCTGCGGCGACCACGGCTCGTCGGAGCGTCCACCGCCGGCGCCAGCGTTGCCGCTGCCACCACCGTTGCCGCCGCCGCCGTTGCCACCGAAGTTGCCGCCGCCACCGGAACCGCCGCCGACCTGTCCACGACCGCCGCCACTGCCACCCGCTGCACGGGTGATCTGGGCGGTCGCGTACCGGAGCGACGGGCCGATCTCGTCGACCTCGAGCTCGATGCTCGTACGCTGCTGGCCCTCACGGTCCTGGTACGAGCGCTGACGGAGACGGCCCTGCACGATGACGCGCGAGCCCTTCGTCAGCGACCCCGCGACGTGCTCGGCGAATTCGCGCCACACACTCGCGCGGAGGAACAGCGCGTCGCCGTCCTTCCACTCGTTCGCCTGACGGTCGAACGTGCGAGGGGTGGAGGCGATGGTGAAGTTCGCCACAGCGAGCCCGTTCTGCGTGTAGCGCAGCTCGGGGTCAGCAGTGAGGTTCCCCACCACCGTGATGACGGTTTCGCCGGCCATCGGTTACTCGGCGCTCGCGGTCGCGGGAGCCGGCGCAGCGGCTGCCGAAGCGGCCTTGCGGGCGGCACGGGCCTCGTCGCGCTGCTTCTGGGCGGCAACCTGTGCCATGCCCTCTTCGGCGCGGAGGACCTTGGTGCGGAGCACGGCCTCGGAGAGACCGAGCTGGCGGTCCAGCTCCTTGGCGGAGTCGGCGGACGACGTGAAGTTCACGACGGCGTAGATGCCCTCGGTCTTCTTCGCGATCTCGTACGCAAGCCGGCGACGGCCCCATACGTCCACGTTGTCGACGGTGCCACCGTCGTTGCGGATGACCGCGAGGAACTTGTCCAGGCTGGGAGCGACGGTGCGCTCATCGATCTCGGGGTCGAGGATCGCCATCAGTTCGTACTGGTGCATGCGGAACCCACCTCCTTTGGTCTCGAACGGCTCCGGGCGGTTCCCGGAACAGGAGGGTTGATGCGTGCGTGCCGATGCGCAGGTGCGCGGGCACAACCCCGCAAGCCTACCTGACGGCCTGGAGGCCCGCTACCGCTCTGTGGAGACCGCACGACACCGGTGTTCGTCGGTCACGCCGCGTCATTCCGCGGTTCCGCAGGAAGACACCGGTGTCTTGCGCGCACTGCCCGCTCTTGCGCGCACTGCCCGCCAGGTGGTCGCCTCCGCGGACGGGAGGCACGGGTCAGGCCGGGCGCGACGCCCACCAGGTGCGCAGGCGCTCCTCGGCGACCTCGGCCCCGAGTGGGCCCTCGTCCATCCGGGCCTCGAGCAGGAAGCGGTAGGCGTCGCCGACGGCACGACCCGGCGGGATCTCGAGGATCCGCATGATGTCGTCGCCGGTCAGGTCGGGCCGGATCGAGTCCAGTTCCTCCTGGTCCGCGAGCACGGCGATGCGGGCCTCGAGGTCGTCGTACGCGAACGCGAGCCGGTCGGCCTTGCGGCGGTTCCTCGTGGTGACGTCCGAGCGCGTGAGTTCGTGGAGCCGCTCGAGCTGCGGGCCGGCGTCCCGCACGTAGCGACGGACGGCCGAGTCGGTCCAGGCGCCGTCGGTGTACCCGAAGAAGCGGAGGTGCAGCTCGATGAGCCGACTGACCGCGGCGATGGTGTCGTTGTCGAAGCGCAGGGCCCGCAGCCGCTTCTTCGCGAGCTTCGACCCGACCAGGTCGTGGTGGTGGAAGCTCACGGCGCCGGCGGGCTCGAGCTTGCGCGTCGCCGGCTTGCCGATGTCGTGCAGGAGCGCCGCGAGCCGCAGCACGGTGTCGGGAGCGTCCCCGGCGTGCCGCTCGTGCTCGTACCCGATCGCCTGGGTCAGCACCGTGAGGGAGTGCTCGTACACGTCCTTGTGGTGGTGGTGCTCGTCGATCTCGAGCCGCATCGCCGGCAGCTCGGGCAGGAAGAGCTCGGCGAGCCCGGTGTCGACGAGCAGCCGGATGCCGGGCACGGGGTCGTCGGTGTTCAGGAGCTTGACGAGTTCGTCGCGGACGCGCTCGGCGGAGACGATCTCGATGGACGGGGCCAGTTCCGTCATGGCCTGCTCGACCTCGTCGGACACCGTGAAGCCGAGCTGCGAGGTGAACCGCGCCGCCCGCATCATCCGCAGCGGGTCGTCGCGGAAGGACACGGTGGCGGACTGGGGCGTGCGCAGGCGTGCGGCCAGCAGGTCCTCGACCCCGCCGTGCACGTCGACGAGCTCCCGCGCGGGGAGGCGGAGCGCCATCGCGTTCACCGTGAAGTCGCGGCGCAGCAGGTCGTCCTCGATGGTGTCGCCGAACGCCACCTCGGGCTTCCGGGTCTCACCGTCGTAGACGTCGCTGCGGTAGGTGGTGATCTCGACCTGCTCGCCCTGCACCCGGGCGGCGATCGTGCCGAACTGGCGGCCGACGTCCCAGGTGGCGCTCGCGATGGGCTCCACGATCCGGAGGACGTCGTCGGGCCGGGCGTCCGTCGTGAAGTCGAGGTCGGTCACCGGTCGGCCGAGGAAGGCGTCCCGCACCGGACCCCCGACGAGCGCGAGTTCGTGGCCGGCCGCGGCGAACGCGCGGGCCAGCGCCGCGACGGGCGCGGTGGCGGCGAGTGCGTCGAGTCGTTCGACGGCCTGGGCTACGGACTGCATGACGTCCTCGATCATCCCAGATGGACGCCGCGGGTTGTCCACACCCCTGGCGCGCACGCGAGGCTCTCATGGTCGTGCCTCATACACTCGTCGAGGTCCGAACCGATCACGGGCCCCACCGCATGCACATTCTCCGCTCCTCGCTCGCCGCCGCCGCGACCGCCCTCGTCGCCCTCGGTCTCGTCGTCACGCCCGCGTCGGTGACCCCGGCGCACGCGGCCACCGAGCCCACCACGACGACGCGTGTGGCGGACCCCGCTGCCGGCGACAGCGGGAAGACGAGCATCGAGGTCGTCCCCGCCGACCGCGGCGTGATGCGCCCCGACGAGTCGCTCTCGCTGAGCGTCACGGTCACGAACGACACCGACGCCGACCTGCCGGCGGGCACCACGGAGTTCGACGTCTTCCGGCAGTACGCGGGGACGCGGGACGTCCTCGCCGACTGGCTCAAAGACACCAGCACGACGGGTTACCTCGGCGCCCCGATGGACACCGTGGACGTCCCGGCAGTCCCGGCGCACCGATCGGTCACCCTGAGCGACGTCGAGATCGTCCCGGGCAACGTGGGCCTCGGCGGGTACTCCTCGTTCGGTGCGCGACGCATCGCGGCGGACTACACGGCCGGCTCCACGTCCGCCGTCGACCGCACCGCGATCACCTGGTACCCGAACTACGAGCAGACCCCGGTCGGGGTGTCCGTCGCGATGCCGGTCACCATGCCCGCCAACGCCGGCGGGCTCGTCCCCGCGGCGGACCTCGCCGCCGCGACCTCGGTGGACGGCACCCTGTCGCAGCAGCTCGACGCCGCGCAGGACCACAACGTCGCGCTCGGCATCGACCCTCGGATCATCGCGTCCATCCGCATCCTCGGGGAGAACGCACCGTCCTCCGCGATCGCCTGGCTCGACCGCCTCGAGCGGATGCGCAACGAGACCTTCGCGCTGTCCTGGGCCGACGCCGACGTCACCGGCCTGCGTCAGGCGGGTTCCGACGAGATCCTCGCGCCGATCTCCCTCGACCAGTCCGTGAACGCCGAGAACTTCCCCGGCGCCAGCACGCCGA
>NZ_JALNUI010000043.1 GCF_026544205.1 Curtobacterium sp. GC_Cur_3
GCACGGTGCGGGACGCCGACGCGTGCAGTTCGAACACGACGACCTCGTTCCGACCCGCACGCAGGACCGGCCCCGGCACCGCGAGGGTCTGCTGCGGCCCGCGCGACCAGTACCGGCCGAGGCAGAACCCGTTCACCCAGGCGACGCCCTTGCGGAAGCCGTCGAGCGCCAGGTACCGGTCGGACACCGTGTCGAGCTCGAACGACCCGAGCGCCACGACGGGTCCGGCCAGGACGTCGGCACCGGCCGCGGACCCGACGGGCTCGAGCGCGCGCAGGACGTCGAGCGCCGCGGTCGGCATCGGGTCGAGCGCGAGCGGCGACGCCGTCCAGCGGGACAGCGGCACGCCGTCGACGGTGACGCCGCCGATCAGGCCCTTCGGCTCGCCGATCCGGGTGCCGTAGTCGACGCGGCCCTGGTCCTCGACGAGGAGCTCGAGCGTCCCGGTGACCGGCGGGAGCGCGATGGCCCGGTCGTGGTGCTCGCGCTCGAGGACCCCGACGGAGCGGCCGTCGACGCTGACGAGGACGCGGTCGCGGACCTCTCCCCCGACGGTGAGGACACCGCCGGTGGGCAGGTCGACCTCGGTGCGGTACAGCACGAAGCCCGACGCGGCACCGAGCTCGTCGAACGTCGGGGTGGTCTCGTGCGTGGTCCACGACGTGAGCTGCGGGAGCAGCGTGCGGAGGGCCGTGGACCGCTCGAGCTGGACGGCGAGGTCCGTGGCGGGGGCGATGGGAGCCTCCTGGCCGGATCCGTCACCGGACTCGTCGGCTGTCGACAGGACACCGGACCCACCGGGTTCCATGGCGGCCGGCAGCGGCGGCACGGGCGCGTAGCGCTCGATGACGGACCGGAAGGCGTGGAACTTCGCGGTGGGGCGGCCGGCCTCGTCGAGCGGGGCGTCGTAGTCGTACGACGTCGCGATCGGTCGGTACACGCCCTTGTCGTTCGCGCCGTTCGTGAAGCCGAAGTTCGTGCCGCCGTGGAACATGTAGACGTTCACGGAGCCACCGGCGGCGAGCAGGACGTCGAGGTCCTCGGCGCTGTCCGACGCCGAGGTGGTGTGGTGGTGCTCGCCCCAGCTGTCGAACCAGCCGTCCCAGAACTCGGAGCACATCAGGGGCCCGGTGGGCTGCGCCTGCCGGAGCCGGGCCAGACGCGACTCGGAGCGGGAGCCGAACGACCCGGTCTTGTGCAGTGACGGCAGCGAGCCGTCCTCGAGCATCGAGCCCATCGGCTGGTCGACGCTCGTGAACGGGACGGTGAGCCCGATCGCGCGGTGCATCGCCTCGAGCTTGGTCAGGTAGACGGGGTCGGAGCCGTACGCGCCGTACTCGTTCTCGACCTGCACGAGGACGATCGGGCCGCCGGGACCGTCCGTCCCGCCGGCGTCGATCTGCCGCGGGATGAGGATCGGCGCGAGGGCGTCGAGGTACCGCGAGACGGCGGCGAGGAACTGCGGCTCGTCGCGGCGGATGCCCACGGTGCCGTCGGTGAAGAGCCAGTAGGGCAGCCCGCCGTTGGTCCACTCGGCACAGATGTACGGTCCGGGGCGGACGATGGCGTGCATGCCCTCGGCGGCGACGAGGTCGAGGAACCGGCCGAGGTCGAGCCCACCGGTGAAGTCGAACTGCCCGGGCGAGGCCTCGTGCGCGTTCCAGGCGACGTAGGTCTCGACGGTGTTCAGGCCCATCAGCTTGGCCTTGCGGATGCGGTCGGCCCACAGGTCCGGGTGGACGCGGAAGTAGTGGATCGCGCCGGAGAGGACCCGGTGCGGCTCGCCGTCGAGCAGGAAGTCGGTGTCGCCGATCGCGAAGCGCATGGGCAGAGCCTTTCGTCAGAGCGGGACCGTGGAGGCGGCCCGGTGCAGAGAGCGGGACCGTCGAGGCGGCCCGGTGCAGAGAGCAGGGCCGCTGAGGCGGCCCGGTGCAGAGAGCGGGGCCGTGCGGACTGGTGTCCGCACGGCCCCTTCCGGTGGTGGAGCTGGCGCTACTTGGTCGAGACCGTGAAGCCCTGCTGCTTGCCGTACTTCACGAGCGAGTTCTGCCAGGCCTCGAGCCCGGACTCCAGCGAGGTGCCCTTCTCGTAGGACTGCCCGACGGTGTCGGCGTAGACGCTGTTCGCGTACACCTGGTACGGCAGGTAGGTGAAGTCGTTGTCGGAGGACTTCGACGCGTCGACGAGGACCTCGTTGATCTTCTGGCCGCCGAAGTACTCCGGCTCCTGGTTCAGGAAGGCCGAGGACTCCAGGTCAGCGGTGGTCGACGGGAAGCCGCCGGACTGCATGAAGATCTTCGTGGAGGCCTTCGACGAGTTCAGCCACTTGAGGAAGCCGGCGGCGAGGGCCGGGTTCTTCGTCTGCTTCATGACGACCTCGGCGCTGCCGCCGTTGTTCGCGGTGACGGCCTTCGAGCCGTCGTAGGTCGGCATCGGTGCGACGCGCCAGTCACCCTTGGCGTCGGCGACGCTGGCCTCGAGGTTGCCCGGCATCCACGCGCCCGTGATGAGCGTCGCGATCTGGCCGTTGCCGAGCTGCTTGTACCAGTCGTCGGTCCAGCCGACGGTCTTGGCGAGCAGCTTCTTCTCGACGAGCTCGTTCCAGGTCGAGGTCCACTTCTTGGTGCCCTCGTCCTGCAGGTTGACGGTGACCTTGTCGCCCTTCGTGGTGAACGGCGTGCCACCGGCCTGGGCGATCATGCTGGTCGTGAAGCCGGCGTCACCGGAGTCCGCCGCGATGTACGCGTCGGGGTCGGCCTGGTGCAGCTTCTCGGCCGCGGTGACGTACTCGTCCCACGTCTTCGGGACGGTGATGCCGTTCGCGTCGAAGACCTTCTTGTTGTAGAACAGCGCCATGGGGCCGGAGTCCTGGGGCAGGCCGTAGACCTTGTCCCCGTTGGTCACGGAGTTCCAGGTGCTCGCCGCGAACTTGTTCTTCAACCCGTCGAAGCCGTAGCTCGACAGGTCGAGGAGCGACTCGGACAGCGAGAACTGCGGGATCGCGTAGTACTCGACCTGCGCGACGTCGGGGGCACCCGAGCCGGCCTTGATCGTGTTCTGCAGCTTCGTGTACTGGTCGGCACCGGTGCCGGCGTTCACGAGCTTGACGTCCACCTTCGGGTACTGCTTCTCGAAGGCGGCGACCTGGGCCTTCGCGGACGGGGTCCAGGACCAGTAGGTCAGCGTGCCGCCCTTGGACAGCGCCGAGTCGATGTCCGAGGCGGAGCCGCCGGAGGACGAGCCGCCGGACGAGCAGGCCGCCAGGGCGATGGCGGCGGTGACGCCGATGGCGAGGGCGCTGAGTCCGCGCCGGACCGTGGTCTTCATGGGGTGCCTTTCACTTCTTCGTGTTGGGGATGCTGCTGTGGAGCGTGCGGACCGGAGGTGCGTGGCGGGGTCGCCCCGAGCCTCCCGGCCGGGGATCAGGCCTTGACGGACCCGGCGGCGAGGCCGGACTGCCAGAAGCGCTGCAGGAAGAGGAACGCGACCACGATCGGGATGATCGTGAGGAGCGAACCGGTGACGACGAGGTTGTAGATCGGCTGCGCACCGGAACCGGTGGCCTGCGCGTTCCACTGGTTGAGGCCGACGGTGAGCGGGTACCACTTCGGGTCGCTCAGCATGATGAGCGGCAGGAAGTAGTTGTTCCACGTCGCGACGACGGCGAAGAGGAGCACGGTGACGACACCGGGGGCGAGCAGGCGGAGCGCGATCGTGAAGAAGATCCGGAACTCCCCCGCGCCGTCCATGCGGGCGGCCTCGAGGAGCTCGGACGGGATCGCGTCGACCGCGTACGTCCACACCAGGTACATGCCGAACGGGCTGATCAGCGAGGGCAGGATGATCGCCCACGGGGTGTTGGTCAGGCCGACCTGCGAGAAGAGCAGGAAGGTCGGGACGGCGAGGGCCGTGCCGGGCACCGCGATGGCGCCGAGGACGATCGCGAACACGGCGCGGCGGCCGGGGAACGCGAACTTCGCCATGCCGTAGCCGGCGACGGTCGCGAGCAACGTCGCTCCGCCGGCACCGACGACCACGTAGAGCAGCGTGTTGCCGAACCACTGCAGGAAGATGCCGTCGTTGTACGTGACGGTGTCGACGATGTTCTGCCAGAGGTTGAAGTGCCCGCCGAACCAGAGGCCGAAGGTGGACAGCAGCGACGACTGCGTCTTCGTGCTGTTCACGAGCAGGTAGAACAGCGGCGCGAACGAGTACACGACGAAGACGATCATCACGGCGGTCAGGAGACCGGAGCGCTTCGGCTTGCGGCCGTCGACGGGCTGGTCCGCCTTCCGGGAGGCTCGTCCCGCGCGGCCACGGCCGTCGCGGAGCGTCGTGGTCGCCTCGGTCACCGTGGCCGGCCCGGCGGGACCGGTGGCGGGCTGCTGCAGGGTGCTCATCGGTTCTCCTGTCGGGTGCCGCGGACCTGCACGACGTAGGCGATCACGGCGGTGATGACGCCCATCACGATGGCGACGGTGGCGGAGTAGTTGAACTGCTGGCCACTGAAGGACAGCGAGTAGGCGTACATGTTCGGCGTGAAGGAGCTGCCGATGACGTTCGGGGCGAGGGTCTTCAGCAGGTTCGGCTCGTTGAAGAGCTGGAAGCTGCCGATGATCGAGAAGATCGTGGCGATGACCATCGGGCCGCGGAGGGCCGGGAGCTTGATCGAGAACACCGTGCGCAGGGGGCCGGCGCCGTCGAGCTCGGCGGCCTCGTACAGCTCGCCGGGGACGGTGCGGAGGGCCGCGTAGAAGATCAGCATATTGTAGCCGAGGAACTCCCACGTGACGACGTTGCCGATCGACGTGAGGACCCAGGTCGGGCTGAACGGCTGCAGCAGGTCGATGCCGAGCGCGTCGTTCGCAGCACCGGTGAGGCCGAACTGGTTGCCGTAGATGAAGCCCCAGATGAGCGCTGCGACGACACCGGGGACCGCGTAGGGCAGGAACACCGCGATGCGGAAGAACGACGCGCCCCAGAGCCGCGCGCTGTCGAGCGTGAGGGCGGCGACGAGTGCGAGCCCGAGCATGATCGGCACCTGGATGACCAGGAACACGACGACCCGTCCGAAGCCGGACCAGAACTGCGAGTCCTGGAAGAGCTGCAGGTAGTTGGCGAACCAGACGAACTGGTTGCCGCCGACGAGCTGGTCGCGGAACAGGCTGAGCCAGAGCGCGTACCCGATCGGCACGATGAGCATGAGGACCAGGACGACGACGAACGGTCCGACGAACAGCCATCCGGTGAACCGGCCCCTCGGCTTCGGCCGCCGTCGCGGTGGCGCTGCCGGCGACCCGGCCGGGGCCGTGCGCGCTGCGAGCGTGCTCATGTGACTCCTTCGTCTGCTGCGTTCGGGGACGCGGCTGGTGCGTGCGTGGGACGCGGTTGCTGCGTCCAGCAACGCAGGTGCTGCGTTCGGGGACGTCGATGTTGACGTCAACATCGAACGAGCCGACGATAGCATGGCAACGTCAACATGCGTTACCGTTCGGAGCGGCCGGCTCGTGTTCCGGCTCCTCTCCCGGACGTCTGTCCGGCCACGCCCGACGAAGGAGCGACGTGACGACCGACCTGTCCGCCACCGGCCGTCGCGCCCCGTCCATGGCTGCCGTCGCCGACGCTGCCGGGGTCTCGATGCAGACGGTGTCGCGGGTCGCACGCGGCTTCGACAACGTCAGTCCCGACACCCGCGACCGCGTCCAGCAGGCGATGGCATCCCTCGGGTACCGCCCCAACCGAGCCGCGCGGGCGCTGCGGTCCGGGCGCTTCCGCACGATCGGCGTGATCATGTTCACGCTCGCGTCCTTCGGCAACATGCGCACGCTCGAGGCCATCGCCGACGCCGCCGGGGCCGCCGACTTCACGATCACGCTGCTGCCGATGGCCTCCCGCACCGAGGAGGGCGTCCGCTCGGCCTTCTCCCGGCTGCACGAGCAGGCCGTCGACGGCGTGGTGATCATCATCGAGTCCCACGTCATCGACACCGCCGAGGTCGCACTGCCCGACGGCGTCCCGATGGTGGTCATCGACTCCACCGGCACGACCGAGCACCCCGCGATCGACACCGACCAGAACGACGGCGCCCGGCTCGCCACGCAGCACCTGCTCGACCTCGGCCACGACACGGTGTGGCACGTCGCGGGCCCGTCGTCCTCGTACTCGGCGGCTCGACGGCTCGCTGCGTGGCGGACCACGCTCGAGCGCGCCGACCGGGTCGTCCCGCCGGTGTTCCACGGGGACTGGAACACGTCCTCCGGCTACCGCGCCGGCCTCGAGATCGCCCGTCGCCCGGAGATCACCGCGGTGTTCGCCGCGAACGACCAGACCGCCCTCGGGATCCTCCGCGCTTGCCACGAGCTCGGGCGCACCGTGCCGGACTCCCTCAGCGTGGTGGGCTTCGACGACTCGCCGGAGTCCGACTCGTTCTGGCCGCCGCTGACCACCGTGCACCAGTCCTTCGACGAGGTCGGTCGCCGCGCCGTCTCGAACCTCCTCGCCCAGATCGAGGGCGCCCCGGTCGTCGCCACGACGGACCTCGTCCCGGTGCGCCTGGTCGTGCGCGCGAGCACGGCGGCGCCGCCGCGGTAGCGCGGGGCGGGCGCGTGGTGCGAGGTTGCGCACCCCGTGCGCGCCCGTGTCCCCGCACGGGGCGATCAACCTCGCACCGGGCGAGGGACCCCGCACCGTGCGAGCCGGCGCACCGGGCCGGACCACGTGCCGGACGGGAGGCTCGTGCCGGCCTGGCACCGAGCCTCCCGGCCGTCCCGTGGTTCGTTCCTTCCCATCGCACCTGCACTGGAATGCGGAAACGCGCGTACGAGGTCAGAAGATCGGACCCGCTACGCGCGATTCGACCTCCCACGCGCGGATCGACTCGCGCAGGATCGGAACGGAACGGACCGATACGCCCGCGCCGGAACGCGAGAACGCGCGTACGAGGCCAGGTGTCCTGACCTCGTACGCGCGTTCCGACCTGCTCAGCGGGGAACGACCCCGTGTGGGACTAGCCGATCGACAGCGCCGTCCAGCTCACCGGGGGGAGCTCGATCGTGACGATGTCGCCCTCGCGGCGAGCCGTCTCGTTCGTGCGGAGACCAACGCGCGACGTGTTCGTCAGGTCGTTGACCGCGTGCAGGTCGTCGTCCCAGACGCCCTCGGCGTGGACGTCACCCGTGACGTCGAGCCCGGACAGGTCGATCGTGACCGTCGTGCTCTCCGAGGGGTGGCGGTTGACCAGGAACACTGCGGCCTTGCCGTCCTCGATCGTGGCGGCGGAGTCCACGACCGGGACCTCGCCGTACGTGCCGCCGTCGACCGTGTCACCCGACGCGATGACCTGCAGCGAGGTGCCGTGGGCGAGCCGCGAGGTCAGCGAGAACGGGAAGAAGGTGGTCTGGCGCCAGGCCTCGCCACCGGGCTCGGTCATGATCGGGCCGATCACGTTGACGAGCTGCGCGATCGAGGCCGACGCGACCCGGTCCGCGTGGCGCAGCAGCGAGATGAGCAGGCCACCGACGACGACGGCGTCCGCCACCGTGTAGATGTCCTCGAGCAGACGCGGGGCGACGGGCCACTCGTCGAGCGTGAAGGTCTGCTGCTGCTCGTTCCACTTCGAGATCGACCAGACGTTCCACTCGTCGAACGAGATGTCGATCCGCTTGTCGGACTTCTTGTGGGCCTTGACGTGGTCCGCCGCGGTGGTGACCGTGTCGATGAAGCGGTCCATGTTGACGCCGGACGCCAGGAAGGTCGGCAGGTCGGTGCCCTCTTCGTAGTAGGCGTGGGCGGAGATGTAGTCGACGTCGTCGTAGGCGTGCTCGAGGACCGTGCGTTCCCACTCACCGAACGTCGGCATCGACGCACCGGAGGACCCGCAGATGACGAGTTCCAGGTCGGGCTGGATCTGGCGCATGCCCTTGGCGGTCATCGCCGCGAGCTTGCCGTAGTCGTCGGCGTTCTTGTGGCCGAGCTGCCACGGGCCGTCCATCTCGTTGCCGAGGCACCACATGGTGATGCCGAAGGGCTCCTCGCGACCGTTCGCACGACGCTGGTCGGCGAGCGCGGTGCCGCTGCGGATGTTGGCGTACTCGAGCAGCTCGATGGCCGCGTCGGTGCCGCGCGTGCCGAGGTTGACGGCGAGCATCATCTCGGAGCCGACCGAGTCGAGCCACTGCTGGAACTCGTGCAGGCCGACCTCGTTGGTCTCGGTGGAGTGCCACGCGAGGTCGAGGCGACGGGGACGCTGGTCGACCGGGCCGACGCCGTCCTCCCACTTGTAGCCGGAGACGAAGTTGCCGCCGGGGTAGCGGATGGTGGTGACGCCGAGCTCCTTGACGAGCTCGATGACGTCCTTGCGGAAGCCGTGCTCGTCGGCGCTCTCGTGGGCGGGCTCGTGGATGCCGTCGTAGACGTGGCGACCGAGGTGCTCGACGAACCCACCGAAGATGCGGCGGCGCACCGGCCCCACGGTGAACGCGGCGTCGAGGACGAGGTGTGTGCGGGGCATGGATCTCCTTCGATCATCTGCTGGCTCGTGGGCTCCGGGCGCGCTGCACCCGGTGCGACGGTGAGGTCTCGTCTTCGAGAGTGAGCGCTCACCTGTGCCGTAACGCTACCGGTATCCATGTCGTGACGAAAGGGGTGGCGCGCCGCGGACAGCGGGGCTAATGTGAGCGCTCACGGAGCACTGACCCACGTGTTCCGCAGCCCGGCCCACGATGGAGTGATGCCATGCCGATCCGACCCGTACCACCCGTCTCGCAGTCACGGGGCGCCGGTTTCACCCGGCGGAGCCTCCTGGCTGCCGGAGCGGCGGCAGCGACCGTCCTCCCCCTCGCCGCGTGCTCGAGCCCACTGTCGGCGGGCCTCGCCGGCAGTGCGCTCAACCCGGAGACGCTCGTCTTCTGGAACCTCTTCGGCGGCGGCGACGGTCTCCGCATGCAGGAGATGGAAGCCGGCTACGCCAAGCAGCACGGTGGCTCCAGCTCCCTGCAGGCGACGACGTTCGCCTGGGGCAACCCGTACTACTCCAAGGTCACACTCGCCACCGTCGGGAACAAGCCGCCGGACGTCGCCATCTCCCACCTGACCCGGGCGAAGCCGCTCTGGGACGGCGACCTGCTCGACCCGATCACGGCCGACGACCTGGCCGGTGTCGGGCTCAGCGCCAGCGACTTCAACCAGAAGGCCTGGACCGCGCAGAAGACCGACGGCAAGAACATCTGCGTCCCGCTCGACACGCACCCCTTCGTGCTGTTCTACAACGTCGACGTGTGCCAGAAGGCCGGTCTGATCGACGGCGACGGCAACCTCAAGGACCTGACCGGCATCGACGCCTTCGAGAGCGCCCTCGCCGCCGTCTCGAAGGTCACCGGCGGCACGGCCCTGAACGTCGCGAACGTCAGCGAGATCGCCACCCCGTGGCGCTTCTTCTGGACGATGTACAACCAGATCCAGGGCGCCACGCCGTTCATCAGCGACGGCGGCGCGAAGCTCACGGTGAACGAGGACGCTTACTCGAAGGTCACCGAGATGACCCAGAAGTGGGTCAAGAGCGGCTGGCTGAACAAGGGCCTCGACTACGCCACGGCGCAGACGCTCATGTTCACCGGCAAGGCCGGCTTCTTCATGCAGGGCGAGTGGGAGATCAGCACCGCGCAGTCGATCAAGGGGCTGAAGTTCGGCATGGCGCCGATCCCGCAGCTCTTCGACAAGCCGGCGACCCAGGCCGACTCCCACACCTTCATCCTGCCGCGGAAGGACCGCACGCCGGAGCAGAAGAAGGCCGCGATGCTCTTCATCAAGCAGATGCTCGAGCAGAGCCTCACGTGGGCACAGGGCGGGCACGTCCCCGCGTACATGCCGACGTTCGACAGCTCCGCGTACGAGAAGCTGACGCCCCAGTCGAACTACGCCTCGGCCGCCGAGTCCGCCGTGTTCGACGACGCCGCCTGGTACGGCGGCTCCGGCTCCACCTTCGAGAACACCGTCGGCGCCCAGCTCGCGCTCGTCCAGCAGGGCAGCAGCTCCCCCGCCGCCGCCCTGAGCGCGATCAAGTCCCAGCTCTCGACCTACCTCAACACGCCGAGCCCGCTGTGATCGGCCCGACGACCACCACGAACGCCGTGAACACCCTGCGAAAGGCACGATGACGTGACCACAGCACCTGTCCTCGACCGGCCCACGGACGCGGCGAGCGCGCCCCGGAAGCTGCGCACCTACCGCACCAGCCTGACCCGCGGCCAGGGTCGCAGCGGTTGGCTGTTCCTGGCCCCCTTCGGCCTGTTCTACATCGCCTTCCTGCTCGGCCCGACGATCTGGATGATCGTCACGAGCTTCTTCAACACCTCGACGGTGCGCACCGGCCTCGGCACCTTCGCCGGGTTCGCGAACTACGCGGAGATGCTCGGACGCGACGACTTCTGGTCATCGCTCTGGCACACCCTGCAGTTCACGCTCTACACGACCCCGCCGCTCGTGATCCTGGCGTTCGTGTTCGCCGTGCTGACGAACCGGATGAACAAGGGCCAGTGGTTCTTCCGCCTGGCGTTCTTCCTGCCGTTCATCCTGCCGTCGGCGACGATCTCGCTGATCTGGGTGTTCATCTTCACGCCGAGCACCGGCCTCTGGGCGAGTGCGCAGTCGCTGCTCGGGCTGACCCCCGGCGCCGGCATGCTGGCGAGCCCGAACACGGCCATGATCGGTGTCGCCATCGCCACCGTGTGGTGGACGCTCGGCTTCAACTTCGTGCTGTACCTGGCCGGCCTGCAGGAGATCCCCCGGGAGCTGTACGAAGCGGCCGCGGTCGACGGTGCGTCGAACTGGCAGCAGATCAAGTCGATCACCCTGCCGCTCCTCGGCCGCACGACGACCCTCGTCATCCTGCTGCAGATCATCGCCAGCCTGAAGATCTTCGACCAGGTCTACCTGATGACGAACGGCGGACCGGGCATCTCGACCCAGGTCTCGCTGCAGCTCATCACCGGCGTCGGCTTCACCGACAACCGGCTGGGCGCCGCCTCGGCCGCGTCCGTCCTCCTGTTCATCGTGATCGTCGCGATCGCCGTCATCCGGCAGGTCATCGAGCGCGTGGCCGCCAAGCGTGAGATCGGAGCCTGAGATGACCACCACCGAGAGCATCACCACCGACCGGCCCAAGTTCCGGTCCGGCGTCTCGTCGGCCGCCCCCACCAGCGCCGCCAAGATCGGCGTCAGCGGCCGCGGCTTCACGATCGCGTCGGGCATCATCCTGACGGTCTTCGCGATCATCTGGCTCATCCCGAGCGTGTTCGCCCTGAAGACCTCGCTGTCCGACAACGGCGTCGCGGCCCTGGGCGCAAACTCGATCCTGTCGAACTGGAACCCGACGCTGCACTCCTACGCGGCACTGTTCCAGGCCGGCGACATCTGGAACTGGTACCTCGCCAGCGCCATCACGAGCATCGTCACCGCACTGCTGACCGTGCTGTTCGCCTCGATGGCGGCGTTCGCGCTGTCCCGCCTGGTGTTCCGCGGTCGGAACGTCGCGTTCCTGCTCATCATCCTCGGCATCATGATCCCGACCCAGGTCCTGATCATCCCGATCTTCCAGGAACTCAACGCCGTCGGCCTGCTGAACACGTACTGGTCGGTCATCTTCCCCCAGGTGCCCGCCGTGATCGCGGTGTTCATCTTCAAGCAGTTCTTCGACGGCATCCCCCGCGAGCTCGAGGAAGCGGCCCGCATCGACGGCGCGGGCATCTGGAAGGTCTACTGGTCGGTCATCCTGCCGCTGTCACGTCCCGTGATCGCAGCCGTCACGATCCTGACCTTCGTCGGGGTGTGGAACAACCTGCTGCTGCCGCTGTTCGTGCTGTCGAACCCGGACCTCATGACGATCCCGGTCGGGCTCGCCACGGTCCAGGGCAGCTTCGGCCAGCGCTACGCCGACATCCAGGCGGGTGCGCTGCTCGCGGCGCTGCCGCTGATCATCCTCTACCTGATCTTCCAGCGGCAGATCGTGGAGGGCGTGACCGGCTCCGGCCTGAAGGGCTGACCCGACCACACCACGGACGGGAGGCCCGGTGCCAGCTGGCACCGGGCCTCCCGTCCGTCCGTGGTGGGTGAATTCGCGCGCAGTGAGTCGAATCGCGCGTAGCGGGTCGGGTGTTCTGACCTGCAACGCGCGGAACGACATGCCATCGCGAGCGTCAGGGGAAGGAATGACCACGGCGTCCGGGTCAGGGAACGGGTGTGACCGTCCACGTGCCGTTCGTCTGGATCGCGATGACGCCGGGCAGGTCGACGTCGAACTGCTTCGCGAAGGCCCCGCTGTCCCCGAACACCTGAGTGTCGTCCGACGTCGTGAAGGCCCGGGCGTTGAAGGAGTCGTCGGCGCTGGCTGGCCGGAAGTCGACGGCCACGTGCGACACGTCGTCCTGCAGGTACAGCACCGCCGGCCCCGTGCCCGACTGCGCTCCCGCGACGGCAGGCAGGTCGTTCCAGCTGCGCATCGTGACCGACCACGGGCCCTGCGCGTCGACGATCACCGTCTGGTCCGGGGCGTCGTCCCGGAACACCGCCGTCAGGAACGAGGCCGTGAGGGGCGCAGTGGCGCGGCCGAACGGGGACATCCGCCCCGGCGCGGTGACCGTCGCGGTGCCGGTGCACGTCGAGCAGTCAAGCTCGATCACGACGGCGAACTGCCCCTCGGTGTGGAACGCCACGTTCGACGGGCCGGTCGCCGACGCCGTGGCGGAGACGCCGGAGGCCACCGTGCCCGCGTCGACCGTGTCCGGCAGGGCCTGCGCGATCGGCGGAGTCGTCGCCGTCGGCGTGGGAGTCGGCGTCGGCATGGGAGTGCGGATCGGTGTGGTGCGGGACGTGGCGTGCGCCGACGGTGCCGCGTCGTCCATCCCCTGCGCACACCCGGTCATCAGCAGCACCGCTGCCACGACCGCGCCGACGACCATCGTCCCCCGTACCGTCCCCATGCCACCATTCTGGCACGGCCTCGGGGTCGCGGACGGGTCAGGCGTCGTCGGGCTCGTGCGAGGAGTGTCGGATACGCTCTCGTGCCGTGGAGTCCACCCGATCCGGCGGCCGTCGCGCCGGTCTGCTGACCGCCGTGGTCGTCGGCGTCATGCTGCTCGCGGGCTGCACGGGCGGGACCACGGTGACGGGGCCCACGAGCAGCGCTGATGCCCGTCCCCGTCCGGCTGCTGACGCCTGGTCGTTCAGGGATGCGACCGGCACCACCATCGAACTCGACCACCGGCCCGAGCGCATCGTCGTGGTGGACGACCTCGCCGTCTCCTTGTTGCAGTACGGCCTGCACCCCGTCGGCACCTTCGGGAGGGTCCCCCTGTCGGAGGATGCCCGGTTCGACGACCTCGACACCACCGGCATCACCGAGGTCGGGACGGACGACGGGGACGTGGACCTGAACCGGCTCGGAGACCTCGAGCCGGACCTCGTCGTGACGTCGGTGTACCCGACGGACGGATCCGTGGACGCCGACGCCCTCGGCACCGGGTTCGCGAGCCGCACCAGGCAGGACGAGATCGGCAAGATCGCACCCGTCCTCCGCGTGGAGTGGGGCGGGAAGGGCCTCGACGCCGTCCGGCAGGTCACCCGGTTGGCGGAGGCGCTCGGCGCTGCCCGGTCGACCGTCGACACCGCGGAGCAGGCGTTCGACGCCGCACGTTCTGCGCTGTCGGACGCCGCCGATGGTAGCGACCTCCGGGTCGTCTCGATGTACGCCGACGCCGACGGCGTGTACGTCACCCGTCCCGCCGACGAGCCGACGCTGCAGCTGTACGACAGCCTCGGCGTCGACCTGGTGGATCCGAGTCCGACGGGCTTCTACTGGGGTGTCTTCAGCTGGGCGAACGCGGGCAAGGTCGACGGGGACGTGATCCTGCTCTCCCCGGACGGGTACCAGGTCCGGGAACTCCTCGCGCGACCGACCTTCGCCGACGATCCGGCGCTCGTCGCCGGGCAGGTGCACAGCTGGCCGGTGCCGGGGCTCGACTACGCGTCACAGGCAGCGGCGATGACGGAACTCGCCGGGTGGCTCGAGGACAGCCGGACGGTGTCCTAACGCGCTGGCGGTGGCGCCGGCTGCTCCGCGGCGGTCGGCACCAGGCGTCAGGCGTCAGGCGTCAGGCGTCGCGCGTCAGGCGTCGAGCGGCAGCAGGGGTGCCCAGAAGGCGTCCGGACCGTCACCCACGACCGCGTCGGACTCGAAACGGAACCCGTAGCCGCGCACGAACTCGGCGGCCGCGGCGATCTCGCTCTGCGCGTCGTCCTGGTCGGCCTCGAAGAGGTACTCGCCGTGGCCCATGCGCACGCCGCTGTCACTGATGACGCTGAGGTCCCAGCGCCCCTCCTCGGCGCGCTCGATGCGGACGACGGCGGCCTGTGCGGCGGTGAAGTCAGACATGACGACGAGCGTACGTGCGACCGCTGAGCGCCGCGCAGTGGAGCGTGTCCCTGGCGGAGCGTGTTCCTGTAGGAACGGAGCATGACGCGATCGGGCTGGGTCCAGGACGTCCTCGGCCCGTCGTACGAACAGCTGGAGCTGCCGCTCGGAGCGGACGCGGAGGGCCCCGTCGTCGCGACGCTCGTCCGGCGACGACGGACGCCCGCCGACCTGCTGCACCAGCGCGGGCCGCTCCAGGGCACCGACGTGCTGTACGTGCACGGCTGGTCCGACTACTTCTTCCAGACCGAGCTCGCCGAGCGCGTCGAACGACTCGGCGCCCGGTTCCACGCCCTCGACCTCCGGAAGTACGGGAGGAGCCTCCGGCCCGGACAGACACCCGGCGGCGCCGACGACCTGGGGGTGTACGACGACGACATCCACGCGGCGCTCGACGCCATCGCCGCCGAGCACCACGGTCCGCGCCGGCGGCTGGTGCCGATGGGGCACTCGACGGGCGGGCTCACCCTCGCGCTCTGGGCGTCCAGGCACCAGGACCTCGTCGACGGCCTGGTGCTGAACAGCCCGTGGCTCGAGTTCCAGGGCGACGCGGTCGGTCGCACGCTGGTGGCGCCGCTCATCCGCCTCGGCGCGCGCCGCAACCCGCTCGCCCCGATCCCGGCCGTCGACCCGGGGTTCTACACCCGGACGGTCTCGAGCACCGGCGAGGGCAGCTGGACCTACGACCAACACTGGCGTCCAGAACGCGGCTTCCCGCTGCACCCTGGATGGCTCGCAGCGGTCTTCGCCGGGCAGCACACCGTGGAGCGCGGGCTGGGCGTGCCCTTCCCGGTCCTGGTCATGCTGAGCGACAAGAGCATGCTCCAGCCGCGGTGGAACGAGGGCATGGCCCACGCGGACGTCGCCCTGAACGTGGACGCCGTCGCCCGGCGCGCACTGTCGCTCGGGGACGAGGTCACCGTCCGACGGCTGCGCGGCGCGCTGCACGACGTGGTGCTCTCCGAGCCGGACGTCCGGGAACGTGCCTACGACGTCATCGGGCGCTGGGCGGAGACCCTGCCGCGGTGACCGCCGTCCTCGTCGCCGCGGCCACCAGGGCGTCGTCCGGCTCCGCGTCGGCGGTGTCCTTGCTCGTCATCACGACCACCACGATCGGCGAACGGCCCGTCGGGGACACGATGCCGATGTCGTTGCGGACGCCGTACGACCCCGTCCCGGTCTTGTCCGCCACGGACCACCCGGGGTCGACCCCCGCCCGGATCGTCGCGTCCCCCGTGGTGTTGCCGAGCATGGTCTCGCGCACCATCCTCCGATCGGACGGATCGAGCGCCGATCCGAGGAGGACGTCCCGCAGGTCGGCCGCGAACTGCGCGGGCGTGGTGGTGTCCCGCGCGTCACCCGGGGTGGCCTCGTTCAGCTCGGGCTCGACGCGGTCGACGTTCGTCGTCCGATCGCCGAGGTCGCGGAGGAACCGCTGCACCTCGCCCGGCCCACCGACCCGCTCCACGAGCAGGTTCGCCGCCGTGTTGTCGCTGGAGCGGAGCATCGCGTCCAGGAGCGCCCGCACCGTCATCCCGGTGTCGACGGACTGACTCGTCACGGGGGCGTGGGCCACCAGGTCTGCTCGGTCGTAGTGCACCACGGTGTCGAGGTCGGCGTCCGAGGACCGCGCGAGCAGTGCCGCCGCGATGAAGACCTTGTTCGTCGAGGCGAACGCGAAGCGCTCCCCCGCCCGCCAGGCGACCTGCCTGCCGGTACCGGTGTCGATCGCAACGACGCCGATCCGGGCACCGTGGTCGCGCTCGAGCACGCGGAAGGCGCGGTCGGACTCGGGCGACGAGGTCGCGACGGACGTCGGGGTCGCGGGTGGAGCGCTCGTCGTGGGCGTCGCACCGGACGTCGGCGACACGGTCGGGGACGCTGTCGTCCCACTGCACCCGGTCAGCGCGAGGGCCACCGCGAGCCCCACGGCCGCAGCGGACACCCTCGACGTCGATCGCATGCCGCCATCCTCCCTCGCACGGTGCGGGCTCCTGCAACCCGTGCGGGGTTGCCCACGTGGTGCGAGCCCGTCGCGCCGCACGGTGTGTGCAACCCCGCACGGAGCTCCCCCGCAACCACGGACCCCGCCACCGCGCCTCGGGCACGGCACCCGCGTCAGGAACGCGACAGCCGCTCCACCGTGGCGTGCGCACCGTCGCGGACGAGCCCGTCGAGGGCGTCGTGGTACGCCGCGACGAACCGCTCGTCGTCGACGAGGTCCCCGAACACCTGCCGGTTCGCGATGAAGGCCAGCGGGTCCTCCCGCTGGGTCAGGGCGACGCGGTTGAGGGACTCGGCCAGGCGGTCGACGATCTGGATCGGCTCCCCCGACTCGTCCGTGCCCTCGGCGTATCTGGCCCAGGACGCGACGATCCCGGCCGACAGGGCGACAGGTCCACCCGATCGGAGGTTCTCACGGACGACCGGCAGCAGCCACTTCGGGATCCGGTCGCTCGACTCGGCGCAGAGCCTGGCCAGGGTGTCGCGGACCTCGGGGTTCTGGAAGCGCTCGATGAGCGTCGCCTTGTAGTCGTCGAGGTCGATGCCGGGCACCGGCTGCAGCGTCGGGGTGGCCTCCTCGTCCATGTACCGACGGAGGAAGGTCGCGATGGCCGGGTCCTGCGTGGCCTCGTGGGCGTAGCGGTGGCCGGAGAGGTAGCCGAAGTAGCACAGGCCCTGGTGCGAGGCGTTGAGGAGCCGCAGCTTCATCAGCTCGTAGGGCTCGACGTCCGCGACGATCTGCACGTCGACGTCCTCGTACGCCGGGCGTCCGGCGGGGTGGTCGTCCTCGAGCACCCACTGGAAGAAGGGCTCGGCGACGACGGGCCAGGCGTCCTCGATGCCGAGGTCGTCGCGCACCGCGGCACGGTCCTCGTCGGTGGTGACGGGAGTGATCCGGTCGACCATCGAGTTCGGGAAGGAGACGTGCTCGTCCATCCACTCCGCGAACCGCGGGTCCTGCAGGCGGGCGAAGGCGGTGAACATCGCCCGGGCGACGTGGCCGTTCCCCTGGATGTTGTCGCACGACATCACCGTGAAGGGCTCCAGGCCCCGGTCACGTCGGCGACGGAGGGCCGCCACGACGAGGCCGAAGACGGTGCGCGGCGGGGTGTCCCCGTCGACGTCCGCGACCACGCCGGGTTCGTCCTCGACGAACGCGCCGGTGACGTGGTCGAAGTTGTACCCGCCCTCGGTGATGGTCAGGCTGACGATCCTCGTCTCCGGTGACGCCATCTTCTCGACGACGGCGTCCGGGTCGTCGACGGCGAGCAGGTAGTCGACGATGCTGCCGATGACCCTGGCCTCGCGGGTGCCGTCCGGGTGCTTGAGGACGAGCGTGTAGAGCCCGTCCTGTGTCCGCATCGCGTCGGCCATGCGGCGGTCCTGCTCGAGGACCCCGACACCGCAGATGCCGTACTCCCGGGCCTCGCCCCGCTGCAGGAGCCGGTCGATGACCATCGCCTGGTGCGCCCGGTGGAATCCGCCCACGCCGAAGTGGACGATGCCGGCGGTGATCCCGGTGCGGTCGTAGGTCGGGACGGCGACGCCCGCCGCGGCGATCTCGTCGAGTGTGGCCGGGGACAGGGGGACGGACATCGGTACTCCTTCGTACTGGTCGGTCGGCCGGTCTCGCTGGCCGTTCCGCCAGTCTTCCACCGGCTGCGGGGGACAAGACTGAGCGTCCGCTCCGCTTCGGTGCACTGAGTGCATCGTTGCACCTAGTGTTGCATCCATGACCCTGTCGATCGACCGCCGTGCTGCCCTCAAGGCGAAGCACCGTGCGGCGATCCTGCAGGCAGCTCGCGACCTCGTCGACGAGCGCGGCGGACGGGGGTTCAGCGTCGACGAGCTCGCCGCTCGCGCCGACGTCGCCCGGCGCACGGTGTTCAACCACTTCTCCTCGCTCGACGAGATCCTGCTGACGGTCTGCGAAGAGGTGCTCTCGGTGATCATCGACCGGTTCCTCGGTGACATCGCCAACACCCCGGTCGGGGACGGCTCCCGCTCCTCGATGTTCGACGAGCTCGAGTCAGCGGCCCGCGGCGCCGACCTGGCGCCCGCCATCGCCCGGATGGCGACGATCCTCGGGGAACCGGACGAGGAGACCGACGCCAAGGCGGCGATCCTCACGCAGACCGCCTTCGCCCGGGTGACCGACCGTCTCCGTGTCGAGGTCATCCGACGCCACCCCGCCGCCGACGAACTCGACGCGGCACTGCTCGTCGACTCGCTCATGAGCGGCATCGTCGTCATCGCGGAACACTGGCTCACCACGACCGGGCCGCGACTCGACCAGGACGCCCTCGACGACTGGGACGCCCTGCTCGCACGACTCGTGCACAGCGTCCGCAGCGGGTACCTGCCCGCCCACTGACAGCACCACCGGGGGTCCACCGGCGTACCCCACTCCACACGCACCACCCACTACGAAAGGAACGGGGCACCCCATGGCCGGTCTGCTCTACCGCCTCGGACGATTCGCCGCCCGACGGCACTGGCTCGTGATCATCGCCTGGATCGTGATCCTGGGGATCACCGGCGGGACGTACGCCCTGTTCGCGGGGACGATCTCCTCGTCGATCACCATCCCGAACACCAAGACCAGCCAGGTGCAGGACCAGCTCGCGGACAAGTTCCCGAGCGCCAACGGCGGGAACGGCACGCTCGTCTTCGAGACGACCGACGGCAAGGCCTTCACCAGCGCGCAGAAGAGCGGGGTCGACGACTTCCTCACGGACCTCGAGGACCTGAACGGCGTCAAGGGGGCGACCTCGGGGTTCAGCACGCAGAAGCAGCTCGACGACCAGCGCCAGAAGATCGTCGACGGCCGCAAGCAGATCAGCGACGGCCGCCAGCAGATCAAGGACGGCCAGGCGCAGCTCGACGCCCAGAAGGCGCAGCTCGAGTCCGGCAAGCAGCAGATCGCCGACGCGCAGGCGAAGCTCGACGCCCAGAAGCAGCAGCTGTCCGCAGCGTCGGCGTCGGGCACAGCGACCACCGGCGCAGCGGCCTCCGGCGCAGCGGCACAGGCTCAGGCCGCCCAGGCACAGCTCGCCCAGGCCCAGGCACAGATCGACGCCCAGCAGGCCCAGATCACCTCCGGCGAGCAGCAGCTCACCGAGGCACAGCAGAAGATCGACGCGAACACCACGAAGCTCGACGACAACGCGAAGGAGCTCGAGCAGGGGTCCGACCTGCTCGACCTGTCGAAGGACATCCGCTTCGTCTCCTCGAACGGCAGCGCCGCGATCGGCACCGTGCAGTTCACCAAGTCGACGTACGAGGTGCCGCAGAGCACCAAGACCGCGATCTCCGACAAGGCCGACGCAGCGAAGATCGACGGCGTCCGCGTGTACGTGTCGAACGACATCGCCCAGGGCGTCCCGTCGATCCTCGGCCCGGGCGAGATCGCGGGCGTCATCGTCGCCGCGATCGTGCTGTTCCTGATGCTCCGCACGCTCGTCGGTGCCGCGGTGCCGCTCGTCAGCGCCGTGCTCGGCATCGGGGTGGCGTCGCTCGCGGCCCTGTCGTTCTCCAGCCTCGTCGAGTTCATCTCGGTCACGCCGGTGCTGGGGGTGATGCTGGGCCTGGCGGTCGGCATCGACTACTCGCTGTTCATCCTGAACCGCCACCGGACCCAGCTGAAGCAGGGCATGGGCGTGCACGAGTCGATCGGGCTGGCGAACGGCACGTCCGGCAACGCCGTGGTGTTCGCCGGCGCGACGGTCATCGTCGCCCTGCTGGCGCTCAACATCACCGGCATCCCGTTCCTCGGCCTGATGGGCACGGTGGGCGCCGTCGCGGTGTTCTTCGCCATCCTCATCGCCACGTCCTTCACCCCGGCGCTGCTGTCGATCATCGGCATGCGGATCCTCCGGAAGAAGGAACGGACGCGGATCGGCAACACCGGCTCGACCCGCGTCCCGAACAAGCCCATGTCGACCTGGCGCGCGGTCATCACGCTCGTCGCCGGCGTCGCGGTGCTCGGCACGATCGCGCTCCCCGCCACGCAGATGCGCCTCGGACTGCCGTCGGGCTCCTCGGAGGCCGTCGACTCCAGCCAGTACAAGGCGTACAAGACGCTCAGCAAGGAGTTCGGCGCCGGCCAGAACGGCCCGCTCCTCGTCGTGGCCACCCTGCCGAACGCGATCAGCAAGGACGACGTCACCGCGACCGAGGTCACCATCGGCCAGGCGATCGCGAAGAACGACGACGTCGACGCCGTGCTGCCGATCGGCGCCTCGAAGGCCCGCGACATCATCGCGTTCCAGGTGAAGCCGAACGGCGGCCCGGACAGCATCTCGACCGAGGACCTCGTCAAGGACCTCCGGACGCAGAAGGTGAGCGTCGACGACGGGAAGGCCACCCTCGGCGTCGCGGGCAACGCGTCCGCCAACATCGACGTGTCCGAGAAGCTCTCGAACGTGCTGCCGCTCTACCTGGCGGTCGTGGTCGGGCTGTCCCTCATCATCCTGATCGTCGTGTTCCGGTCCTTCCTGGTCCCGATCACGGCGACGGCGGGCTTCATCCTGTCGGTCCTCGCGGCCTTCGGCGGCCTGACGGCGATCTACCAGTGGGGGTGGTTCGGCAGCGTCTTCGGCGTGCACGACCCCGCGCCGATCCTGAGCTTCCTGCCCATCATCGAGATCGGCATCCTGTTCGGCCTGGCGATGGACTACCAGCTGTTCCTGGTGTCGGGCATGCGCGAGGCGTACGCCCACGGAGCGAGCGCGAAGGTGGCGGTCCAGCGCGGGCTGCACGCCGGTCGCGCGGTGGTCACGGCAGCGGCGATCATCATGATCTCCGTGTTCGCCGGGTTCATCTTCTCGGACTCCTCCACGATCAAGCCGATCGGGTTCGGTCTGGCGTTCGGTGTGCTCGTCGACGCGTTCGTCGTCCGCATGCTGCTCATCCCGGCCGCGATGCACCTGCTCGGCTCGAGCGCCTGGTGGTTCCCGAAGTGGCTCGACCGCATCGTGCCGGACGTCGACGTGGAGGGTGCCAAGCTCGAGCGGTCGCACCCGGGTGACGGCCGCAGCACCCAGGAGGACACCCACACGGGCACGCACGCCCTGCCGGTGGCACCGGACGCCAACCCGCACGAGTCGGGCCACGTGCCCTCCCACCGCGCGGAGTAGTCCCACCCACCCCGAAATCGCAGTTCATGTCGCCTCCCCCGTTCCGGAGGCGACACGGACTGCGATCTCACGTGGTGGGGGCGGCGAGACCGAAGGTCCTTCGCGCACGAACGGTATCGTGGGGGCATGGCCTCCACCGAGCTCGATCCCCTCGCCCTCGACCGGCAGCTCTGCTTCGCACTCGCCGCCACGAGCCGAAGCGTGATCGGGCTCTACCGCGACCTGCTCGACCCCCTCGGGCTGACGCACCCGCAGTACCTCGTGATGCTCGCCCTCTGGGAGCACGACCCGCGCTCGGTGCGGGCCATCGCGCAGGAGCTCCGCCTCGACTCCGCCACGTTGAGTCCGCTGTTGAAGCGCCTCGAGGCCGCCGGGTACCTCCGCCGCACCCGCAGCACGGCGGACGAACGACAGCTCGAGGTGTCCCTGACCACGGCCGGACGAGCCCTGCGCGAACGCGCCGGAGCCGTGCCCGTCGCGGTGGCCGACCGGCTCGGCTGGCCCGTCGCCCGGCTCGAGGCGCTCAAGGACGAACTCACCGCCCTGCTCGACGTCGTCGACACGGTCTAGATCGTTCGTGCGACAATGATGAGTGGACGAACGGGAGGACAGGGGATGGGACGCTTCGGACAGTGGTACCAGCGGTGGAACACGACGCTGATCGACAAGATGGGCCCCTCGCAGATCGGCGCCGGGCACGACGAAGGCGTCGACGACCGCTCCGTCGACCGCGGCTGCCCCATCTGCCACAAGCCGCTCTCCCGCCACCAGGTGATCCGTCCCGAGGGCCAGGTCCGCTCCTCCACGCTGGTCTGCCCCCGCGACTGACGGCGCCGACACGGCGCCGTCAGTCGCGGGGGCAGACCA
>NZ_JALNUI010000044.1 GCF_026544205.1 Curtobacterium sp. GC_Cur_3
TCGTGGTCGCCGGCCTGGTCGGCTACTCGGTCGGCAGCGCCTCCCACGCTCCCGAGCGCCAGGTCGAGGCCTTCCTCGACGACCTCAGCGCCGGCCACGTCGACGACGCCCTGACCGCTGCCGGCATCCGCCACACGAAGTCCGACGTGCTGCTCACCGACGCCGCGTACGCCAAGGCGACGGGGCGTGTGACCGGCTACCGCGTCGCCGCCGTCGAGCGCAGCGGCGACACCGCGACGGTCGGCGTCTACCTCACGCAGGCGGGGCGCCGGGTCCCCGCGACGTTCACGCTCGAGCAGGTCGGCACCGACTGGGGCGTCTTCCCGCGCTGGGAGCTCCGTGCGCCGACGCTCGGTGCGGTCGACGTGGTCGTGGCGGGGCCGCCGAGGACGGCGGTCGCGGTCGCCGGGCAGCGCACGAGCACGGACTCCTCCGGCGCGGTGACCCTGCGGGCGCTCCCGGGCACGTACGACGTCGCCGTGGACGGCGGCAAGTGGTTCTCGGCGAAGGCCACCACGACCAGGGTCCTCGGGTTCGGCGACACCGGCTCGAGCCCGGTCTCGATGACCGCGTCCCTCACCGACGCCGGCAGGCAGGCGGCCACGGCGGCGGTGGACGCCTGGGTGGACGGCTGCATCGCCTCGACCGAGACGGCTCCGAGCGGCTGCAGCTTCTACGCCTACGGCGAGAACCCGGCGAACACCTACACGAACCAGAAGTGGACGCTCGACACCCGTCCCACCGTGCAGGTCGACGGCTGGCTGAGCAAGGGGTGGATGGTCACGACGTCCTCCTTCGGCTCGGCGACGTTCACCGCGGCCTTCACCGGCCCGGCCGGCACCGGCACGGCGACGGCCGGCCCGATCAACGTGAACGCGAGCGGCTACGTCACCGGCTTCTCGGACGCCGGTGCCACCTTCGTCTCGGCCATCGGCAACGGTTCGTCCGACACCGGTTCCTGACGCCGGCCAGCGTGGCCGACACCCTCGGTCGCACCCGGCCGGGAGGCCGTGGTCACCACCCCGAGACCCGGCGGCTCGTCGGGGTGGCCGGCCCCGGGGAGCGCCCCGCGCCCAGCGGGACTGACCGGCCGTGGTGGTGTTCGCCCACGGCCGACACCACGGGCCTCCAGGGCGACGCGCCCGGATTGATTTCACCCGGTGACGCAGGTAGTCTCATCTGGGTGTGCGCCCTCGGGCGCGCCCTGAAAGTCCGGCTGGTCGATGACCACGACCGGACAGTCCGCCCCCGGACCACGATCTGCCACTTCAGCGGTCGTCTGCGTGGGCGAGGATGCCGACGGACCGCGTCGGCCAGAGAACACGAGCGAGAACCAGGAGAACAGTTGCCTACTATTCAGCAGCTGGTTCGCAAGGGTCGTACGCCCAAGGTCGTCAAGACCAAGGCGCCGGCACTCAAGGCGAACCCCCAGCAGCGTGGTGTGTGCACCCGCGTCTACACCACCACCCCCAAGAAGCCCAACTCGGCACTGCGCAAGGTCGCTCGTGTGAAGCTCTCGAACGGCACCGAGGTCACGGCCTACATCCCGGGTGAGGGCCACAACCTGCAGGAGCACTCGATGGTGCTCGTCCGCGGCGGTCGCGTGAAGGACCTCCCCGGCGTGCGCTACAAGATCATCCGTGGCGCCCTCGACACGCAGGCCGTCAAGAACCGTAAGCAGGCGCGTAGCCGCTACGGCGCGAAGAAGGGTTAGTCCGATGCCTCGTAAGGGTCCAGCCCCCAAGCGCCCCGTCGTCGCAGACCCCGTCTACGGCGCACCGATCGTCAGCCAGCTCGTCAACAAGATCCTCCTCGACGGCAAGAAGGGCCTCGCCGAGCGCATCGTCTACGACGCGCTCGAAGGTGTCTCGTCGAAGAACGGCCAGGACGCCGTCGTCACGCTGAAGAAGGCGCTCGACAACGTCCGACCGACCCTCGAGGTCCGCAGCCGCCGCGTCGGTGGCTCGACCTACCAGGTCCCGGTCGAGGTCAAGCCGCACCGTGCGAACACGCTGGCGCTCCGCTGGCTGACCTCGTACGCCAAGGCCCGTCGCGAGAAGACGATGACCGAGCGTCTCATGAACGAGATCCTCGACGCCTCCAACGGCCTCGGTGCCGCTGTCAAGCGTCGTGAGGACACCCACAAGATGGCCGAGTCGAACAAGGCCTTCGCGCACTACCGCTGGTAGTCACCGGCATCGTCAGGGTGCCGGTGGTCAAGAACCCCGGCGCCCTGACGGACGCCATCTCTCCTACAACTCTCCCGGAGGAACCCTGTGGCACAGGACGTGCTCACCGACCTGAACAAGGTCCGCAACATCGGCATCATGGCGCACATCGACGCCGGCAAGACCACGACCACCGAGCGCATCCTGTTCTACACGGGCATCACGCACAAGATCGGTGAAGTCCACGACGGCGCAGCCACGATGGACTGGATGGCGCAGGAGCAGGAACGCGGCATCACGATCACGTCGGCCGCGACCACCTGCTTCTGGGACAACAACCAGATCAACATCATCGACACCCCCGGGCACGTCGACTTCACGGTCGAGGTGGAGCGCTCGCTCCGCGTCCTCGACGGTGCCGTCGCCGTCTTCGACGGGAAAGAGGGCGTCGAGCCCCAGTCGGAGACCGTCTGGCGCCAGGCCGACAAGTACAACGTCCCGCGCATCTGCTTCGTCAACAAGATGGACAAGCTCGGCGCGGACTTCTACTTCACCGTCGACACGATCGTGAACCGCCTCGGCGCGGAGCCCCTCGTGCTGCAGCTCCCGATCGGTGCGGAGTCCTCCTTCGAGGGCGTCGTCGACCTGGTCGAGATGCGTGCACTCACCTGGCGCGGCGACGCGAAGGGTGACGTCCAGATGGGCGCCAAGTACGAGATCGAGGAGATCCCCGCGGACCTCGCCGACCGTGCTGCGGAGTACCGCGAGAAGCTCATCGAGCGCGTGGCCGAGGCCAACGACGAGCTCATGGAGCGCTACCTCGAGGGCGACACGGACTTCTCGGTCGCCGAGATCAAGTCCGCGATCCGAACGCTGACCGTCAACAGCGACATCTACCCGGTCCTCTGCGGTTCCGCGTTCAAGAACCGTGGCGTCCAGCCGATGCTCGACGCGGTCATCGACTACCTGCCGTCGCCGCTCGACGTCCCGCCGATGATCGGTCACGACGTCAAGGACGAAGAGAAGGAGATCATCCGCAAGCCGGAGGCCTCCGAGCCCTTCTCCGCGCTGGCCTTCAAGGTCGCCGTGCACCCGTTCTTCGGTCGTCTGACCTACGTCCGCGTGTACTCCGGCCACATCGAGTCCGGTGCACAGGTCATCAACTCGACCAAGGGCAAGAAGGAGCGCATCGGCAAGATCTTCCAGATGCACTCCAACAAGGAGAACCCGGTCGACAACGTCACCGCCGGTCACATCTACGCGGTCATCGGCCTCAAGGACACGACCACGGGCGACACGCTCTGCGACCCGCAGGACCAGGTCGTCCTCGAGTCGATGACGTTCCCGGAGCCGGTCATCGAGGTCGCGATCGAGCCGAAGACCAAGGCTGACCAGGAGAAGCTCTCCACGGCCATCCAGAAGCTCGCCGAAGAGGACCCGACGTTCCGCGTCGAGCTCAACGCCGAGACCGGTCAGACCACGATCAAGGGCATGGGCGAGCTCCACCTCGACATCCTGGTCGACCGCATGAAGCGTGAGTTCCACGTCGAGGCCAACGTCGGCAAGCCCCAGGTGGCCTACCGCGAGACCCTGACGAAGGTCGTCGAGCGCTACGACTACACCCACAAGAAGCAGACCGGTGGCTCCGGTCAGTTCGCGAAGGTGCAGATCGCGCTCGAGCCCATGGAGGTCACCTCCGAGAAGGTCTACGAGTTCGTGAACGCCGTCACCGGTGGTCGCATCCCGCGTGAGTACATCCCGTCGGTCGACGCCGGCATCCAGGACGCCATGCAGGTCGGCATCCTCGCCGGGTACCCGACGGTCGGCGTGAAGGCCATCCTCAAGGACGGCGCGGCGCACGACGTCGACTCGTCCGAGATGGCGTTCAAGATCGCCGGCTCGATCGCGTACAAGGAAGCGGCTCGCAAGGCCGGTCCCGTGATCCTCGAGCCGATCATGGCCGTCGAGGTCCGTACGCCCGAGGAGTACATGGGCGACGTCATCGGTGACCTGAGCTCCCGTCGTGGCAACATCGCCGCGATGGAGGACGCCTCGGGCGTCAAGGTGGTCCGCGCGAGCGTGCCGCTGTCCGAGATGTTCGGCTACGTCGGGGACCTTCGTTCGAAGACCTCCGGTCGTGCCGTCTACTCGATGACCTTCGAGACCTACAACCAGGTCCCGTCGAACGTCGCCGAGGAGATCGTCGCGAAGGCCAAGGGAGAGTAACGCTCCTCCGAGCGTGTTCTCCACAGGCGGGGGCGCCCGGCGACGGGCCCCTCGCCACCAAGTAAAGTACAGACACACACACCGCGGACCAACGGAGCAGCACCCCGACAGGGATGCCTCCGGGGGTGTCGCATCCGAGTCCTGAGGAGGACCCACAGTGGCCAAGGCCAAGTTCGAGCGCACCAAGCCGCACGTCAACATCGGAACCATCGGTCACGTCGACCACGGCAAGACGACGCTCACGGCGGCGATCACCAAGGTTCTGCACGACCAGTACCCGGACCTCAACGAGGCCCGTGACTTCGCACAGATCGACAACGCTCCCGAAGAGCGCCAGCGCGGCATCACGATCAACATCTCGCACGTCGAGTACCAGACGGAGAAGCGCCACTACGCGCACGTCGACGCTCCTGGTCACGCTGACTACGTGAAGAACATGATCACCGGTGCGGCCCAGATGGACGGCGCGATCCTCGTGGTCGCCGCCACCGACGGTCCCATGCCCCAGACGCGTGAGCACGTGCTGCTCGCTCGCCAGGTCGGCGTGCCCTACATCGTCGTCGCGCTGAACAAGTCCGACATGGTGGACGACGAGGAGATCCTGGAGCTCGTCGAGCTCGAGGTCCGTGAGCTCCTCGGCTCGCAGGAGTTCGACGAGGACGCCCCCGTCGTGCAGGTGTCGGCGCTCAAGGCGCTCGACGGCGACGAGAAGTGGGTCAAGTCCGTCCAGGACCTCATGGCCGCTGTCGACGAGAGCGTGCCGGACCCCATCCGCGCCACCGACCAGCCCTTCCTGATGCCGATCGAGGACGTCTTCACGATCACCGGTCGTGGCACCGTCGTCACCGGTCGCGTCGAGCGTGGCGAGCTGGACCTCAACTCCGAGGTCGAGATCGTCGGCATCAAGGCGACCCAGAAGACCACGGTCACGGGCATCGAGATGTTCCGCAAGCTGCTGGACAAGGCAGTCGCCGGTGACAACACCGGTCTGCTCATCCGTGGCCTCAAGCGCGAAGACGTCGAGCGCGGCCAGGTCGTCGTGAAGCCGGGTTCGGTCACGCCGCACACCGAGTTCAAGGCGAACGCGTACATCCTGAACAAGGAAGAGGGCGGCCGTCACAACCCGTTCTACGCGAACTACCGCCCGCAGTTCTACTTCCGCACCACGGACGTCACCGGCGTCATCACGCTGCCCGAGGGCACCGAGATGGTCATGCCCGGCGACACCGTCTCGATGACGGTCGAGCTGATCCAGCCGATCGCCATGGAGGAGGGCCTCCGTTTCGCCATCCGTGAGGGTGGCCGCACGGTGGGTGCCGGTACGGTCGAGACGATCATCAAGTAACTCTCGTTCCCAGCGTCAGCGGGGTCGGGCCTTCGGGCTCGGCCCCGCTTTCGTCGTCTCGGGGCGCGACGGACGCGCAATGCGACGTTTCCTGCTGCCCCGAGCAGGCACGACGTGTTTGCTCGGTCGAGTGACACGTCTCCGCAGATCCAAGACCAACGGTCGTGGCTACCACCGGGTCCGCAGCGGGCAGGGGTACTCCTACCGCGACCCCGACGGCAACACCGTCACGGACCCCGAGGTGCGCCAGCGTCTCGACGAGTTCGTCATCCCGCCCGCGTGGGACGACGTCTGGATCTCGCCGTACGAGAACGGCCACATCATCGCGACCGGCTTCGACGGCGCCGGCCGGCGGCAGTACATGTACCACCCGTCCTGGCGGGACCGGATGGACAAGATCAAGTACGACCGAGCGCTGGCCCTCGCCGAGTCCCTGCCCGCGGCCCGCCGCATGGTCACGCAGGACCTCCGCCGACCGGAGCCGGACCAGCGTCGGTCCCTCGCGGCGGCGTTCCGGATGCTCGACCAAGGGTCGCTGCGGGTCGGGTCCGAGCGGTACGCGACCGAACACGGCAGCCGGGGCCTCTCGACGCTGCTCTGCGCGCACGCCAAGGTCTCCGGCGACGACATCGAGCTGTCGTTCCCCGGCAAGAGCCACCAGGAGTGGTCGTCCTCGATCCATGACGCCGACCTGGCGCGGGTGATCTCCGGGATGAAGCGACGCGGAGCGAACGCGCGGCTGCTGTCGTACCGCGTGGCCCGAGGCGCCGAGTGGGAGCCGCTGTCGGCCGAGGACATCAATGCGTACGTCAAGGAGCGCGCGGGCGACGAGTTCACCGCGAAGGACTTCCGGACGCTCCACGGCACGGTGGCCGCAGCGGTGGACCTCGCGAAGACGGGCCCGCAGACCGGTGTCGGCAAGCGGAAGAGCGCGGTGTCGCACGCGGTGAAGGCCGCGAGCGAGGTCCTCGGCAACACCCCGACCGTGGCGCGCGCCAGCTACATCGACCCCCGACTGCTCGACGCGTACGACCACGGCGAGACGATCGACCCGGCGAGACTGCACGCCGCCGAGTCCGAGGTCCGGGCGCTGCTGTACCGGCAATGAGCGGATCGGTCCCGCTCCGGGGCTGGATGACGTACCGTAGAACCTTGTGCCGTTCCACCCCCACGCGGCACGGAAGGACCCACACCAGTCGTGACAGACGAGTGCATCCACGGATTCCCCACGGAACTCTGCGACATCTGCGCCCCGCGCCAGCGTGACGTGCCGGAAGTCCCCAAGGCCCCAGCTCCGCGGCGAACCCGCGTGAGCACCTCCCTGCGTTCCACGCCCGGCGGTTCGCCCGCCCGTGCCAAGGCGACCGCCCTGCGCACCGCAGAGCCCGCGATGCCCGCTGCGCGGGTGTTCGGCGCGCTGCGCGCACACCACGTCACCCACATCGACAACTTCGACGGGATCGTCGCCGACCAGGCCATCGTCGCGGCCGACCAGGTGACGCCGTCCTACGACATCAGCAGCCCGGAGCTCCGCGCCTCCCGTGCCGAGGCCACTGCTCCCGACGGCTCGAGCGTCGCCGGCCACGTGCCGTTCTCGCTCTCGCCGGACGGCGCACGCTGGGACGAGGTGCGTCGCGGCGCACTCGACGAGTCCCGGTGGTCCGACGCCGCCAGGAACGCCCGTGGTGTCGACTACGTCGTGCTCGTGGTCCCCACCGCGGCGTTCGGTGACTCCGTGATCCTGGCGGACACCGACGCCGACGCCGAGGACGCCCGGTTCGCCGTCGGACCCGAGGCCGCGGCGAACCTGCTGCGCCGCACGGACCTCACCGACCCGGACATGACCGGGCTCGAGGTCCTCGCGGGCCCGAGCGTGCCGTTCTCCGCCGTCGCGGTCATCGGTGTGCCGAACGACCGCGCACGCCACGCGGTGAAGGACATCCTCTCCGAGCACGGTGGCCACGCTCCCCGCGTCGCCGTCTTCCCGCCGTGGTTCGTCCCGCCGGTGGTCCCGGACGAGGACTAGGCACCCCGGACCGGGACGCCCCGGTCCACATCGCACCACCGAACGGACACGTCCCCATGCACTGCGTGGGGACGTGTCCGTTCGGTCGTCCAGCGGCGTCCCGGTGCCGCGCCGGACCGCACTGGCGGGGCGGAGACGAGCCGAGCCTCCAGGCCGACGGATCCGCGGCAGGACGGGGGAGGCGACCCGGTCGACGAGCGCGACACGCCCGGGTTGCACCGATGGCGGGGACATGCGAGACTTGTCCGGTTCCGAAATTCCGCGGGCGTTCGCGCCCGCCGGATCACTGCTCTGGCAGTGCACAACCCCCCTGTTCAGCAGGGCTGGGTTGGGCCGCAGGCAGCAGAACAGCTCGACTCCCACCACCATGCCGGTCCGCCGGTGTGCGGGAGGCGACACGTCCACGCGGGCCGGTGTGAGCACCAGCAGCACGTCCGCCCGCGCGGTTGACAGGAGAACAGCGGTCATCCCCAGTGGATGCGCCCGGTGATTCACGTAAACAGCCAGGTCCGCACAGGGCGGAACCCGGCGGTGTCAGGCGGCCTGAGGGTGCGCGGCGCAGAGAGGACAGAAGACATGGCGGGACAGAAGATCCGCATCCGGCTCAAGTCGTACGACCACGAGGTCATCGACACGTCGGCCCGGAAGATCGTCGACACGGTGACCCGTGCCGGTGCAACCGTGGTCGGCCCGGTGCCGCTCCCCACCGAGAAGAACGTGATCGCAGTGATCCGCTCTCCTCACAAGTACAAGGACTCGCGCGAGCACTTCGAGAAGCGCACGCACAAGCGGGTCATCGACATCGTCGACCCGACGCCGAAGGCCGTTGACTCGCTCATGCGTCTCGACCTGCCGGCCGACGTCAACATCGAGATCAAGCTGTAAGGGGGCTGCACTGATGGCGAACTCAACCAAGACCGTCAAGGGCCTCCTCGGCAAGAAGCTCGGGATGACCCAGGTGTGGGACGAGAACAACAAGTTCATCCCCGTCACCGTGATCGAGGTCGGCCCGAACGTGGTCACCCAGATCCGCAACGTCGAGCGCGACGGCTACGAGGCGATCCAGATCGCCGCTGGCCAGATCGACCCCCGCAAGGTGAACAAGCCGGCCGCTGGCCACTTCGAGGCCGCCGGGGTCACCCCGCGCCGCACCCTCACCGAGATCCGCACCTCCGACGCGGGCGAGTACACGCTGGGCCAGGAGCTCACCGTGGACGCCACGTTCGAAGCCGGCGCGAAGGTCGACGTCGTCGGCACGAGCAAGGGCAAGGGCTTCGCGGGTGTCATGAAGCGCCACGGCTTCCACGGCGTCTCCGCCTCGCACGGTTCGCACCGCAACCACCGCAAGCCCGGCTCGATCGGTGCTTCCTCGACCCCGTCGCGTGTCTTCAAGGGCATGCGCATGGCCGGTCGTATGGGTGGCGAGCGTGTCACCGTCCTCAACCTCACGGTGCACGCCGTCGACGCCGAGAAGGGTCTGCTGCTCGTCAAGGGCGCCGTCCCCGGTGCTCGTGGCCGCTCCGTCTTCGTCCGCACCGCCGTGAAGGGTAAGTGATCATGGCCACCACGATCGACATCCTCGACGCCTCGGGTGCCGTCTCCGGCACCGTCGAGCTCCCCGAAGCTCTCTTCGACGTCGAGACCAACGTCCCGCTGATCCACCAGGTCGTCACCGCGCAGCGCGCTGCGTCGCGTCAGGGCACCCACAAGACCAAGAACCGCGGCGAAGTCCGCGGTGCCGGTCGCAAGCCGTTCAAGCAGAAGGGCACCGGCCGCGCCCGTCAGGGTTCCGTCCGTGCTCCCGAGCACACCGGTGGTGGCGTCGTCCACGGACCGACCCCCCGCGACTACTCGCAGCGCACCCCGAAGAAGATGATCGCCGCAGCCCTGCTCGGCTCGCTCTCGGACCGTGCCCGCGGCGGCCGCATCTCCGCGGTGGAGGGCTTCGTCTCGGCTGAACTGCCGTCGACCAAGACCGCCCGCTCGCTCCTCGAGAAGGTCGCGCCCGTCAAGCACGTGCTCGTCGTCCTCGAGTCGGATGACGAGCTGACGCTCAAGAGCATCCGCAACCTGCCGAACGTCCACGCGCTCTCGTACGGCCAGCTGAACGCCTACGACGTCCTCGTGTCGGACGCCATCGTCTTCAGCAAGAGCGCCCTCGACGCCTTCATCGCGTCGAAGACCGCGAAGGAGATCACCGCATGAGCGGCTTCAACAAGGACCCGCGCGACATCATCATCTCGCCGGTCGTGTCGGAGAAGAGCTACGGCCTCATCGACCAGGGCAAGTACACGTTCATCGTGGACCCCCGTGCGAACAAGACCGAGATCAAGCTCGCGATCGAGAAGATCTTCAACGTCAAGGTCGCCGGCATCAACACGCTGAACCGTCCGGGCAAGACCCGCCGCACCAAGTTCGGTCTGGGCAAGCGCAAGGACACCAAGCGTGCCATCGTGACGCTCAAGTCCGGTTCGATCGACATCTTCACGGCTGTCGGCTGAGGACCAGAGGGATAAATCATGGCTATTCGCAACTACAAGCCCACGACCCCCGGTCGTCGTGGCTCCTCGGTCTCCGACTTCGCTGAGATCACCCGCTCGACCCCGGAGAAGTCCCTCCTGCGTCCGCTGCCCAAGACCGGTGGCCGGAACAGCTCGGGGCGGATCACCACCCGTCACATCGGTGGTGGCCACAAGCGCCAGTACCGCGTGATCGACTTCCGTCGTCACGACAAGGACGGCGTGGACGCCAAGGTCGCGCACATCGAGTACGACCCGAACCGCACGGCGCGCATCGCGCTCCTGCACTTCGTGGACGGCACCAAGCGCTACATCCTCGCGCCGAACAAGCTCAAGCAGGGCGACGTCATCGAGCAGGGCGCCGGCGCCGACATCAAGCCCGGCAA
Organism: Curtobacterium sp. GC_Cur_3; assembly: GCF_026544205.1. GTDB lineage: Bacteria > Actinomycetota > Actinomycetes > Actinomycetales > Microbacteriaceae > Curtobacterium. The sequence continues at coordinate 10,671 of NZ_JALNUI010000044.1, forward strand.
CAACCTGCCGCTGCGCAACATCCCCGTGGGTACGGTCATCCACGCGATCGAGCTCCGCCCCGGTGGCGGCGCCAAGCTCGCGCGTTCGGCCGGCGCCTCGGTGCGTCTCGTCGCCAAGGACGGCCCCTACGCGCAGCTCCGTCTGCCGTCGGGCGAGGTCCGCAACGTCGACGCCCGCTGCCGCGCCACGATCGGCGAGGTCGGCAACGCCGAGCAGTCGAACATCAACTGGGGCAAGGCCGGCCGCATGCGCTGGAAGGGCGTCCGCCCGACGGTGCGTGGTGTCGCGATGAACCCGGTCGACCACCCGCACGGTGGTGGTGAGGGCAAGACCTCCGGTGGACGTCACCCGGTCAGCCCCTGGGGCCAGTCCGAGGGTCGCACGCGCAAGGCCAACAAGCCGAGCGACAAGCTCATCGTCCGCCGCCGTAACGCCGGCAAGAAGCGCAAGTAGGAGTTCAGAAGATGCCACGCAGTCTGAAGAAGGGCCCCTTCGTCGACGAGCACCTGCTTCGCAAGGTCGTCACGCAGAACGAGGCCAGCACGAAGAACGTGATCCGTACGTGGTCGCGCCGCTCGATGATCGTCCCGAACATGCTCGGACACACCATCGCGGTGCACGACGGGCGCAAGCACATCCCGGTGTTCGTCACCGAATCCATGGTCGGCCACAAGCTCGGCGAGTTCGCGCCGACTCGTACCTTCCGCGGTCACGTGAAGGACGACAAGAAGGGCCGTCGCCGCTGACGCGGCGACGAAGAGGAGGAACGAAATGGTGGAGTCGATCGCACGCGTGCGACACATCCGCGTCACTGCTCAGAAGGCCCGTCGCGTCATCGAGCTGATCCGCGGCAAGCAGGCCCACGAGGCCCTCGCCATCCTGAAGTTCGCCCCCCAGGGCGCTTCGGAGCCCGTGTACAAGCTGGTCGCCTCGGCGATCGCCAACGCACGTGTCAAGGCGGACTCGACGAACAGCTTCCTGGACGAGCGCGACCTCTACGTGAGCCGCGTCTTCGTCGACGAAGGAACGACCCTCAAGCGGTTCCAGCCGCGTGCCCAGGGCCGTGCCTTCCGGATCAACAAGCGCACCAGCCACATCACGGTGGTCCTCGCGACCCCTGACGAGGCCGAGGCCGCTGCCGCGACGAGCAAGAAGGCGAGCAACTAATGGGCCAGAAGGTCAACCCGTACGGCTTCCGCCTCGGGATCACGACGGACCACGTCTCGCACTGGTTCACCGACAGCACGAAGGTCGGGCAGCGCTACGCCGACTACGTCGCCGAGGACATCAAGGTGCGTCAGTACCTGAAGAAGACCCTCGACCGTGCAGGCGTCGCCCGCATCGAGCTCGAGCGCACCCGTGACCGTGTCCGCGTGGACATCCACACGGCGCGTCCGGGCATCGTCATCGGTCGCCGCGGCGCCGAGGCCGAGCGCATCCGCGGTGAGCTCGAGAAGCTCACCAAGAAGCAGATCCAGCTCAACATCCTCGAGGTCAAGAACCCCGAGACCGAGGCCCAGCTCGTCGCGCAGGGCATCGCGGAGCAGCTCAGTGCTCGTGTCGCGTTCCGTCGCGCCATGCGCAAGGGCCTCCAGGGTGCACAGCGCGCCGGTGCGAAGGGTGTTCGCATCCAGGTCGCCGGCCGTCTCGGCGGCGCCGAGATGTCCCGCTCGGAGTTCTACCGCGAGGGCCGCGTGCCCCTGCACACGCTCCGCGCCAACATCGACTACGGCTTCTACGAGGCCCGGACGACGTTCGGTCGCATCGGCGTGAAGGTCTGGATCTACAAGGGCGACATCACGAACAAGGAGCTCGCTCGCGAGCAGGCGAACCAGCGTTCGTCGCGCCCGGAGCGTCGCGGCGGCCCGCGTGGCGACCGCAACGACCGTGGCGACCGCGGTGACCGTCGTGGCGGCGACCGCGGCGGCCGTGAGCAGCAGGCCCCGCAGGACGCGCCGGCCGGCGCAGGAGTTGAGGCGTAACCATGCTTATCCCCCGTCGAGTCAAGCACCGCAAGCAGCACCACCCGAAGCGTTCGGGTCAGGCCACCGGTGGCACCAAGGTCTCCTTCGGTGACTACGGCATCCAGGCCCTGACCCCCGCCTACGTGACCAACCGTCAGATCGAGTCCGCTCGTATCGCGATGACGCGTCACATCAAGCGTGGCGGCAAGGTGTGGATCAACATCTACCCGGACCGCCCGCTCACCAAGAAGCCTGCTGAGACCCGCATGGGTTCCGGTAAGGGTTCGCCCGAGTGGTGGGTCGCCAACGTCAAGCCGGGTCGTGTGCTCTTCGAGCTCTCCGGCGTGAGCGACGAGGTCGCTCGCGAGGCACTGACCCGTGCAATTCACAAGCTGCCCCTCAAGGCACGCATCATCAAGCGCGAGGAGGGCGACGCATAATGGCGATCGGTTCCAAGGAGCTCCGTCCGACGGAGCTCGACACGTTCGAGAACGAGCGTCTCGCTGACGAGCTGAAGAAGGCCAAGGAGGAGCTGTTCAACCTCCGCTTCCAGTCGGCCACCGGCCAGCTGGAGAGCCACGGCCGTCTCCGTGCCGTCAAGCGCGACATCGCCCGGATCTACACCGTCCTCCGCGAGCGTGAGCTCGGCATCCGTGCCACTCCTGCGCCCGTCGAGACCGCAACCAAGGCCAAGAAGACGACCAAGAAGGCTGAGAAGCCCGCTGCGTCGACCGAGGCCGAGACCGCCGAGGAGAACTGATGGCGAACGAAGAGAAGGACTCCGCCGCCCTCACCCGCGGCTACCGCAAGACGCGCCGCGGTTACGTGACCAGCGACAAGATGGACAAGACCATCGTCGTCGAGGTCGAGGACCGCGTGAAGCACGCCCTCTACGGCAAGGTCATCCGCCGCACCTCCAAGGTGAAGGCACACGACGAGGCCGGCTCGGCCGGTGTCGGCGACCTCGTCGTGATCAGCGAGACCCGTCCCCTCAGCGCGTCCAAGCGCTGGCGCCTGGTCGAGATCCTCGAGAAGGCCAAGTAGGCCTCGCGGCCCGCTTGCGGAAATAGGAGACAGCAGTGATTCAGCAGGAATCCCGCCTGAAGGTCGCCGACAACACGGGTGCCAAGGAGATCTTGACCATCCGCGTTCTCGGTGGCTCGGGTCGTCGCTACGCCGGACTCGGTGACGTCATCGTCGCCACGGTGAAGGACGCCATCCCCGGCGGCAACGTGAAGAAGGGTGACGTCGTGAAGGCGGTCATCGTTCGCACCAAGAAGGAGACCCGTCGTCAGGACGGCTCCTACATCAAGTTCGACGAGAACGCGGCAGTGATCCTCAAGGCCGACGGCGACCCGCGCGGAACGCGCATCTTCGGTCCGGTCGGTCGCGAACTTCGCGACAAGAAGTTCATGAAGATCATCTCGCTCGCGCCGGAGGTGCTGTAAGCCATGGCGAACATCAAGAAGGGTGACCTCGTCCAGGTCATCACGGGCGCCACGCAGGCGCGTGGCGGTGACCGTGGCAAGCAGGGCAAGGTCATCGAGGTCCTCAAGGACAAGAACCGGGTCGTCGTCGAGGGCGTGAACTTCGTCACGAAGCACGTCCGCGTCGGCCAGACGCAGCGCGGCTCCAAGACCGGTGGCATCGAGCAGCACGAAGCCTCGATCCACGTGTCGAACGTCGCGATCGTCGACCCCACCACGAAGAAGCCGACCCGCGTCGGCTTCCGCACCGAAGAGGTGGAGAAGGACGGCGTCAAGAAGACCGTCCGCGTCCGCTACTCCAAGAAGTCTGGTGAGAAGCTCTGATGACTGACACGACTGCCGCGACGGCTGACAAAGTCCAGCCGCGCCTGAAGCAGAAGTACAAGGACGAGATCAAGGCGACGCTGACCGAGCAGTTCGGGTACGCGAACGTCAACCAGGTCCCCGGCCTGGTCAAGGTCGTCGTCAACACCGGTGTCGGCGAGGCAGCTCGCGACTCGAAGATCATGGACGGGGCCATCAAGGACCTGACCGCGATCACGGGTCAGAAGCCGCAGGTCACGATGGCCCGCAAGTCCATCGCGCAGTTCAAGCTGCGTGAGGGCCAGGCCATCGGCGCGCACGTCACCCTCCGTGGTGACCGCGCGTGGGAGTTCCTGGACCGCCTGGTCTCGCTCGCACTTCCCCGTATCCGCGACTTCCGTGGTCTCAGCGACCGCCAGTTCGACGGCAACGGCAACTACACGTTCGGTCTCTCGGAGCAGAGCATGTTCCACGAGATCGACCAGGACCGCATCGACCGTGTCCGCGGGTTCGACATCACCGTCGTGACCTCCGCGAAGACGGACGACGAGGGACGCGCACTGCTCAAGCAGCTGGGCTTCCCGTTCCGCTCGACCGAGCAGACGGTCTAAGCTACTCCGGGTGATGCGGGCCGGAGGATCAACGTCCTCCGGCCCGCACGCACGAACACACAGACTCCGGGGAATCGCCCTGGAGTCACTCGATCGCTCAGGTCGGCATTCGTGGAACGGGTGTCGAAACCAGGCGAAGAACGGAATCACATCATGACGATGACCGATCCGGTCGCAGACATGCTGACCAGATTGCGGAACGCGAACTCGGCGCACCACGACGCCGTCTCGCTTCCGAGCTCCAAGCTCAAGACGACCATCGCTGACATCCTCAAGCGCGAGGGCTACATCAGCGAGTGGAAGGTGGAGGACGCCCGCGTGGGCAAGACCCTCACCATCGAGCTGAAGTACGGCCCCGAGCGCGAGCGCTCCATCGCCGGCATCAAGCGCGTGTCGAAGCCCGGCCTCCGGGTCTACGCGAAGTCGACGGAGATCCCCCAGGTCCTCGGTGGCCTCGGTGTGGCGATCCTGTCGACCTCCTCGGGTCTCCTGACCGACCGCGAAGCCGAGCAGAAGGGCGTGGGTGGGGAAGTCCTCGCCTACGTTTGGTGATCGAACATGTCTCGAATCGGACGTCTTCCCATTGACATCCCCGCAGGCGTGACCGTCTCCGTCGACGGTCAGAACGTCGCGGTCAAGGGCCCGAAGGGCGAGCTCGCGCTCGTCATCGCGGAGCCCATCCAGGCCAGCGTCGACGAGAACCAGGTCCTCGTCACGCGTCCGGACGACGAGCGCACGTCGCGCTCGCTGCACGGCCTGACCCGCACCCTGATCGCGAACCAGATCATCGGCGTCACCCAGGGCTACTCCAAGGGCCTCGAGGTCGTCGGTACCGGGTACCGCGTCGCAGCGAAGGGCTCGAACCTCGAGTTCGCCCTCGGCTACTCCCACTCGATCACCGTCGAGCCGCCGGCAGGCATCAGCTTCACGGTGGAGGGCAACAACAGGGTCACCGTCAACGGCATCGACAAGCAGGCCGTCGGCGAAGTGGCGGCCAACATCCGCAAGCTGCGGAAGCCGGAGCCCTACAAGGGCAAGGGTGTCCGTTACGCCGGCGAGAACGTGCGCCGCAAGGCCGGAAAGTCAGGTAAGTGATCATGGCCATCGGAACTCGTACTCGAGGCAAGAGCAAGGCGGCCGCCAAGGCCCGCCGCCACAACCGTCTCCGGAAGAAGATCACCGGGACCGAGACCCGTCCCCGTCTCGCCGTCACCCGTTCGTCACGTCACGTGTTCGTCCAGGTCATCGACGACACCAAGGGTCACACCCTCGCCAGCGCATCGACGATGGAGGCCGACCTCCGCTCGTTCGACGGCGACAAGACCGCCAAGGCGCGCCGCGTCGGCGAGCTCCTCGCCGAGCGTGCGAAGACCGCCGGTGTGGACGCCGTCGTGTTCGACCGCGGTGGTAGCAAGTACGCCGGTCGCGTCGCCGCGATCGCCGATGGTGCCCGTGAAGGAGGGCTGAACCTGTGAGCGACATCGCGAACAACAGCAACGCCGAAGAGACCCCGGCCGTCGACGAGACGACCAGCGTCGAAGAGACCGCGACCGCGTCCGTGGACGAGTCGACCAGCGTCGAGGAGTCCGCCAGCTCGGACGAGACGACCAGCGCCGACGAGACCGCGACCGCCGACGAGGCGACCAGCGAAGCAGCCCCGAAGGGCAAGGAGGCGGAGGCAGCTGCCCCCGTCGCCGAGCGTCCCGTCGAGACCGCCGCCGGTTCCGCGTCGAACAACCGCGACTCGGCCGACAACCGTGGCCGCCGTGGTGGCGGACGTGACCGTCAGCAGGGCCGTGACCGTGACAAGCGAGGCGGCGACAGCCAGTTCCTCGAGCGCGTCGTCACGATCAACCGCGTCTCCAAGGTCGTCAAGGGTGGTCGTCGCTTCAGCTTCACCGCACTCGTCGTCGTCGGTGACGGCAACGGGCTCGTGGGTGTCGGCTACGGCAAGGCCAAGGAAGTCCCCACGGCGATCTCCAAGGGCGTCGAAGAAGCCAAGAAGAACTTCTTCCGCGTCCCGCGCGTCGGCAACACGATCCCGCACCCGGTGCAGGGTGAAGCCGCCGCTGGCGTCGTCCTCCTGCGTCCGGCCGGCCCCGGTACCGGTGTCATCGCCGGTGGTCCGGTCCGCGCCGTGCTCGAGTGCGCCGGCATCCACGACGTCCTGAGCAAGTCGCTCGGTTCGTCGAACACCATCAACATCGTGCACGCCACGGTCGAGGCCCTCAAGCAGCTCGAGGAGCCTCGCGCCGTCGCAGCACGTCGTGGCCTCGACATCGACCACGTCGTGCCGGCTCGCCTGCTCCGTGCCGAGGCCGCTGCGCGTCACGCCGCGAACGAGAAGGCAGGTGCCTGATGGCCATGCTGAAGATCACGCAGACGAAGTCCGTCATCAGCGAGAAGCAGTACCAGCGCGACACGCTCCGCAGCCTGGGTCTCAAGCGCATCGGCCGTACGGTCCTGCGTGAGGACAACTCCCAGAACCGCGGGTACGTCGCCACGGTGGCGCATCTCGTGAAGGTCGAGGAGGTCGACGCATGAGCGACGAGAAGAACGAGCGCGTCCAGATCCTGAAGGTGCACCACCTTCGTCCGGCCGCTGGCTCGAAGAAGGACCGCACCCGTGTGGGTCGCGGTGAGGGCTCGAAGGGCAAGACCGCAGGCCGCGGTACCAAGGGCACGAAGGCCCGGTACCAGGTCCGCGTCGGCTTCGAGGGTGGGCAGATGCCGCTGCACATGCGCACCCCGAAGCTCCGCGGGTTCAAGAACCCGTTCCGCGTCGAGTACCAGGTCGTGAACCTGGACAAGCTCGCGGAGCTCTACCCCAACGGCGGCGACGTCACCATCGCGGACCTGGTCGCCAAGGGCGCCGTCCGCAAGAACGAGAAGGTCAAGGTTCTCGGTCAGGGTGACATCGACGTGAAGCTCACCGTCACGGTCGACAAGGTCTCGGGCTCCGCCCAGACCAAGATCGCGGCAGCGGGCGGCACCGTCACCGAGTAGTCCCCCGTCCGGCGGCCCGTGTGCATTGCGCACGGGCCGCCGTTACGGTTTCCTTGATGGAGGCCCGGAACGCTCCGCCAGACAGGCTGGCGGTCACCGGGCCACGCGGTCGGCGCTTCCGGCCACGGGCGACCACGCCCGGCACGACTGGCCAGTCCGGTCCCAGAAGTTCGGAGTTCTCGTGTTCAGAGCGGTCGCGCGCATCATGCGCACCCCCGACCTTCGGAAGAAGATCGGCTTCACCCTCGCGATCATCGCGCTGTTCCGGCTGGGGTCGTACATCCCGGCACCGTACGTCGACTACGCGGCGGTCCAGACCTGCCTCGCGAGCGCCTCGTCCTCGGGCGGTCTCTACGACCTGATCAACCTGTTCTCCGGCGGCGCGCTGCTGAAGCTCTCGGTCTTCGCGCTCGGCATCATGCCGTACATCACGTCGTCGATCATCGTGCAGCTGCTGCGCGTCGTGATCCCGCACTTCGACGCCCTCTACAAGGAGGGCCAGACCGGCCAGGCCAAGCTGACCCAGTACACGCGCTACCTCACCATCGCGCTCGGTGTGCTGCAGTCCACCACCCTGATCACGGTCGCGCGCTCTGGTCAGCTCTTCGGCACCAACGCCAGCGCCTCCTGCTCGTCGATCATCTCGAACGACAGCTGGTACGCGATCATGCTGATGGTCGTCACGCTGACCGCCGGCACCGGCCTCATCATGTGGATGGGTGAGCTCGTCACCGAGCGCGGCATCGGCAACGGCATGTCCCTCCTGATCTTCACGTCCATCGCAGCGCAGTTCCCCTCCGCGCTCTGGGCGATCGAGCAGTCGCAGTCGTTCGAGCTGTTCCTGTTCGTCATCCTGGTCGGCCTGGTCATCATGATGGCCGTCGTGTTCGTCGAGCAGTCGCAGCGACGGATCCCCGTGCAGTACGCCAAGCGCATGGTCGGTCGACGCACCTACGGCGGCAACAACACGTACATCCCGATCAAGGTGAACATGGCCGGCGTCGTGCCCGTCATCTTCGCCTCGTCGCTGCTGTACCTGCCGGCCCTGGTCGCGCAGTTCAACAAGCCCTCCGACGGCACCGAGCCCGCGGCCTGGGTCACCTGGATCGAGAGCAACCTCGTCTCCGGTGACAACTGGTTCTACATGGTGCTGTACTTCCTGCTCATCGTCGGCTTCACGTACTTCTACGTCGCGATCACCTTCAACCCCGAAGAGGTCGCCGACAACATGAAGAAGTACGGCGGGTTCATCCCCGGCATCCGTGCCGGTCGTCCCACCGCCGAGTACCTCGACTACGTCCTCACCCGGGTGACGCTGCCCGGTGCGCTCTACCTCGGTCTCATCGCGCTCATCCCGCTGGCAGCACTGGCGCTGTTCGGGGCGAACCAGAACTTCCCGTTCGGCGGCGCGAGCATCCTCATCATCGTGGGTGTCGGTCTCGAGACCGTGAAGCAGATCGACTCGCAGCTGCAGCAACGTCACTACGAAGGGCTCCTCCGTTGAGCGCACGTCTCATCATCGTCGGACCTCCCGGAGCCGGGAAGGGCACCCAGGCCGGCCGCATCGCCGAGTCCTTCGGGATCCCTGCGGTCTCCACGGGTGACATCTTCCGGAAGAACGTCACCGAGGGCACCCCACTCGGGGTCCAGGCGAAGGCGATCATGGACGCGGGCGACTACGTCCCGGACTCCCTGACGAACGAGCTCGTGAAGTCCCGCCTGCAGGAGTCCGACGCCGAGCAGGGCTTCCTGCTCGACGGCTACCCCCGCACGGTCGGCCAGGTCGAGTACCTCGACGCGCTCCTCGCCGAGCGCGGCACCGCGATCGACGCCGTCGTCCGCCTGGTCGCCGACCAGGACGCCCTCGTCGAGCGGCTCCTGAAGCGTGCCGACGAGCAGGGGCGCAGCGACGACAACGAGGAGACGATCCGTCGTCGCCAGCAGGTCTACGTCGAGCAGACCGCGCCGATCGTCGACGCCTACCAGCAGCGTGGGCTCGTGGTCGAGGTCGACGGCCTCGGTGCGATCGACGAGGTCGGCGACCGCATCCAGGCCGCGCTCGCCTCGCGCGGGCTCGCCGCCGCGGTCTGACCCGCGTGGTCCGGTTCCGCAAGCCGTCGATCTACAAGACCCCGGACGAACTCCGGGCGATGGTACGGCCAGGCATCCTGACCGCAGCGGCGCTCGACGCCGTCCGGTCCGCGATCCGGCCGGGCATCACGACGGGGGAACTCGACGCGATCGCCGAGCGCACGATCCGCGACGGTGGCGGCGTGCCGAACTTCCAGCTCGTGCCGGGGTACCGGCACACGCTGTGCGTCTCGGTGAACGACGAGATCGTGCACGGGATCCCCGGTGAGCGGGTGCTGCAGCCCGGCGACCTCGTGTCGGTGGACGCCGGCGCCGAGGTGGACGGCTGGAACGGGGACAGCGCGTTCACGACCGTCGTCCCCGGTGGCGACGCCACGACGACGGCGGCGCGGCAGCAGCTCTCGGACACGACCGAGCGCTCGCTGTGGCACGGCATCGCGGCGCTCGCCACCGCCAAGCACCTGCACGAGGTGGGTGACGCCGTGGAGGACGCCGTCGACGAGACGGGGACGTGGGGCATCGTCGAGGACTTCACCGGTCACGGCATCGGAAGGTCCATGCACGAGGACCCGCCCGTCTTCAACCACCGTGTCCGCGGCGGCGGTCCTGCCGTGCGCCCCGGGCTGGTCGTGGCGATCGAGCCGATGGTCACCGCCGGCACGATCGAGAACACCACGGACGACGACGACTGGACGGTCCGAACCCAGGACGGGTCCGACGCCGCCCACTGGGAGCACAGCGTCGCGGTGCACGCCGCCGGCGTCTGGGTGCTGACAGCCGCTGACGGCGGTGCTGCCGGGCTCGCACCGCTCGGCGTCACGCCGGTCCCGATCCCGTAGCCACCGCCTCCAGGCCGCTGACGGTGCGCGGACGGGCCGGACCAGCCGGACGTACCGGACTGGAGGCTCGGAGCCGCTCCGCCCCGCGGCCGTCAGTTCCCGACGGAGCAGGTCTGCTCCGCGGCGCTCTGCCCGGTGATGGTCGACGGCAGGGCCGTCGGGGTGGCCGCCGTCCCCGCGTCCGTCCCGGTGCCGGCGGACGGTGCGGTCGTGGTCGGAGCCGCTGCCGGCGCCGACGGTGCGGCACTCGGGCTCCCCGCGGCCGCCGACTGGTCCTCGGATGCCCGGCCCGTCGACGAGTCGCCGAGCGTGGTCTTCTCGTCCGTCTGCAGGGCCACGTTGAGCGCGTGGGCGGTCGTCTGGTCGACGATGACCCGGGCACTGTCCGCCGGGTCGTCGACGACGGGGTACTGCACGAAGAGCATGTTCGCCGTGCTCATGCCGCGGAGCATCCCAGCCAGCCCGACGAGGGTCTGGGCGCGGTTCAGGCCGTCGGAGAGCACGACGTTGTGCAGCGCGGCGCCGGCGAGCTTGTAGAGCGTCACCGGGTTCGACAGGGTGCCGTCGGACGTCACCTTGCGCAGGAGCGAGGACAGGAACACCTGCTGCGAGCTGATGCGCGCCAGGTCGCTGCCGTCGCCCACGCCGTGACGGCTCCGCAGGAACGCGAGCGCGTCGGAGCCTTGCAGCGCGTGGGAGCCGGCGGCCAGGTGCAGGCCCGTGTACGTGTCGTCGATGGGCTTCGCGACGCAGACGTCGACGCCACCCAGGGCGTTCGACATCTCGATGACGCCGTCGAACGTGATGAGGCCCGCGTACGGGATGCTCAGGCCGGTGAGGTTCTCGACCGTGTCCACGACACAGGAGACCCCGCCGTTGCCGAGCGCCGTGTTGAACTGCGCGGACGCCGCCGCGGGGTAGCTCGTGCCGGTCTCCGGGTTGCTGCACGCCGGGATCGGCACCATCAGGTCGCGGGGGAAGCTGACCGCCGTGAGCTGCTGGTGGTCCTGCGAGACGTGGATGAGCATCGTGACGTCGTTGCGGGCGCCCTCGACGTCCTCGTCGGAGTCGAACTGTCCGACGCGGGTGTCGCTGCCGATGAGCAGGATGTTCGCGCCGCCCTTGATCGCGGTGATGTCGGCGGTCTTCGCGGTGCTCTGGTCGTCCGTGCTCAGCTGCACCGACGTCGGAGCGCTCGCGAGCTGGGCGCCGGCGATGGCCGCGACGCTCGTGCCGCTGACCAGGACGACGGCGACGGCGGACGCGACGACGCCCACGAG
>NZ_JALNUI010000045.1 GCF_026544205.1 Curtobacterium sp. GC_Cur_3
GAGTCCCCCGCCATCGAGGTCCACCACCTCGCCAAGCAGTACCCCACCGGCAAACGCGCCGTCGATGACGTCAGCTTCAGGATAGAGCGCGGGGAGACCTTCGCCCTCCTCGGCCCAAACGGCGCTGGCAAGTCCACGACGGTCGAGATCCTCGAGGGCCACCGCTCCCGCACCGGGGGCGACGTCCGCGTCCTCGGCCACGACCCCGCAAAGACGAGCCGCAGCCACAACGCCCGCATCGGCATCGTCCTGCAGTCGAGCGCGGAATCGCCGAACGTCACGGTCGCCGAGCAACTGAACCACTTCGCCAAGCTCTACCCGAAGCGCCGCACCACGGACGAGCTCCTGCACGCGACAGGGCTCGAGACCCACCGCAACGTCCGCCTGAGCAAGTTGTCCGGCGGCCAGCGTCGCCGCGTCGACGTCGCGCTGGGGATCATCGGCCGCCCCGAGGTCCTCTTCCTCGACGAGCCGACGACCGGCTTCGACCCCGAGGCCCGTCGGCAGTTCTGGGACCTCCTCCGACAGGTCCAGCACGAGGGCACGACCATCCTCCTGACGACGCACTACCTCGACGAGGCCGCCCACCTGGCCGATCGGGCGGCGGTGATCGTCGACGGCCGGCTGATGGACATCGCGCCGATCGACGAACTCGGCGGCTCCGCGGCACGAGAACCACGAGTGCGGTGGCGCGGCGCGGACGGCTCGCATGAAGCACGCACCACCGACCCAGCCGCCTTCATCCGCGGCAACACCGACCCGATGCACGACCTCGAAGTCATCCGCCCGTCCCTCGAGGACGTCTACCTGGAGATGGTGGGACACGCATGAACCCGGCAACCGTGGGCATCGCCCGCATCAGCTACGAGCTCCGCTCCTACTTCCGGGCGCCCGAGTCCGTCTTCTTCACGTTCCTGTTCCCGATCATCATGCTGGCGCTGTTCTCCGTCGCGTTCAGCAGCGCCGCCGACATCCAGGCCGGCCCGGGCACGAGCGTCGACTACGCCACCTACTACCTCCCCGGCCTGGTGGCGACCGGCATCCTCCTGTCGGGCACCCAGGCCCTCGGTGTCGACATCGCTACCGAGCGCAGCGACGGAACGCTGAAGCGCCTCGGCGGCACGCCGCTCCCCGTCCTGAGCTACTTCGTCGGCAAGATCGGCATGGTCCTGGTGACCACGTTCGTCCAGACGGCTATTCTGCTGGCCGTGGCGAGCCTCCTGTTCGGTGTCGACCTGCCGACCGACGCGAGCCGCTGGGGTGTCTTCGCGGGCGTCCTCCTCCTCGGCATCGCCACCAGCTGCGTCCTCGGCATCGCGATCTCCGCCCTCCCCCGAGAGGGCCGGCGTGCCACCGCCACCATCGTCCCGGTGGTCCTGGTCCTGCAGTTCATCTCCGGCGTCTATCTCCCCTTCACCCAACTTCCCGCCTGGTTGCAGGATGTGGCGTCCGTCTTCCCCCTCCGGTGGATGGCGTCCGGCATGCGGTCGGTCTTCCTGCCGCAGGCGTTCGAGTCCGGTGAGCCGGGAGGCTCGTGGCAGCTCGGCCTCGGCACCCTGGTGCTGGTGGGGTGGCTGGTCCTGGGCACGGTGGCCTGCGTGGTCACGTTCCGGTGGAACCGCAAGGACGCCTGATGCCCCGGCAGGTCCAGCCTGTGGACAACCGCCTCCGGCCCGCCGAAGGGTGCGATGCTGTCGGCATGGACACGGTCACGGAGCGCGAGGGCACCTGGGTACGGAACCGGTGGCTGCATGCCTTCTTCGCTGCGACCATGTCCCTGACGGCGGTGATCGCGGTGTTCGGCTGGTCCCCCTGGCCGACTCGGTGGCCGGCGTTCGCGATGATCATCGTGCTGGTCGTCGCCTACGCGGCGTACGGGCACCAGGGCTACGACAGACTCCGACCCGCGGCAGCGTTCCTCCCGTTGGTGGTCTTGGCTGCCGCCGTGCTGCCGGCTGTGGCACCGAGCACGGCCTTCGTGCAGTGCATCCTCTTCCCGCTGGTCTGGTGCCAGTCGCAGCGCATCCGCACCGGCGTCGTGCTGTCGGTCGCGGTCGGAGTCGCGAGCGGCATCGGTCTGCAGGTCAGCGGCGGTCTGGACGAGATCGTCAGCACCCTCCTCATCGAGGGCATCAGCGTCGTCGGCGCCTGCGCCATGGGCGTCTGGATCTCGAGCATCGCCGACCTGTCCGAGTCCCGCCGCGCACTGCTCGACGAGCTCCGAGCGACGCAGACCTCCCTCGCCGAGGCGAACCGGGCCGCCGGCATTGCCAGCGAACGGGAACGCCTCGCCCGTGAGATCCACGACACGGTCGCGCAGAACCTCGCCGGCATCGTCATGCTGACCGAACGCGCCCGCGGTGACCTCGCCGACGACCACACCGACGCGCTCGAGGAACGCCTGACGATCCTCGAGGAGTCGGCCCGAGCAGCGCTCGAGGAGTCACGCGTCCTCGTCGCCGCCGGAGCCGCCGGCGCATCCCACGACAGCCTGGCCGGCGCCCTGCACCGCCTCGGCGAACGGCACACCCGCGAGACCGGCACGCCGGTGACCATCGACGCGGTGGACTGCCCGCTGGATCGCGACGCGCAGGTGGTCCTGTTGCGCGTCGCCCAGGAGGCCCTCGCCAACGTCCGCGCACACGCCAACGCCGCCTCGGTGCGCGTCGCACTGCACCACGCGCCCGAGCAGACCGTCCTGCGGATCCAGGACGACGGCGACGGCTTCGCCACCGCCGTCCGGAGCGTCGGCCGCGGGCTCGCCGGGCTCCGCGAGCGGCTCGCCCTCGCGGGCGGGACCTGCGTCGTGACGAGCGCACCGGGCGACGGCACCACGGTGACGGCCACGCTGCCCACGGTGACCACCGCCGGACCGGTCCTCCCGGATCAGGCGACGCCGAGCCTCCCGGCGGTCGCGCGCCCCGTGGCGGAGGTGACCCGGTGATCCGCGTCGTCGTCGCGGACGACCACCCCATCGTGCGAGCCGGCATCGTCGCGCTGCTGCAGTCCGCGCCGGACGTCGACGTCGTCGGCCAGGCGTCCGACGGCGAGGCCGCGGTGTCGATCGTCCGCGCCGAGCGCCCCGACGTCGTGCTGATGGACCTGCGCATGCCGCTCCTCGACGGCGACGCGGCGACCGCGCAGATCGTGGCTGCGCTGCCCGACGTCCGAGTGCTCATCCTCACGACGTACGAGTCCGACGACCAGATCCTCGCGGCGATCGAAGCCGGTGCGACGGGCTACCTGCTCAAGGCGGCGCCCGAGTCGGAGATCCTCGCGGGCGTGCGGGCCACCGCCCGGGGCGAGACCGCACTCGCTCCCTCGGCGGCCGCGGCACTCGTTCGTCGAGCAACCGGAGGGGCCGCACCGGGCCCGTCCCTCACCCCGCGCGAGCTCGAGGTCATGCGCCTCGTCGCGCAGGGCAACAGCAACCCCGCGATCGGCCGGGCCCTGTTCCTCAGCGAGACGACCGTGAAGACGCACCTCGGCCACGTGTTCGAGAAGCTCGGCGTGAACGACCGCACGCGTGCCGTGACCCGGGCGATGGAGCTCCACCTCCTGCCCTGACGGTGGACGGCACGGTGCACGGCACGGTGTACGGCCCAGGGGTCACCAGGTGAGGACGAACCGGCCTCGTGTCCCGCCGGCCTCGAGCCGCTCGTGCGCCTCCGTGGCACGCGACGCCGGCAGCACCTCGGCGATGCGCGGGGTGATCGTGCCGCCCTCGACGCCGTGGCGCAGTCGCTCGAGCTTGTCGAACGACCGGTACTCCTTCCCGACGAGCGCCCGCTCGAACCGGATGCCGTCGGCGCCGTTCCCCTCCCAGCCCCGCACGTCGATGAACACGCCACCCTGCCGCAGCGCCGGGACGACGACGTCCCGCTGGACCGCACAGTCGGCGAGCGCATCGGCACCCTCGGGCACGATGCGTCGGACGGCCTCCGCGAAGGACTCGCCGCGCGGGACGACGTGGTCCGGCCCGAGCGACCGCACGAGGGTCTCGTCCTTCTCGGCGGCGTCCGCGATGACCGTGAGACCCTCGGCCTTCGCGAGCTGCACGAGGTAGTTGCCGAGCAGGCCTGCCGCGCCCGTGACGGCGAGGGTGTCGCCACGGGAGAGCCCCGCCAGCTCGAGGACCTGGATGGCGGTGAGACCGTTCATCGGGATCGTCGACGCCAGCTCCACCGAGGTCCCGCGCGGGATCCGGGTGAACGACCCCACCGGGGCGACGAGCTCCTCGACGTAGGCCCCTCCGTGCGCGGTCAGGGGCAGCGCGATCGCCATGACCTCGTCGCCGACGGCCCACCCGTCGACGTCCGGGCCGACCTCGTCGATCACCCCGGCGGCGTCCATGCCCGGCACGTACGGAGCCGAGGCGTGGGAGCTGTCCCGCTGCCCCGCACGCACGCCCGTGTCCGTGGGGTTCACGGCGAACGCTCCGACCCGGATGCGGACGGAGCCGGCACCGGCGTGGGGCTCCTGGACCTCGTGGACGGCGAGGGCCTCGGGCCCTTCGAACTGCTGCACTCCGACGACCTTCACCCGTCCGGTCTACCGGGCGGTCCCCGACCGTTCTCAGCCTGGTGAGCCGAAGGCCTCCGGCGATGGCCGAACCAGCGGCAACAGCATCTCCACCGAGTCACCAGGAGCGAACCCGATCGGCCGTCGACGCCCCGTCCGGACGAACCCGTGCCGCTCGTAGAACGCCCGCGCCCGTGCGCCCGCCGGGTTCTCGTCCACCCACAGCGCGATCGTCTCGCCACGTCCCCGAGCCCACGCCAGGACCTCCGCGAGCAGCACCTCGGCGACGCCGTGTGCGCGGCCGCGGAACTCCGGCACGACCCACACGCCGGTCAGCAGCAGCCCGCCCTGCTGCTGCGCGCTCATCATCCCGATCCAAAGCCCACTGGCGTCGTCGATCGCGACCAGGCTCGTTGCATCGGTGGCGTGCCCTCGGCGAGCGCGCATCCGCCAGTCGTCCTCGGACATCGCCGTCGTCGTCTCGAGGGTGGCACCGTACGACACCGGGTTGTCCGTCGCGTTCTCGATCCGCGCAGCCCGCACCGCGGGCCAGTCGTCCTCCGTCGTCACCCGGACGGAGTACCGCACTCCCGGCAGTCCGGAGCGGTCGAGCACCGAGACGAGCTCCCGCTGCAGGGCACCGGGCAGAGCAACGCCGTGCGGCGAACTGATCGGTGCGCCGGACGTGACCGCGGCCGCGGACCGGATTGCCACGTCGAGCGCGCTGCGCGTGGCGGGCAGCGGGACGTCAGCCAGGTCCGCGGCGAGCGCGGCCCAGGGACCGGGGACAGCCTCGGAGCGCACGCTCGCGAGCAACCCGCCGATCGTCTGCATCACCCCATCGTGCCAGGACCCACCGGACGGGAGGCGCGGGACCTGCCCGCCCCGCCCCTCCCGCCCGACAGGACAGCCGGACAGCAGGACGCCTGCCTGCGCCTGCGGCCCGACTGGGCAGGAGGACGCCTGCCTGCGCCTCCCGCCCGACCCGACGAGCAGCGCTGCCTTCGCCACCCGTCCGCTCTCGACATCCCCCGATCAGCGGATGCGGAACACCCGCGCCGTCGGGGTGACGCCTCCGTTGTCGACGTGGAGCACCCCGTCCTCCCACGTCACCGACCACGGCCCCGGCTCCAGCGGGAACAGCGGCTCCACGGAGACGTCCCGCCCCCGCAGTGCCGGCATCGGCAGCGACACCGAGTCCGACGCTCCGGGCAGCGACCACACCGACAGGAACAGGTCGTCCCCGGGGACGGCGAGCCCCAGGGCGATCCAGGTGTCCTCCCACGCGGGCAGCCCGAGCGGCCACACGGGGACGGTCGTCGGCAGCACCTCGAGCACCGTCCGGTGCGCCTCGATCGCCGCTCCGACGACCTCGAGCTGCGCCGGGGACATCGTGTTGAGGTACCCGGACAGGTACATCCGCCCGAGCACGCCGTTCACGAGCGACAGCACGAAGCGCTCGTCGCTCATGTCGACCGCGGGGTAGGCCCAGTTGCCCGCCTGCTCGGGCAGCATCGCCGCAGGGGCGGCAGCGGCGATCGAGGCGTACAGCACCGGGTCCTGCTGGTCCGAGGTGGACTGCATGTGCAGCCGCGAGAGCATGGCCTGGTCGGCCCGCATCGCCCCGGAGGCGCAGTTCTCGATGAGCAGCGACGGGTGCCGCTCCTGCACGGCGTCGATCCAGTCGAGCAGCGCCCGCTGGTGCTCGAGCATCCCGGGGAACGGCCCGGTCATGGTGTTGTCGTCCATCTTGATGAACGACACCCCGAGCTCGCTGACCAGCCGGTCGACGACCGCGTCGAGGTGCGCGCGGGCCTCCGGCGAGCGCAGGTCGAGCAGGTGGCGCCCGTGCTCGGCGACCCGCACCCCGTGGTGCTGCACGAACGCGCGGTCCGGCAGGGTCGACGCCAGCGGGGAGTGGATCCCGATGACCTCCGGCTCGAGCCAGAGCCCGGCCTGCATGCCCCGGTCGCGGATGTGGTCGATGACGAGCGAGAGCCCGCCGGGGAACCGTGAGGCGGCTGGCTCCCACGCACCGACGGTGTCCCACCAGTGCCCCTCGGCGTACCAGCCGGCGTCGATGCAGAACAGGTCGGCTCCGGCGTCGGCGGCCGCGTCGATCAGGGGGAGGAGCTTCGCGGTGGTGGGATCCCCCATCAGGGTGTTCATGTAGTCGTTGAACACGAGCGGCAGCGCGAGGTCGGCCGGTCGGAGGTTGCGCGTCGCCCGGCGTTGCCTGGTGAGCACCGCGAAGGCCTCGTCCACGGTGCCGGCGATCCCGACGGACACGGGCACCGAGGTGAACGGACGGCCCCTCGTCACGTCGGTCGTCCACCGGTGGTCCTGGTCTGTCGGTCCGCTGAGCAGCAGGTAGGCGTGGTGTCGTGTCTCCCCGAGCTCGTACAGCCACGGCCCGTTGTGCTCGACCTGCCACGCGAGGGCGTACGACGGCGCCAGGAGCACGCCGATCGGCAGCGCCTCGCCCGTCGACCACGACCCGCGGTTCTGCACGACGGCCCGGCTCCGCGGCGGGTGGTGCTGGGCGTCGCGGTCGATCCGTGCCAGGCCGATGTCCCGCAGGGGGTCGGTGCGCCAGCGGCTCTCGGCCACCCAGTCGTTGTCGGCGTGCGCGAGCGCGAGCTCGTCGACGGTCGCGCCGGAGTCCGTCAGGAACGCCCCGGTCGCGAACGAGGACACGAAGTCCACGACGTGTTCGCCGTGCTCCGCCGACACCTCGGTCCACGTCCGGAACGCGGGCACGTCGGCGTGCGCCCGGAAGACCGATTCGACCTGGAGGCCCGTGGTCGCGTCCGACTGGAGGATGCGGAACTCGTGATCGGTCCCCTCCTCGGACGCCCGGTGCGACACCGGGCGCAGGCGCGCCCCGATCGTGGAGTCGACGTGCCGGAAGCCGCCGGGGAACCGACCGTGCCCGACGGTCGTCAGCTCGACGAGCGGCTGCGGGTCGTCCGGCCCGTCGGCGAGGACTCCGGAAGCGAGGGCGTCGGACGCGACGACGCCGCCGCCGGGCACGAGCGACACCAGCGCCGCGGGCCCGTCCCTCCCGATCCGGAACCGAGCGGAGAACCCCGGCGTGACCCAGTCGACGAACGTCGACCCGTCGCTCATCGCGCTCCCACCGGCGCCGGCCGGCTCGGGACCCACGCGCCGACGGTGTGGTCGTAGCACGTGGTGTTGTCGATCGTCGACCGGTCGAGCGCCGGCCCCGCGGTGACCCGTCGCTCCCCGCGCTCGGGGTCCGGTGCCGCGTCGGCGAGCAGCCGGGTGTAGTCGTGGTGCGGGTCGAGGATCACCGCGTCCGAGGGCCCGCGTTCGACGACCCGACCGCGGTAGAGCACCAGGATCTCGTCCGAGAAGTGTCGCGCGGTCGCCAGGTCGTGCGTGATGTAGAGCACGGCGAGGTGGTCCTCCCGCTGCAGGCGTCCGAGCAGGTTGAGGACGCTGAGCCGGATCGACACGTCCAGCATCGACACGGGTTCGTCGGCGATGAGCACCTGCGCGCCCGGTGCGAGTGCGCGGGCGATCGCGACGCGCTGCCGCTGCCCACCGGAGAGCTCGTGCGGTCGGCGGGAGGCGAAGTCCTCGTCGAGGTTCACCCGCCCGAGCAGCTCCCGCACCCGGTCCGCGGTCTCCTCGGCGCCGCGGGCCCGGTGGTGCAGCTGCAGCGGCCGGGCGATGTGGTGCTCGATCGAGTGGAACGGGTTGAGCGAGGCGAAGGGGTCCTGGAACACCATCTGCACGTGCCGCCGGTACATGCTGCCGACGACGGGGGTGCCGTCCTCCAGGCGGACGTCGATCGACCCGTGGGTGACCGACTCGAGCTTGGCGAGCATCCGCGCGATGGTGGACTTGCCGGACCCGGACTCCCCGACGAGTGCGACGGTGCGTCCGGGCAGCAGCTCGAACGACACGTCGTCGACGGCCCGCAGCGTGGTGCGTCGCAGCCCCTTGCGGGTGTGGAAGTCCTTGCCGAGGTGGCTGACGGTCACACTGGTCATCGGTCCGTCTCCTGTGCTGCCTGCACCAGGACGGCCCTGGTGTCGGTCTCGGGTTCGACGCCGTCCTCCACCCCGCTCCGGATGAACGCGCCGCGCGCACCCGACAGGCTGGGGAACGACCGCAGCAGGCGCCGCGTGTACGGGTGCTTCGCGTCGTGTTGGATCACCGATGCCGACTCGCACTCGACGACCTCGCCGCGGAGCATGATCGCGATCCGGTCGCTGATCTCCAGCAGGAGCGGCAGGTCGTGCGTGATGAACACGACCGCGAACCCGAGCTCGTCGCGCAGCCGGACGATCTCCCGCAGGATCTCCCGCTGCACGACGACGTCGAGCGCCGTGGTGGGTTCGTCCATGATCATGATCTGCGGCTCGAGCAGCATCGCCATCGCGATCATCACGCGCTGCCGCATGCCGCCGGAGAGCTCGTGCGGGTACGCCGTGATGCGCGACGGGTCGACGCCGACCCGGCGCAGGGCGTCCTCCGCGATCGCCCGTCGCTCCTTCCGCGACAGTCCCCTGCGGTGTTCGACGAGGGCGTCGTCGAGCTGGGCGCGGATCGTCGTGACGGGGTTGAGCGCGTTCATCGCCCCCTGGAACACCATCGACAGCTTCGACCAGCGCACGGCTCGGAGCTCCTCGTGTCCCAGGCCGAGCAGGTCCACGTCGGAGCCGTCCCGGTCGTGGAACGTGATGCTGCCGGAGGTGACCTTCGCCGGCGGTCGGTGCAGCCGCGTGATCGCGTACGCCAGGGTGGTCTTCCCGCACCCGGACTCCCCCGCGAGTCCGAGGATCTCGCCGGGTGCCAGCGTCAGGGACACGTCCTTGACCGCGTGGACGGGGTGTTCGGTCTCGTAGACGACGTCGAGGTGCTCGATCGTCAGGACTGCGGTGGCGCTCATCGGGCGACCCCCTTCGTGTCGTGGGCTGCGGGGGCGACGCGGGGCGAGCCTCCCGACCGGGCAGCGCGCTTGGCGCGACGATCGCGGCGACGCTGGGCGCGCACGTTGGCGAGCCGGGGGTTGATGACCTCGTCGATCGAGAAGTTCACCAGTGAGAGCCCCATGCCGAGCAGGGCGATGAGCAGCCCCGGCGGGACGAACCACCACCACGCGCCGTTGGCGAGCGCGAACCCGTTCTGGGCGTAGAACAGCATCGTGCCGAGCGTGGACGAGTTCGACGCCCCGAGGCCGAGGAAGGACAGCCCCGCCTCTCCCAGGATCGCCGCGATCACCGCGAAGACGAACTGCGACGCCAGGACGGGCAGCAGGTTCGGCAGGATCTCGACCGCGATCACCCGCCAGGGCCGCTCCCCGGCGACCCGGGCGGCCGACACGTAGTCGCGGTTCCTGATCGACATCGTCTGCGCCCGGAGCACCCGGGCGGACCCGGCCCACGACGTGATCGCGAGGACGACGGCGATGGTCCAGAGCCCGCGGGCCTCACGCGGGACGAGACCCGAGATGACGATGACGAGCGGCAGGCCCGGGATGACGAGGAAGACGTTCGAGAAGAGCGAGAACGCCTCGTCCATGATCCCGCCGAGGTACGCGCCGAGGATCCCGAAGAACGCGGAGAGCACGGTGGCGAGCAGGCCGACGATGAGGCCGATCTGCAGGCTGCCGCGGGTGGCGAAGGCGAGCTGCGCGAGGACGTCCTGCCCGGTCTGCGTCGTGCCGAGGAGGTTCGCGGCGCTCGGGCCCTGCAGGCCGGAGTCGCGGATGGTGGTCGGGTCGCCGACGAGCAGCGGTCCGATGACGCCGAAGAGCACGACGCCGAGGACGAGGACGATGCCGGCGACGAGCCACGGGGTGAGGGTCGGGAGGAAGCGCCGGATGCCGCCCTTCGACGCCCGTCGGGTGGCGATCGACGTGGTGCTGTCGGCCTCCTCCACGAGTGCGCCGATCGTGGGCTCGGTCTCCTGCTGGATGTTGGTCATGGTCGTCTCCTCCCTAGCTCCGCGCCCGCGTGCGCGGGTCGATGAGCCCGTACAGCAGGTCGACGACGAGGTTCGCGCCGAGGACCGCCAGGGTGATGAACAGGAAGATCCCCTGCATGAGCGCGTAGTCGTTGTTCGTCACCGCGGAGAGGAGCTTCGACCCGATGCCCGGGTAGGAGAACACCTGCTCGGTGACGACGGAGCCGGACACGATGAACCCGAGGGAGATCGCGAACCCGGCGACGGAGGGCAGCACGGCGTTCCGTGCGGCGTAGTTCCGCAGGATCCTGCCGTCGGGCAGCCCCTTCGCCTGCGCGGTGGTGATGTAGTCCTCGGACAGCGTCGACACCATCATGTTGCGCATCCCGAGCAGCCACCCACCGAGGGACGCGAGCACGATCGTCACCGCCGGCAGCACGCCGTACTTGATCGCCGAACCGATGAAGTCGCCGTTGAAGCCCGGCGTCAGCACGACGTCGTAGCCACCCTGTGCCGGGAACAGGTGCAGCCCGGTCGCGAAGAAGTACACCAGGATCAGCGCGAGCCAGAAGTACGGCACCGCGGCGAGCAGGGTGGTGGCGGGCACGAACGAGTCGAGCCAGGTCCCCGGTCGCCACCCGACGAAGGCGCCGAGGCCCACGCCGATGACCGCCGCGACGATCGTGGCGATCCCGACCAGGGCGATCGTCCACGGCAGGGAGCTGCCGATGACCTCGGTCACCGGTGCCGGGAAGTAGCTGACGGACACCCCGAGGTCACCGCGGAACACGTTGACCAGGTAGTGGCCGTACTGGGACCAGAGCGGCTCCGAGGTGTCGCCACCGAGGAGCAGCTCGTACGCCTTCCGTGTCGCCGGGGTGACCTGCCCGCCGCGCTGCTGGAGCTTGGCGAGCAGGATGTCCACCGGGTTCCCGGGCAGCAGCCGCGGGATGATGAAGTTCAGCGTCAGTGCCGCCCACAGGGCCACCACGTAGAAGCCGATCTTGCGCAGGAAGTACGTCATCGTCGCGTGCTCCTCGGTCGCGATGCCATCGGGGTCAGCCCTTGGCCGGCTTCAGCGCCTTGAAGACCTCGGCGTTGTCCGGGCTCGCCCAGACCGCCGGGAAGGCGTAGAGGTCGTCCTTCGTCGGCCACCCGGTGAACTTCGCCGAGTGGAACTCGCTCGTCGTGCCGCCGGTCATCACGGGGATGTAGGGCAGGTCCTCGACGATGTGCTGCTGGACGACGTCGAACTCCGGCTGCGTCGCCGCGGTGTCGGTCGGGTTGATCGTGGCGAGCTTCGCGAGGGCGGCGTCGACGTCGGGGTTGCTGTACCGCGAGATGTTCATCGGGGCCGCCTCACCGACCTTCGCGGTGTTCGCCGTCGTGAAGTAGTTGTTGTAGAGGTAGTACGGGTTCGACGCCGGACCCTGGCCGAGCGAGTCGATCGCGAGCTCGAAGTCGCCCTTGGTCTTCTTGTCGGTCCACTCGTTCCAGGACGACTGCTGCGCTTTCAGCTCGATGCCGGCGGCCTTGAGCTGCTGGGTCATCGTGTCGATCGCGGTGATGTAGTCGGTCCACCCGGTGACGACCTCGACGGTCAGGGACAGCTTCTGGCCGTCCTTGGCGTAGATGCCGTCGGCGCCCTTCGCCCAGCCGGCCCCCTCGAGCGCCTTCGCCGAGGCCTCCTTGTCCGCGCTGCTCGGCATGACCGCCGGCGACACGTCCTTCGAGATGGTCTTCTCCTGCGTGCTGGTCAGCGCGAAGGTCGGCGAGATCTCGCTCGCGGTGTTCTCGAACGCGAGCGAGTTGAGCTGCTTGCGGTTGATGGCGTCGGCGATCGCGTGCCGCACGGCCGGGTCCGTCTGGGGACCCTTGCAGCCGAGCGCCGTGTTCGAGCAGGTCAGCAGCGCCATCTGGTTCTGCGGCACCGTGATGCCGTCGTACCCGGGGTACTTCGCGGCGATGTCGGACATGCCGGGCACCGGGCCGGTCTGCCAGTCGATCGAGCCCTGCGACAGGGCGTCGGCGCCGGCGGTGTTGCCGGAGAGCGAGAGGTAGCGGATGGTCTTCACCTTCGGCGCCCCGCCCCAGTACTTCGCGTTCGCCTCCAGAGTGAACGCCTGCGGCTTGAACGTCCCGAGCGTGTACGGACCGGTGCCGACGGGCTTGCGCATCACGTCGGTGGTCGGGTCGATGTCCTTCCACAGGTGCTGGGGGACGATCCAGGTCTTGCCGAGCAGGTTCGGGCCGAGCACGAACGAGGGCTTGTCGAACGACACCACGACCGTGTCGTCCCCCTCGGCCTTCGCGGTGCCGTCGTACCCGATCGAGTTCAGCGCCTTCTGCTGCTTGAGCATGTCGAGCGTGAACACGACGTCCTTCGACGTGAAGGGCTTCCCGTCGCTCCAGGTCGCCCCGTCGCGGAGCTGGATGGTCAGCTGCGTGCCGTCCGCGTTCCACTCGTAGGACTTGCCGAGCAGCGGCTTCGGGTCGTTCGTGTTCACGTTCGTGATGAAGAACAGCGACTCGTAGATCGTCCCGACGCCACCGATGTTCGACGGCGACCACGGGTTGTAGTTGATCTGGTAGTCGCCCGACTGGCCGGTGTAGGCCACCAGGGTCGAGGCGGCGTCGCCACTCGTGCTGGCGGAGCCGCTGGAGCTGCAGCCGCTCAGCGCGAGGCCGGCTGCCAGGAGAACGGCGCCGCCGATGGCGAGCCGTGAACGGGTTGGGTTGAACATCGTTGTCCTCTCGGTCTGCGTCATCGCAGGTCCACGTTGTGAGCGTGATTGTTACACGCATAAACTAAGTCGGTCAAGGGGTGACATCGTGTGACCCTGGCAACCCTGAGGAGACGCAATGGAGCGGACGACACTCGACGGCACGTGGACGGTCGAGGCGGTGCGCGGCCCGGCAGCGGCCGACGTCGCGTCGACCCCGATCGAGGCGGTGGTCCCCGGCGTGGTCCACACGGACCTGCTGCGGGCCGGGCTGATCCCGGACCCGTTCGACGGCGACAACGAGGCCGCGACCCAGTGGATCGGCGACACCGTCTGGCGCTGGCGCCGCACCTTCGAGTGGCACGCACCGGCCGCCGAGCGGCACGACCTGGTCGCGGACGGCCTGGACACCCTCGCCACGATCGAGCTCAACGGCATCGTCGTCGCGACCACGGCCAACCAGCACCGCTCCTACCGCTTCCCCGTCGCGCACCTGCTCCGCGAGGGCACCAACGACCTCGTCGTGACGTTCGACGCCCCGGTCCCCGCGGCCGAGCGGCTGTCCGAGCTGCACGGCGGCGAGCTCCCCCACGTCAACCACCACCCGTACAACGCGCTCCGCAAGAACGCGTCGAACTTCGGCTGGGACTGGGGCATCGACGTCGCGACGAGCGGCATCTGGAAGTCGATCGGCATCGAGTCCTGGAGCGGCGCCCGGATCGCGTCCGTCCGGCCGCTCGTGGACCTCGACGGCACCGACGGCGTGCTCACCGCACACGTGGACGTCGAGCTCGCCGGGTCCGGCGGCCGCTTCACGCAGGCCATCGGCAGCGCGCCGGTCACCGCAGCAGGCGGTGCCGACACCGCCGGACTGGAGGCCCGGGTCACCCTGGCCCCGCACCGCGCGGCCGCAGGGACGGCCGGGTCCGGCACCGAGCCTCCCGTCGGTACCGGCGGCGACACCGTGGTCGGATCGCGCCGGGTCGAGGACGGGTCTGCCACCGTCCGGCTCGTCGTCCCCGAGGTCGCCGTCTGGTGGCCGCGCGGCGAGGGCGACCAGCCCCTGTACGACGTCCGCGTCGAGGTCGGCGACGACGTCTGGAGCGGCCGGGTCGGCTTCCGGACCGTCACCCTCGACACCGCTGCCGACGCCGGTGGTGCGCCGTTCCTGCTGCGGGTGAACGACCGACCGGTGATGGTGCGCGGGGCGAACTGGATCCCGGACCACGCGTTCCTCACCGAGATGACCCGCGAGCGCTACCACCGCCGCATCGACGACGCAGTCGACGCGAACATGAACCTGCTCCGCGTCTGGGGCGGCGGCATCTACGAGTCCGACGACCTGTACGACCGGTGCGACGAGCTCGGGGTCCTCGTCTGGCAGGACTTCCTCTTCGCCTGCGCCGCCTACGCCGAGGAGCCGTGGCTCCGGGACGAGGTCGAGCCCGAGGTCCGCGAGGCCGTCACCCGCCTCAGCCCGCACCCGTCGCTCGTGGTCTGGAACGGCAACAACGAGAACCTCGTCGCGTACGCGGAGTGGGGCTGGCGCGCCTCCCTCGTCGGCCGGACCTGGGGCAACGGCTACTACCGCGACCTGTTCCCGGCGGTCGTCGCCGAGCTCGACCCGACCCGTCCGTACACGCCGGGCAGCCCGTTCTCGTTCGACGAGTACCTCACGCCGAACGACGAGCGGAACGGCAGCGTCCACATCTGGGACGTCTGGAACCGCCTGGACTACCGCGCCTACGCCGACTGGCAGCCGCGCTTCGTGGCGGAGTTCGGGTTCCAGGGGCCGCCGGCCTGGTCCACGCTGACGGCGGTGGTGCACGACGAGCCGCTCGACCCCGACGGCCACGAGATGCTCGTGCACCAGAAGGCCGACCAGGGGAACCGGAAGCTCGCCGACGGCATGCGGGGACACCTGCCGGAGCCGGCCTCGATCGAGGACTGGCACTTCGCCGCGCAGCTGAACCAGGCGCACGCGATCCGGTTCGGCATGGAGTGGTTCCGGTCGCGCACCCCCGACAACACCGGGACGGTCGTCTGGCAGCTCAACGACGACTGGCCGGTCGTGTCGTGGGCGCTCGTCGACCACGCCGGCATCCGGAAGCCCGTCTGGTACGCCGTGCGACAGGCCTACCAGCCCGTGCTCGTGACGGTGCAGCCCGGGGGCTCGGAGTCGTCGGTGCTCGACGTCGTGGTCGTCAACGCGTCCGGCGCCGCGGCGGAGGGCCAGGTCGACGTCGCCCGGGTGTCGTTCGACGGCACCGTGCTCGCGTCGGGGTCCTTCCCCGTCACCGTCGGGACCGCCGATGCCACGCGTGTGGCACTGCCGGCGACGCTGGCGGCCCCCGAGGACCCGGCGTCCGAGGTGCTCGTCGTCACCGGACCGCTCGGCCGGACCGTGCACGACTTCGCCGAGGTCGTCGACCAGGCCCTCGAACCGACGCCGTTCACCACCGCGGTGGAGCCGACGGCGGACGGCGCCCGGGTGACCGTCACCGCGACGTCGTACGCGCGGGACGTCTCGCTGTTCCCGGACCGCGTCGACGCTGTGGCCCGCGTGGACGACGGGCTGGTGTCGCTGCTGCCCGGCGAGTCCGTGACCTTCACCGTGACGGACGCTCCGGGGATCGACACCGGGGCGCTCACGACGCGCGAGGTCCTCCGCCACGCGGGGTCCCTGCTGCGCTGACCCGCTTCCGCCCGCTCGGCCGCGACGGTCGAGCGGGCGGTCGGCCGCCTGGCCGCGTCGGTCGCGCGGGCTGGTGCCGCTCTGGTCGGGCGGGCGGTCGCCCGTTCAGTCCAGCGCCACGCACTCCAGCACGATCGCGGACGCCGGCGCGAGCATCGGCAGCCGCACCCCGACGTCCTCGAGCACCGCGCCCGGCAGCTCGACCCACCCGCGTCCGAGCCACGGCGGTGGCACCATGTCGAGTCCGTGCGGCAGGCCGATGCCCGGGGCCGGGGCCACCCGGTAGCGCCGCGACCGGTCGAGTCCCCGCAGCCGGACCGGCACCGCGAGCGACTGCGGGCCGGTGACGGTCCGGGCCACGCGGACGAGCGCCCGGGACCGATCGACCGCCACCACGGAGGTCGCGTCGAGCCCGGGGTCCCCGAGGTCCAGGTGCCGCAGCCGTCCGGTGTGCAGCAGCGCCCGCGATCGTCGGTACAGCGCCGTCCACGCCCGCAGCCGGTCGAGTTCCGCCGGGGTCAGCCGGGTGACGTCCGTCTCGATGCCCGCGGAGCCGAACAGCGACACCGCCATCCGGAAGTCCAGGTCGAGGTGTCGGCCGGTCGTGTGCGACACCTCGGGGCCCACGTGGCTGCCGATGAGCTCGAGCGGCAGGAGCGCCTCGGTCCACCGCTGGATCGCCAGCCGCTCCACCGCGTCGTTCGTGTCGGACGGCCACACCCGGTCGGTGTGCTCGAGCGCGCCGAGGTCGACCCGGGCCCCGCCGCTCGCGCACGACTCGATCTCGAGCCACGGGTGGCGTCGGCGCAGCTCGTCCATCAGCATGTAGACGCCGCGGGTGTGCGCGTCGATGCCCGCACGTCCGGCGTGCACCGCGTGGACGACGTCGCGGTTCGCGTCCCACTTGACGAACTCCACGTGGTGCACGCCGATGACCGCCGACATGCTCTCGAGCACGAAGGCGCGGGCAGCCGGGTTCGCCAGGTCGAGCACGTACTGGTTCCGCCACGTCCGCACGTCGTCGTCCGGCCGCTGCAGCAGCCACTCCGGGTGGGCGACGGCGAGCTCCGACGCGGGGCTCACCATCTCCGGCTCGAACCACAGCCCGAACTCCATCCCGAGCTCCCGCACCCGGTCGACCAGGGGGCGGAGCCCGTCGGGCCAGACGCCCGGGTCGACCTGCCAGTCACCGAGCGACGTCGTGTCCGACCGTCGTCCGAGGAACCAGCCGTCGTCGAGCACGAACCGCTCCACACCGATGTCCGCGGCCGTCTCGGCCAGGGCCACCAGCGGGGCGAGGTCCTGCTGGTAGTACACGGCCTCCCACGTGTTGAGCACGACGGGCCGCGGACGACGGGGGTGCCCAGGCCGCGCGCGGATCGAGTCGTGGAGCCGGGCGGACATGCCGTCGAGCCCCTCGTCGCTCCACACGAACACGGCGTCCGGCGTCGTGAACGTCTCGTCCTCCCCGAGCACGACCTCACCCGCGCGGAGCAACTCCCCGGCGCCGAGCAGTGGCCGCGCCTCGGCGAGCACGTCGTGGCGGTGCACGGAGTCCGCGCTCCACGCCAGGTGCACGGCCCAGACCTCCCCCGCGTCGTCCGAGAACCCGGGCGTCCCGAGCACCAGCAGCGTCGGCGCGTCGTGGCCCGTGCGCCCTCGGCGGCTCTCGCGCGCGTGACTGCCGTGGGTCAGCGTGCGCCACTGCGGGGTGCGTTCCCGTGTCCAGCGTCCCGCCAGGTCGAGGACCTCCCCTGCCCGTTCCCCGACGGGCAGCACGGCCTCGAGCGCCTGCAGGTGCACCGCTGCCGCACCGCGGTTCGTCACGGCATGTCGGACGCGCAGGACCCCGGCGGCGTCGAGCGCGAACTCGCTCCGCAGCCGCAGTTCGGCGGAGACCGCGGTCACCGTGACCAGCCCCTCGTCCGACGCCACCACGACGTCCCGCCAGCGCGGCACGAGCGGCAGCCCGTCGACGTGTCCGGCGATCCCCGGTCGTCCCTCCCAGCCGTCCCGTTCGGTCGGCAGGACCGTCAGCGGCCAGGGCGCGTCGAACGCACTCGGCGAGACGGGCCGACCCACCGCCAGCAGGAGCTCGTCCGTGTCGATCGTCCCGACCGGCCCGACGTCACGCCCCCAGTGCAGCACCTCCGGCAGACCGTCCGTCGCCGTCACGAGCACGAGCGACACCCCGGCGGCACGGAGCACGTGCGCCCGCCGGGGCGGGTCGGACGGTCGCGTCGGTGCGGCGTCCTGGTCGACGACGGTCACGCGTCGCGCTCCTCGTGGAGCACGCGGACGCGTCCCGCCGGCACGACCGTCTCCGGCCCGTGGCCGGAACCGTCGAGCAGGTCCGTGCCGGACGCGGGCACCGAGACCGGCTCGGCCAGGTGGTTGACGAGGAACAGGAACGCGGAACCGTCGCGTCCGACGCGACGCACCGCCTCCAGTCCGGGAGGCCCGGTGACGGTCGGCGGGACCGCCCGCTCCGCCACGACCCGGTCCACCAGCCGCTGGATGCTGCCGTCCGCGAGGGCGGCGGAGACGTACCAGGCACCACCGCCGGCGTCCCGACGGGTGACCGCGGGGCGACCGGTGAGCGGTCCGTCCGCGTAGCGGAGGACCACCTCGGCGTCCTCGGTGACGACGGCCTCGGCCCAGTCGGTGACGACCTCGCCGTCGTCGAGGGTCCAGCGCTCGTCGGGCTGCAGCGGGGTGAACTCCTCCGACCACGCGCCGAGCAGGTCGCGGAAGGCCCCGGGGTACCCACCCGTCCGGATCCGGGCGTGCTCGTCAGCGACGCCGGAGAGGTACGTGACGACGAGGGTCACACCGCGCTCGGCGAGGTCGGCGACCCGGGCAGCCGCGGCGTCGTCGACGATGAGCAGCGTCGGCAGCACGACCACGTCGTACCCGGTCAGGTCGGCCTCGAGCGGGACGACGTCGGTCAGCACCTGCCGGTCGAAGAACGCCCGGTGCCAGGCGCGGAGTTCCCGGGACGCCCGCAGGCCCCGGTGCGGCTTGAGCCCGGACTGCATCGCCCACCCGGACGGTTCGTCCACGACGATCGCGACCCGGGCCGGCTCCACGGTGCTGCCCTGGACCGGTGCGAGCGCACGGAGTGCCCGGCCGAGCGCGGTGACCTCGCGCCAGATGCGGGTCGCGGTGCCGGCGTGCGGGACCATCGCGGAGTGGAACTGCTCGGCTCCGGCGGTCGAGGCACGCCACTGGAAGAACAGGGCGCCGTCGGACCCGCGAGCGACGTGCGCGAGGGAGTTCCGGAGGATCTCGCCCGGCTCCTTCGCCCGGTTGCGCTGCTGCCAGCTCGGGCTGCCGGTCGAGTGCTCCATGAGCAGCCAGGGCGCGCGGCCGGTCGTGATCCCGCGCATCCGGTCGGCGGACGCGGCGAGGTCCTGCTCGCGACGCGCATCGTCGACGAGTGTGTAGTGGTCGTTGGCGGGGATCGCCACGTGCTTCGCCCACTCGGCGTAGTCGACCGTCTGTGACCCGGCGCCGACCATGAAGTTCGTCGTCACGGGGACGGTCGAGTGGCGTTCGATCGTCGTCTTCTCCATGGTGAAGTGCGCGAGGAGGGAGTCCGACGAGAACCGTTCGGCGTCCAGGAACAGCCCCGGGTTCGGTGCCGTGTTGTGTCCGCCGTGGGGCAGCCCGATCTCCTCGAAGTCCGTGTACGTGTGCCCCCAGAAGGCCGTTCCCCACGCGGCGTTCACGGCGTCGACGTCCGGGTACCGCTCCCGGAGCCACCGACGGAACGCCGCCGTCGACGCGTCGCAGGCGCACCGGGCGTTGCCGCCGCCGAGCTCGTTGCTCACGTGCCACAGCCGCACGGCGGGGTGCTGCCCGTACCGTTCGGCGACGGCATCGACGATGCGGTGCGCGTGCTCCCGGAAGACCGGGGAGTCCGGGCACCAGCCGAGCCGCTCACCCGGGCGGCGGACGACGTCGTCACGGTCCACGGGCAGCACCTCGGGATGCGCCGCGAGCAACCAGCTCGGCGGTGCGGCGGTCGGCGTCGCGAGGTCGACCGCGATCCCGTTGGCGTGCAGGAGGTCGAGCACGTCGTCGAGCCAGGCCCACGTGTACTCCCCCGGTGCCCGCTCGAGGAGCCCCCACGAGAACACCCCGACCGTGACGAGGTTGACCCCGGCCTCGCGCATCAGCCGGACGTCCTCGTCCCACACCTCGCGCGGCCACTGCTCGGGACTGTAGTCACCGCCGAACGACAGACCGTCGGTCGGCCAGGGGACGGATGGGGCTTCGGACACGGCATCTCCTTCGATGGTGGGTCCGTTCCAGCCTCCCGTGCCGCTCCGCCTTTGTCAACGTGTGTAACTAACGCTCCGATGGTTCTGCCGCTGCCGTCACTCGGCTCGTTCCGCGGTTCGTCACTCGGTTCGTCACTCGGCTCGTCACTCGGCGAGCAGCCGGCGGATCGCGAGCACCGCTCCCGCCCGGGCCCACTCGGAGAACTCGAAGGGCTGCACCTCGACCGTCACCGGCTCCGTGTACGGCTCGAGCGCCCCGCGCAGCGCCTCGTCCACCGCGGACCGGGCGATGTCGTACACGGGCAACCCGTCACCGGTGAGCACGAGCGTGGACGGGTCGGCGATGTGCACCACCGTCGCCAGGACGACCCCGAGCGCACGGCCGGCGTCCGCGAAGGCCGCGAGTGCCCGCTCGTCACCGGACCGCGCACGTTCGACGACCTCGTCGTACGTGGCGTCGGTGTACCCGGAGTTCCGGACGATCACCGGACTCGGAAGGTAGCTCGACGCACACCCGAGGTGCCCGAGTCCACAGTCCGGACCACCGCCCAGCACGGGGAGGTGTCCGATCCGCCCGAGTCGTCCGTGCTCCCCCGTCGAGACCTGCCCGTTCGCGATGAGCCCGAGACCGAGACCCTCGCCGACCGTGACGAGCGCCATCGACCGGCCCCCGGTTCCCGCTCCTGCACCGAACCAGTGCTCCTTCGCCGTGAGGGCGTGCACGTCGTTCGCCGTGAACGTCGCCAGGCCTGTCCGCTCCGTCACCATCCGGGCGAACGGCACGTCCGTCCACCCGAGGAACAGCGAGTGCGCGACGACGGGCTCACCCCCGACCGTGCGGACGTCCCCGGGCAGGGAGACCCCGACCGCACACATCGCGGGGTGTGCGCTGCGGAGGCGTTCCTCGACCGCACGGATCTGTTCGGCGACGTCCTCGGCACGGGTCGTCGGCATCGACTCCTCGTGCAGGGCGAGGACGCGTCCGCCGAGGTCGGTCACCGCCGCGTACAGCCGGTCCTTCGTGAGCTTGATGCCGAGGAACTCCCACTGCCCCGAACTCGGGTGCAGGAGCTCCGACGGCCGACCGGTGGCTCCCCGGACATCCGTCCCGACCTCGACGACCAGTCCGTGCCCCACGAGGATGCGCATGGCTCGCGTGAGGCTGGCCCGCGAGAGCCCGAGCGACCGAGCGATCTCCGCCCGTGACAGCTCGCCGTGGATGAGGATCTCCCGGAGTGCCAACCGGGAGCCGTCCGGCAGGACCGGCCACGCATTCGTCATCGTTCCTCCGTCGTCGGCTGATCCTAATGCCGGCGACGCCGATGGCTGCCGCTTCCCAGAGCACAACGG
>NZ_JALNUI010000046.1 GCF_026544205.1 Curtobacterium sp. GC_Cur_3
AGCACCGCCCATGCCGTTCGGTAAGCAGACCGCACGACCCCTGATCACCCTGGGCGCCCTCGGCGCCGTGGCCGCGCTCGCCCTCACCGGGTGCGCGTCCACCTCGTCGTCCGCGACGGACGACGCCACCGACTCCGGGAAAGTCGCCCGGGTGTCGATCACCCTGACGAACGACGGCTCGGACGCCTGCGCCGTGTCCACCACGAAGGTGCCGGCGGGCCCCGTGACCTTCACCGTGAAGAACGAGTCGTCGACCGCGATCACCGAGGTCGAGCTGCTGCAGGACCAGCGGATCTTCGGCGAGAAGGAGAACCTCGCGCCCGGCCTCGCCCCGGTGTCGTTCACGAGCACGCTCGGTGGTGGGAAGTACCAGGTGTACTGCCCCGGCGCCGAGCAGGAGATGACGGACCTCACCGTCACCGGCACGGTCACGTCGACCAAGGGCAGCAGTGCGGCGTCGCTCCTGAAGGACGGCGCCACCGGGTACTCGAAGTACGTGGACGCCCAGGTCAGCGACATGGTGACCGCGGTGAAGCAGCTGCAGACCGACGTCGACGCGGGTGACCTCGAGGCCGCCAAGCGTGACTACGCCGAGGCGCGGCCGTACTACGAGCACGTGGAGAGCGACGTCGACGGCTTCGTGAAGAAGGGCTTCAAGGCCACCGACAACGCCGGCAACCTGGACTACCTCATCGACATGCGCGCGTCGAACCTCGACCCGGCCGTCGGGTGGAGCGGGTTCCACGCCGTCGAGCGCGACCTGTTCGAGCGGGGCGCGATCACCGCGTCCACGAAGGACCTCGCCGGCGACCTGACCACGAACGTCGAGCTCCTCGCGAAGCTCGTCCCGACCCTCGACTACAAGCCGGAGGACCTCGCCAACGGTGCCGCCGGCCTGCTCGAGGAGGTCCAGTCGAACAAGATCACCGGCGAGGAAGAGGCGTACAGCCACATCGACCTCGTCGACCTCGCCGCCAACGTCGAGGGTGCGCGACAGGCCTTCGCCTACCTCAAGCCGGGCCTGACGAAGACCGACCCGACGCTGACGAAGCAGATCGCGGCGCAGTTCGACACGACGAACACGATGATGGACGGCTTCCGGAACGCGAACGACCTCGGTGGGTTCGACAGCTGGACCGACGCGACGAAGTCCGAGCACGCGAACGCGGTCTCGCAGCGCGTGCAGGCACTGCAGGACCCGCTCTCCCGCCTGGCCGAGAAGGTCGCCACCGCGTGAGCGAGGGCGTCTCCCGGCGGGGGCTGCTCGGCGTCGGGCTCGCAGCTGCCGGCGCCGGTGTCGGCGCGGCGGCGGGCATCGCCGGAGCTGCTGCGGCCACCGGGGTCAACCCGTTCCCCGCGGCCGCGAACGGCGACGAGTCCATCGACCTGTCGACCAGCCACCCGTTCTACGCAACGGCGGCACGGCAGCCGCAGGGCGGGATCCGCACGGTCCCGCAGCGGCACTGCGTCTTCATGACCTTCGACCTGTCCACCTCGGTCGCCACCGACCTGCAGGTGCTGCTCGCCCGCTGGTCGGCGTCGATCGCCCAGCTCCAGGCCGGCGAGACCGTGGGCTCCGTCGAGCCCGCGCACGGCAACGGCGTCGGGGCGGACACCGGCGAGGCGCTCGACCTCGGGCCCGCGTCGCTCACCGTCACGGTCGGACTCGGGCCAGGGGTGTTCGACGAGCGCTTCGGCCTGGCGTCGCAGCGTCCGGCGAAGCTCGCGGACATCCCCGCGCTGCCGAGTGACCGGCTGCAGGACGAGCTGAGCGGGGGCGACCTGTCCCTGCAAGCGTGCGCCGACGACCCGCAGGTGGCGTACCACGCTGTCCGCGACCTGGCGCGCATCGCACGGGGAACTGCGACCGTGCGGTGGACCGTGCTCGGGTTCGGGCGCGCGTCGGCCGGCCCGTCGCAGACGACCCCGCGCAACCTGATGGGCTTCAAGGACGGCACCCGCAACATCACCACCGACGAGGACTACGACCGCTTCGTGTGGCTCGACCGCTCCTCGGGGTGGATGGCCGGTGGGACGTACCAGGTCGTGCGCAAGGTGCAGATGAACATCGAGATCTGGGACGCCGACGTCGTCAGCGACCAGCAGCGGGTGTTCGGGCGGACGAAGATCGAGGGTGCGCCCCTGTCCGGCGGCACGGAGCACACGACGCCGGACTTCCACGCGCGGGCTTCTGCTGGCGGGACGAAGATCGACCCGACCTCGCACGTGGCACTCGCGGCGCACGAGAACAACGACGGGGTGAAGATCCTCCGGCGCCCGTACAACTACACGGACGGGCTGAACCGGTACGGCCAGCTCGACGCCGGGCTGCTCTTCGCCGCGTACGTCAACGACCCGGACCACTTCACGCGGATCCAGCGTCGCCTGGGTGCGGTCGACCGGCTGAACGACTACGTGGCTCACATCGGGTCCGCGGTGTTCGCGGTGCCGCCGGCGCCCCGGAAGGGGTCGTACATCGGCGAGCAGCTGTTCCGCTGAGGTCTTCGCGGTGTCGCGGTGTCGCGGTGCCGCGGTGTCGTGGTGCCGCTGCCGGGAGTGACTTCTCGGATTCGGCGATGACGGATCCGGTTCGTGGACGTCGGCGGTGACGAACCGGATCCGTCACGACCAGGACGTGGAAGGGTGCCCTCCGTCGTTTCCCTGGAGACGGAGGACACCCGCGCCGCGGAGTCTTGCCGGGCGGAACCACCGTCCGACGTGAGAGGCGACCCGGCGCGGCGCGTCGCTGTGCGACAGGGCTGAGATTACCCGCCGGAGCCTCGAAAACACAGGGGGTGTCCGGCACGCGTCGCGGCGTCCCGCGCCAGAGACGTCGTCATCACGCGAGCGTCCGGCCGCGGTCGTGCCCGGGGCAGTGGTCGTGCTCGTGGCGGTGGTCGTCGTGGTGGTGGCGATGTTGCTGGTGGTCGGCCGTGGTCGTGGCGATGAGACGCCCCCGTGTCACATCGAGACGCCGGTGTCTGCGTGGGACGCCTCCCGAGTGTCGAGACGCCGCAGTTTTCGGCGGCGTCTCGACCGGCGGCGGGTGTCTCGCACAGACAGGGGTGTTTCGCTGACCCGGACTGCTCCGGCGCTCAGCGGGACACCCCCGTCAGGGTCAGCGCTGCAGGCGTCGGCGGCGGGCGATCACCATCGCGGTGATGCCAGCGAGGAGCAGCAGCCCAGCGGCAGCCGCGGGCGCCAGGAGCTCGGCACCGGTGTACGCCAGCGAACCGTCGGCTGCGGTCGGGGCACCCACGGGACCCGTGCCGTCATCGACCACGGGGTCGATGCCAGGAGCGCCAGGAGCGCCCGGGTCACCCGGGGTCCCCGGAGCGCCCGGGTCGGTCCCCGGCCTGCCCGGGTCGGTCGGGTCCGTCGGGTCCGTCCCAGGGTCGCCGGGGGCGCCCGGGTCGGTCGGGTCGGTCGGGTCCACGGCCACGGCGAGCGGGATCGTGACCGGCAGGACGATCCGCGTCGCGCCGACGGTCACCACGAGGGGCTCGTCGGTCGTGACGGCGGCGGCAGCAACGGCCGCACGGGCCGCCGGAGCAACAGCCGCGGGCACGTCGAACGCCAGCGTCGCACGACCCTGCTCGTCGGTCGTGTCGACGATCGTCGGGTCGATGTCCGCCGTGGCGAGCACCTGGTCGCCCGCGCTGACCTGCACCGAGGTGGGCCGATCGGCCGCGCTGCTGAACAGCAGCGAGGAGAGCGCCAACGACACACGGTCACCGGGCTGGAAGCCGCCGGCCGGGGTCGGGGTGATCGTGACACCGACGGCACGCTGGTCGTCGGCCACGGTCACGTCGGGGTTCGCCTCGAAGTACTCGACCTGCGCCTCGAGGTCGACCGTGCCGCTGTCCTGCTTGGCGGCGGCACCCGCGAAGGCGGTGAAGTTGTCGCCTCCCGACGCCAGGAACGAGTTCACCGTGACCTTGTACGTCGTCGCGGGGTCGATCGCGGCACCGTCGAGCGTCATCGAGGTGATGCGGGAGCCCTTCGCGGCTGCGGGGTCGTAGGTGTAGGTGAAGCCCTCGGAGACGCCGAGCTTCAGGAACGGACGACCGGTGGCCGACGGGGGCTGCCACTGCTGCTCGAGCGCCTGCTTGACCTGCGCGCCGGTCAGGTCGAGCACGACGAGGGTGTTCGCGAACGGCTGGACGAGCGCCGCCTCCTTGTAGGTGACGGTGCCACCGAGGAGGTCGGCGCGGAGCCCACCGGGGTTCATGAACGCGATCTGGGACCCCTGGCGGTCCGCGGTGGCGGTGCGCTGGACCTCGGCGACGAAGTTGCCGAGCGTGGACTCGCCACCACGGTTCTCGCTGCCGTCGGTCTGCACGGCGCGGCGCATGTCGACGTCGGTGGTGCCGAGCTCCACGGCGCCCAGGACGTCGGCCTCGGCCACCGCGGCGGAGACGGTCGCGGCGACGCCGGCGTCCGGGGCGAAGGTGCCGTCGACCAGGCGGATGTTCTCGCCGGTCGCGGAGACGCTGCCGTCGGCGGCGACGGTGAGCTGGAGGTGCCCGAGGTTGAAGCCGTACGACCCGGTCTGGATCACCGGGCGGGGGACCGTGCCGCCGTCCGGGACCACGTCGTGCACGTAGGTCTGGTGCGTGTGCCCGGAGAGGATGGCGGACACGTCGGGGGTCACGCCGTGCACGGCCCGCGCGAAGGCGCTGTCGCCGTCGAGGTCGCTCGCGGCGGCGGTCTCGGCGCCGTCGTGGACGATGAGGACCAGGACGTCGGCCTCGCCGTTCGCCGCGTCGCCGTCGAGCAGGTCGGTGGCGACGGCGTTGACGGAGTCGGTGATGTCGGCCATCTCGAGCGACGCGATGCCGTCGGGGCTGACGAGTCCGGTGAGGTCGACGGTCGCGCCGATGAAGCCGACGCGCTTGCCGCTGATCTCCTGGATCGAGTACGGGTCGAACGCGGGCTCGCCGGTCGCCCGGTCGAGGATGTTCGCGGAGATGTAGTCCCACTGCGCGTTGCGGGCGTCGTCCGGCCCGATCACGCGGTCCTGCAGGTCGGCGCGGCCCTTGTCGAGCTCGTGGTTGCCGATCGCGCTGACGGAGAGGTCCATCGCGTTGAGGACGTCGATCGTGGGCTGGTCCTGCTGGATGAAGGACTCGAACGTGGAGGCGCCGATGTTGTCGCCGGCGCTCACGAACGCGGAGGTGGAGGGGTCGTCGCCCCGGAGCTGGTCGAGGGCACCGGCGAGCACCGCGGCACCGGCGGCGTCGCCGGAGCGGGGCGGCGTGCTGAGGGACTGGGCGATGCGGCCGTGGAAGTCGTTCACGTCGTAGACGTCGATCGTCGTGTCGCCCTCGGCGGCCGAGGCCACCGACGGGACGGACAGGGCGACGAGGACACCGGCCGTGACGAGTGCGGCGCCCGAGCGGGCAGCGCGCTTGCGGAGGGAGGAGTGTGCGTTCATCGCCGTCGAACCTACGAGGACGTACAGGCGACGCGCCAGAGGTCCCTCGCTACCGTCACACGGTGTTCACACAGCGGGCCCGGTCAGTCCCGTCCGAGCGCTCCCTTCACCCGCTCGGTGACCTCCGCCGCCATCGCCTTCGCCGAGTCCTTCACCACGCCGAGCTCCACCGGGTCGCCCTTCAGCAGGCTCTTGGCGGTGTTGATCGCGTACTCCTTGGTGATGTGCGGTGGCAGCGGCGGCACGTTCCGGCTGACGTAGGCGTCGATGAGCGTCACGCCCTGGTGCGCGAAGGCCCGCTCGACGGCGGCGTCCACCTCGGAGTCCTCGTGCACCGCGATGCCCTGGAAGCCGAGCAGCGTCGCGTACCCGGCGTAGTCCATCGTCTCGACGTCCTGCGAGCCCGGCCACATCGGGTTGCCGTCCTCGGTCCGCATCTCCCACGAGACCTGCCCGAGGTCGTCGTTGTGTATGACGACCACGACGAGCTGTTGGTTCGGCCAGGCCGCCATGTACTTCTTCACGGTGATGAGCTCGTTCATGCCGAGCATCTGGAACGCGCCGTCGCCGATCGTGCAGACGGCCGGACGGTCGGGGAACGCGAACTTCGCGGCGACGGCGTACGGCATCGCCGCGAGCATCGTCGCCAGGCGTCCGGACATGTCACCGCGCATGCCCTTCCGCAGCCGGATGTGGTGGCCGTACCAGTCCGCCGTGGTGCCGGCGTCCGCGGTCACGGTGACGCCCTCGGGCAGCCGGTCGTTCACGGCCTGGATCACCCGCCGGGGGTTCACGCCGTCGGAGTACTCGACCTCGGCCTGCGCCCGCATCTCGGACTCCCACTCGCGCATCTCCGACGCGACGGTGTCCTGGAAGGAGGTGTCGTCCGTCTGCTCGAGCAGCGGCAGCACCGCGTCGAGGGTCGAGCCGACGTCACCCCACAGGTTCAGCTCGGTCGGGTAGCGCAGCCCGAGCTGCTCCGCCTTGATGTCGACCTGGATGCCCCGCGCCTGCCCGCTCTTCGGCATGTACTCGCCGTAGGGGTAGTTCGTCCCGAGCAGCACGAGCGTGTCGCAGTCGCGGATCTGGTGCAGCGACGGCAGCGACCCGAGCAGGCCGAGCTGCTGCGAGTGGTACGGCACGTCGGAGGGGATCACGTCCTTGCCGCGGAGCGCCGTGATGATGCC
Organism: Curtobacterium sp. GC_Cur_3; assembly: GCF_026544205.1. GTDB lineage: Bacteria > Actinomycetota > Actinomycetes > Actinomycetales > Microbacteriaceae > Curtobacterium. The sequence continues at coordinate 6,625 of NZ_JALNUI010000046.1, forward strand.
GGCGCCGGCCTTCTCGGCGGCGGCGAGCACCTGGTCGGTGGCGCCGCGTGCACCGGCACCGACCAGGAACGTCACCTTCGACCCGGCGTTGATGATGTCCGCCATCCTCTGGATCTCGTCGGCGGGCGGTGTGATCCGTGTCGAGGCCGGCACGTCGCTCGACCGGGATGCCCAGTGCTCCAGCGGCGGGGCGTCGTAGGACATCGCCTGCACGTCGTGCGGCAGGATCACCACGGCCGGCTGCTTCCGGAGCGACGCGGTGCGGAACGCGGTGTCGAGGACGACCCCCACGGCCTCCGGGGTGGCGACGGTCTGCACGTAGCAGGCGACGTCGGCGAAGACCCGCTCGAGGTTCGACTCCTGCTGCGTGAACGACCCGATCGACGCGAGCCCCTGCTGGCCGACGATCGCGACGACGGGCTGGTTGTCCATCTGCGCGTCGTACAGCCCGTTCAGCAGGTGGAACGCGCCGGGGCTCGACGTCGCGACACAGACCCCGACCTCGCCGGTGAACTTGGCGTGCGCGGTCGCCATCAGGGCGGCGATCTCCTCGTGCGTCGGCCGGACGTACTCCAGCCCCTCGCCCTTCCCGGCGGCCTTGCCGAGCGCCCCGTCGAAGGCGCCGATCCCGTCGCCCGGGTACCCGAAGACGCGCGAGACGCCCCACGTCTTGATGCGGTCGATGACGAAGTCGCTCACGGTCTGGCTCATGCACCCAGCGTGCGCGGGAGCGCGCGGACCGGCTCCCAGGGACCGTGTCCCTCAGGCAGATCCGGACGGGAGGCTCGGATCACGTGACCGACGTCGGTCACGTGGGTCGGGCCTCCCGGCTACGGCTCTTCCGCGATCAGCGGACGGAGGGTGCGGTGCGCGATGCGCAGCCCCTCGAGGACCTTCTCGTCGGTGCCGCCCCAGAGCGGGTCCTCGTGCTCGACCGAGAGGGTGCCGGTGAAGCCGGCCTCGTAGAGGCGGTCCACCACGTGCGGCCAGTCGACGACCCCGCGACCCGGCACGCGGAACCGCCACCAGCCCATGTCCCAGGGGTCGTCGCCCTTGTCCACCTTGCCGAAGAAGCCGTACGCGTTCCGCTGCTCGGGGAAGAGCTCGAGGTCCTTCGCCTGCGCGTGCACGATGTGCTCGGCGAACGGCAGGATCGTCTCGACGGGGTCGATGCCGATCCACGTCAGGTGGGACGGGTCCCAGTTCAGACCGAAGCCGAGCCCCGTGACCCAGCCCCAGAGCTCGGGGGAGTAGGCGATGTTGCCGGGGTAGCCGTCGGGGTGCCAGCCCTCCATCACGCAGTTCTCGATGATGAGCCGCACGCCGCGCTCGCCGGCGTAGTCCACGAGCTCCGGCAGGACCCGGTCGCCCTCGGCCATGTTCTCGCGCACCGACTTCGTCATGTCGCGGCCGATGAACGTGCCGACGTAGGGGACCCCGAGCGTCTGGGCGGCGTCGATCGTGTGCTTCACGTGGGCGCGGATCTCCGCGCGACGGGCGGGGTCCTGGTGCAGGTTGTTCTCGTAGTAGGCGAGGGCGCTGATCTCGAGCCCGGTGCGGTCGAGCAGCTCCCGGGTCGCGGCCGCGTCCTCGTCGGTGAGGGTCGCGACGGGCAGGTGTGCCGCCTCGAAGTCACGGCCACCGGTGCCGGGCCAGACGGCGACCTCGAGCCGCTCGTAGCCCTGCCCCTGGGCGAACTCCGCGATCCGGTCGAGCGACCAGCCGGGCAGGCACGCGGTGAGCATCCCGAGCTTCATGCGATCTCCTTCCAGGTGTCGTCGCCGGCGCTGGCGACGACGGCGTCGATGATCTGCGCGGACCGGGCTCCGTCGGCGAACGTCGGCAGCCCGTCCGGGGCGACGCCCGTGCGGACCGCCGTGTAGGTGTCGGCGACGAACGCGGCGAAGGCGTCCAGGTAGCCCTGCGGGTGCCCGGCCGGCACGACCGCCAGACGGCGCTGGTCGACGGACCCCTGGGACGGGTCGCGGACCAGGATCTGCGCCCCGCGCTCGTTGCCGAACCAGGCGGACTCGGGGGCCTCCTGGTCGAACGCCGCCGAGCCGCGGGTGCCGTCGACCTCGAACCACAGCCGGTTCTTCCGGCCGGCGGACACCTGCGAGATCACGACGTTGCCGATGCGACCGGTCGCGGTGCGGAAGGTGGCGACCGCGGTGTCCTCGGTCGTGACCTCGGCGCGGGTGCTCGCGTCGGCGATCGGGTCCGGGTCGGGGGAGCCGGAGAAGGACGGCCCCGACGCGGCCGGTCGGGTCGGGAAGACGATGTCGGTGACGGCGCTGACGGACGCGAAGCGCTCGCCGGTGACGAACTCGACCAGGTCGCACCAGTGGGACCCGATGTCGGCGAAGGCCCGCGACATCCCGCCGGCGCCGGCGTCGACCCGCCACGAGGAGGAGTCCTCGTCGAGCATCCAGTCCTGCAGGTAGTGGCCGTGGACCGCGAGCACCCGGCCGAGGTCGCCGTCGGCGATCTTCGCCCGGACCTCCCGCACCATCGGGTGGAAGCGGTAGACGAACGGCACCGTCGCGACGACCCCGGCCTCGCGCGCGGCGTGTTCGAGTTCGAGGGCCTGCTCGCTCGACACCGCGAGGGGCTTCTCGCAGACGACGTTGATGCCGGCGCGGATGACCGCGAGCGCCTGGGGGTGGTGCTGGTCGTTCGGCGTGCACACGTGGACGACGTCGGGCCGGTCCGCGATGACGTCGTCGAGGGACGCGTAGCCGGTGGGGACGTCGAGCTGCGCGGCGACCTGCACGGACCGCTCCGGGGTCCGGCCGAGGACCCCGAGCACCTCGGCCCCGGCGGCCCTGGCGGCACGCACGTGCACCGCGGCGATCATCCCGGTGCCCACGACGACCACACGCAGGCGTCGGCCGGTCTCGTCATTCGTCATCGTGCTCCCTCGCGCCGTCGCGCCCACAGTATTGGAACCAGCCGACCACGCACCGGAACCGGTGGGTACGTTCTGGGGCATGGCGAGCCTCCAGACCACACTGCTCATCCTCGGCGCGAGCGGGGACCTGTCCAAGCGACTGCTGCTGCCGGGCCTCGCGACCCTGCTGGAGGTCAAGGAGGACTGGGAGATCCAGCTCGTCGGGGCCGGCGTGGAGGACATCACGGACGCCGATTGGAAGCGGCTCGTCCACGACGCGTTCGAAGACGCACAGGCGTCGAAGAACGAGGAGGACGAGGGTGCCAGCGGCACCGCGACCCTGTCGAAGCGGCTCCAGGACGTCGTCGACGCCTCGAGCTACCGCAAGGCCGACGTCACCAGCGCCGACGACCTGAAGGCCCTGCTCGCGGACTGCCACCACGACCCGGCCGTCTACTTCGCGCTGCCGCCGGCCGTCACCGAGAAGAGCTGCGCCGTCCTCAAGGACCTCGAGCTGCCGGCCGGCACCCGCCTGGCGCTCGAGAAGCCCTTCGGCACCGACGCCGAGAGCGCCGAGCACCTCAACGACCTGCTGCACTCGTTCCTGCCCGAGTCGCGGATCCACCGCGTCGACCACTTCCTCGGCCGGTCCACCGTGCTGAACCTGCTCGGGCTGCGCTTCGCGAACCGCATCATCGAGCCGCTGCTGTCCTCCGTGCACGTCGAGCGCGTCGACATCGTCTACGACGAGACCCTCGGGCTCGAGGGCCGCGCGCGCTACTACGACAAGGCCGGCGCCCTGGTCGACATGATCCAGAGCCACCTGCTGCAGGTCATGGCCGTCGTGGCGATGGAGGCCCCCGCGTCGATCGACGCCGACGACCTCCGCACGCAGAAGGAACTCGTGCTCCGCGCCGTGCGGCCCTGGGGCGGGGACCCGCTCACCGCCGGGCGACGGGCGCGGTACACGGCGGGGACCGTCGGCGACCGGCAGCTGCCGTCCTACGTGGACGAGGACGGCGTCGACCCGTCGATCGGCACCGAGACGCTCGCGCAGATCCAGCTCGAGATCGCGAACTGGCGCTGGGCCGGTGTGCCCTTCACCCTGCGGTCCGGCAAGGCGCTCGGTGCCCAGCGGCGCGAGATCGTCATCACGTTCAAGGACTCCCCGCACGTCCCCGACGGGCTGACCGGGGTGCAGCGACCCGACCGGCTCCGCATCTGGATCGCCCCGGACAAGATGGACCTCGAGCTGAACGTCAACGGCCCGGGCGACCCGTACACGATCGACCACACCGTGCTCGAGACGACGTTCAACCCCGGGCGGCTCAGTGCGTACGGCGAGGTCCTCGCCGGTGTGCTCGAGGGCGACGCGACGCTCTCCGTGCGCGGGGACAGCGCGGTGCAGGGCTGGAAGGTCGTCGAGCCCTTCGTCACGGCGTGGAAGGCCGGCACGACACCGCTGGACGACTACGCGGCGGGGTCCGAGGGGCCCGAGGGCTGGGACAACATCGACTGCTGACGGGCGTTGCTCGGCCTCGGCGTCGTGGCCGGCGGCCCTGCGCTCGGCTGGCGCCGTGGCGGCGGCGCGTAGCGTCCGTGACATGACCACGACCGACGACGTCCTCGCCACCGTTCCCGAACCCGCCGGAGCCGACATCCGTGTCGAGCCCGTCCGCTACGACCACGAGGGGACGACGCTCGCCGGTGTCCTCGCGAAGGACCACGCGGTGTCCGGCCCCCGACCGGCCGTGCTCGTCATCCACGACTGGCACGGGGTGAACGAGCACGTCGAGGCCCGCGTCACGATGCTCGCGCGCCTCGGCTACGTCGCGTTCGGCGCCGACGTCTACGGCGAGGGCGTCCGCCCCGGCGACGACACCGCGGCCGAGATCGCCGGGTCGTTCTACCAGGACCTGCCGCTCATGCGGGCGCGGGTGCAGGCGGGCCTCGACCGGCTCCGCGAGGACCCCGACGTCGACCACTCCCGGATCGTCGTGATGGGCTACTGCTTCGGCGGCTCCGCGGCGCTCGAACTCGCGCGCACCGGTGCCGACCTCGCCGGCGCGGTGTCGTTCCACGGCGGCCTGATCGCCCACGACCCCTCGGACGCGGCCCAGATCCGGACGAAGCTGCTCGTGCTCACCGGTGCGGCCGACCCCGTCGTGCCCGACGAGACCGTGCACGCATGGCAGGACGAGATGCGCGGGGCGCCCGAGGTCGACTGGCAGGTCGTCACGTACGCCGGGGCGATGCACGCCTTCGCCGTCCCTGGGACCGACGCTCCCGACCACGGTGCGCAGTATCAGGAGCGCGCCGACCGCCGCTCGTGGCAGGCGCTCCAGGTGTTCCTGGCCGAGGTGTTCGGCGAGGAGCTCGCGACCGTCTGACCGGTGCCCCGAGCCGGGCGACACGCCGACCTCGGCGTCGAGCCCGGCTCGATTGGCGTGGGGGCCGCACCTGTTGTAGAGTCTTCCACGGCCGCTTCGGCAGCCACGCGCTCGTAGCTCAATGGATAGAGCATCTGACTACGGATCAGAAGGTTGGGGGTTCGAGTCCCTTCGAGCGCACAGGGCTGGACCGGCAACGGACCAGCAGGCAACACCGAACAGACGAAGGGCCCCGGCATCGCCGGGGCCCTTCGTCGTTGTCCGGCGTCGTGGTCTGGCGTCGTTGTCTGACGTCGTTGTCTGGCGTCGTTCCGCTGGTGGTCGGACCGGATCAGGCCTGGTCGTTCTCGGGTGCTGCCGGCTCGCCACCGGAGTCGACGTCGCTGTCCTGGTGCGGGTCCTCGGTCGCGTTGCCGGTGCTCGATCCGTCGCCGAGGTCGGCGGTGCGCTGCCGCTCCTCGTCGCTGACGTCGGTCGAGCCGTCGGGTGCTGACTGTCCTGTGGTGTCGTCGCTCATGGCCCGGACGCTACGCGCACCCGGACGGAGGGGTCGCAGCTACTGGGAGACGTCGCGGTCGAGGCGGTCGAGCAGGGCCTCGAGCGACACCTCGAACTCCTCGTCGCTGCGGTCCTCGCTGAGCAGGGTGCGGAGTCGGCGGACCTCGGGGGCGACCTCGAGGGACATGCTGCCGTCACCCTGGGGGATGTCGGCGCCGCCCTCGTCGAGGGGTTCCTCGGCCGGTCCGGCCTCGGCGCCGCGGACCACGGACTGCAGCAGGAGCTGTCCGAGCAGGAAGCTGCTGAACGCGCGGTAGGCGTTGACCGCCTGGGGGTCCGAGAACCCGGCCTCGGTCAGGGCGGTGAGGAAGGTGTTGACGACCTCGACGCTGCGGAGTGGCGGGCGCAGCCACGGGGCAGCGGGGTGGCGGGTCGCCACGAGCGGGAAGGCCTTCGGGTGGTCGGTGGCGATGCGGCGGACCTCGTGGGCGACGGTCTGCAGGAACGCCTGCCAGTGGTCGCCCTCGGCCTCGTCGAGCTGGGCGGTGAGCTCGCTCATGAGCGAGGCGACGACGCCCTCGAGCAGGTCTTCCTTGCCGTGCACGTACCGGTAGAGCGACATGGCCTCGACGCCGAGCTCCTGGGCGAGGGACCGCATCGACAGCCCCGAGGGACCGGACTCGTCGATCTGGCTCAGCGCCGCCGCGATGATCAGCTCGCGGCTGAGTCGGGGACCGGTGGCTCCGGCCCGGTTCGCCTTCGTGCGTTCCGCCACGGGAGTGCCTCACAGATCTGCCGTCCACCGGCTGCGGTGCGCCTCCGGAAGTCCGCCGGACGCAGTCCTTCACGATAGCCCGACTTACGTTGTAAGCTCCGACACGGCTTACACCGTAAGTCACTCGAGGCGGCACCTGTGCCGGCACACGGGACCCGTCCGTGTTCTCTGCCCCACAGCGCCATCGAGCTCCACCCGAGCAACCGCCTCGTCTCTCCTCACACCGAACCCGGTCGACCACCCCGGGGAAAAGGAGCACCACCATGATCGACAGCAGCACCGTCAACCAGCTCGTCGGCGCCGACGTGTACGGCAGCGACGACGCCAAGATCGGCACCGTCGGACAGGTCTACGTCGACAACGACACCCAGGCCCCGACCTGGGTCACCATCCGCACCGGCCTGTTCGGCACCTCGGAGTCCTTCGCGCCGCTCGACGACGCGACCTTCGACGGCAGCGCCGTGCACGTCACGCACGACAAGGCCTTCGTGAAGGACGCCCCCCGCGTCGACGCCGACGGCGAGCTCGACCCGTCCGAGGAGCAGGCGCTGTACTCGTACTACGGCAACGGCGACGTCGCCTCCCAGGGCGCCCCGGCCGAGTCCCCGCTCTACGACCAGGACGCCGACCGTGGCGTGGACGCCCAGCGCGTGGACGACCACGGCACGAACGAGCACGGCACCCAGGGCCACGACACCTCCGGTCCGACCACCGACGACGCGATGACCCGCTCGGAGGAGCGTCTGCACGTCGGCACCGAGCGTGTCGAGGCCGGCCGTGCACGCCTGCGGAAGCACATCGTCACCGAGAACGTCACCACGAACGTCCCGGTCAGCCACGAGGAGGTCACGCTCTCCCGCGAGCCGATCACCGACGCGAACGCCGCCGACGCCCTCGCCGGCCCGGACCTCAGCGAGGAGGAGCACGAGGTCGTCCTCACCGAGGAGCGCGTCGTGACCGCGAAGGAGACCGTCCCAGTCGAGCGCGTCAGCCTCGGCACCGAGACAGTCACCGAGCAGCAGACGGTGAACGAGGACGTCGCGCACGAGGAGATCGAGCTCGTCGAGCCCGGCACCGACGGCACGACGACGACGACCGACACCTCGGCCGTCGACCGTGACGCCCGCTCCTAGGCACTGACGGCGGGCGACCGGCCGGCACCCTCCGGCCGGTCGCCCGCATCCCTGCACGCTGCACCACCCGTTCGCTGCACCCGCACGCGACGCCCCGCGCCATGCGCCCTGCGCCCGAGAGGCCACCCCCATGAACTTCCCCGCTGCCCTGCAGAACGGACTCGCCGCGGTCATCGCGTTCGTCCCGCTCGCACTCCTGTTCCTGCTCATCCTCGTCGTCGGCCTCATCGTCGCGAAGCTCATCGAGAAGGGCCTGTCGCGCCTGCTGACGAAGGTCGGCTTCGACCGCGCGGTCGAGCGCGGCGGCATCAAGAAGGCGCTCGCGAACTCGAAGCTCGACGCCTCCGACATCGTGTCGAAGATCATCTACTACACGCTGGTGCTGTTCGTGCTCCAGTTCGCGTTCGGTGTCTTCGGGCGCAACCCCGTCAGTGACCTGCTCGCGGGGATCATCGGGTTCCTGCCGAAGATCATCATCGCGATCATCATCATCGTGATCGCCGCCGCGATCGCCGCCGGAGTGAAGGGCCTGATCCAGAACACCCTCGGTGGCCTGTCGTACGGCAAGGTCCTCGCCAACGTCGCCGCCGTGTTCATCCTGTTCCTCGGGGCCACCGCCGCGCTGAACCAGGTCGGCATCGCCACGACGGTCACGACCCCGATCCTCATCGCGGTCCTCGCCATCGTCGCCGGCGTGATCATCGTCGGTGCCGGTGGCGGCCTCATCAAGCCGATGCAGCAGCGCTGGGAGTCGATCCTGACGAAGGCCGAGTCCGAGGCGCCGAAGATCCAGCAGCATGCGCAGAACGCGCCGTCCGTCGCCGAGCAGGCCAAGCAGGCTGCCGACACGGCCAAGCAGGCCGGTCAGTCGTCGACCAGCAGCGCCCACCGCGCGCGCTGACCACCACCACTGCGCGTCGGCCCCGCTCATCCCGAGTGGGGCCGACGCGCGTTCCCGTACCGTACGGAGCGAGTCCGCTCAGCATCGGAGAGACCATGACCGACATGCCCGTCCCGCAGCCCGCCCCCGGCGACGACGACCGGGAGGCCACCGTGGTCCTCCACGAGGAACACCTCCTGGTCGGCACCGAGGTGCACGCGACCGAGCGTGTCCGCCTCGAGCGGTACGTCGTCACCGAGCAGCGGACGATCACCGTCGACGTCCGCCGTGAGGAGGTCCGGCTCGTCCGCGAGCCCCTCGCCGAGGGCCCGGCCCTGCCGGCTGACCGCACGCCGCCGACCCGGGAACCCGTCGTGGTGGTCCTGCACGAGGAACAGGTCGTCGTCTCGAAGCGGATCGTGCCCGTCGAGCGCGTGACGCTCACCGTCCACACGGTCACCGAGGACCGCCCGGTCGACGCGGTGCTCCGGCACGAGGAGGTCACCGTCGACGAGGACCGCACGCAGGACCCCGACATGCGCCGCTGAACCGCGGACGGGCACGCCAGGGAGCAGGCCGGTCAGGCCGTCAGCGCCTCCGTGTCGGACGTGGCCTCCGAGCCTCCGTCCTGGGTGTGCTCGAGGCGACCACGGGTCTGGGTGGGCGTCTCGCCGTACCGCTCGCGGTAGGCCGCGGCGAACCGACCCTGGTTCGAGAACCCCCACTTCAGCGCGATCTGCCCGATCGACGTGCGGCCGTCGACCAGGAGCTCTGCGTGTGCCGCGGTGAGCCGCGCGTCACGCACGTACTCCATCGGCGTCAGGTCGAGCGCGCGGCGGAAGGCGAGCTGGAGTGCCCGCGGCGAGGAGCCGGCGGCCGCGGCGATGTCGACGGCCGTGACGTGCTCGAGCAGGTTCGCCTGGATGAACGTGACCGCTCGGCGGACCGCGCGCGGTGGCTCGTGCTCGTCGAGCTCGCGTCGGAGGCCGGCGGGGACGACCTTCGCCGCGGACTCCAGGTACCGCGTGGCGATCCTCCGGACGTCGTCCGTGCTGCCCACAGGGTGGGTGTCGAGGATGAACCGGACGTGTGCCGTGACGTGCGCCCAGTACTGCGTCAGGACGACGTCGGCCTCGGTCGGTCGGGATTCGGGATCGCGGACTGTGGTGATGCTGTCGCCTCTACGCACCAGGGGGGAGAGGCGCCGCGGAGATGCGTGAAGGCGGGACCAGCAACGACGTTGCCTGCGCACGATACCTCGGTCGTCTGTGCGCCACCACGTGGGTCCGACGGCCCGCGGACGATCCGTGGCCCGCCCGTCAGGACCGCTGACCCGCCCTCGGCAGGAACGTCCCGTCCCGCAGCGACTGTTCGATCTGCTCCAGCGATCGCCCCTTCGTCTCCGGGACCCGCAGGAACACGAGCACCCAGCCCAGCACGTTGAGCGCCGCGTAGACGAGCATCGTGCCGCCCAGCCCGATCCACCCGGTCATGGTGAGGGCGGTCGAGGTCACGAGCAGGTCCGCGCCCCACAGCACCATCGCGTGCAGGCTCGTGGCCGCCGCACGGATGCGCAGCGGGTACATCTCCGACCCGACGAGCCAGCCGACGACCTGGATGCCACCGGCCTGGAAGAACATGAACGACAGGATCAGCACGATCGTGAGCACCGGCGACGGGTTGCCGTCCTGCAGGAAGAAGAGCGCGCCGAACAGCCCGATGCTCAGGGCCGCTCCCGGCAGCATGACCAGGGTCAGCCGTCGGCGTCCGACGCGGTCGACGATCCGCGATCCGACGAACGTCATGACCAGGTAGACGACACCCACGCCGACGTTGGCCCACAGTGAGTACACGTGGGGGAACCCGGCGTCCGTCAGGATCGTGGGCGTGTAGTAGATCATCATCTCGAGCCCGGTCAGCTGCGTGAACGCGGCCACGATCAGTCCGGCCACCAGCGCGGGACGCACCCACGGCTTCCGGAGCTGTGCCCACTGACCCGCGCCCGAGTCCGGTTCGGCGTCGTCGAGCCGGCGGATCTCGCCCAGCTCGTCCTCGGCATCGCCGTGGGACGGGCGGAGCCACCGCAGCACCTGCCGGGCCGGTCCGATGCGGTCCTTCGAGACGAACCAGCGCGGGCTCTCCGGCAGCCGCAGCATCCCGAGCAGCAGCACGATGGCCGGGGCCGCCGCGACCCCGATCATGAGGCGCCACGAGACCACGCCGTTCAGCGCGACCCCGACGAGGGCCGCCGACAGGATCCCGACGCCGATCGCGCAGTTGAACACCGTCACGAGGCTCCCGCGCCGCGGCCCCGGGGCGATCTCGGCGATGTACGTCGGGATGGTCTGCGTCGACCCACCGACGGCCAGCCCGAGGAACAGGCGACTCAGGACCAGGAACACGGGACTCGGCGACACCGCGGCGAACAGCACCCCGAGCGTGAACACGGCGGCGATCAGCAGGATCGTCCGACGCCGACCGATGCGTGCCGACACCGGGCCGGTCAGGAACGCGCCGAGGATCGCCCCGACCAGGATCGACGCGGTGATGAACTCCTTCACGGCGGACCCGATCGAGAACTCCTTCCCGATCTCGATCAGCGTCCCGGAGATCACGCCCGTGTCGTACCCGTACAGCAGGCCGCCGAGGGCCGCGACGAACGCCACCCGCGTGACGTGCCGTCGGGTGGTGCGTGCCGCGTCCTGGTCGCCGTCGCCCGGGATGGTCGCGGGGACACCCGGGACGTCGTGGTCCTCGGTCGTCGTGGTGGTCATCGGGGTCCTCTCCCTCGGGTCCGGGTCCGGGCACGGGCTCGGCTCCGGACACGGGGACGGGGCCGTCTCCGTGTCCGGCGTCAGCTCCGCCCGGACCGGTCGGTCACGGTAGACGCTCGGCGACGAGCGCCGTGCCAGGGCGTCCAGATGACGCGGGCGTCCCCCCCCTGGACGGCGGCGCGACCTGACCGCCCGGACGGCCACACGACCCGGGCGGGAAGGACGCCGTTGAACGATCCGCCGCCCTGTCTCGTCGTCCGGGTATGGGACTCCGAACTCGCACCAAGGTCATCATCGGCATCACCACCGGCGTCGTCGTGGTCGGCGCCTCCGCGCTGATCGGCGGCCCGCTCATCTACGCGAACGTCGTCAACGGACAGGCCGCCGCCGCCCCGAGCCTCGCGCCGAGCTCGTCCGCCACCCTCGACGCCTCCGACGCGGACGGCACGTGGACCAGTCGCGGAACGTCGTACGCCGGCTACCGGGTGCACGAGGTCCTGCAGGGCCAGGATGTGAACGTGGTCGGACGGACGAAGCAGGTGGAGGCGGACGCCACCGTCGACGGCGGGCAGCTCCGGAAGGCCACCGTGACCGTCCAGGTCGCGAAGATCAGCACGCCCGAGGCAGCCCGCGACGCCTACTTCCGCTCGAAGGCCCTCGAGACGGACCAGTTCCCCACGGCCACCTTCACGGTGACGAAGCCGGTCGACGTGTCGCAGGCGCTCGCCGGGACCACGCAGGACGTCTCCCTGACCGGGACGATGGAGCTGCACGGCGTCGAGAAGCCCGTGACCGCCGACGCCCAGGTCGCCGTGGGCAAGGGCGGCACCGTGCAGGTCGCCGGCTCCGTGCCGGTCACCTTCGCCGACTACGGCGTGACGGCTCCCTCGCTCGGCTTCGTGACCGTGGACGGGAAGGGCTCCGTCGAGTTCTCCCTCGACCTGGCGCGGTGACCGTGGCGAGCCGGTCCGCCGACGAACTGCTCGTGACGCTCCACCGTGAGCACGGTGACGCGCTCACCCGGTACGTCCGGCATCTGACGCGGGACGGCTCGACCGTCGACGACGTCGTCCAGGAGACGATGGTGCGAGCATGGCAGCGCCCGGCGGTGCTCGAGCGGTCGCCGGACAGCGTCCGCGCGTGGCTGTTCACCGTGGCGCGGAACCTGGTCGTCGACGACGCCCGTTCGGCCAGGAACCGGCGGGAGCACGGCAGCGAGCACCCCGTGGACCGCGTCGAGGCTGACCGGACCGATGCCGTCCTGGACCGCATCGTGGTCGCCGACGCGCTCACGTCCCTGTCGCCCGAGCACCAGCGGGTCGTCGTCGACGCCTACTGGCTCGGCCACACCGTGCCGGAGATCGCCCGGCGGAACGACATCCCCGAGGGCACCGCGAAGTCGCGGCTGCACTACGGGCTGCGGGCCCTCCGGCTCGCACTGCAGGAACGAGGCGTGACCCGATGAACGAGGACCGGTACACCGAGTGGGACGCCGCCTACGTGCTCGGCGCGCTGCCGCAGGACGAGCGGCTCGAGTACGAGCGGCACCTCGCCACGTGTGACCGCTGTGCGGACGCCGTCGCCGAGCTCGCCGGGCTGCCCGGACTGCTCGGGAAGCTCCCGGCCGACCAGGCGGTCGAGATCGCGGACACGGACTGGAGGCTCGTCCCGGCCTCCGAGAGCACCCTCGCCGCCGTCGCGCACCGCGTCCGCCACCGTCGGCGCCGTCGTCGGGTCTGGGTCGCCGCCACCGCCGGCCTCGCCGTCGTGGTCGCCGTGCTGGGCGGGCTCGCGGTCGGGACCGCAGCCGACCGCGGCACCGTGCAGGCCGGCCCGACGACGACCGCGGTCCCCGGTGCCGACCGGTACGCGATGTCCGGACGGCAGGGCTTCACGGTGGACCTCGCCGTCCAGGACGCCTCGTGGGGCACCCGATTCGACTGGGGCTGCTCCTACGGCGGCAAGGACTGGGCCGCCGACGGGTCGGTGATGTACGACCTCGTGGTCGTCCGGACGGACGGCAGGACCCAGACGGTCGGCACGTGGACGGCCGCGGGGGAGGACGCCCGCGGCCTCGCGGCGACGACGGACATCCCGCGCGCCGACATCTCAGGCGTCCAGGTCCGCCTGCACGACGGCGGCCTCACGCTCGCCAGCGTCGACCTCTGACCCGCCGACCCCCCACGGACGGGAGGCTCCCTGCCAGCTGGCAGGGAGCCTCCCGTCCGTGCGTGGTGCTGACTACGCGACGGACGACGCGCGCACGTCGGCCAGCGTCGGGTAGTCGGTGTAGCCCTCGGCGCCCTGGCCGTAGAAGAGCTCCGGGCGGGGCTCGTTGAGCTCCGTGTCCTGCTCCCAGCGGTAGGCGAGGTCCGGGTTCGCGATGGCGGCACGGCCGACGGCGACGGCGTCCGCCTGGTCGGTGTCGACCAGCACGACGGCCTCGTCACGGGTGGTGAGCGAGGAGAAGCCCGAGTTCACGATGAACGGTGCGCCCGCGGTACGGCGGACGTGCTGCACGAGGTCGCCCGTCGGGTCGGCGTGCAGGACGTCGATGAGGGCGAGTCCGAGCGGCGCGAGGCCCTCGGCGATCGCGGTGTAGACGGCGCGGGTCTCGACGGCGTCGTCCTCGAGGACGCCCTGGATCCCGTGCTCCGGCGACAGGCGGATGCCCGTGCGGTCGGCGCCGACGGCCTCGGCGACGGCCGTGGTGACCTCGATCGCGAAGCGGGCGCGGTTCTCGGGGGAGCCGCCGTACTGGTCGGTGCGGGTGTTCGACACCGGGGACATGAACTCGTGGACCAGGTAGCCGTTGGCGCCGTGGACCTCGACGCCGTCGAGCCCGGCGGCGATCGCGTTGCGGGCGGCCTGCGCGAACTGCTGGACGACCTCGGCGACCTCGTCGGTGGTCAGCTCGTGGGGGACCGGCATGTCGGCCTTGGACCCGTCGGCGAGGTGCGTCTGACCGGGGGCCGCGACGGCGCTCGGGCCGACGATGCGCGGGGTCTGCGCGATGTCGGGGTGCGAGACACGGCCACCGTGCATGAGCTGCATCACGATGGTGCCGCCCTCGGCGTGCACGGCGTCAGCCACGCGGCGCCACCCGGCGATCTGCTCGTCGGTCTCGATGCCGGGCTGCCCGGGGTAGGAGCGGCCTTCCTGCACGGGCCAGGTGCCCTCGGTGATGATCATGCCGAGGCCGGCGCGCTGACGGTAGTGCTCGACGAGCAGGTCGTTGGGGATGCCGTGCTCGCCGGCGCGGGTGCGCGTGAGCGGGGCCATGACGATGCGGTTCGACAGGCGCACGGCGCCGAAGGAGGTGGGTTCGAAGAGCTTCACGTGCGGGTCAACGC
>NZ_JALNUI010000047.1 GCF_026544205.1 Curtobacterium sp. GC_Cur_3
GACTGCCGGGCGATCTCGAGCTCCTCGTTCGTCGGGATGACCAGCACGGCGACCCGCGAGGAGTCCGTCGAGATGAGCCGCGCGTCCTTCGCATGCAGCTCGTTGCGGTCGTTGTCGACCTCGATCCCGAGGTGCTCCAGCCCCGCGAGCACCCGACGACGCAGCAGCGCGTTGTTCTCCCCCACGCCGGCGGTGAAGACGACGGCGTCGAGCCCGCCGAGCTGCGCGGTGTACGCCCCGACGTACCGACGGATGCGGTGCCGGTAGACGGCGAGCGCCGCCTCGGCCGTCTCGTCGCCGTCGATCGCCGCGGCCTGCACGTCGCGCATGTCACCGCTGCCGGTGAGACCGAGCAGCCCCGACTGCTTGTTCAGCATCGTGTCGAGGTCGTCGAAGGACATCCCGGCCTCCCGGTGCAGGTGGATCAGCACGGCGGGGTCGAGGTCTCCGGAGCGCGTGCCCATGACGAGGCCCTCGAGCGGCGTCAGCCCCATCGAGGTCTCGATCGACCGCCCGCCGTCGATCGCCGCCGCCGACGCCCCGTTGCCGAGGTGCAGCACGATCGTCTTCAGCTCCGACAGCGGGCGGTCCAGGAACACGGCCGCCTGCTCGGAGACGTACTTGTGGCTCGTGCCGTGCATGCCGTACCGGCGGATCTGGTGCTGCTCGGCGAGGTCGGCCGGGATCGCGTACGTGTACGCGTGCGGCGGCATCGTCTGGTGGAACGCGGTGTCGAACACGGCGACGTGCGGCACGTCGGAGAACACCTGCTTCGCGGCGCGGATGCCCTCGAGGTTCGCGGGGTTGTGCAGCGGCGCCAGGCTCGACAGGGCGTCGATCTGCTGCTCGACCTCGTCCGTGACGATCGTGGCGGCGTCGAAGGCCGTGCCGCCGTGCACGACGCGGTGCCCGACGACCGAGGGCGGGTGCTCGTCGAACGACGGCCCCACCTTCGCGAAGGCGTCGATCATCGCCTGGAACCCGGCGGCGTGGTCGGGCACCGATGCCGAGTCGTTCGACGAGGACTCCCCCGTCAGTGCGTTCGTGTGCTTCCACGCGCCCGTTGACTCGCCGATGCGCTCGACGAGCCCCGATGCGAGCTCGCGCTCGCCGTCGAGTTCGATGAGCTGGTACTTGAACGAACTCGATCCGGAGTTCACGACGAGTGCGGCGGTCACGATGGCTCGCTTTCTGTGCATGGCCCGGGGGCCGGTCTGGAGGCTCGGGTGGCGTCCGGCGCTCAGCGAGCGCCGGCCGCGGTGTCGGTGGGCACTGCGCCGTCGTTCGGCGTGCTGCCGTCCGTCCGCGCGGTGCCGGCCTGGATCGCCGTGATCGCCACGGTGTTCACGATGTCGCTGACGAGTGCCCCGCGGGAGAGGTCGTTGATTGGCTTGCGGAGCCCCTGCAGCACCGGGCCGATCGCGACCGCGCCGGCGGACCGCTGGACTGCCTTGTACGTGTTGTTGCCCGTGTTGAGGTCCGGGAAGATGAAGACCGTCGCGTGCCCGGCCACCGGCGAGTCCGGCATCTTGGTGCTCGCGACCGTCGGGTCGGCGGCGGCGTCGTACTGGATCGGCCCCTCGACGAGCAGGTCGGGTCGCCGCTCCCGCACGACGGCGGTGCCCGCGCGGACCTTGTCGACGTCGGCTCCGGAGCCGCTGTCCCCGGTCGAGTAGCTCAGCATCGCCACCCGGGGTTCGATGCCGAACTGCGTGGCGGTCTCCGCGGAGGAGATCGCGATGTCCGCCAGCTGCTCGCTCGTCGGGTCCGGGATGACCGCGCAGTCGCCGTAGACGAGCACGCGGTCGGCGAGCGCCATCAGGAACACGCTCGACACGATCGACGTGTCCGGACGGGTCTTGATGATCTCGAAGGACGGCCGGATGGTGTGCGCCGTCGTGTGCTTCGCGCCGGACACCATGCCGTCGGCGAGCCCGAGCTGCACCATCATCGTGCCGAAGTACGACACGTCCGTCACGGTGTCGCGGGCGAGCTCCATGCTCATGCCCTTGTGGGCCCGGAGCCGCGTGTACTCCTCCGCGAAGCGCTCCCGGAGCTCGGGGTCGAACGGCGACACGAGCTGGGCTGCCTCGAGGTCGAGCCCGAGCTCCGTCGCCCGCGCCCGGATCGCCGCCGGGTCGCCGAGGATCGTGAGCGCGCAGACCTGCCGCTGCAGCAGGGTCGAGGCCGCGCGGAGGATGCGGTCGTCGTCGCCCTCGGGCAGCACGATCCGCGTGCCGTACTCGCGCGCCCGGTCGAGCAGCCCGTGCTCGAACATGAGCGGCGTGACGACGCCGGACGGCGTGACCTGGAGTCGGGCGAGGAGCTCGTCAGCCTGGACGTGGCGCTCGAACAGCGACAGCGCCAGGTCGGCCTTCCGCGGGGAGTCGGCCGCCAGACGACCACGGGTCTGCGTGATGCGCAGCGCCGTGTCGTAGGTGCCGAGGTCGTTGCTCGCGATCGGCAGCGAGCTCGACAGGCCCTCGAGCAGCCGGGTGATCTGCGGTGCCGTCTCGAACCCGCCGTTGAGGATCACACCGGCGAGGCTCGGGAACGTGTCCGACTGGTTCGCGAGCAGCGTGGCGATGAGGACGTCGTTGCGGTCCCCTGGCACCACGACGATGCCGCCCTCGATCAGCCGCGGGAGCACGTTCTCCATGCTCATGCCCGCGACGACGGTGCCGAGGGCTTCGCGGTCGAGCAGGGCCTCGTCACCGCGGACCAGCGTGGCCTCCGTCGCGGCGAGCAGGGCGCGGACGGTCGGCGCGACGAGCACCGAGTCCTCGGGGATCGCCCACACCAGCGTGTCGGGGTGGTGGTCCTGCACGGCTGCGGCAACGCCGTCGCGGATCGCGGCGAGGGCCTCCGGGTCGGCGCGGTTCACGACGATCCCGAGCAGCTGGGCGTGCGCGGCGCGGAGCTCGCTCGTGGTGACCTCGGCGACCTGGCCCATGTCGGCGGGCGTCCTGGCACCACGCTCGGCCGAGTCCCGCCCGCCGAGGACGAGGAGCACCGGCGCACCGAGGTTCGCCGCGACCTTGGCGTTGAAGGACAGCTCCGTCGGGCTGCCCACGTCGGTGTAGTCGGAGCCGAGCACCACGACGGCGTCGCACTGGCGCTCGACCTGGGCGAACCGGCCGACGATGGTGGCGAGCGCCGCGTCCGGGTCCGCGTGGACGTCGTCGTACGTGACCCCCACGGCGTCGTCGTAGGACTGCCCGGCGGCGGTGTGCTGGAGCAGGAGCTCGAGCACGTAGTCGGGTTCCTCCACCGAGCGGGCGACGGGGCGGAACACGCCGACGCGTCCGACCGTGCGGGCGAGGGTCTCGAGGACACCGAGCGCCACCGTGCTCTTGCCCGTGTGTCCTTCTGCTGACGTGATGTAGATGCGGGTCGACACCGCTCCAGGCTAGCCGTGCCGCTGCCGTGCCCTCTGGGAACGGACGACCTGTGGACGGCGGTGGTCGTCCACACCCCCGAAGACCTGTACCATGGGGTGTCGTCATCGCGAGATGGCACCAGGAGAATTCGCCTAGTGGCCTATGGCGCACGCTTGGAAAGCGTGTTGGGTGCAAGCCCTCGGGGGTTCGAATCCCCCATTCTCCGCCAGCAAGAACCACCAGGAACACCGCACGACCCAGAGCGCACGGGCCCACCAGGGCCGTGCGCTCTCGTCGTTCCGGGGCCGATGGCGGTCCGGCCCGGTCGGGTCCCGCGCGATGACGTGTCACGGTCCCCCAGCATGCGGACCACCCTGACCCCCGGTTCCCCGGTGCTCCCCCAGAAGGGTGGACAGACCTGTCGCATCGACCGGGACCTCCCCTATGCTGCCGGTACGACGCAGCCGAGGGACGGCGACGTCGTGCACACGTAGACGGCAGGGGCGCCGTTCCGGAGCGGCCTCGACGGCGTGCCCCGGGTGCAACCGAGGGGACGAGGAGACAGCCGTGGGGGAGACGACGGCGACGACGGCGGGTCCGGACCCGGTGACGTTCGACGTCGTGGTCCGTCCCCGGGTCGCTCTGGTGCGGTCCACGGCGCTCAGCATCGTGTTCTCGGCCGTGCCGCTCGCGGTCGCCCTCGTGTGGGTCTCGTTCCCGCTGCGGCTCTGGGCGCTGGTCGCCACCGTCGTGGTGCTGCTGGCCGTCGCTGCCGGCGTCGTCTTCGTCCGCCTCCGGTCCGCCTTCGTGGGGATCAGCCACGACCGGGTGGAGGTCCGCAGCGTGCTGACCCCGACGCGGTCCGTCACCCGCCCCTGCGTCGAACGGGTCGTGCTCGCCACCACCTTCGGCAGCTCCGTCGACCGGACCACGCGGGTCCTCGTGGCGTACGGCCCCGATGACCGGCACCTCTTCCGGATGCGCTCCGACGTGTGGGGCGACGCCGGCCTCGACCGGGTCGTCGACGCCCTCGGCGTCCAGGTCACCGAGCTCACGCGCCCGTTGCCCGCGCGGGACTTCGCTCGGCGCTACCTGCCGACGCGCCCGGCCGAGCGCCGGAAGCCCTGCTGATCACGGAAACCCTGCTGATCACGGAAGCCCTGCTGATCACGGCAGCCCACCGGGCGCGGTGACCTGACCGCGGCTCAGCGTCGGCGGCGCAGGGTCGAGAAGATGCCCTGCACGACCTCCTTCGCGATGGCCTGGCCCAGTCCCCCACCGAGCAGGTCGGACAACGGGTCGCCGGTCTTCCGGGACGACGAGGTCCGCGACCGCGACGTCGTCCGCCCTCGTCGCTGCGCGGCCGTGCGTTCGGCCCGTTCGAACTCGCGCTGCGTCCGTTCGTACTCCCGCTGCGCGGCGGTCCGTTCCCGGGCCTCCTGCTTCGCCTGCGCGGCGGCCTGCTTCGCCTCCGCCGCAGCGACCCGGGCGGCTTCCTCCGCTGCTTCGGCCTCGGCAGCTGCTGCCTGCTCCGCGGCGTCGTCAGCCGCCGACTGTGCCGCCGCCGCCTCCATCCGACGCGCGAGCACCTCGCGCGCGGAGTCGGGGTCGACCGGGGTGCCGTACGTCGCGAGGAGCGGGGAGGCGGCGACCCGGGCCTCCATCTCGGCTGCCGGCATCGGGTCCATGGAGCCCTGCGGTGCGCGGAGTCGGGTCCACGCCACCGGTGTCGGTGCACCCTGCTCGTTCATCACGGTGACGATCGCCTCGCCGGTGGCCAGGGACGTCAGCACCTCGCCGAGGTCGTACTCGCTCGTGGGGTAGGTGGAGACGGTGGCGCGCAGGGCCTTGGCGTCGTCCGGGGTGTGCGCGCGGAGCTGGTGTTGCACGCGGGACCCGAGCTGCGCCAGGACGTCGTTCGGCACGTCCTTCGGGGTCTGGGTGACGAAGACGATGCCGACGCCCTTCGACCGGATGAGCCGCACGGTCCGGACGATCTGTTCGAGGAAGTCCTTCGACGCACCGTTGAACAGCAGGTGCGCCTCGTCGAAGAAGAACACGAGCTTCGGCTTGTCCTGGTCACCGACCTCCGGCAGCTCGTTGTAGAGGTCCGCGAGCAGCCACATCAGGAACGTCGAGAAGACCTCGGGCTGGTCCTGCACCCCCGGCACCTCGAGCAGGCTCACGATGCCGCGTCCGTCCGCCGCCGTCCGGAGGAACACCTGCGTGTCGATCTCCGGCTCGCCGAAGAACCGGTCCGCCCCGCGGTCCGCGAACGTGACGAGCTCCCGCAGGATGACCCCGGCCGTCTGCTTCGACAGTCCCCCGAGGTCCGCGAGTTCAGGCTTGCCGGCGTCGCTCACCAGGAAGGTCAGGACGCTCCGCAGGTCGGCGAGGTCGACGAGTGCCAGCCCGGCCTGTTCGGCGTAGTGGAAGACGAGCCCGAGCGAGGACTCCTGCGTGTCGTTCAGCCCGAGGACCTTCGACAGCAGCAGCGGCCCGAACCCGGACACCGTCGCACGGATCGGCACACCGGTCCCCTGCCCGCCGAGCGAGTAGAACTCGGCCTGGCTGGCGGCCGGCGTCCAGTCCTGCCCGATGCCGGCGGTACGCGCGAGGAGCTTCTCGGAGCCCTGCCCGGCGACCGCGAGCCCGGACAGGTCGCCCTTCACGTCGGCGGCGAACACGGGGACGCCGTTCGCCGCGATCTGCTCGGCGAGGAGCTGCAGCGTGCGGGTCTTCCCCGTGCCGGTCGCGCCGGCGACCAGGCCGTGCCGGTTCAGCATGCCGAGCGGGATGCGGATCTGGACGTCGGGCATCGCCGTGCCGTTGACCAGGGCTCCGAGTTCCAGCGCCGTCCCGGTCACCGTGTAGCCCGCCCGGATCGCCGCGACGGCGTCCGCGCCGAGCGGCCCGACGGGAGGCTCGGTGCCGGTCGACGGCGCACCCGCGGTCTCCGGGGTGGTCGCGTCAGCCTGGGCCAGTGCCGCGGCGAGTTCCTCGGCGCGAGCAGCCGCTTCCTCCGCGAGACGTCGGGCCTCGTCCGCCGCTGCCCGCGCTGCCTCGGCCGCTGCCCGTGCCTGGTCCACCGCGTCGCTCATGCGCTCAGCCTAGGGACGCCGCCGACCCCGCGGAACGACCTGTGGAGAACTCTTCGCGCCCAGCCTCAGTGCGACAGCGCCGGCACCGTCCGCGGGCGCACGACGAACCACAGCAGCAGGATCGCGACCGCTGCCGTCGACGCCATGACGGCCGCCATGGGTGCGGCGTGCGTGATCCCGAGCCACCCCACGATCGGCGAGATGAGCCCGGCGACGCCGAAGTTCAGCGCGCCGAGGACCGAGGCGGCGGTCCCTGCCTCCTTCCCGTGGGAGGCGAGTCCGATGACCTGCACGAGCGGGAACGAGAACCCACACGCGGCGATGAAGAACCAGAGCGGGACGAGGACCCCGACGAGCCCGGCACCGAGCAGGTCGAGCACGATGATCGCCGTCGACGCCAGGAACAGCGTGGCCGTCGAGCACGCCAGGATCCACTGCGGACCGACGCGCTGTGCGAGCCGCGCCGAGATCTGCACGCCGAGGACGACCCCGACGGAGTTCACCGCGAAGAGCAGACCGTACTGCTGGGCATCGAGGCCGTACACGCCCTGGAACAGGAACGGCGACGCACTGAGGTAGGAGAACAACCCGCTGAAGACCATCGCCCCGATGAGCGCGACGCCGACGAAGATGCGGTCGGAGAAGAGCGCTCGGTAGCGCTGCCCCATCGTGGAGTGGCCGGCCTCCTGACGACGGGCCGGCGGCAGCGTCTCGACGATGAGCAGGATCGACGCGATGACGACCGCCAGGCCGTAGCACGCGAGGAAGACGAAGATCCCGCGCCAGCTCGTGAAGCGCAGCATCTGCGACCCGATGAGCGGCGCCAGGATCGGTGCGAGCCCGTTCACCATCGCCAGGCGCGACAGCATCCGGACCAGGGGCTTGCCGCCGAACAGGTCGCGCACGGTGGCCATCGCGACCACGCCACCGGCGGCGGCCCCCATGCCCTGCAGGACGCGGAAGAGCCCGAGCACCTCGATGTTCGGTGCCGTCGCCGCGCCGATCGACGCCGCGATGTGCAGCGTCGTCGCGATGATCAGCGGGAGCCGGCGACCGACCTTGTCGCTCCAGGGGCCGACCAGCAGCTGCCCGGCCGCGAACCCGAGCGTGGTGGCCGTGAGCGTCAGCTGGACAGCACCGTCGGTCACCCCGAACTGCTGCTTCAGCGCCGGGAACGCCGGCAGGTACAGGTCGATCGTGAACGGACCGAGCGCGGTGAGGGCACCGAGCACGAACACGTAGACGAGGCGTTGGCCCCGAGTGAGCGAGTCCCCGGGATGCAGGATGACTCTCAGCGAGCCGGTGGTGGCGGGCGCGGTCACGGCAGGTCCTTCGGCGATGAGGGGTGGTTGCGAGTGGTGATCGCGGCCACGCTCGAATCGATTCGGCCGCGGTACCATCCTACGCACCGCCGCCCGACCGCGACACCGCCACCCGACCTGCGGTAGCGTCGGCTTGCTCGGGAGCCCGGGCGACCAGGACGGAAGAGGGGGTGGGCGTCATGGTGGACGCTCGGATCCTGCACACCACGGCTGCCCTGCGTGAAGCGATCCTGCGACTCGCGGCGAGCCGGCCGGTGTCCGAGATCACGGTGGCGGACGTCACGCGCGCGGCCGGCATCAACCGGGCCACGTTCTACTCGCACGCCGTCTCCCCCGGGTCGCTGCTCGCCGACGTGCTCACGCCCGGACTCGACGACATCCGTGACGAGGACGCCGCCGCCCGCCGCGTCGCAGCTGAACAGGGTGCGGACGTCGAGGAACTGGCCGCCATCACGCGCCGGGGCATCAACGCGGTCGTCGAGCACGTCGTCACGCACCGGGACATCTACACCAGGGCCCTCCCCGACCCGAACGACGGCTCGCTGCACCGGCTGCTGGTCGAGCACTTCACCGTCTCGAGCGTCCAACACATCGAGGCGCTGGACGCCGCCGCGCGCCCCGAGATCCTCGACGACGTCGCCGCCGGGTTCGTCGCGCAGGGCTTCGTCGGTGCGATCGAGGCCTGGCTCGCCGGCCCCCGACGATCCCGCCGGGCCCTCGTCGACACGATCACGCGGTCCTTCCCCGCGTGGTGGAGCTGACGCCCCCGTCTCGGACGCCCGCTCCGACCTCGCACGGTGCGAGTTCACTCGCCCCGTGCGAGGTCGACCGCGTCGTGCGAGCGTACGGACCCGCACCGAGTGGCCAACCTCGCACCAGCCGCGCACACGCACGCCGCGCTCGCACACGCGCACGCCGCACACGCACGCGCACCGGCCCACGCACCCCGTGACGGACGGGAGGCCCGGTGCCAGCTGGCACCGGACCTCCCGTCCGTCACGACCCGGCCACGCGCCTACCGGCGAGCCACCGCCGACAGCCCGCGGAACGAGACCGCCCCGAGACCGGTGACGTCGTCGTAGCCCGTCGCCGTGGTCAGCGACGTGTCGTGGTCGAGCGTCACGAGGAAGTCGTGCCCCGAGGTCGCACTCGTGTACGCGAGCGCGATCGGCGACGCCGGCGGCGCGACGTCCGAGAACGACGCGGGGGCCGCGCGGTACGTCGCGTACAGCGTCGGGTTCGCGAACCCGAGCCGGGTGTTCGTCGACTGCTGGACGAGCGCGGACAGCGCCGCGGTGATCGGCGAGGCGAGCGAGGTGCCACCGTACGTCTCGTTCTCGAACGTACCGGTGGTGAGCGTCGCGTCGTCGGTGATCGGTCGGATCCCGATCGAGAACCCGGTGTACGGGTCCGCGAGCGCCGCCAGGTCGGGCGACACGCGCTTGCCGTTCGCGAGCCCGGCCGGCACGACACCGCGCTGGTACGCGGGCTGGTCGAAGAGCGTGCTCCGCCCGCCGCCGGCACCGCCGCCGACGATGCCACCGGGGAGCGGCGTCGTGTAGACGTTGCCGCGCGGGCTCGTGACGATCTGGTCGAGCAGGTCGCCCCACCCGGTCTCGTACGTCTTGTGGCCGTCCTTCGCCACGCCGAGGCTCGTGCCGCCGACCGCGGTCACCCAGGGGCTCGACGCGGGGAAGTCCGGCTGGGCACTGCCGAGCGAGGCGGACTCGTCGCCGTTGTCACCGCTGGAGAAGTACAGGCCGATGCCCTCGCCGGCTGCCTGGATGTGCAGGTTCTCCTGGCCGCGGATGCTCGCGAGCGGCAGGTTCTCCCCGACGTCGCCGTAGCTGTTGCTCACCAGGTCAGCGAGCCCCTGGTCGAGGATCCGGGACATGGCGACGTCGAGGCCACCACCGCAGTTCGTGCCGCCGACGTAGAGGATCTTCGCCGACGGGGCGACCGCGTGCACCGACTGGACGTCGAGCGTCTCCTCGCCCTGCCACCCGCTCGGCTGCTGGCACAGCGCCTGGTCGGTGAACTGGGACGGCGCGGGGATCCGCTGCTCGAAGGTGGCGCTCGTCAGCGCGGGCTCCCCGTGCTGGGCGGAGTAGCTGTCCGTGTCGTGGATGATCGACGGCGAGGCGTACGCGTCGATGACCGCGACGGTCTGCCCCTGCCCCGAGATGCCCTGCTTGCCGAGCGCGTCGACGCCGTACGCCGACCGGATCTGGTTCGGCACGTAGCCGCAGGCGAAGGTCGGGACGCTGGTTCGGCCGTACGCGGCGGGCACGGTGGCGGTGTGCTGGCCGTCGTACGCCGAGCACGTCGCGTTGATGCCGGTCGGTGCAGCTGCCTGCTGGCGGAGCATGCGGGTCGGCGTCGACGACGCCGGCGTCTCACCCTGCTGCACGAGCTCCGGGTGGGTGAGCAGCCGCCCCTGGTCGACGCTGACGCCGCTGACGAGTCCCGCGACGGACGCGGGCAGGCTCGGGGCGGTCGACGGGGCGACGAGGGTCTGCTGCGCGTGCCGGTAGGCGTGCAGGGTCGTGCCGAGCACCGAGTTCACGACCGAGGCCGACCCGCGGAACACGACGAACTCGTGGCTCGCGGGGACGCCGGTGATCGACAGGCCCTGGGCCCGCAGGAACCCGGTGACCTGGTCGACGTCGCTCTTGGTCGGGGCGTACGCCGCGATCCACGCCTTCGGGCTGAGCGGCTTCCGGTAGCGACTGGTGCCCGGGGTCGAGACCGCGGTCGCAAGGGCCTCGGCACCCGCCTGGTCCTTCAGGGGCAGGTAGACCTCGCCCTCCACGTCGGTCGACGCGGCGACGGTCCCGGTGTCGTCGGCCGCGGTGGCCCACGTCGGGACGGAGTCGGGCAGCACGTGGCGGGTCGCGGCGTCGGCGGGACCGGCGGCGAACAGCACGGCGCCGATGGTGCAGGCAGCGGTGGCGAGGGCGAACGCGGTGGTCCGGGGCCTCGTGGACAGGATGGTCGACCGGGGAGTCGGTGGGCGTCGGTGCACGTCGGGGTCCTCTCGGGGGAGCCCGCCGCCGGAGGGCCGTGCGCGCGTGCGACCGGTCGTTCCCAGCGGCTTCGTGGGCTGCGGTGAGCTGACTGTAGTGAGCATGTGGAACCAGTTGACAGTCAGTGGTTCCACCGACGGACGACGTCACCCGGACGGGGGGCGGAAGCTGTCGCCCTGCTCAGCGACGCCCCGCGGAGATCCGCGGTGCACCTGCGGCTCAGCTGGGTCCACGCCGAGAACCCCGGGTCGGGTCTTGCGCCGGTCGGCGCGACCAGATGACGGACGGGAGGCTCGCCTGCGGCCGGTGGGGAGCCTCCCGTCCGGCGCGTCCCGGCCACGCGACCCGGTGACGGGCCGGGGTCTGCGTCAGTCGGTCGGCGTCAGTCGGTCGGCGGCTTCGTGCCGCGCTGCAGTGCCTCGACGACGGCGACGGCCCGTCCGACGAGCGCGGCGTCGGAGTCGCGGCCCCGCACCCGGTAGTCGGAGGAGATGCCGTCGCCCCCAGTGCCGGCGGACGGCAGCGGGTCGCCGAGCGCGACGACGACGACCCCGGCGTCGTGCGCCGTCTGCACCTCGCCGGTCAGCGCGTCGGGGTCGGCTGCCTCGACCAGGAGGGCCTTCGCGCCGTCACGCACGAGCTCCCGGATGGCCGATGCCTGCGACGACGCCGGGTCGGTGGCGCTGGCGACCCGGACGTCCGGACGGAAGCCCGCGGTGGTGAGGTCCTCGCGGAACCGGTCGGGCAGTGCCACGCCGCCGGAGCTCGCGCCGGGTGTCGCGTCGGAGGCCAGCAGGACCACGCCGACGACCGCGTGCTGGTCGAAGCCCCCGTCGGAGCTCGTGAGGTCCGTGCTCTTCACCGGGGTCGGCGCCATCGAGGTCGTCCCGGTGCACCCGGCGAGCACGGCGACGGCACTCAGCACGATGGCGGCGGCCAGGATGCGGCGCACGGTTCCTCCTCGTCGTGGGTCCCCCACGCTACCCGGTCCCCGGTCACGGGTCGCGTTCCCGCCTGCGCTACCCGGTCCCCGAGGACGGAGCCGGGACCGGACCGAGGCGCCGGACCGCAGCCAGCCCGACCAGGGTGATGAGCGTCATCGCCGCGAAGACCAGGGCGAAGGCGACGGGGTGGTCCCGACCGCCGGCAGAGGTGAACAGCAGCCCGGCGACGGCGAGCCCCACCACGCTGCCCGCGGCGTCCGCGATCGTCAGGGCCGAGCTGGCGAAGCCGTCGTCGCCCTCCGTGGAGAACCGGAGCGTCAGCATCGAGGTCCTCGGGTAGGCGAACCCCATCCCGCCACCACCGACGAACCACCCGGCCACCAGCACCCACACGGGCAGGTCCCACGCGGCCACGGCCAGTGCGGCCACCAGGCTGACGAGCACGAGCGTGAGCCCGATGCCGAACACCCGCGCGGCCGGCAGACGGTGCTCCCCCAGCCGGCCGTTCAGCCAGCTCGCGCTCGCCCAGCTCAGCGCCGAGACCGTCAGCGCGAGGCCGGCGTCCGACGCCGACAGGCCGTGCTGGGCCTGCAGCAGGAACGGGACGTAGGCCTCGCTGCCGAAGAACCCGGCCGCCAGCACCCCGCGGAGCAGCACGACCGACGGCAGCCCAGGGCCCGCGGTCAGCGTGCGGCGCGGCAGCAGCGGGCGGAGGGCGAACCAGGCCCCCGCGATCCCGGCGACGACGGCCAGGACGCGGAACCCGACGGACAGGTCCGGGGCGACGTTGAGCAGCAGCACCGCGACGGCCGCGGCGACGGACCACCCGATGCGGGCGCGCTGCCACGGCGGCCGCAGCTCGGGTGCCGGCGGCCGGAGGTGCCGGAGCGTCGGCACGAGCAGGGCGAACGCGACGACCGCGATCACGAGGGCACCCGCGAAGACCCAGTGCCAGCTCGCGAGCTCGGTGACGTACCCGGCGATGGCCGGGCCCACGAGCGCCGGCACCACCCAGGCGGCGGCGAACCCGGCGAACACCGGCCCGTGCAGGTCCTCGGGGAAGACCCGGGCGACCAGCACGTAGAGGACGACGTCGATCGCGCCCGCGCCGAAGCCCTCGACCAGGCGTCCGGCGAGGAACACCGGCATCGTCGGGGCGAGCATCACGACGGCCGTCCCGATGGCGAAGAGCATCGCCGACACCCACGCCACGACCCGGCCGCCCGCGCGGTCGGTCCAGTTGCCGGCGAGCACCATCCCCGGGACGCCTGCCGCGAGCGGGGCGGCGAAGCTCAGCGAGTAGAGGGTCTCCCCGTGCAGGTCGCGGCTGATCACCGGCATGATCGTCGTCATCGCCAGGTTCTGGAACGCGGCCACACCGACGATGGCGACCATGCCGATCGTCGGCAGCGCGTGGCCCCGGCTGAACAGGGTGGTGCGCGTCGGCGTCGTCGCGCGTCCGTCGGTGGTCACCCGACCATCGTAGGAGTGGGCGGGGACACGGCGGAGCCAGCGGGCGCGGCTGGCGGGCTGGGCCAGCCGCGCCCGCTGGCGGGCCCGGCCATCGGGCGCGGCTGGCGGGCTCGGCCAGCCGCGCCCGCTGGCGGGATCGGCTAGCGGGCGAGCGCCTGCTGCACGTCGGCGACCAGGTCGCCCGCGTCCTCGATGCCGACCGACAGGCGCACGACGTTCTCCGGCACGGCCAGCTCGGTGCCCTTCACCGACGCGTGGGTCATCTCGCTCGGGTAGCCGATGAGCGACTCCACGCCGCCGAGCGACTCCGCGAGCGCGAACAGCTCGGTCGACTCCGCGAAGCGCTTCGCGGCCTCGGGTCCCCCGGCGAGCGCGACGGACAGCATCCCGCCGAAGCCGCGCATCTGGCGGGACGCGACGTCGTGCCCGGGGTGGTCGGCGAGGCCCGGGTAGAAGACGCGCTCGACGGCCGGGTGCTCCACGAGGGCCTCGGCGACGGCCTGCGCGTTCTGCGAGTGCCGTTCCATCCGGACGGCCAGGGTCTTGATGCCGCGGATCGTCAGCCACGCGTCGAACGGCGACGAGATCGCACCGGCACCGAACTGCAGGAACTGCACCTGGTCGGCGAGCTCCTGGTCCTTGAGCACGATCGCCCCGCCGACGACGTCCGAGTGCCCGCCGAGGTACTTCGTGGTCGAGTACGCCACCACGTCGGCGCCGAGCGACAGCGGCTGCTGCAGGTACGGCGACGCGAACGTGTTGTCGACGACGACGATGGCTCCGGCCACGTGGCCGATCTCGGCGAGCGCCGCGATGTCGGCGATCTTCATGAGCGGGTTCGTCGGCGTCTCGACCCACAGCACGGTCTTCTCGGGCGCGTCCTCGAGCGCACCGCGGACCAGGTCGAGGTCGCTCATGTCGACGACGACGAGCTCGACGCCCCACGGCACGTGCAGGCGGCTCACCAGGCGGTGGGTGCCGCCGTAGACGTCGTTGCCCATCACCACGCGGGCGCCGGGTGCGAGCGTCGCGCGCAGCAGGGCGTCCTCCCCGGCCAGGCCGGAGGCGAACGAGTAGGCCGCCACGCCGCCGTCGAGGTCGGCGAGCAGGGTCTGCAGCGAGTCGCGGGTCGGGTTCGCGGAGCGCGAGTACTCGTACCCGTTCCGCATCTGCCCGATGCCGTCCTGCACGTAGGTGGAGGTCAGGTGCAGGGGCGGGATGACGGCGCCGGTGGTGGCGTCGGGGTCCTGGCCGGCGTGGACGGCGCGGGTGCTGAACTCGGTCATGGTGCTGTTCTCCAGGTCAGGAGCGGACGGGAGGCTCGGATCGCGTCGGGCGCGCACCCTTCGCGTGGGTGCGCTGCCGCGCTCACTCCGAGAGGTAGGTGAGCAGGTCGTGTCGTGTCAGGACGGTGACGGGCTTGCCGTCCTCGACCACGAGCAGCGCGTCCACGGTCTCGAGGGCACGACGGGCCGACGACACCGACTCCCCGACACCGATGAGCGGCAGCGGGTCACCGACGGAGTCGGCCAGACGGTCGGCCATCTTGGCCGCACCCGTGAAGACGTGCTCGAGCAGGTCCTTCTCGGCGACGGCGCCGATGACCTCGCCGATCACGACGGGCGGCTCGGCGCTGAGGACGGGCATCTGCGAGACGCCGTACTTCGACATGATGTCGACGACCTCGCGGACGGTGTCCCCCGGGTGCGCGTGGACGAGGTCCGGCAGGCGGCCGTCCTTGCCGGCGATGAGCGACCCGACCGTGCGGGCGTCGTCGGTCTCCGCGAAGCCGTACGAGCGCATCCAGCGGTCGTTGAAGATCTTGCCGAGGTAGCCGCGGCCGCCGTCGGGCAGCAGCACGACGACGACGTCGTCCTCGGTGAGGTCACGGGCAGCCCGCAGTGCGGCGACCACGGCCATGCCGCTCGAGCCGCCGACGAGCAGGCCTTCCTCGCGGGCCAGTCGACGGGTCATCGCGAACGAGTCGGCGTCCGAGACGGCGATGATCTCGTCCGCGATGTCGGGGTCGTAGGCACTCGGCCAGAAGTCCTCGCCCACGCCCTCGACCAGGTACGGACGACCGGTGCCGCCCGAGTAGACGGAGCCCTCGGGGTCGGCGCCGATGATGCGCACGCGCCCCTCGGAGGCCTCCTTCAGGTACTTGCCGGTGCCGGAGATCGTGCCGCCGGTACCGACGCCCGCCACGAAGTGGGTCAGCTGGGCCTCGGTGTCGCGCCAGATCTCCGGGCCCGTGGTCTCGTAGTGGCTGCGCGGGCCGTTCGGGTTCGCGTACTGGTTCGGCTTGTAGGCGCCGGGGATCTCCTGCACGAGCCGGTCGGACACCGAGTAGTACGACTCGGGGTGCTCGGGCGGGACCGCCGTCGGTGTGACGACGATCTCGGCGCCGTAGGCCGTGAGGACGTTCCGCTTGTCCTCGCCGACCTTGTCGGGCAGGACGAACACGCAGCGGTAGCCGCGCTGCTGGGCCACGAGCGCCAGGCCGACGCCGGTGTTGCCCGAGGTCGGTTCGACGATCGTGCCGCCGGGGCGCAGGTCACCGGAGGCCTCGGCCGCGTCGATGATCCGCGTCGCGATGCGGTCCTTGGAGGACCCGCCGGGGTTGAGGTACTCCACCTTCACCAGGACGGTCGCTCGGACGCCCTCGGTGACCCGGTTCAGCTTGACGAGAGGGGTGTTGCCGACCAGGTCGACGACGGAGTTCGCATAACGCACGCGTTGATCCTAGGCGGCGCACCTCCGCGCCACCCAGGCATGCGACGCCCGATGTCGGCCGGTCGTCGGGGCGGTCTGGACCGTCCGTGGCGGGGCCACACCGGGCCTCCCGTCAGCCCCCGCTCGGCGACTCAACGGGGTCGGCGGCTCAGACCAGGTCGGCCGGCGCGTTCTGCTGCTGGTGCAGCAGCGCGTACGTCCCACCGAGGGCGAGCAGCTCCTCGTGCGTGCCCTGCTCGACGATCTGCCCGTGGTCGAGCACGAAGACGACGTCGGCGTCGCGGACGGTCGACAGGCGGTGCGCGATCGAGATCGTCGTGCGGCCGCGCGCGGCGTTGTCGAGTGCCGTCTGCACCACGCGTTCCGAGATCGAGTCGAGCGCACTGGTGGCCTCGTCGAGGACCAGGACCGGCGGGTCCTTCAGCAGTACCCGTGCGATCGCGATGCGCTGCTTCTCGCCGCCGGACAGACGGTAGCCGCGCTCCCCGACGACGGTGTCGTAGCCGTCCGGGAAGGACGCGATGGTCTCGTGGACGTTCGCCGCCCGTGCCGCCCGCTCGAGTTCCTCGGCCGTGGCGTCGGGCTTGGCGTACCGGAGGTTGTCCCCGATCGTCGCGTGGAACAGGTAGGTCTCCTGGCTCACGATGCCGATGTGCTGCATGAGGTCCTCGTGTTCGAGGTCCCGGACGTCGGACCCCGCGAACCGGACCGAGCCCTTCGTGGCCTCGTACAATCGCGGCACCAGGTACGACACGGTCGTCTTGCCGGCACCCGACGGACCGACGAACGCGGCGAACTGGCCGGGCTGGAGCTCGAAGGAGACACCCCGCAGCGTCGGCTTGTCGGCTTCCCCGTCCGGGTACGTGAACGTGACGTCGTCGAACGCGACGTGACCGACCCGCCGCTCGTCGACCTTGTGCGCCGTCGGTGCGTCGGTGATCGCCGGCTTCAGGTCGAGGTACTCGAAGATGCGGGCGAACAGCGCCCCCGACGTCTGCAGGTCGAGCACGACGCGGAGCAGCCCGACCGTCGGGAACAGCAGGCGCGACTGCACCGTCGTGAACGCCACGATCGTGCCGGCGGTGATCGGGACGCCACCGAGGATCAGGTACGCCGCGACCAGGTAGATGATCGCCGGGATGATCGACAGGAAGATCTGCACGATCGCGAAGAACCACTGCCCGGACATCTGCTGGCGGACCTGGAGCGAGATCTGGTTGCGGTTCTCGTCGCCGTACCGGTGGGTCTCGCTGCGCTGCTGGTTGAAGCTCTTGGCGAGCAGGATGCCCGACACGCTCAGGGCCTCCTGCGTGATCGCGGTCATGTCCGACAGCGACTCCTGGGTCTGCCCGGCGATCTTCGCGCGGACCTGGCCCACGCGGCGCTGCGCGATGACGAGGAGCGGCAGCAGGACGACCGCGACGATGGTCATCTGCCAGCTGAGGAGCAGCATCGCGACCACCGCGGCGATCACCGTCACCGTGTTGCCGAGCACGGAGGAGATGGTGTTGTTCAGCACGCTGGCGACACCGCCGACGTCGTTCTGCAGCCGCGACTGGATCACACCTGTCTTCGTCCGGGTGAAGAACGCGAGCTCCATCCGCTGCAGGTGCGCGAACAGCCGCATCCGGAGCGACCCCATGACCTTGTTGCCGACCGTCGCCGTCAGGTACGTCTGCCAGACACCGACGCCGGCGTTCGCGATCCAGAGCAGCACCATCGCCGTCACGAGCCAGGCGAGCACCGGCACGTCCGGGGTGCCCGACTTCGGGAACAGCCCCTCGTCGAAGGCCCGCTGGGTCAGCAGGGGCGGGATCACGGACAGGGCAGCGCCGAGCAGGACGAGGGCGACCGTGAACGCGATCGACCGCCGGTGGGGGCCGAAGAGCCCGGCGATGCGACCGAGCAGGTTCGGGATCCGCGGAGCAGCGGCGTTGGCCGCCCGCTGCGCGTCGAAGTCACCGCTGGAGATCCGCCCGCCGCCGTGTCCACCACCACCACGCATGCTCATGCGAGCTCCTTCCGCCCGGCGCGACCGGACGGTGCGCACTCCCGAGTCAATGTAACCCCGCGGTCGGACATCGATGTGCCGTCGGTGAGGTCCTGTGGACGGGCGAGGTCCTGTGGAATTGACCGCCATCCGGGGCCGTGCGAGCATGACCCGTCCTGTTCGCCGCTCCACGAGGTCCCATGTCGTCCGCGCAGTCCCGCCCCGCCACGTCCCTCCGTCACCAACTGGCCCGGCGCAAGCCGATCGACCAGTTGCAGGCCGAAGCAGCAGCCGGGGTCGACGGGCAGCCGCTCCGCAGGACGCTCGGCGTGTGGCACCTGACGATGATCAGCGTCGGCGCCACGCTCGGCACGGGGATCCTCGTCGTGCTCGGCACCGCGGTCCCCCTCGCCGGGCCAGCCGTCTGGATCTCGTTCGTCGTGGCGGGCATCGCGGCGCTGCTGTCCGCCCTGTCGTACGCCGAGATGGCCGGAGCCGTCCCGACGTCCGGGTCGAGCTACTCCTACACGTACGCGACGATGGGCGAGGGCATCGCCTGGGTCTGCGGGTGGTGTCTCGTGCTCGAGTACGCCGTGTCCGTCGCTGCGGTCGCCGTGGGCGCGAGCGAGTACGTCGACGAGACCCTCAAGGTCTTCGGCACGCACCTGCCCGCCGCGCTGGCGGCCCCTCCCGGTGACGGCGGGGTGGTCAACCTGCCGGCGGCGGTGCTCGTCCTGCTGGCGACGGCGGTGCTCCTGCCCGGTGCCCGCGAGAGCGCCTGGGTCAACACGCTCATGGTCATCGTGAAGATCGCCCTGCTGGTGTTCTTCGTCGTCGTGGCCTTCACCGCGTTCCGCGCGCAGAACTTCGAGCCGCTCGCACCCATGGGCGCGGCCGGGGTCACCGCGGCGGCCTCGCGCCTCTTCTTCTCCTACATCGGGTTCGACGCTGCCTCGACCGCCGGGGAGGAGGCGAAGGCCCCCCGCCGGGACCTCCCCGCGCGATCATCGGGTCGATCGCCCTCATCACGGCGCTGTACATCCTGGTGGCCATCGCCGCGATCGGTGCTCGATCGTGGACGTCGTTCTCCTCCACCGAGGCCTCCCTCGTCCGCATCGTCGTCGACGTCACCGGTCAGCCGGTCGTGGCGCTGGTGTTCTCGGTCGGCGCGGTCATCGCCATCGCCAGTGTCGTGCTGACGGTGCTCTACGGCCAGACGCGCATCCTGCTGACCATGGCCCGCGACGGCCTGGTGCCGAAGGCCTTCGGGCGGGTGTCGAAGCGCACGGGCACCCCGGTCGTGAACACCCTGATCGTGGGCCTCGTCGTGACGGTCGTCGCGGCGCTGGTCCCCCTCGGCGAGCTCGCCGACGCGACGAGCATCGGCACCCTGGTGGCGTTCGCGCTCGTGAACGTCTCCGTGATCATCCTCCGCCGCTCGCAGCCCGACCTCGACCGCTCGTACCGGGTCCCGCTCTTCCCGGTCGTCCCGGTCCTCGGCACCCTGAGCTGCGCCCTGCTCGCGGTGTTCCTCGGCGCGGGCACCTGGATCGCGTTCGGCATCTGGATGGTCGCCGGCGCGGTGCTCTACGCGCTCTACGGCCGCCGCCACAGCACCCTCCGCTGACCGCGGCCTGCTGCGAGCCGCGAGCCGCGAGCCGCGAGCCGCGGGCCGCGAGCCGCGAGCCGCGAGCCGCGAGCCGCGGCGAGTCTCGCCCATCCGGACACCCTGCGTGCCCGAACGCGCGCAGGTCGTCCGCGGAGGCGAGTCTCGGCTTCCGACCGGCACCCTGGGGAGAGCACACGCCGTCCACAGGTTCGAGGCGGTGGGCGGTACGACGCGCAGCGTGGCCCGAGTCTCGGCTCATGGAACACCACCGCATCCGACCGCACCTGCTCCGGGCCGCTCCGAGTGACCCGAGCGACGCCCGTACCCTCCGTCGCCGGCACGCGTCTGGGCACCTCGTCCGTATCCGGTCCGGCGTCTACATCGAGCGTGAGGAGTGGGTAGCACTCGGTGAGGTCGGCCGCCACCTCGCCCGAGCACGCGCGATCGCTCCGACGCTCCCCGACGGCGTCGCGTTCTCCCACCTCACCGCGGCGCTGATCCACGGGTGGCCGTTGATCGGTCCCGCACCCGAACGAGTCCACGTGGTCGACCCGGGTACACCGGGCGTCGTCCATCGTGCCGGTCTCGTCCGTCATCACGCGGACGACCTGGACGTCGTCGAGACCCACTTCGACGGAGTCCCGGTGACAGCCCCGCTCCGGGTCGCTGCGCAGGTCGCGACGACCACCCTGCCGCAGGTCGCCGCCGTGGCGATCGACCACGCGGTCC
>NZ_JALNUI010000048.1 GCF_026544205.1 Curtobacterium sp. GC_Cur_3
CGCCGGCGACTTCGTCGGCGTGACGGGGTGCTCCGGCGGGGTCGGGCGGTCGACCGGCGGGGCCGGGGGCCCGACGGGCGGAGTGGGCCGCTCGACGGACGGTGCCAGCGGTTCGACGGGTGGTGCCGGACGCTCCACGACGGGAGGTGCCGGGCGCTCGACGGGTGGTGCCGGGCGCTCGGTGTCCATCGTGTCGCCGGGGAAGACCTCGCCGGTGCGGGCGGCGTCGTCGCTGAGGGACCAGCTGCCGACGTCGTCGGGGTCGACCGTCTCCGGGACGGGCATCGCCGTGGTCGCGGGTCCGACGGGCTCGTCGTCGATGACGGCGTCGTCGTCGGCCTCGTCCGCGAGCGACCACCCGCCGCCGAGCGTCGTGGTGTCGAACGAGTTCGAGGTCAGCGTCGTCGGGACCTCACCGGCGTCGGCGTCGTTGACCGCCCAGTCGAAGGGGCGTCCGGCGTCGGGCCGATCGGCACCGTCGACCCCGGGCATGCGCAGGAGCTCGGTGAAGGTCGGCGGCTCGTCGGTCGGCGGCAGCGTGTCCTCCACGCCGACCGGCTGCTGGGCGAGGGGTCCGGTCGGGGTGGGTCGCGAGCCGGTGGCACGGCCGAGGAAGTCGACGTCGTCACGGCCGAGCCCGAGGGGGTCGGTGCGTCGACGCTCGTCCTCGATCGCCTGGGTCTCCGCGGCGCGCTGGTCGCGGTTCGTCTGGGCGAACGGCAGCTGGATCGAGCTGGGGTGCGGCGCCGTGGTGCTCGGAGGGACCGCGGAGGCGGGCGGGATCCGGCCGCTCAGCAGGGACCGGTCCGGGTCGGAGGCCGGGTGCGACGGAGCCGCGAGCTGCTCGGGCATCGAGATGGCCTGGGTGGCGTCCTCGTCGAGCGGCGCGCGAGCGGGCTCCGGGGTCGGCGCGGCGGCGGGTTCGGCGTCCGCCGGAGCAGCGGGCTCGTGTGCCGGCGCTGAGGCGGGCGCGAAGCGCTCCGGGAGCGGCTCGCCGGTCTCGGCGGCGGCGCGCTCCGCCTCGCGACGTTCACGGCGCGACGGCCACTCGTCAGCGGTGCGCGGTGCCCCGAAGATGTCGGCGGCACTGCGGAGTCCCGGGAAGCGAGCGTCCGTGGCGGGAGCGGGCGGGGCCTCCTGGCCGTCTGCCCCGTGCTCGGGGCGTGCGGCGTCGTCGGGCTCGCGCGCGTCGTCCGGACGCTCCGCGGTCACGCGGACAGCCCCAGGTCGGCCAGTCCGATCGCCGCGAAGTACGGGTACCCGGCTGCCTCGATCGTCTCCTTGGCGCCGGTGTCCCGGTCGACGACGACCGCGACGCCCACGACGATCGCGCCCTCGCGCTCGAGGGCCTCGGCGGCCTTGAGCGGGGAGCCACCGGTGGTGGAGGTGTCCTCGAGGACGATGACGCGCTTGCCGCGGAGGTCCGGGCCCTCGACCTGCTTGCCGCGGCCGTGGTCCTTCGGCTCCTTGCGGACGACGAAGGCGTCGTACGTGCCACCACGCGCTGCCGACTGGTGCAGCACGGCGGCGGCGATCGGGTCGGCGCCCATCGTGAGCCCGCCGACGGCGGAGACGTCGGGCACACCGGCGATCAGGTCGGTCATGACCTGCCCGATCAGCGGGGCGACGCGGTGGTCCAGGCTGACCTTACGGAGGTCGATGTAGTACGTCGCCTTCTTGCCGCTGGTCAGCGTGAAGTCACCGTGGAACACGGCCTCAGCCGTGATGTGGTCGATCAACTGCTCGCGCGCGTCCGTCACAGCGCACCAGGGTAGTCGGTCCGGCCCCTCCGGCGCTCATCGGAGCTGTCGGGGAGGCGTCGGTACGCTGCCTGGTGTGTCCCTCGAGCGCCCGTCGCGTCCAGCGGCCGGCGGGTCCCGCCGAGCCGGGCTCGACCGCGGGCCCTCGGCGCAGGACGGCGTCGTCGATCGCGGTTCGTCGCCGCGGGACCGCGTCGGCGCCCTCGGTCGCGAGGCCCTCGGCGCGCTCGTCGCGGTCGCCCTGGCGGTCATCGCGCTCCGGCACGTGCTCGCCTCGGCCCGGGTCTCGCTGCTCTGGTACGACGGCGACTCGGTGCTGCTGCCCCTGGTCGTCCGGTCGATCCGGGCCGGTGAGCCCTTCGAGTGGGCGATGTCACCCGCGCTGTTCTTCTTCCCCGAGCTGCCGGTCTACCTGCTCTGCTCCGTCGTCACCGCGACACCGCAGCAGGCACTGGCGCTCAACGGCGTCCTGGTGCTGCTCGGCGTCTACGCGCTCGTCCGGGCGGTCGCGAACGAGCTGATGCCCTCCGCCCGCCGGTCGGCGCGGATCGCCGTCGCGGTGCTGGCGGTCGGGTTCCTCACGCTGCAGGTGCTGACGGAGTCCTCGGCCTCGGCGACGTCGCTCGAGCTCGCGTCGCTGCTCCTCACCACGACGTACTACTACGGCGTCGTGCTGGCGCTGCTCGCCACGGCGGCGCTCGTGCTCCGGGCGGTCCGCGTCGGGCGGGCGTCCGTGGCGGTCCTCGTCACGCTCGGCCTGGTCGCCGCGTGCACGACCGCGTCGAACCCCCTGTACGTGCCGTGGTCCGGTGGGCCCGTCGTCGTCACGCTGCTCGTGGTCGCGCTGCTTCGCCGGGTGCCGTGGCGACCGGCGTTGTGGCTGTCCGGCGTCGTGGTGGTCGGTGCCGTCGTCGGGTCCCTCGCGCGCATCCCGCTCCGGCCGTTCGTGTCGCTCGACCCCTCGTCGTACGTGCACCCGTCGCGGGCGGCGTCGACCCTCGGGTTCTTCGCGTCGTTGACCGACGACCGTGCGGGGTCGGGCGAGGGCGACGTCGGGCTGTTCCTGATGCTCGTCGGGGTCCTGCTCGCGGTCGGCGGGACGGTGTGGGCCTGGCGGGTCCGCACCGCCAGGACCGTCCTGGTCGCGTCGCTCCTGCCCGCCGTGACGATCGCCGCCGTGTCGGTGGGGGTCGTCGTCGCCGGGTCGGACACCCCGCGGTACCTCGAGCCCGTCGTGGTCGCACCGCTGATCGCCCTCGTCGCCGTCTGCGAGCTCACGCGCACGGCCGTCCGGCGCACCCGGGTGTACCAGCCGGTCCGGGGCCTGCGGCTCGCACTCGCACTCGGCGCCGCCGTCGTGCTGGCCGCCGGGGTCGCGGTGGCGCCGAGCACCCTCCGGGCCGTGCGGACGGCGGCGTACACCCCGGCGGGCTGCCTCGACCGATGGTCGGACGGCCGGGACGTCGTCGGGGTCGGCCAGTTCTGGACGGTGCGGCCGCTCGCGACCTACGCGTCGACGAACGTCGACCTGCTGCAGGTCCGCGACACGTTCCAGGTGTACCCGTGGCTCGTCGACCTCGGGGCCTACCGGGACGCCGACCCGACGTTCGTGGTCGTCGGCTCCGGCGACGTGTGGCCCACGTCGGTGGAGGACCTCCTCGGACGCCCGGCCTCGGTCACGCACTGCACCGGGTTCGACGTCTGGGACTACGCCGGGACGAGCGGGGCAGCCCGGTTGCGGAGCGACGTCGTGGGCAGCGCGGACGCCGTCCGCCGCGAGCGCGGGTTCTGAGGGAGTTCTCCACAGGGGTGCGGCGAGGTCGCGGCGTATCTGTACGGATGTATAGGCTCGCTCCCGATGACTCGCTCTGCCCCCCTCCCCTCGCGCCCGCTGTCCGGACGACTGCGCCAGCGGCTGAGTCTGCGGCTGGTGATCACCGGCGTCGCCCTGCTCGGGCTGACCGGCACCGTGGTCCTCGACGCTCCCCCGGCACAGGCGGCGACCTACCCGTCGTGGGACGACGTCCTCGCCGCCCGCGGGCAGGAGTCGCAGAAGAACGGCCAGATCGCCGACATCCAGGGCCTCATCGGACGGCTCGAGTCGACGGCCAGCGCCGCTGCGACGGAGGCCCAGGAGCGCGGCACCGAGTACTCCGACGCCCAGCGCAAGGCACAGCGCGCAGCAGAGAAGGAACAGGCGCTCCGCGCCGACGCCGAGGAGCACGCCGAGGTCGCCGAGCAGAGCGCTGCGCAGGCCGGCCGGTTCGCCGCGCAGATGGCTCGCTCGGGCGGCACGGACGTCTCCACCAGCGTGCTGACCGGCGGTGAGGACACCCGCGACCTGCTGTACGACCTCGGTGCGCTGAGCAAGCTCTCGGAGCAGGCCGAACGTGTGGAGACCGCCGCGAGCGCCGACGCCTCCGTCGCCAGGGCCCTCACCGGGCAGGCCGACCGGGCCGCTGCCGCGCTCGAGTCCCTGGCGAAGGCGGCACAGGACCGCATGGCCGAGGCGCAGGCCGCGTCCGACCGTGCCCAGGCCGCGTACGACGAGCAGCAGGACAACAAGGCGCGGCTCCAGGCCCAGCTCGCCACGCTGACCTCCGGCCGCGTCCGGACCGAGGCCGAGTTCGCCGAGGGCGAGGCCGTCCGCAAGGCCGCTGCCGAACGCGCCGCGCGTGAAGCCGCCGAGGCCGCCCGTCGTGCCGCAGCGGCCGCAGCGCGAGCAGCCGCCGCGAACGCCGCGAACAACAGCGGCGGGGGCGGAGGCGGCGGCGGCGGTGGCGCTCCGGTCGGCGGGTCACCGTCGGTCGGCACGGGTTCCGGCACCGGGTGGGTCCGACCCGCCGGCGGGTACATCTCGAGCTCGTACGGCTACCGGGTGCACCCGATCACCGGCAACGGGAGCTTCCACGACGGCATCGACCTCGGCAGCGGCTGCTCCACCGCGATCGTCGCCGCGTCGGCCGGCACCGTCGAGTACGTCGGCTGGTACGGCGGCTACGGCAACTACGTGCGCGTCAACCACGGCAACGGGGTCGCGACGGCGTACGGCCACATCGTCAGCGGTGGGTTCCGTGTCACCCCCGGGCAGCAGGTCGCCGCGGGCACGCTCCTCGCGCTCGTCGGCTCGACCGGCAACTCCACCGGCTGCCACCTGCACTTCGAGA
The DNA here is from genome assembly GCF_026544205.1 of Curtobacterium sp. GC_Cur_3. Lineage (GTDB taxonomy): Bacteria > Actinomycetota > Actinomycetes > Actinomycetales > Microbacteriaceae > Curtobacterium. The sequence continues at coordinate 4,928 of NZ_JALNUI010000048.1, forward strand.
CCCACGTCGGTGGCGGCACGACGGACCCCGTCGGCTTCATGGCCGCCAGGGGCGTGGGCTTCTAGCCGAGGACACCGTCGGCGCTGCCGGTCCTGCTGCCGCTGCTGCCGCCGGCGCTGACGATGCCGTCGTCGTCGAGGTTCCACAGCGCGCGGTACCAGGCGGTGCGCTCCGCGTCGGCCGGCAGTCCGTACGCCTCGTGGAACAGCGGCTCCCACCCGGGTCCGACGTTCCACCCGAGGGCCATCGTCGCCACGGCCAGGTCCGCCCAGCGGTCGGCGACACCGAGCGCCCCGAGGTCGACGTGGCCCGCCCAGCGCCCGTCCGCGCCGATCAGCGTGTTCGGCGTGCACGCGTCGCCGTGGCAGACCACGAGCTGGTCGGTCTCGGGCTCGGGTCCGAGCGCCGACGGGTCTGCGCCCGCCGCACGGCCCCGAGCCGCCCGGTCGGTGTTCGACCACTCGAAGGGGCACTCTGACACCGGGAGCGTGTCGTGCAGCGCGCGGAGGCCCTCCCCGACGGCGACCACCACGGTCCGGGGCTCGTCGCGCCAGCGGGGGTCGACGGCGCTCCAGCCGGGCACCGCTCGGGTGCGGAGCCAGGCGCCCTGCTCGTCGGCACCGTGGTCGACGACCTCGGGCACGCGGAGCCACCGGCCGGCCCAGGCAAGCCGCGCTGCCTCGGCGTCGATCCACGGCGCGTACGCCGCCGGCACCCACTTCACGTACTCGTCGGCACTGTCGGCGTCGGTGCCCCCGATCCGGAAGGTCTTCCCGCCGATCGCGTTCACCCACACCGGCACGGCGGGGCGGGTGCCGATGACCGCGGCGACGGCGTCCGGCACGGTGACCTCCCCGTGTGGGAGGCCCCCGAGCGACACCAGCGCACCCACCTCAGCGCACCCGGTCCGGGCGCGAGGAACCCGCACCGCCGCGGGCGATCTCGAGCAGCACGGGCAGCTGGCTGCCGAGCAGGGCGTCGAGGTCGGCGACGATCTCCTCCACACGGGTCGTGATCTCGCGCGGCGACGCACCCTTCCGGGGACGCACACGGATGCGCAGGGCACGGCGCCCGCGGACCCGGTGCACGTCGACGGCGAGGGACGCGACCTGCGGCAGGGCACCCACGGCGGACGACAGGGCGTGCTGCACGGCGGCGGCGTCGATGTGCACGACCCCCGGAAGCCCGGCCGCGCTGCCGTCGTCCTCGACCACGGTGCCGACACGGCCGCCGCCCATGCTGCTCAGCACGACGAGGGTCAGGACGCCGAGCAGCACCGCGCCGCCGAGCACCCACGCCCAGGCCGCCACCGAGGCCTCGTGGGACGCATCCGCTCCGAGGCCCCCGAGCGCGGCCCGAGCGGCGTCGTGCCAGCGGTCAGCGGCCCAGGGCACGGTCTCGACCAGGACGGTCGCGATGCCCAGGACGAGCAGTGCCAGCCCCGCGACGACCAGCGCGACGCGGTTGAGCACGCGGTTCGTGGCGTTCACCCGTCGACCCGTCCCGTCGGCTGGACCCGGACGCGCGCGTGCACCGCGGGCACGACCTCGATCTCCGCGAACTCACGGTCGACGGCGTCCTTCGCGGCGACCGCGGGCACGTCGACCCCGGCGGCCGGCCGGAGCACGATGTCCACCGTCCGCCGTCCGACGGTCCCGACCGCGGCGTCCGGACCGAGCCGCGTGGCGCCGCGGGCTGCACGCGCGGCAGCGGAGGCGAGCACCTCGTCGTCGACCACGACGGCGAGGCGGTCCGACGGCATGGTGTGGCGCGGACGGCGCCCAGGAGTGATGCCCTTCACGAGCAGGACGAGGCCGACGAACGCGACGACCGCCCCGACGCCGACCACGACGGTCGGGTCGAGCCCACGCGGAGCAGCGGCCCCGGCGTCGACGACGTCACGCGGGTCGACGCCGAGCACCCGCTGGTCGAGGAACACGAGCACGGCGGCGAACACCACCGCAGCGGCGACCAGGAGGAGCAGGAGCATCGCGACCGTGGTCGCCACCGAGCGGGACTCGTGGGTCTCGCGGCGCAGGACACGACGGGCGAAGGCGTCGGGCTCGGTCATCGCACCCGCCTCGGGGTGTCGACGACGGACGAGGTGAACGTGACGTCGACGCGCTGGACCTGGCGGCCTGTGATCGCGCTCAGCCGCTCGGCCACCGTGGCCCGGGCGCGGTGGGTCCGGGCCACGACGGACTCGGGCGCCGCAGTCCCCGCGGTCGAGCCGGCGTCAGTCGCAGACCCGCCGGCGGTCGAGCGCGCGCCGAGCACCGGCATCACCAGCGGTGCCGTCACGGTCACGGCCAGGGAACCGCGCCCGTCGTCGGCGACCCGCGCGCGGACGTCCCGGACCGGGCTCCCGAGCGCCTCGGCCGCCACGACCTGGGCGGTGTGCACGAGCGCCGCGGTGCCGATCCGGTCGTACCCGGGCACGCGGTCGGCATCAGGGCCAGTGGCGGCAGCGCCCTCGCGAGCGGCAGGCACGGTCGTCGCGCCGGCCGCACCGCTCACGACGAGCTCCGGCGTCCGCGCAGCACGTCGAGCAACCGGTGGACGTCGACGTCCCCGGAGACGACCCTGGCGACGAGTGCCCCGAGCGCCATGCACACGGCGACCACCAGGACGGCCCAGAAGCCGAGCGTCAACGCGACGACCGCGAGCACGGCGCCGACGCCCATGCCGACGACGGTCGCGCTCATCGGACGCGGCCGTCGAGGTCGTCCGGGGTGCCGTCGAGCGCGGGGATGTTGACGTCGTTGATGGCGATGTTCACCTCGGTGACCTGCAGCCCGACGAGCTCGGTGACGGCGTTCGTGACCGCGGCGCGCACGGCCGAGGCGACCTCCATCATCGGCGTCGGGTAGTCCACGACGATCGTCAGGTCGACGGCGACCTGGGTCTCGCCGACCTCGACGCGGACACCCTGCCCGAGCGCGGTCGACCCGATCGCGTCGCGGATCGCACCGAAGGCCCGGGCGGCGTTCCCACCGAGCGCGTACACGCCGGGGACGTCCCGGGCGGCGATGCCGGCGACCTTCGCGACGACCTGGTCGTCGATGATCGTCCTGCCGGCGCCGGTCACCTGCGTCGTCGTGGTCGCACTGGTCGCGGTGGCTGCGGTGCCGTCCACGCGGTTGCTCGTCGTTGCCATGGTGCTGCTCCTCACGGTGGGTGGACTCTCGGTCCAGGGAACACCATCGGCTCGCCCGCTGCCCGGAGCCGGTGGTCGGTGGCGACCGGTAGATTCGTGTTCCATGCGCGTGGCGACCTGGAACGTGAACTCCGTCCGCACCCGAGTCGGTCGGGTGGTCGACTGGCTCGTGCGGGAAGACGTCGACGTCCTCGGCATGCAGGAGATCAAGTGCAAGCCCGAGCAGTTCCCGGTCGACGCGTTCGAGGCCGCTGGCTACCACGTCGAGGCCCACGGGCTGAACCAGTGGAACGGCGTCGCGTTCGCCAGCCGCCTGCCGATGGACGACGTCACCCGTGACTTCCCCGGCCAGCCCGGCTTCCTCAAGGGCCACGAGGGCCCCGACCTCCCGGTGGAGGCCCGCGCCATCGGCGTCACCGTCGACGACGTCCGCCTGTGGAGCCTCTACGTCCCCAACGGGCGAGAGGTCGGCGACCCCCACTACACGTACAAGCTCGACTGGCTCGCGCAGCTGGCCGACCGCACCACCGAGTGGCTGCAGGCCGACCCCGACCTCAAGCTCGCGCTGATGGGTGACTGGAACGTCGCCCCGCTCGACCAGGACGTCTGGGACATGCGCGTCTTCGAGGGCGCGACCCACGTCAGCGAGCCCGAGCGCTCCGCGTTCCGCACGTTCGAGGCCCGCGGCCTCCAGGACGTCGTCCGCCCGATCGTCCCCGACGGCTACACGTACTGGGACTACAAGCAGCTGCGCTTCCCCCGCAACGAGGGCATGCGCATCGACTTCGTGATGGGTTCCCAGGGCTTCGCCGACGTCGTCACCGGCGCCTCGATCCACCGCGACGAGCGCAAGGGCGACGCCCCGAGCGACCACGTCCCCGTCGTCGTGGACCTCGACCTCGACACCGCCCTCGACGATGACCGCCCCATGATCTTCTGACCCACCCGAGCCTCCCGTCCGCCCCGCCGAGATCGCACTCCGTGTCGCCTCACCGGTCCCGCACCCGACACCAACTGCGATCTCACCACCGACGGGAGCGCCGGCCAGCGCCGGCCGACGCCTCCGGCGCGCCCTACGGGTGCAGCAGCGCGGCGACGAGCACCAGCACGGGCACCGCGCCGATCGTCGAGATGAGCACGACGTCCCGCGCGACGGGCACCGCGGCGTCGTACCGCTGCGCGTAGTTGAAGACGTTCTGCGCCGCGGGCAGCGCCCCGAGCGTCGTCAGGACGAACACCTGCTGGTCGCCGAGCCCGAACACGAAGCGGGCGAACACGAAGGCCACGACGGGCATCACGACGAGCTTCACAGCCGACGCCACGATCACGTCCGTCCGGATCGACGGGTCCCGGAGCGGCGCCGACCCGTGCAGGCTCATGCCGAACGACAGCAGCACGACCGGCACGGCGGCGGCCCCGACGAGCGCGAAGGGCTCGAGCACCGGGTCCGGCAGCTGGACGTGCAGCGCCGAGCACAGCAGACCGAGGAGCGACGCGATGATGAGCGGGTTCGTGACGGGCCCGAGCAGCCGACGCCTCCAGCCGCCCCCGGACGCCGTCGCCGCGTCGAGGATCGTCAGCGCGACCGGGGCGAGCAGGACGAGCTGCAGCAGGATCACCGGCACGACGGCGGTGGCCTGCCCGAGGACGTACACGGCGACCGGCAGCCCGATGTTGTTCGCGTTGACGTAGCTCGACGCCAGCGCGCCGACCGTCGTCACCGTGAGCGACCGCCGCAGGACCAGGCCGAACACGAGCGCTGCCCCGATGGCGACGGTGACGGCACTGAGCAGCGACACCCAGAGCATCGGGGACACCAGCGACGCGATGTCGGCGGTCGCGATGGTGTGGAACAGCAGGCACGGCATGAGCACGAAGAACGCCAGCCGGCTCATCACGAACTGGGCGTGCGGTCCGAGCAGCCCGACGCGCCCGACGACGTACCCGGCCGCGATGATCGCGCCGATGATCGCGAAGCCGATCAGAACGCCACCCATCGCACCCATCCTGGCAGGTGTCGGCGGCCGTGAGCGACGCGACCCTCGGGAATGCGTACGACGCGACCAGACGATGCCGTCGCGTGTCGGAAATGCCACGGGGTGCACCGCCGTTGTGCTGAGCATGACCGATGCCGTGACCACGCTCTCCCGTTCCACCGACTCGAGCCAGCCCCTCGTCCCGCTGCTCGAGGAGCGGTGGAGCCCGCGCTCCTACGACGAGACCGCGACGATCTCGGACGACCAGCTCGACGCCGTCCTCGAGGCCGCCCGCTGGGCCGCCTCCGCCCAGAACTCGCAGCCCCGCCGCTTCATCGCCGGCCGCCGCGGCACCGAGACGTTCCGGAAGATCAACGAGCACCTCCTCGGGTTCAACCAGACGTGGGCCTACCGGTCGAGCGTCCTGGTGGTCGGCGTGCTCGAGACCGCGACCGAGGACGGCGACGCCCGCCCGTTCGCGCAGTACGACCTCGGGCAGTCCCTCGCCGCCCTCACCGTGCAGGCGCACGCCGAGGGGTTGCACGTGCACCAGATGGCCGGCATCGACGCCCAGGGCCTCCGCGCGGCGTTCGACCTGCCCGAGCGCTTCCAGCCGTTCACGGTGACCGCGATCGGCACGGTGGCGCACCCGTCGCAGCTCGACGAGAAGGCCGCCGAGCGCGAGGTCGCCCCGCGCACCCGCCTGCCGCTCGACGAGGTCGTCCTCGTCAAGGAGTGAACACCGGGCCCGGACGCCGCTGCGTCCGGGCTCAAGGCCTCCGGGCCCGGGGCGTCCGGGCTCCGGCGTGCGGACGCCACGGCGTCCGGGCCCAGCCGACCGGCTTCCCGCAAGGACCGGCGGGACCCCGCACCCGTCCGGCTGCGGGGACATGTCGCATGACACAATCGGGCGCATGACCGCACCACGCCTCGTCGCCTTCGATCTGGACGACACCCTCGCCCCGTCGAAGTCCGCGCTCGACCCCCGCATGCTCGAGACCTTCGCCGCGCTGCTCGAGACGGTCCCCGTCGCCGTGATCTCCGGCGGCAACTTCCAGCAGTTCGAGCAGCAGCTGGTCACTCCGCTCAGCCAGCGCGCCGGCCTCACCCTCGACGACCTGCACCTGCTGCCCACCTGTGGCACGCGGTACTTCCGCTGGGCCGGGGACGACTGGGCGCTGCAGTACGCCGAGGACCTCACCGACGACGAGAAGGCCCGCGCCCTCGCTGCCGTCGAGGCCGTCGCGAAGGACGCCGGCTACTGGGAGTCGGAGACCTGGGGCGACATCCTCGAGGACCGCGGCTCCCAGATCACCTTCTCCGCGCTCGGCCAGGCCGCCCCGGTCGACGTCAAGAAGCAGTGGGACCCGACGGGTGCGAAGAAGGACGACCTGCGCCGCCGCGTGCAGGCCGAGCTCCCCGACCTCGAGGTCCGCTCCGGCGGCTCCACCAGCGTCGACATCACCCGCAAGGGCATCGACAAGGCCTACGGCATGCAGCGCCTGGCCGCGATCACCGGCATCGCGCTCGACGACATGCTCTTCGTCGGCGACCGCCTCGACCCCGAGGGCAACGACTACCCCGTCAAGGCCCTCGGTGTCCCCTGCCACCCGGTGGAGGGCTGGGAGGACACCGACGCGTTCCTCACCGAGCTGATCCCGACGCTCCGGGTCGCGTCGGTCTGACGGTCGCGTCCGTCAGCATCCGTCCGTCGCGTCCGCCTGCTGGTCGCCGCACTCGGCCTGGAGGCTCGGCCCGGCTCCGTCACGGGACGCTGCGGACCGCCTCGACGAACGCCCGGATCTTGGCGGCGTCCTTGACGCCGCGCTCGGACTCGACGCCGCTCGAGACGTCGACGCCGTCCGGGTCGAGGCTCTCGACCGCGGCGACGACGTTGGCGGGGGTGAGCCCGCCCGCCAGGATCCAGGCCTCGTCGATGCCGTCCGCCAGCACCGAGGGATCGATGAGCCGTCCGCTGCCGGGCACCGCGGCGTCGAGCAGCAGCAGGTCGTGGTCGTACGCGGCGCGCTGCTCGGGGGTCTCGGCGAGGTAGTCCTCGGCGGCGACGGCCCGGATCGTGAAGAAGCCGGCGTCCCGCGCGCGGGCGAAGTCCGTCGCGGACTCCTTGCCGTGCAGCTGCAGCGTCGTCAGCCCCACGGCCGAGGCGATGCTGACGATCTCGTCGATCTCCTGGTCGCGGAACACCCCGACGGCGTCGACCCCGTCGGGCACGCGCTCGACGAGCTCCTTCGCCCGGTCAGCCGTGACGGTCCGGGGACTGCCGGCGGCGAAGACGAACCCGAGGGCGTCGGCACCGGCGTCGACGGCGACGTCCACGGTCTCCGGCGTCGACAAGCCGCAGATCTTGATCCATCGCTGGTCGCTCATGCCCTCCATCCTGCCCGAAACGACCGACGGAGGGGAGCGCTTCCGGTCATCCCTGCGCGTCGGCGACGTCCTCGGCGAGCAGGGCCGCCGTGAGCTTCTCGAGCACCGGTGCGGTCTTCGCGAGCACGGCGCGCTCCTCCGGGGTCAGCGCTGCCTCGGCTGCCGCGAGGACCCGGCCGGCACGTCGGGTCCGGGACTCGGCGACCACGGCCAGGCCGGCGGGCGTCAGGGAGACCAGGACCCCGCGGGCGTCCGCGGGGTCGGGTGCCCGCTCGACGAGCCCCTGGGCCTCGAGGTCGGCGACGGTCACCCGCATGCTCTGGTGCCGCACCCGTCGCAGCCGAGCCAGCGCCGCGATGCTGTGGGCGCCGTCCCGCGCGAGGAACCCGAGCGCCTCGATCTGCCCCTCCGGCGTGGTCTCGGACCGTCGGACGGCGCGCACGCTGTCGCCGATCGACCGCCGGAGCGCGTTCGCGTCCTCGAGGGTGAACACGAGGTCCTGTTCGTCGGGGGCCATGACGGAACTGTACAGGTCGGCTGTACACTTCGGAGCATGCAGCTGACGAAGCACACCCACGCCACCATCGTCGTCCGTGACGGCGACCGCTCCCTCGTGATCGACCCGGGCGCCTACACGCCGAACTCCGCCGACCTCGTCGCCGGCACCTCCGCCGTCCTCGTGACGCACGACCACCCCGACCACTTCGACGCCGACGTCCTGACCGCCGCCCTCGACGCCCAGCCCGAGCTGCACGTCTGGGCACCGGCCGACGTCGTCACCGCACTCGGCGAGCACGACGGCCGCGTCACGGCGGTCGCCCCCGGCGACACGATCGACGCCGGCGGCTTCGCCGTGCAGGTCCACGGCGGCGACCACGCCGTGATCCACGCCGACCTGCCCGCGATGAGCAACGTCGGGTACCTGGTCGAGGGCCGCGTCTTCCACCCGGGCGACTCCTACTTCGTGCCCGACACCGCGGTCGAGACGCTGCTCGTGCCGACCTCCGGCCCGTGGGCCAAGCTCAGCGAGCTCGTCGACTTCATCCGGGCGGTCAAGCCGACCCGCGCAGTGCAGATCCACGACCTGATGCTCAGCGAGGCCGGCCGCGGCATGTTCGCCCAGTACAGCGGTCAGCTCACCGGCATCGAGCTCGTCACCCTGCAGGACGGCGAGTCGATCGAGGTCTGATCGGATCGCCCCGTCGCTGCCGACCGGGGTTCAGTGCAGCGTGCCCGCGACGTAGCTCAGCGCGCACGCGAGCAGGACCCCGGCGGCCGCGACGGTGCCGGTCGCGATGTTGCGACGGCGCCAGCGGTTGACGGCCTCGAACGTGCCGCGCCGTGCGTGCCGGTGTGCCGCCCGGTGCATGCGGTGGTCCCGCTTGTGCGCCAGGCGTTCCGGGCCGAGCGGCACGGGCCCGGTGACCTGCATGGAGCCACCACGGAGCGCCCGGGCCACGGCGACCGCGGTCGGACGGCGGGCCGGGTCGCGGTCGGTCATGCGGAGCAGCAGGTCCTGCCAGTCCCGCCCGACCTCGTCCGGGATCTCCGGGCTGCGACGGAGACGCGCGAGCGCCGCCTCGATGAGCGTGCCGGAGTACTCCTGCTTGCCGGTCAGGGCCTCGAGCAGGACCAGTCCGAGGGAGTACACGTCCGTCGCGTAGCTGATGGGCTCGCCGGCGACCTGCTCCGGGCTGAGGTACGCGGCCGTGCCGATCACCGTGCCGTCGTTGGTCAGTCGTGAGCCGTCGACGAAGTGCGCGACGCCGAAGTCGGTGAGCTTGACGGTCCTGGCGAACCCGGAGGAGCCCTCGTCGCTGATCAGGATGTTGGCGGGCTTGACGTCGCGGTGCACGATCCCGCGGGAGTGCACGTACGCCAGGGCGTCGGCGAGCTGCGCGCCGAGGTCCGCTGCCTCGTAGTTGTGGAGCGCGCCCTCGGCCAGTCGGCGGAGCAGGGTCGCGTCTGCGATGAGCTCCATCACGATGAACCGGTGCGGACCGTCGGGGAACTCGTGCGTGCCCGCGTCGTACAGCGGGATGAGCCCCGGGTGGGACAGCATGCTGAGCAGCCGGATCTCGCGCTCCTGGCGGACGCGGTCGGCCGTCGTCATCGCGTGCGGCGTCGCGAAGAGCTTCACGGCGACCAGGCGGTACGTGTGCTCGTCGCGGGCCTCGTAGACCGATCCCATGCCCCCGGTTCCGATGAGGCGCGCCAACCGGTAGCGTCCGGAGAGCACCGTCTCCGTGCGGGTGTTGTCGACGAGTGACATCAGGGTGGTTCGATCCTTCGGGGAGCCATCGGGAGGCGAGCGTTGCTCGTGCGCGACTCGCAGGCAACGGTACGCGCCGTGCGCCCGATCCGAGTGGGCGTTATGACATCGTGACGCACCCGGGATCCCTGGAACGGCGCGGATCGGCGGGGTCTAGCGTCTCGGGGTACAGGCCGCGGATCCGACGCGAACTGGACACCACGGAAGGGGACAGGCGATGGCACTGTCGAAGGGCGACGAGGTCCACTGGAACACCTCGCAGGGGAAGACGACCGGCAAGCTCGTCGAGCAGCGTACGAGCGACTTCGAGTTCGACGGTCAGCACTTCAAGCCGACGGACGACGACCCGTACTGGATCATCGAGTCGGAGAAGTCGGGCAAGCAGGCGGCGCACAAGGAGTCGGCGCTCACGAAGGCCTGAACGCACGGCCCCGAGCCGGTCAGTCCCCGGTCGTCTCCGCGCGACGACGACCGTGGACCCCGGCGGCGGGCGCCTGGCTCTGGCTCTGGCCCTGCGCGACTCGCTCGGCTCGCTCGGCACGACCGCGGCGGACCCGGCGCACCACGAACACGACGACGACCACCACGATCGCCACGTACATCGCCCGGTCGATCCACTCGGTGTAGCCCTCGACCTTGTCGTACTGGGTGCCGAGGGCGGCACCGCCGAGCACGAGCACGCTGTTCCAGAGGCCCGAGCCGAGGATGGTGAACAGCGAGAACGACGCCAGGTTCATCCGGTCGGCACCGGCGGGCAGCGAGATCAGGCTCCGGACGATCGGGACCAGGCGACCGAACAGCACCGCACTGCGGCCGTGCCGGTGGAACCAGGCGGCGGCCTTGCGGAAGTCGTCCTCGTCGACGAGCGGCAGCTTCCCGAGCCAGCGGACCGTGCGCTCGAAGCCGATCACCCGGCCGAGCCAGTACAGGACCAGGGCCCCGACGTAGGACCCGAGGGTCGCGAGGACCAGCACGAGCACCAGGTTCATCCGCCCGGCACCGGCGAGGAACCCCGCCAGCGGCAGGATGACCTCGGACGGGATCGGCGGGAAGACCGTCTCGACGAAGAGCATCAGCGCGACGCCCCACTCCCCGAGCGCCTCGATGAGCCGCAGCACCATCCCGGACAGCCCGCCCATGTCGGCGTCCGGGGACGAGGAAGCGGCGCGGGTGGCGGTCGTCAGAACGGCGGTCGTCATCCCGCGATCATCCCTGAACACCCTGACAGGTGCCGGAGTGCGCCGCCGCGCTCCCTCAGCCCAGGCCCATGTGCGAAGCCCGCACGTGGGTGAGCGACCGAGCGAGCGCTCCCCGGGCCACGGCGTCCCGCCCGACGGACGACGGCACGATCACCACCGGGTGCCGCAGCAGGGGTGCGACGGCATCGCGCAGTGCCGCGCAGAACACCCCGGCCGCCGGCAGGACTTCACCCCCGACCACCACGACCTCCGGGTCGAGCGTGGCGATGAGCTGCGCGACACCCGGGGCGACGTCCTCGGCGAGCGCCCGGACGGCGTCCTGGGCGGCGGCGTCACCCTGCCCGGCCGCGACGATGACGGACTCGACGTCCGCTCCGGACGGGATCCGAGCCTCCAGTCTGGCCGGCGCCTCGGGCCAGCCGGTCGCCGCCAGGCCGCCCATCTCCCCCGCCGCTCCCCGTGCGCCGCGGGCCAGCGCGCCCTCGACCAGGAAGGCGGCGCCGATCTGGCGACCCATCACGAGGTACAGGCCGTCACGGACACCGTGGAAGCCGCCCCACATCGTCTCGGCGGTCGCGGCGAGCTTGGCGTCGTTGTCGAAGAACGTGACGGCGCTCGGCAGCAGCTCCTGGATGCGCCCCGGCACCCGGCGTTCGACCCACTCCGGCACGGCGACCGTGTAGTCGATCTCACCGCTGCGGTCCACGACGGCCGGGACACCGAACGTGGCGGCGAGCAACCGGTCCTGGTCCACGTGCGCCGTCAGACGGTGGACGACGTCCTGCACGCTCGACCATGCCTGATCGGCGGATGCGAGGTCCGTGTAGACCTCCTCCACCCGGGCGAGCTCGTCCCCACGGAGGTCCGCGAGCACGCCGACGATGCCGTGCAGCCCGAGGTCCACGCCGAGCACCGATCCCGCCCCGGCGTCGGCACGGAAGCGCTTGGCGCGCCGACCCGCCTTGTTCGGCGTCGCGATCGCGTCGGCTTCGCGCACCCAGCCGGCGGCCACGAGGTCGGCGAGCGCCGCCTCGACCGTGGGGCGGGACAGCCCGACCCGGCGGCTCAGCTCGGTGACGGTGGACGAGGAGTCGTCGCGGAAGAGCTCGTCGAGGAGCGCGCGGGAGTTCAGGAGCCGGAGGGTCGCGGGTGAGCTCCCGTCGACCCCGCTCGGGATCGTTGACAGGGTCTCGCTCACGGCCATAGCCTCCACATTACGAAAGATCATTGAGGAATGGTGGACGCCGACATGCTCATCCCCCGCCCGCGCCTGTCGACACCCGGTGTCGGCTCGTTCGAGATCACCCCGTCGACCCGCATCGCCGCCGATGCGCCGAGCGAGCCGGTCCGACTGTACCTCCAGCAGACCCTGCGGGGCTCGACCGGCCTGCCGGTCCGCGATGCCGACCGATCGGAGGATGCGGGCATCTCCCTCCGCGTGGACGGGTCGGATGACACCCTCCTCGCCGGCCCCGGCGAGGACCGCACCGAGTCCTTCCGCCTGACCGTCGACGGCAACCACGTCGAGGTCGTCGGCGGTGGGCCCGCCGGCGTCTTCTACGGCGTCCAGGCGGTCCTGCAGCTCCTGCCGGCGGACGTCCACCGCAGGGGTCGCGTCGGCACGGGCCCGTGGACGATCCCCGCCCAGCGGGTCGAGGACGCCCCCGCCTTCGCCTGGCGCGGCGTGATGCTCGACGTCGCCAGGCACTTCCGCACCAAGGCCGAGGTCCTCCGGGTGATCGACCAGCTCGCGGCGCACCGGATCAACCGCCTGCACTTCCACCTCACCGAGGACCAGGGCTGGCGCATCGAGATCCGGAAGTACCCGCGGCTCACTGAGATCGGGTCGTGGCGTGCCGAGTCGCAGGTCGGTGCGCACGTCGAGGGCGCCGACGGCATCCTCCGACCGGACGCGTTCGACGGCCGACCGCACGGTGGGTACTACACGCAGGACGACATCCGCGAGATCGTCGCCTACGCCACCGACCGGTTCGTGACCGTCGTCCCCGAGATCGAGACCCCCGGACACGTGCGCGCCGCCCTCGCCGCGTACCCGGAGCTCGGCGTGCACCCGGAGTCACCGGTCGACGTCTGGACCGAGTGGGGCATCGCGGACGACGTCCTGAACGCCGACGACGCCACGATCTCCTTCTTCAAGGACGTCCTCGACGAGGTCGTCGAGCTGTTCCCGAGCGCCTACATCGGCATCGGCGGTGACGAGTGCCCGAAGGTGCAGTGGGAGACCGACCCCCGCACGCAGGAGCGCATGCGCGAGCTGGGCCTGGCCGACGAGGAGCAGCTGCAGGCCTGGATCATCGGCCAGCTCGCCGCACACGTCGAGTCGCACGGGCGTCGCGCCTTCGGGTGGGACGAGATCCTCGAGGGCGGCACGCTCTCTCCTTCCGCCACCGTGCTGTCCTGGCGCGGGCTGCAGGGAGCGGTCACGGCTGCCCGCCGCGGGCACGACGTCATCTCCGTGCCGGACGACCAGGCCTACCTGGACTACCGGCAGAGCGACCTGCCGAACGAGCCGATCCCGGTGTCGATCGTCCTCACCGTCGACGACGTCTTCGCGTTCGACCCGGTGCCGGCGTCACTGACCGAGGCCGAGCGCGCCCACGTCATCGGCGGCCAGGGCAACATGTGGACCGAGCACGTGGACACCGTCCGGAAGCTCGACTACCAGCTGTTCCCCCGGGTCGCCGCCCTCGCCGAGGCGCTCTGGTCCGCGGACGTCGCCGGCCCCCGCGACCTCGACGACTTCCGCGGGCGGCTCGTGGAGCACCTCGCCCGGCTCGAGGCCATGGGCATCGAGTACCGCCACGAGGCCGGTCCCTTCCCCTGGGAGGAGCGCCCCGGGGTCCCGGGCCGCCCGCACTCCCGCGAGGAGCGCGCCGCCTACATCGACGCCGTCACGGCCAACATCGCCGACTGACCGCAGGCCCCGGCGGGCCGGCGGGCGGCCGGGTCCGGCGAGCCGGCGGCCGGCGGCCCGGGCCGGCGGCCGGGTCAGCCCGACTGGTCACGACTCCCCGCTCACCTCCGCCGACCGGTCACCACCGGTCGGTCCGGCGGCCGGCAGGCGACGCGTCTCGACCACTCGACGATGCGCCGACGGGGTGTCGCGACCGCTCGGCGCACCCCGAGACGGACGGGAGGCTCGGTGCCAGCTGGCACCGAGCCTCCCGTCCGCCTTCTGGTCCCACCAACCCCACGCGAGACACCCCCGTCAGCGCAAGACACCGGCGTCCGCATGCCCCGGCTCCCGCGAGACACCCCCGTCTGCGCGAGACACCGGCGTCTGCATGCCCTGGCTCCCGCGAGACGCCCCCGTCTGCGCGAGACACCCGTGCGCGCTCGAGACGCCGCCGTTTCCAGCGGTGTCTCGAT
>NZ_JALNUI010000049.1 GCF_026544205.1 Curtobacterium sp. GC_Cur_3
CGAAACCGCCGAGATGGGCGAAGAGTGGTTCTGCACCCGCCGCCCCCACCACCCCGACAACGAGCACCGCGCCGCGTTCGACCGCGGCGGCGACGGCCCCGCCGACGCCGTCGGCTACGCCTGGCGCGACGAGCTCCACGACCCCAGCCCGGCCCCCGTCGCACCGCGGAGCGGGCTCCGCGACACCGGCACGCAGCCGCCGTTCACCCTCGCCCAGACGATCACGTGGACCGAACTCCGCGCCGAGGTCGCACGCGCTGGCGCAGAGCACTGGGTCCAGGGCAGCCGGAAGCACCGCGAGCACGTGCGAGAAGCCGACCGGTTCGACGCGATCGCCGCCGAGCTGCACCGCCTCTGGGACCTCGACACCGCGGCAGGGTGACGGGCCGGGGGGAGCCGGGGCGTGGCCGACCTTCGGTCGCCCGTGGAGGCGGCCCGCCCCCACACCCCCAGCGCACCTGCGGTGCTGGTAGAACCGGCGACGGAGCGCCGGTCTGCGGGGCCTGCGGTCCATTCTTTTGCCGTGAAGCCTTCGGCAGCATACGGACGATCACCCGGAATGCAACCGGCTTTCGCGGCATAAACGGCCCCTCCCCGCAAGCGGGTCCCCTCCATATATTCCACGACCGGTTGCATTCCGGACGCTCGTCCTAGCGGCGACAAGTCGCCTTCACGGCAAAAAAACGAGAGGGAGAGGAAACACCATGAATGACACAGTGCAGGTTACGTTGAACCGCGAGGACTGGGAGCACATTGTCCGACTCGTGCAACGCGTCGTACCGGCAACGTCGCAGAGCCTCGACGACGCCTACGAGTGGGACGAGGACGAAGGCCCCGACGTCGAGTGGATCGAAGCACGACAGCGCGGCCTCGCCGATGCACGCGCGCTCAGCGATCGCGTGACCGCTGCTGTTGCGGCCGCGACCGGAGAGGCCGCTCCGCGGCAGGCAGGGACAGCGGCGACGGGAGAGGCGTAGCCAGGCATTCCTATTCGGTTCCGTGAATGACAGAACAGCGTTAATGCACCAGGGGATTTCCAGCCCTCCCGCTGCCGTTCACTCCCCGAAGTCGCCTTCCTGAACACTTTGCGTTGGTGCCAGAGAATGCAGACCGACGGCCTGCCAAGAGGTATGCCGAACGGCTGAAAAAGGGTTGAAGAATGTAGGAAAAATGCTGGTCAACCCGGCTATTTCGACGTAGAATAGAAGCATGCAACGGGGGAGGGGCCTCCACTGCATCACAATCTTTCGGAAGGTGATTTCGATGAGCATCACGGTTTACAGCAAGTCTGGTTTCTGCGGCATGTGCATGGCCACCGAGCGCGCTCTCGTCTCCGCCGGCGTCGAGTTCAACGAGGTTCACCTCGAAGACGTCGACCAGGCGCAGATCGAGGAGTGGAAGACCACCCTCGGCATGAACGCACCCATCGTCATCACCGACACCGAGACCGGTTCCTGGAGCGGCTTCCGCCCCGACAAGATCGACCAGCTCAAGACCGCCACCTCGACGGTCAAGGCCGCGTGATGACGATGACGCTCGAACGACCGACCACCGCCTACCGCGACGCGATCCAGCCCGAGACTCGCGCTGCCGTCGACGAGCTCTTCCTGACCGACCCGGGCCACGCCCTCATCGCGATCGACCGGGCCACCCACGACCCATCCGAGGACGTCCGCGAGTGGGAACTCGACGCTGAGGGCCGGCACGTGTGGGAGGCCGGCTACATGGTCGGGTTCTCCGCCGCTCAGCCCCAACTCATCGCCCAGGTGCACCGCCTCGAGCAGCTCCTCGCTCAGGCGGAACGCGACGCGGACCGGTACTACGCCGAGATGTGCCGCCGTCCCGCAGCACCCAGCCCGGACGGGCAGTCCTTCGCGGAGCTCTCGCGGATCCGCGGCGACGACGAACGCGCTGACCGTCACGAAGCGACGATCAACCGCATGTTCCCCCAGTACGCCGGCACCCGCGCCTGAGCGGTCCCCGCCGTCACCACGAGATCCACCCCTTCCGCGAGCGACGCGGTTGGTAGAATCGAGTCCGAGCAGGGGAGTCCCCATGAGCATCAAGACCGAGCACGACACCGCCCGAACGATCGACGTCGAGCAGGAGATGGCGCTGGTCGAGAAGGGCCAGCAGCTCGCCGGCCACTTCCCTGACGCGGAAGCGCTCGGCCGGGCCCGTCGCATCCTCGAGGGGACGCTGTCGCCGGAGGATGCGCGCGCGGAGGTCGCTGCGAAGCACGGGTTTCCTCTCCGCCAGCGCTGAGCGCCGGCGTCCTGCGGGGGAGCGGATGAGCGTCGAAGACAAGTACACCTACCCGGGTAGTGGTGGGGTCCTGGTGAATGCTGCGGGGATTCGCGATCAGCGACAGCTTGACGAGGCGATGAACGACGTCGCGTCGATCACGATGGCCGAGGTCCGCGCCGAGCCGGTGCCCGACCGCCCCGGCTACGGGTACCTCCAGAGCATCCACGAACGCATATTCGGTGACCTGGTGCCCGGCATCGCTGGACACATCCGCGACGTCGACGTGCAGGCAACTGGCACGGGCATCCCGTACTGCCGCCCCGAGTACATCGACGCGAACCTGGCGACATTGTTCGGCAAGCTCGAGCGAGAGGACTACCTCACCGGCCTCGACGCTGACACGTTCGCCGATCGGCTCGCAGACCGATGGGGAGAGCTGTCGGCCATCCACCCCTACCGCGACGGCAACACCAGATCCCAAAGCACCTACGTGTCCGCGATCGCCGAGCGCGCAGGGCACCCGATCGACTGGGAACGCATCGACGTCGACGAGCTGCGCACCGCACGGCTCTCCGCCGTCGCCGGCAACGACCGTCCTCTTGCGGACTACCTCCGTACCCACCTGGTCGAGGCGGATCGCGACGGCCATCACGACGAGCGAGAGCTCGGTGAGTTCGAGCGTGAAGACCGCGAGATGATGCGCGGCGCTGGGATCGACCCCGACGCCCCGTCCAGCGGAACGCGGTCGGCACGCATGGACCCGTGGCCGTCGCTGCCAGAACAGTCCCGCGACCGCGGCGACCTTGAACGATGAGCGGACCCGGACCGGTCAGCGCCGAAGAACGGTTCTGGTCGCACGTGGTGAAGGGACCGGCCACGACGGATTGCTGGATCTGGACGGGCGCCGTCGGCGATGACGGGTACGGCCGGTTCTGGGTGCCGCAGCCTGACGGTGGTCAGCGTGCCATGCGCCCGCAGCGGTGGTTCCACGAGCATCTCACCGGCACAGCCTTGCGTCCGTCGACGCTGCTCCTCCACGCCTGCGATGTGCCGCTCTGCGTGCACGTCGACGTCGACCCGACACGATCGCACCTGGCGCCCGGCACACACCGCGGGAACATGCTCGAGCGGACACAGCGCGGCCGACACCGCAACGGTGCGACCGCGCTCCGCACGATCAGCTTCCCTCGCTCGGAGCGCGTGCGGCTCTCCCGCGAGCTCCGCGAAGCGTTCCGCGATCACGGGTGGGACGCCGATGCCGTGAGAACGTGCCGGACAGGGATCGCGGCGAACACTCCGACGCTCTGGTGACTGCGACCATGTCGGACGCCGGCGCTACCGTCGCGCACAACCATCGAGGGGACAGGAACATGACCAACTACGCACCGCCCCAGTGGGCGCCCGTGTCGCCGGCACCGACGCTGACCGCTCCTCGCAGGGGCACGAAGCTGTCGCGGTGGAGCGTGTTCCTCGGTATCCAGTCCGTCCTCCTCGGAGCCCTCCTGCCGATCCCGATCCTCGCGATCGTCTTCGGCATCCTCGGCCTCTGCCGCGGCACGGATCTCCCGGGTCGCGCTGTCGTCGGCATTGTCTTCGGCTGGTCCGGTTTGACGTTTTGGGGCGGCTTCATTGCCGTGTGCATCTGGTCGATGCACGTCAACCTCGCCTAACGGTCACAGCACACACCACGGCCCCCGACCACACTCAAGTGGTCGGGGGCCGTGTCACGTTTTAGGGACGGTGCCGGATACGACGCGGAGGCGGTTCTCCTACGCCGCGTACGACTCGTGCGCGTCGCCCTGCTCGCCGCTCTCGTCGTCGTTCTCGGCCGCCATCACGGCCTCGTCGCCGCCGTCCGTTGCGTCGGTATCAGCCTTCGCCTTGGACCGCTTCACGTCGCGCACGGGGATGCCGAGTCGTTCCGCGACCTCGTCGCGGGTGACCTTGGTATCGAGCATGCGTCCGATGATCGCCTGCGCTTCGGCTTCCGCCTCAGCGATCGCGGCCGCCTGCTCGTCGCGAATCTTCTGGATGCGCGCTTCCGCGTCCTCGTTGATCCCGTCGACGGCGTCGGCTGCGACGAAGTATTCGACGGCGAGCTCTTCGAGCTGCTCCTGCCGGCGCCGGAAGTCCGCCGCCCGCTCGACTGCCCGCTCACGTGCAACCTTACGCGCGGCGGCTTGCTTCCCCGACGTTCGAACGTTCGCCATATCGTTCCCCAATCCCTAACGGCCACCACCCGCCTGAATCGGGCGGCACCTGCCTAGCGGCGGTGCCCTGCGGCGCTCTTCTTGTCGCCCAGTGTAGCTCGCACCTCCGGCGCGGTCGGTGACAGCTCTCGACCCGGATGCAGACGGCCCGACGCTCCTCGTTCCTCGTCGCTGGCCGCCGCTCCCAGTCTCCACCTGTCTACCGCGCTCGTCTCTCCGCCGACTCCGCTTCGCTCCACCGACTCCGATCCTCCCGGCCCCGCATCCCTCCCTCCTGTCTACGCTCGTTCCTCGCTACGACCTCCGGTCATCAACGCGTCACACCTCAGGCATTACAAATGAATTCGGCTAGACTCGCCCCATGCGCACCGCCACCAGCCCGCACCACGGCTGGGTCGAGCGCGGCCTGAACGGCCCCGAGACCGGCGGTGACAGCGCATGATGACCATGCACGTCCTCTCTGCCGGCGACGGGTACACCTACTACACGTCCGAGGTCGCTACCGGCGATGCCCGCCGCGACCACGACCGTGAGCTCAGTGACTACTACACCGCCGACGGTAACCCTCCCGGCCGTTGGATGGGCGGCGGCGCCGCCGTCCTCGGCGTCACCGGCACCGTCACCGAGGACCAGATGAAAGCCCTCTTCGGTGAGGGCCTGCACCCCGACGCGGACCGCATCATTGCCGATGCTCTTGCGTCTGGGATGACCGGTAAGCAGGCGCAGGAGGCCGCGAAACTGGGCCGGTCCTACTACGTGTACAAGGCCGACGAGAACACGCTGCAGGGGCGCATCCATGCCGGCTACCAGGCCTTCCAGCGGGTGCAGGGCCACGAGCCCAATACCGAGGAGCGGCGCCTGATTCGCTCCCGTGAGGGCGCGCAAGCGTTCCGTAACGCAAAGGGCCGCGAGCCCGCTGACAAGGAAGAGCTCGGCCGTTTCATCACCGCAGCGACCCGTCCTGACCAGCAGGCCGTTGCCGGGTTCGACCTGGTCTGCTCTCCCGCCAAGAGCGTCTCCGTGCTCTGGGCACTCGGAGACAACGACACCCGCACGGCGATCGAGCAGGCGCAGGACCGCGCCGTAGCGTCGACCATTCGCTACCTCGAGCGGGAGGCGCTAGCGACCCGCGCTGGCACGAACGGTGTCGAGCAGATCGAGGTCGAGGGCGGCGTCGCAGTAACCGCGTTCCGGCACTTCGAGTCCCGAAACGGTGACCCGCAGCTGCACGACCACCTCGTGGTCGCGAACAAGGTCCAGGGCTCCGACGGCAAGTGGCGCACCATCGACTCGAAGCTCCTCCACCGCATGAACGTGCCCATCTCGGAGTTCTACAACGCCGCCATCATGTCCGAGGTCACGAAGGCACTCGACGTCACCACCGAGGCCCGCACGGTGTCTGCCGGCAAGCGCCCCGTGATGGAGATAGCCGGCGTCGACACCGACCTGATCGACACGTTCTCCTCGCGGTCGGCATCGATCCGCGATCAGGTCGGACGCCTCACCGCGGAGTACCAGCGGGACCACGGCCGCGCCCCCGACACCAAGGCACAGATCAAGATCGCTCAGCAGGCGACGTTGGAGACTCGCCCGCAGAAGGAGCACGGACGCTCCCCGCAAGCCACCCACGATGAAGCCGTCGCGCGCGTCGGGCAGGACCGCGCCGACCAGGTCCTCCCGAACGCCCGCCGCATCGCCGAGGTCCGGGCCCGCGACGGGTTTGGCACGCCGACGGTCGACGTCGACGAGCGCGCCGCCCTCGTCCTCACCGCCGTCGAGGAGCGGTACTCAGTGTGGGGCGCCGGCGTCATCGAGGCCGAAGCCCGCCGCCAGCTCGCCGCCATCATCCCGGACCAGGACGTCGCCGCGCCCCTCGTGCAGCAGGTCGCGAAGTCCGCCCTGCACTCCTCGATCTCGCTCACCCCGCCCTCCCTGCACGGTGCGTTCACGCCGCTGACGCGCTCGGACGGCGAGTCGGTCTTCGAGCACAAGGGCAAGACCGTCTACACCTCCGGTGCGATCCTCGCGGCCGAGGACCGTCTCCTCGGTGCGGCCCGAGCACGAACGATGGCGCCCGTGGCCGTCGACGTGTTCGAGCGCGTCGCGGCCGCCTACGACGGCCCGCTCGATCAGGGGCAGCGGGACCTCGCGAAAGCGTTCGCCACGTCCGACCGAGAGCTACTCATGGGCATCGGGCCCGCCGGCGCCGGCAAGACGACCGCCCTCAAGCTCGCGGGCGCCGCACTCACCGCGGGCGGCGTTCGAATGATCGGCCTCGCCCCGTCCGCCCCGGCAGCGTCAGTCCTGTCCGAAGCCGTCGGGATCGACGCGACCACCATCCACGCCTTCATCGTCGCCCACCAGCAGGACGAGGCGGGCGGGTCTGATGTCCCGGAGAAGTACGCCCTCAAGCCGGGAGATGTGATCGTGGTCGACGAAGCCGGCATGGCCGGCACGTTCCGCCTCGACGACGTCCGCGCGATCGCCTCCGAATACGGCGCCGTGGTCCGCGGCATCGGCGACGACCGCCAACTCTCCGCCGTCGAGGCCGGCGGCGTACTGCGCCTCATCGACCGCGAGGTCGGCTCCGTGCAGCTCGAGCACGTGCACCGGTTCCGCGACGCCGACGAAGCCGAAGCGTCCCTCCGGCTCCGCGACCCCATGCGCCCGGGAGATCCGTTCTCCTGGTACCAGGACAACGGCCGCGTCGTCGGCGGCGACAGCGAGCGGATGACCGCCGCCGTGTTCGAGGGCTGGCAACACGACACCAACGCCGGCGTGCGATCCCTGATGCTCGCCCCGACCGCAACGGCCGTCGCGGACCTCAACGCCCGCGCACAGGCGTACCGCATCTCCACCGGTGACCTCGACACCTCCCGGTCGGTGCCCTTGCGCGACGGTCTCGCCGCCCACGTCGGTGACACCATCGTCACCCGCCGCAACGACTCGGACCTGCGCATCCAGGGCGGCCGCGACCGGGTCAAAAACGGCGACCTGTGGACCGTCACCGGGATCCGCGACGACGGCGCCCTCGACGTGGCCCACGCCGAGCACGGCGCCGTAATCCAGCTCCCCGCCGGGTACGTCAGCCGCCACGTCGAGGTCGGCTACGCCCGCACCATCAGCCGCTCCCAGGGCCTCACCACCGACAACACCCACGTCCTCGGCGACGCCACCATGAGCCGCGAGGACGCCTACACGGCCCTGTCCCGCGGCAAGGAAAGCAACCGCCTTTACCTCGCCCTCGACGACGCCGCGACCATCCCCGACGCCCTCGAGCAGATCGCCGCCCGCTTGGAGCGGATGCTGTCCGCGCACGAGACGATCCGCGCCGAGCAGGACCGCGTCGAGGACCTCGTCACGCTCATCGACCAGCACGCCGACGTCGCCACCCGCGCCGACGAGCTCCGCGCCGGCGCGATCGTCACCCGCGCCCTCGGCGCAGACGTTGCAACGTCGCTCGCGGGGCAGCAGTCATGGGGTGCCCTCGCGGCCTCGCTCCGGCACGCGGAGGACTACGGCCACGACCCCATCGCGACGCTGCAGGACGCCTACCAGCAGCGTGAGCTCGGCACCGCCGACGACGTCCCCGCGGTGCTGCACTGGCGCATCGAGCAGGCCCTCGAGGGGATCGGCCAGCCGACCGTCCTCCTCGTGGACCGAGAGCCCGTCGACGGCGTCCCGGCGTGGATCGCCGACGGCCGCCGACACCAGGACGAACTCCTCCCCGCGGAGTGGCGCGACCACCTCGCGGAACGGCACCACTACATCGGCATCCGCCTCCGCGAGCGGGGCGCAGACCTCGCCCTCGAGCAGTCGGCATGGACGCAGGATCTCGGACGTCTCCCGTCGGAGCCGTGGCGCATGTTCGACTGGCACCGCACCGCGGCCGAGGTCGACGTCCTCCGCACGAAGTGCCGCATCGACCCGTCCGAGCCGCAGGCCATCCCAGACAAGCTCCGCGGCAACCCCGTCGCTGACCGGCTGCAGGAACGCGTGACCGCGCTCCACAAGGCGGCCGCGCTGTCGACTGCACCCGAGGTGGCTGAGTCCACCCGAGAGCACTACGCCGCCCACGCAGCCGAGCAGTCGGCCGCGGCACGGACCGCCCTCGCCTTGGCCGCCGAAGCCGTGCAGCAGGCGACGTCGACGGCGGTGGCCACGGCCACCGACGTCGTCGCCGAGACCACCACCGAGCCCGCAGCCGCGACCACGGCCGGCGCCGAGACCACTCCGGTGGCTGCGGCGTCGTCTCCCACCGCACAGGAAGGAACCATCATGAGCGATCCCCTCGACGAGACACTCGAGCACGTTGGCCGCCAGGCAGGCCGGGCAGGGCAGACCATCACCTCAGAGATTGCCCGCCAGGCGCAGCGCGCCGCGGACGAACGTCGCCGGCAGCTGCAGGAGACCCAGCGGAAGGCCGAACGCGAGCGCGACTTCGCCGCCCGCGAGGCCCAGCGCACGACCGACCGACAGCGTGAGCAGGCCGAACGGGAGGCGGCGCGCGAGCAAGAGCGGAACGACCGTTTGGCGTCGCGGTACCCGAACCCCGAGCAACGCGACGGCGACGCAACCGCACTTGCCGAGGGTGCCGCGCTCGGCGCGGCGGCGACCGCGGCCATCGAAAGCCAGGCCGCCGCCAACACCGCCGCCATCACGTTCGACGGCCGCGACGAGACGGCGGCCGAGACGGCGTCGAGAGCCGGCGAGGGGCAGACCGATGCCGACGGGATCGCCGCGACCGGGCACGCCGGCAAGTACGACGAGTTCGAGCTGCGAGACCGCGAGATACTCCGCCAGGCTGGTATCGACCCCGACGAAGTGCCGACGTCGGCCAACGCCGATAGCTCTCTCACGTTGGACTCGTCACCGGCGCCGGACGTGTCTCGTGGCGACGACGGTCTCGAGCGCTGACGCGCGAGGCCGTCCTCCCGCGGCAGAGTAGCCGCGTGCCGTGCTAGAGAACGGTCAACTGCAACGTGCTCGCTATCTCGGTGTCCCACCCAACGGGGTCACCGATCAGAGCCGTCTGTTTTGACCTACCGGGGGAGTCGGGGTGAAGGAGCTGGGCCTGCGGGATGATCTGCATAGCAGACCCTGCACGCCTCCTGTGGTGACAGTACGGACGTGGCAGTGCTCACGTCGCGGCTGGCGGGGAGCAGATGAGTGCCGCCGATTACGAACGAGAGTCCGCAGGGGATGAAAATCCCGGTCACTGAATCTAACTCTTCGCGATCTCAGCTTCACGTTTGCGCGCCTCCCGATGCCGTCAACGGGCTGGAACGAGCCATCGCATCCGTTGAGTGCGTCGGAGGAGCCGCAACGGAAGTTGGATTGAGCAGAGCCGCACGTCGATCACTTAGACGCGAGCGAGTATAAAACAATATCTGGCAAATAGAGACGCCTCGCCCATTGCGGGCTAGGCGTCTCTACTTCCGTCATCGGCGTCGATGTTCCGAAATCTGGAGCAGAAGGCCGACAAGGCTTAGAAGGGCTACCACAAAAGCAATCACCGCGGCAACGGTCATTGAGTTCACGGCGAGGAATACGCCAATAGCCGTGAAGGCCACTGCGAAAAATGCTGTTGCACCTGGCGATTGCCGAGCAATTAGCTTAGTGATTTTCATTATCTCCTCAAGCGGTATAACCACACAGGCCCCCGGCTGCTCCAATTGCGAAGGCTAGTCCGAGCGGGGCAGCGGGCGTGAAAATGGCGATACCAAGGCTTATGGCACAGGCTTGAGTTCCCCGTTGCTGAGCATCGGTTGGCGTCGGTCCAGTTCCTGTGTGCTGCTTCCCGTCAGTCCCGATGTAGCAACCTACGCTCGAAGAGCAGTAGGCCAACCCGCTTGGGTCAGACCCGTTGATCGGGTCGCTCGCAGCGTAAGCGTAGCGGTTGCCGTTACTGGGGTCGAGGGGGCTGTCAAGGGTGTCTTGCTGTGTCCAGGCGCCGATGTAGGGGTTGTACCAGCGGAGCCCGAACTTCACGAGTCCGGTGGAGAAGTCATCGATACCGGCCTTGAACGCAAACGGGTTGGAGGGGAGTCCGTCGCCGCCGCCGTCGTAGCTGACGGTTTCGGTGCCGTACGGGTCGACGCTGTTGGAGAACGCGGCGGGGTTGTCGACCAGGAGGGCGAAGGGGTTTCCGGTGCCGTCGTAGGCGTAGAGCCCGGTCACGTAGGACGGGGTGGCCAGGGCGATGGGCTGCCCGGTCTTCGCGTCGTTGACCACGTTCGCACGCTGTCCGTTGCGGGTGGAGGTGACCAGGGTCGGGTTGCCGTTCTGATCAGCCCGCCCGTACATGTACGTCCGCGTGTCCCCACCGCTGGTGGAAAGGGAGAGCAGCGACTTCTGGTCAGCGCCCGCGTACGTGTACGTGGTGGTCTGGGAGCCGTTGTGCACGGCGGAGGTCATCTGCTCCGCACCGTTGTACGTGAACGTGTACTCCGGCGCCGCGGTCAGGTTCCCGGCACCGTCGTACGCGTACCCGGCGGTGCTGATCTGGTTCGCCGCGTTGAAGGTCACAGACTGGTTACTCGTGACGGTGCCGTTGCTGTCGGTGAACTTCGAGCTGGTGCGGTTCCCGCGGATGTCGTACGTGTAGTCCCACGTCCCAGCGGTCGAGGTGCCACCGCCGGCAGTGACGGCCTTCGTGATCCGGGCCCGGTTGTCGTACGTGTAGGTGGTGGTCTGCCCGGTCATGATGTCGACAACCCACTGGACCTTGGAGCGGTCGTTGGTGGTGGTGGTGCCGCAGGTGGGTGCTGCGCTGGTGGCGTTGTAGCAGTAGAAGAGGTCGTAGATCTTCCGGTTGTCGGCCGAGGACGGTCCGACGAAGCCCTGGGTGCCGGTGAGGCGACCGCTGGCGTCGTAGTCGGTGTGGATGTGGCTGGCCCAGGTGCTGTTGTCGGCGTTGGCGTCCGTGTACGTGTCGGTGCGGCGGCCGTTGCTATCGGTGACGAAGTGGAACTGCTGCGTGCCAGCGCTCGAGGTCGACGGGGTCGTCGTCGAGGCCAGCACACCCGAGTCGTCATACGCGGAGGTAATGGTGCCGTCGGGGCCGGTGTAAGAGGTCTGGTTACCGGCCTTGTCGTAGCCGTAGCTGACCGAACCGTTCGCCGTGTTCGCCGTGGTGAGGAGGTGACCGAGCTGGTCGTAGGTATTCGTGATCGTCCCACCCCCGGAGGCCTGGGTGAGCAGGTTGCCGACGGCGTCGTAGGTGTTCGTGACGGTCGGAGTGCCATCGGAGAAGCTGGTGGTCAGCACTCGGCTGTCTCGGTCGTACGTGTAGGACGTGGTCCGATTGGCGCCATCCGTTGCGGAGGCGATCCGTCCCAGGAGCTCGTACGAGTAGGTGCGAGCACCGAGGGCTGCGGATCCAGCGGTCGGGGTGAAGGTGACGGGGGTGACACCGGTGAGCTGCTTGTTCGTGTAGCTGTAGGTGGTCTTGTTGGTCCCGTTGCCGGGAGCAGTCGCGCTGGTGACCTGACCGGCCGTGTACACCAGTGTCGAGGTCGCCGCGGTGGCACCGGACCCGGTGGCACTGGTGGTCGGGTTCCCGACGGGGTCGTACCCGAGCTGCGTGGCGTTACTGGCGTCATCGGTGCTCGTTGCAGGCAGGTAGGCCGTGGCCGCCGGGGAAGCGTTGTAGCCCAGGGACTGCGACGCGCCGCCAGCGGAAGCGACCTTCGTCAGCGACTGGCCACTGTTCGCCCCGTACTCCGCGGTCGAGGTCGGCGTGGAACCGGACCCGATCGTCGACGACGTCGGCTGCGAGTTCGCGTTGTACTTCGTTGACCGTGCCCGGCCGGCAGCGTCGGTGGCTGCGGTCACGAGGCGCTGGGTGGGGTTGATCGTGTACGTGGTGTGCGGGACCGCGGCGACTGCGGACGCGGTGTCTGTGTTCGGGCCTGCGACCAGCGTCGACGTCGTCGACGCGTAGCTGAGCCTGGTCGTGGCATCCCCCGCCGCCCCAGTGACGCTGTTGGACTGCACCACCTGAGCCACCTTGTGGGTGGTCCCGGAGTAGCTGATCGTCGTCGTCGCACCCGTCGGACTCGTGATCCCCGTCAGGTCGGCACCCGAGTACGTGAACGAGGTGGTCCTGCTGGTGGCATCGATGAAGGAGGTCAGGTTGCCGTTGGCATCCTTCACCCACCGCACCACACGCACACCGGGAGAAACGGTCTGAGTGAGCGTGTACGTCCTCGACGACGAGTCGTACGCTCCCGTCCCCGTCCTCGCACCCATGGTGCCAGCAGTGCTGACGATCGAGGTCGGCACGTTGAGAGTGTTTGTGATGGACACGGTGTTGCCGTTGCGGTCCGCGACCGACACCGGAAGGCCGTTGACGTTGGAGGTGATGACCTGCCCCGTCGCCGGGTCGGTCATCGTGTAGATCGGGTTCGTCGTCCCTGACGCCGTCAGCGTTCGGAGGAACCCGGCCGGCGGGGTGAACGTTGTCGACGTCGCCGCGGCGAACTTCCACGTTGCCCCGTCCGCATCTGTGTAGATTACGGACCCGGACGCGCCGGAGGCGAATGTGCCAGCGCCGGCGATACCGGTCGACCACCGGGCGGCCTGCTGCGTGCTCGAGCTGGCCCCCTGCCAGCCGAGGGAGTTGTAGGTCTGCGCGATCGCGTTCGTGCCGTTCACGCCCGGCAGGGTCAGCCCCGCGGTGGTCACTTCGAGGTTCCCGGTCGCGACGTCGACGGCGACGCCAACCTGATCCGACACGGTGAACGGCAGTGTCGTGGCTGACGGGCGGGACCCGGTCAGGCCGGTCGTGGTGGGGCCGGTCGGGATCGCTGCGTGCGCGGTCTGCGCGACGCCCCCGACGAGCGCGACGCTGACCGCGCCGACGAGTGCGACCTTCCAACCGAAGGATGAATGAGCCGCAGGGCGGCGTGGAGCAAGAAGCACGGGTTCCCCTAGAACAAGTGACGACACAGAGATGGTGCGCGAGAGGGCTCGGCGTCCCCCAGGACGACCGCTCGTAAGGCGTGAAACGCCCGCACCGCCCGTCGACCATGACGTCGGCTCAGATGAGGGTTAATCGGAACCTACCGAGCAACACCCCCGAACCGGGACCCCCCAAACGGGAATGTGGGGTGCGCTCGTCATCGTCGGGCCGTCAGAAACGATCGTTTCTGACACCCGACCCGCCGTCCTCATGCGCGAACGTATGCTCTTCTCATGGCTCGACCCGATCCGTTGCAGGCCGCTGCTGGTTACTACACCGCTCAGCGGTGGGAGGAACAGGAGTGGCGCGACTTCGGTCGCGAAACCGGTACGTCCGACATTCTGAATTCGCACCCTAGGCTGTACCGCTCGCTGAGTTTCGGAGACCCTGACTACCCAGACGCGGCCCTCGGTGCCCTTGCGCTCATCCTCGAGGAGGGAGTCGAACCGGGCGCCTCAGAAACCGAGCGAATGGAACTGCTCGCGGATGCAATGCCCGACCTTCCCGCTTGGACCAGGGAAAATGCTCCCGCGCGGACGAAACGACTGTTCGATGAATATCTGTCTGCGCGCGACCGCTCCGAGATCCCGCCTGCGTGGTCGGACGCCGCTACCGTCGAGGCTGAACGACCCGTAGAAGTCTTCTTCCCCAGTGGTACGACCAACGAGGGTCACCAAAGCCCAGCGGCGCAGTCGTCGACCAACGAGGGCTACCGAAGCCCCGTGCTCGATGAGCCATGGGATGTCTCGACGACCGTCGCCGCGCCATCTGGCGCAATTGCAGCGGCGCCGGCGAAACTGCCGATCAACCCGTTCGCAGCCAACGAACGCATCTTCATAGTGCACGGCCACGACGAAGCGGCGCTGAACTCCATCCGCGTGTACGTGCATCGGGAAACAGGAGTGATGCCGATTTCTCTCGCTGAGGAGGCATCTGAAGGCCAGACAATCATCGAGAAATTTGAGAGCTACGGCGAGGCGTCTTCCTATGTGATCGTCTTGCTTACACCCGACGACGTTGGTCAAATGGCTGCGGAGCATGACGCTGGTTCTCCGCCGAAACCTCGTGCGCGACAGAATGTTGTGCTCGAGCTCGGCTACTTCATCGGCAAGCTCGGCCGCAAGCGCATCGTCGTCGTCAACAAGGATGTGGAACGACCGTCGGATCTCGCTGGCCTCGGCTACGTCCAGTACCCAGGAACCAACTGGAAGGACGACCTGCGCAAGGAACTCTTGAGCGCTCGCCTCACGCGTTGAAGAACCGGAGGCACCGGCGGCAGTGGGCAGTGTCCGCGACGCCGCCCGGGCCCCACGGCAAGTGCCGATAATATAGATTATGTCAGAGATTGCTTGACGCTGTGAGCCTCCGGCAGGCACCCTTCCTCGCGGAGACGCCTTGAGGCGGTCGCCGGGGGTAAGGTCTGCGACACCCCGGAGCTCCTTGGGGGAGTCCTCCTCGAAGTGAAGAGCAGTACTCGCGCGTCGGCCTGCAGATAGAATAAAATGAATAACGATCTGGAGGTCGAGATGGCTGACACTGCCCCTAGTCCGTTCACTCCGGGCTATGGCAAGAAGCCTGCCATCTTCGGCGGGCACGGGGAGGAGTTCACGGAGCTCCGAGCCGTGTTCGACACCCTCGACTTCGGAGAGAACCATTCCGTTCTGGTTTCGGGGCTGCGCGGTGCCGGCAAGACCTCCTTCATCACTACCTTGCAAGACGACGCCCGTGACGCGGGATGGCTGGTCATCAGCGACGACGCCAGCGCGGGACTCATGGGGCGAGTGATGGATTCCACCATCCCTGCTCTCATCAACGCCATGACTCCCGAGAGTCGGACGCGACTAACGTCATTCGGAGTCTGGGAGTTCAACGCCGAGATCGAGTACGTCAACCGAGACCGCACCGTCAAACCGCAGCTCCGCTCCGACCTCGTCGCTCTGTCGTCCGCCCTCGGCGCGAGCGGGGGCATCCTCATCACCATCGACGAGGTCTCCTCCGGCAAGGTCCGCCTCCGTGAGCTCAGCCGATTCGCCCTGCAGATTTCCCATGCGCTCGAAGACGGCGCGCAGATCATGGTCGTCTTCGCCGGGGTCAAGGTCAGCTTGGACGCCCTCCTCGCGGAGGAGCACACCACCTTCCTCCGGCGCTCGCGCGAAGTCGAGTTCGAGCGCCTGTCGGCGGGGGAGACCCGTCGCGTGTTCATCGAGACCGCCGCCATCGGTGGGCGCCGCATTGAAGAGGAGGCGCTCACCAGGCTCGTCTCCCTGTCCCAGGGGTACCCGTACCTGGTGCAGCTGGCCGGCGACTACGCATGGCGCAACAACTCGAACGTGCCCACTATCACCCTCGCCGACGCCACCATCGCGCACGACAAGGCGATCAAGGCGGTGGAGAGTCGAGTCATCAGCCGCGTCTACGGTGATCTCTCCGACGTCGACCAGAAGTTCCTCAACGCCATGGCGGAAGACGACGACCGCACCAAGGTCGCCGACATCGTGAAGCGCATGGACGTCTCGGACGCCTACGTCCAGGTGTACAAGAAGCGCCTCATCGACAGCGGATACGTCCACGCTGCCGGACACGGGTACGTCCAGTTCTCTCTGCCGTACCTCGGTGCATACATCCGCCGCCAGCTCGCCGCCGAAGCCCGCGACGGCGGCGGCACGGGCGGCTGGGACGCCTACCCAGCTCCCGAACTCCCCTCATAAGCTGACCGACTCCGCCGACGTCATCCCGATCCTCGCGGGAAGTGCCGATCGAGCCATCTGTGAGACGCGAGCACCGCTTTAGCTCGGCGCGACCACGAGCCGATAATGTACCTTATGTCAGTTCCGGTGGATGAGGCATGTGCCTGTTCGCTCCTGGGCCCATCTCTGCCGCTCCCCCGAGCGTGCAGCACGGCCGAACGCACGCGCGCGCAGTCGGGGGCCGTGGTCGCGTGCTGAAGCCATCCACCGTGCCACGGCTGCAGTGAGGACTGCCGGTTGAGCAAGAGTTCGGGTCGCCGCCCGACCGGCAGCACAAGGCAGCCGAGCGCTGACGCGCGAGATGCTGCCTGTTGGGATCGCCCCGGTTCGTCAACGAAACTGACGAGGTATTTCGGCGACCAAGGACTGGGGCAGCGTGTCCGCCACGCTAGAGCGGCATGCCGCCTCCGCGCAAGGCCGGAAGACTTTCGCTCGTGTTTCGACACTGGGCTGTGTCGTACGTGTATCGTCTGCGTTGCGTGGCTTGCCCGGACCTCCGCACCTCGCTCTGACTTGGAGGCCCGTCATGCACTCGCCAGCGAATCCAGCGGCTCACAGCCCGTCGTCTCGCGAAGCACAGCCATGAGCGGCGGCGACTTCCCGGCCGCAGTGGCCGCGCTACAGCGTGCCGGCGGTGACGGTGATCTGTGTGAGCCGTTCCTGTCCGTGTTCCCGGTGCGCCATGCCGCCATCTCCACTCTCGGCGATCCCTTCGGTTCAGAAACCGTGACCGCCAGCGGCGCCCCCGCTGCGCGATGGGACGAGATACAGATCGATCTGGGCGAGGGACCCGCCTGGGAGGCGATGCGCTCCCACGTACCAGTCCTCGAACCGCGCCTACAGACGTCGGGATCAGCACGCTGGCCGATCGCGCTCATGGCGATGCGCGAGACGCACGTGGGCTCGGTGTTCGCCTTCCCGATGCACGTCGGCGCGCTCAGCATCGGGGCAGTGGACATGTACGACCGAAACGCTGTCACGTTTCCAGCTGCCGCCGTCCAGTACGCAAGCGTCATGACGGACCTTGTGGCCAGATTCGTGCTGCGCCGCGCCCTGCTACGTGCCGAGAGCGCCGACCCGGTACAGGAACAAGAGGCGGGCCGGTACTCCCGCCGGGCGGTGCACCAAGCCTCCGGGATGCTCGCCGCGCAAGCGGGCGTCACCGTCGACGACGCGCTACTCCTACTGCGTGCGTTCGCCTACACGGCCGACCGCAGTGTCCAAGGTCTCTCCTCCGACATCGTCACCCGGAGAATCGACCTCCCCGACCACGACACGTTCAACTCCTAGGGAAAGAAACCGCTATGACGCGAACTCGAGAACAGCAGCTGGTCGACACGTTCGTCACACTCACCGACACACTCGTCTCGGACTACGACGTCGTCGAGGTCCTGCAGTCCTTGGTCGACAATGCTGTCGAGCTGTTTCCTGCTTCAGGAGCTGGGATATTGCTCGCGGACCAGCAACACAAGCTCGAGGTCATCGCCTCGACCAGCGAGCGCAGCAACTTCATCGGCCTGATGCAGCTCGACACGGGTGAGGGCCCGTGCATCGAGGCGTTCATGACCGGACAGACGGTCTCGGTCCGGGATCGTGAGGAGATGCAGCGCCGTTGGCCGCACTTTGCCGCCGCATCCGCGGACCTTGGCTATGTCGGCGTCTACTCAGTGCCCCTTCGACTTCGAGCGACGACGCTCGGTTCCATGAATCTGTTCCGCGAGACCGAGGGAGCGCTCAACGAAGAGGTCGCGATCGCCCTCCGCGCGCTCACAGACGTCGCGACGATCAGTATCCTGCAACAGCGCACCGCCGAACACGCCGTGCTGGTACAGACACAGTTGCAACACGCGCTGGACAGCCGAGTCGTCATCGAGCAGGCCAAGGGCTACCTCGCTCACACGCACCAGATCGACCTCGACGCCGCGTTCACGCTGCTTCGTTCCCACGCCCGCGCCCACCAGTCCCGAATCGCCGTCGTCGCCCGCGACGTCATCGATCGGGTCCTCGTCATCCCCACGGCCGCAGTCTCGGCGGCAACCGACGGCGAGACCGCTGTCCACCAGGACCGGAGCGGTGAAGGCGCCTGAGGCAGAAGCCGCCCTCAACGTTCCCGGGTAGCGACGCCCAGGCTGCGCCGTCCGGTGGCAGTCGCCAGCGCCTTCCGTAGCGCCACGAGCTGCTGACTCGTCATCCCGACAAGGTGATCGCGTGTGTCGGCCGCCAACCCACGTCAGAAAGCAAGCGCGCCAGTGTCGTGCCCTTGCTACCCGACAACGACGGCGCCGCGGAGATACTCACAGGCAGGCTCCGGCGCGGCCCGTCTGCGGTCGCGCTCGCTACTGCTCCCCCACCGCGAAGCATGCCGGCAGAAGCGCACAACCCCGGACAGCAGACCCAGCCGACAGACCAGGACTTCGTCAGCAACAGCCGCCCGCGCTCAAGCCGCGTCGGCTGTCAGTGATCGGATTGCATTTACGCGGCTCATGTCCTGAGCGGCACCGCCTGACCGCTCCACCCCGGGACATCGCAACGGTCAGGTAATCCACTCCGATGAGGCCCGCCCGCAGTGGAGACGAAGCCGATTGCGTCGGAGTACAAAGCCGTGTTCGTTGCGGCGTGCTAGGCGA
>NZ_JALNUI010000005.1 GCF_026544205.1 Curtobacterium sp. GC_Cur_3
CCGGCGGAGATGATCGGCGCGTCCGGGCAGACCGCCGGCGCCGTCCCCGTGCTCGCGCGGGCCCACCACGGCTCCGTGTCCAAGGACCAGCGCGCCATCATCGAGGACGACCTGAAGTCCGGCCGCCTGCGGTGCGTCGTCGCGACGAGTTCGCTCGAGCTCGGCATCGACATGGGCGAGGTCGACCTGGTCGTGCAGGTCGAGGCCCCGCCGTCGGTCGCCAGCGGCCTGCAGCGCGTCGGCCGCGCCGGGCACCAGGTCGGGGAGATCTCCCGAGGGGTCCTCTTCCCGAAGCACCGCGCCGACCTCGTGCACAGCGCCGTCACCGTCGAGCGCATGGTGTCCGGGCAGATCGAGTCCATCTCGGTGCCCGCGAACCCCCTCGACGTCCTGGCGCAGCACACCGTCGCCGCCGGGGCCGTCGACACCCTCGACGTCGAGCACTGGTTCGAGCTCGTGCGCCGCAGTGCCCCGTTCAGCGGCCTGCCCCGCTCGGCGTTCGACGCCACGCTCGACCTGATCACGGGGCGGTACCCGAGCGACGAGTTCGCCGAGCTCCGTCCCCGCCTGGTCTGGGACCGCGTCCACGGCACGCTCACCGGGCGTCCCGGCGCACAGCGCCTCGCCGTGACGAGCGGTGGCACGATCCCCGACCGCGGCATGTTCGGGGTGTTCATGGTCGGCGAGAAGGCATCCCGCGTCGGCGAGCTCGACGAGGAGATGGTCTACGAGTCCCGCGTCGGCGACGTCTTCGCGCTCGGTGCCACCAGCTGGCGCATCGAGGAGATCACACACGACCGCGTGATCGTCAGCCCGGCGTTCGGGCAGCCCGGCCGGGTGCCGTTCTGGAAGGGCGACGGCATCGGGCGCCCCGCCGAGCTCGGGCGCGCGACCGGGGCCTACATCAGGGAGGTCGAGTCCGCCTCCGACGCCGATGCCCGTGCCCGGGTGTCCGCCGGTGGACTCGACGAGCGTGCCGTCACGAACCTCCTGACCTTCCTGCGTGAGCAGCGGGCTGCCACCGGGCACGTGCCGAACGACACCACGCTCGTGGTCGAGCGCTTCCGCGACGAGCTCGGCGACTGGCGCCTGATCCTGCACTCCCCGTACGGCATGCAGGTCCACGCGCCGTGGGCCCTCGCGGTCGCCGCACGGCTCCGCGAACGGCACGGCATCGACGGCGACGCGATGGCCGCGGACGACGGCATCGTGGTGCGCATCCCCGAGACCGACGCCGAGCCGCCCGGGGCCGACCTGTTCGTCTTCGAGCGGGACGACCTCGAGGCCGTGGTCACGGACGAGGTCGGCGGTTCGGCCCTGTTCGCCGCACGGTTCCGCGAGTGCGCCGCCCGCGCGCTGCTGCTCCCCCGCCGCGACCCGGGCCGACGCTCCCCGCTGTGGCAGCAGCGGCAGCGGGCGTCCCAGCTGCTCGAGGTCGCCCAGAAGTACCCGACCTTCCCGATCGTGCTCGAGACCGTGCGCGAGGTCCTGCAGGACGTCTACGACGTGCCGGCGCTGCTCGGCATCGCGGACGAGATCGCCCGGCGCGGCATCCGGCTGGTCGAGAGCGAGACCGCGACCCCGTCTCCCTTCGCCCGCTCGCTGCTGTTCGGGTACGTCGCCGCCTTCATGTACGAGGGCGACTCCCCGCTGGCCGAACGCCGGGCAGCGGCACTCTCGCTCGACTCGACGCTCCTCAGCGAGCTGCTCGGTCGCGCGGAGCTCCGCGAACTGCTCGACCCGGCCGTGATCGCGTCGACCGAGCAGGACCTGCAGCGGCTCTCGCCGGACCGCCGGGCCCGGGACACCGAGGGCCTGGTCGACGTCCTGCGCCTGGTCGGTGCGATCGACCTCGACGAAGCCGTCGACCGCAGCTGGCTCGCCACGGCGACGGACGAGGAACGCCCGGCCGCGCGGGAGACCCTGCGCACCACGCTCGAGGCACTCGAACGTGACCGCCGGGTCCTGTCGTTCTCCCACGCCGGGGCCACCCGCTGGGCCGTGATCGAGGACGCCGCCCGGCTCCGCGACGCCCTCGGGGTCCCGCTGCCGATCGGCGTCCCCACCGCGTTCATCGAACCCGTCGCCGACCCGCTCGGCGACCTGGTGGGCCGGTACGCCCGGTCGCACGGGCCGTTCGCCGCGCAGGACGCCGCCTCGCGCCTCGGACTCGGCATCGCCGTCGTGCAGGACACCCTGCGCCGTCTGGTCGCCGACCGCCGCCTGGTCGAGGGCGAGTTCCGCCCCGACCGCCAGGGCGCCGAGTGGTGCGACGCCGAGGTGCTGCGCCGGATCCGCACGCGGTCACTCGCCGCGCTCCGGCACGAGGTCGAGCCGGTCTCCCCGGACACCCTCGCCCGGTTCCTGCCCGCGTGGCAGCACGTCCGCACGCCCGGCACCCGCGGCGGTCTGCGCGGGATCGACGGTGTGCTCCAGGTCATCGACCAGCTCGCCGGCGTCGCCCTGCCCGCCAGCGCGTGGGAGTCCCTCGTCCTGCCCGTCCGGGTGTCCGACTACGCACCGAGCATGCTCGACGAACTCACCGCCACCGGCGAGGTCCTGTGGTCCGGCGGCGGCACCCTGCCCGGCAACGACGGCTGGGTCCGGCTGCACCTGGCCGACACCGCCGCGACGACGCTCGCGGAACCCTCGGGCGACGAGACCACCGAGCTGCAGCGGGACGTGCTCGGCGCCCTGGCCGGCGGCGGCGCGTACTTCTTCCGGCAGCTCGGGCAAGCCGTCGGCAGCACCGACGACCAGGCCCTGACGACGGCGCTCTGGGACCTGGTCTGGGGCGGGCAGATCACGAACGACACGTTCGCGCCGCTGCGGGCGATGCTCGGCGGACGCGCCAAGAGCACCACCGCGCCGCGCACCCGGGCCTACCGCGGTCGTCGTCGCCCGACGCTGCCGACGCAGTCCGGGCCGCCCAGCGTGGGTGGCCGCTGGTCGCTGCTGCCGCTCGCCGAGGCCGACGCCACCGTGCGGGCGGCAGCCACGGCGGAACAGCTGCTCGAGCGGTACGGCGTGGTCACCCGAGGTGCCGTGCAGGTCGAGGGCGTCCGGGGCGGGTTCGCCGGCGTGTACCGGGTCCTCGCTCGGTTCGAGGAGTCGGGTCGGGCACGCCGCGGGTACTTCATCGAGGGCCTCGGGGCGGCGCAGTTCGCGACCAGCCCGACGATCGACCGCCTGCGCACCTACGCCAGGGACCTCGACGAGGACGAGCGCGCCAACCCCGACCGGGTGCGCGAGGTCATCACCCTGGCAGCGACCGACCCGGCGAACCCGTACGGGGCGTCGCTGCCGTGGCCGACGGACGGGGAGATGGCGGACCCCGACGGTGCCGAGCCTGCCGCCGGCACGGCCGCCGGTTCCGCCGTCGCTGTTCCTCGCGCTTCCGCGGAACCGGTCGCGAAGACCGCGCGCGGGCACCGGCCCGGGCGGAAGGCCGGCGCCCTGGTGGTGCTCGTCGACGGCGAACTCGGCGTCTACGTCGAGCGCGGCGGCAAGTCGGTGCTGACCTTCACCGAGGACCCGGCCGACCTCACCGCGGCCGCGACCTCGATCGCCACGACCGTCCGGAGCGGACTCGGCAAGCTCTCGGTCGAACGCGTGAACGGCGTCTTCGTGCTGGAGTCCCCGTTCGGCGACGCCCTGCGCGCTGCCGGCTTCACGGCGACACCGCAGGGGGTGCGGCTCCGTGCCTGAGGGCGACACCGTCTACCGCGCCGCGCACCGCCTGCACACGGCGCTGGCCGGCAAGGTCCTGACGCGCAGTGACTTCCGCGTGCCGGCGTACGCCACGCTCGACCTGGTCGGCCGGACCGTGGACGAGGTCGTGCCCCGGGGCAAGCACATCCTGCACCGGATCGGCGACCTGACCGTGCACTCCCACCTGAAGATGGAGGGCCGCTGGGACGTCTACGCGCCGGGCGACCGCTGGCGTCGTCCCGCGCACCAGGCCCGGGCCGTGCTCGACGCCGAGGACGTCTCGACCGTCGGCTTCACCCTCGGGGTGCTCGAGGTCGTGCCCCGCGACCAGGAGTCCGAGATCGTCGGGTACCTCGGACCGGACCTGCTCGGGCCCGACTGGGACGCCGCCGTCGCCGAGGCGAACCTGGTCGCCGACCCCGCTCGGCCGATCGGTCTCGCGCTGCTGGACCAGCGGGTGCTCGCGGGCCTCGGGAACGTCTACCGGAACGAGCTCTGCTTCCTCCGCGGCGTCCTGCCCACCCGGCCGGCCGGCGAGGTCGAGGACCCCACGCGGATGATCGCCCTGGCGCACCGGCTCATCCTGACGAACCGCGACCGCAGCGCCCGCGTGACGACGGGCGTCGACCGGCCCGGCCGCCGCTTCTGGGTCTACGGCCGCGAGCGCAAGCCCTGCCTGCGCTGTCGGACGCCGATCCGCCGGGGTGAGCTCGGCGAGTCCGACCTGACGCTGCGCGACACCTACTGGTGCCCGCGCTGCCAGTCCTGACGGTTCCGTCGACTCCGGCCGGGGTCAGACGGCGGCGGGCCGGTCCTCGACGGGACGACGACGGAGCGCTGCCGTCCTGATCACCGGCGGCTCGTACTGCTGGTCGAGCCGCCCGACGTCGGTGCCCGGCGGGACGATGGCGTCGAGGCGGTCGAGCACCTCGTCGGAGAGCACCACGTCGGCACCGGCGAGCAGGTCGTCGAGCTGCTCCATCGACCGCGGGCCGATCAGCGCGCTCGTCACGCCCGGGTGGGCGATCGCGAACGCCAGGGCCAGGTGGGTCATCCGGATGCCGGTCTCCTCGGACAGCGCCACGATCTGCTCGACGGCGTCGATGCGCCGCTCGTCCTGGTTGTGGCGGAACATGCCGACGCGCGCCAGGTCGCTGTCCTGGCCCTTCCGGAACCGCCCGGTCAGCATCCCACCGGCGAGCGGGCTCCACACGAGCGTGCCCATGCCGTACCGCTGGGCGACCGGCAGGACCTCGCGCTCGATGCCGCGGTTGAGGATCGAGTAGGTCGGCTGTTCCGTGCGGAACCGCTCGAGGCCCCGACGCTCGGACGTCCACTGCGCCTCGACCTGCATCGACGCCGGGAAGTCCGACGTACCGATCATCCGCACCTTGCCGCTCCGGACCAAGTCGGTGAGGGCGGACAGCGTCTCCTCGAGGTCGACCGTGTCGTCCGGACGGTGCGCCTGGTACAGGTCGAGGTGGTCCGTCTGCAGGCGGCGCAGGGAGCCCTCGACGGCACGCATGATCCACCGGCGCGAGTTGCCCTGCCGGTTCGGGTCGTCGCCCATCGGCCCGTTGAACTTCGTCGCGAGGACGACGTCGTCGCGTCGGCCCTTCAGCGCCTTGCCGAGGAGCTCCTCCGACCCGCCCTGCGAGTAGCGGTCGGCGGTGTCGATGAGGTTGATGCCGGCGTCGAGCGCGCGGTGCACGATCCGGATCGAGTCCTGTTCGTCGCCGTTGCCGATGCGGCCGTCGGTGCCGAGCATCATGGCGCCGAGGGCGAACGGGCTGACCTGGACGCCGGTGGTGCCGAGGGTGCGGTACTGCATGGGTTCCTCCTGTCGATGGCGTCCCGAGTCGCGGTGCCGTATCGTGGGCCGAACTGGAACGTCCTTCCGGAACTATACGGAAAGCGGTTCCGTTTACGCAAGACCCCGTTGTCCGACCCGTCGACCAGGAGCCCCATGCGCGCCGACGCCCGCCGCAACCTCGACGCCCTGACCGACGCCGCGAAGGCCGTGTTCGCCAGCGACGGTGTCGACGCTCCCGCGAAGGTGATCGCCGATCACGCCGGGGTCGGTGTGGGGACGCTGTACCGACACTTCCCCCAGCGCTCAGACCTGGTGGTGGCGGTCTTCCGGAACGCGGTCGAGGCCTGTGCCGACGCCGCGGACGACCTGGCCGCCGCGCACGCTCCCGACGAGGCCCTCGCGCTGTGGCTCCAGCGGTTCACCGAGTTCGTCGCGACGAAGCGGGGGCTCGCCGCCGCACTGCACTCGGGCGACCCCGCGTTCGAGGCGCTGCCCGCCTACTTCATCGGCCGCCTGGGCGACGCCCTGACGCGGCTGCTCGACGCCGCTGCGGCCGCCGGCACCATCAGCGCCGACGTCGACGCACCGCAGCTCCTGCGCGCGGTGGGCGACCTGTGCCACGGCTCGCCCAGCCCGGAGCAGAGCCAGCGCATGGTCGCCCTGCTCGTGGACGGCCTGCGCTACCGCGCCACCGCCTGACGCCCACCGGACGCCGGCGGGTGCAGCCGCTCGGCCGCAGTCGCCCGCACCGCGTCGGTCACCCGCTCCAGCAGCGGGGACGCCAGGTTCCACCGCTGCCACCAGAGCGCGACATCAGCCCGACGACCGGGCGTGAGCTCGACCAGGGCGCCCTGCTCCAGGGCATCCAGACACTGGGCCTCCGGCAGGAGACCCCACCCGAAGCCGAGCGTCACCGCGCGGGCGAAGTCCGCCGACGTGGGCACGAAGTGGCGAGGACCCCGGGGCGCGTGCCCGACGACCCGGCGCAGGAAGCCCTGCTGCAGGTCGTCGTCGTGGTCGTAGTCCACGAGCGGCACCCGGTCGAGCCGCTGCAGCATCCGCCGCTCGGAGTCAGCGCCGCTGAGGTACCGCTCGACGAACGCCGGCGAGGCCACCGCGCGGTAGCGGTCGATGCCGAGCGCCACGGACGAGCAGCCCTGCACGGGATCGGACTCCGCCGTGACCGCCGCCGTCACCGTGCCGGACCGCAGGAGCTCGGCCGTGCGGTCCTGGTCCGCTCGGTGCAGGTCGAAGACCACCTCGGTGTCACGACGGACCACCGCCAGGGCGTCGAGGAACCACGTGCCGAGCGAGTCGGCGTTCACCGCGAGCGGGATCGAGGGGACACGGTCTCCGTCGTCGGTCGCCGCTCCGCCGAGGTCCCGCGCCGTCTCCTCGTCGAGCAGGCGGGCCTGCCGGGCGTGCCGCAGCACGACGGTGCCGTCGGCCGTCGGCACGATCGGCGTCGTCCGCTGCAGCAGGACCCGGCCGACGAGCTGCTCCATCGCCTTGATCCGCTGCGAGACGGCGGACGGGGTGATCGACAGCGCGCGGGCCGCGGCGTCGAAGGTCCCGAGGTCGACGGCCGTCAGCAGTGTCTCGAGGTGTTCACGCTGGAGGCGGAGCATGAGCCGAGCTTACGGCCCGACAGGAACGTGAGCTGTCCTACACGCGCAGGATCTCCTACGGTCGACCTGTGACCGTCCTGCTCCCCGCACTCTCCGGCCTCGGCACCGGACTCGCCCTCATCGTGGCGATCGGCGTGCAGAACACGTACCTGCTCCGGTTGGCCGTGACCGCTCGCGTCCGGGTGGTGGCGGCAGCGGTGCTGGTGTGCGCGGTGTCGGACGCGCTGCTCATCCTGGCCGGGGTGCTCGGCGTCGGGGCCGTGGTCGAGCGGTTCCCCGCGGCGCTCGTCGTGATCCGGTACGTGGGGGCCGCGTTCCTGCTGACGTACGGGGTGCTGGCGGCGCGACGGGCGCTGCGCCCGTCGGGCGATGCGATCCGGGTCGCGGCCGAGGACGACGGGGTCGCCGTGGTGGGGGTGGGAGCGGAGCGTGTGCGCACGACCGTGGCGACCGCGTCGGTGCCGCAGCCGACGGGGCGGAGCCGGCCCGAGCCTCCAGGCCGGAACAGCCGGAACAGCCGGAGCAGCCCGAGCAGCCCGAACAGCCCGAGCAGCCGGACGGGACCCGCCATGCGCACCGCGGTGCTGACCATGCTCGTCTTCACGTGGGCGAACCCGCACGTCTACCTGGACACGCTGGTGTTCCTCGGGTCCGTGGCGAACCAGCAGGGCGTCGACGACCGCTGGTGGTGGACGGTCGGCGCGGTGGCGGCGAGCTGCCTGTGGTTCGGGGCGCTGGGGTTCGGCGGGCGGCTGCTCCGACCGCTGTTCGCGCGGCCTCTGACCTGGCGGGTGTTCGACGGGTGCGTGGCCGTCGTCATGCTCGTGTTCGGCGTGCTGCTGGTCGTCGGCGCCTGACGGCGCGCGCCGCGAACCGAACCGCCTGCCGCCGCGACCCGTCGCCCACCGCACCGGGAAACGGTCACAGCACCACGCGATCGCGCGGTGCTGTGTCCGGAACCCGGTGCAGTGCGTCCGCGGGCCCCTACTGCTCCCGGCGACCCACCCGGCTGTGGCTGCGGCTGTACCCGAAGTAGATCGCGAAGCCGATGACGAGCCAGACGACGAAGCGGAGCCAGGTCTCGACCTCGAGGTTGAGCATCAGCCAGAAGCAGAGCACGGCGGACAGGATCGGGATCACGGGCGACCACGGCACACGGAAGGACCGCGGTGCGTCCGGGCGCGACTTCCGCAGCACGATGATGCCGATCGACACGAGCACGAAGGCCGAGAGCGTGCCGATGTTGATCAGGCCCTCGAGCTTCTCGACCGGCGTGAACCCGGCGAGCACCGCCACCACGATCCCGGCGATGAGCTGCACCCGGACGGGCGTCTGCGTCTTCGGGTTCGTGACCGAGAACCAGCGGGGCAGCAGCCCGTCGCGGCTCATCGAGAAGACGATGCGGGACAGGCCGAGGAGCAGCACCATCACGACGGTGGTCAGGCCGATGAGCGACCCGATCGCGATGATGCCGGCGGCCCAGGGCAGTCCGACGATGTCGAAGGCGGAGGCCAGGGACGGGGCGTCCTCCTGCGCGAGCTGCTTGTACGACACCATGCCCGTGATGACGATGCTCACGCCGACGTAGAGCAGCGTCACGATGCCGAGGCCGATGAAGATGCCGCGGGGCAGGGTCTTCTGCGGGTTCTCGGTCTCCTCGGCGCTGGTGGCGACGACGTCGAAGCCGATGAACGCGAAGAAGACCAGCGACGCGGCGGCGAGCAGCCCGAAGACGCCGTACTGCGCGGGCTCGGACCCCGTGGCGAAGGAGACGAGCGACTGGGTCCAGACGCTGCCCTCCGGGCCCTTCGACGGCTCGGCGGCGGGGATGAAGGGCGTGAAGTTCGCGGCCTTGACGAAGAACGCGCCGACCACGATGACGAAGAGGACGATCGCGACCTTGATGACGGTGATCACCGCGGACACGCGGCTGGACAGACGGGTGCCGAACGCGAGCAGCGCGGTGAAGACGCCCACGATGAGCACCGGGCCCCAGGTGAAGCCGATCGGCCCGATCGCGATGGTGCTCGGCAGGGTGATGCCGAACACGTCGAACGCGGTGCTGAGGTAGATGCCCCAGTACTTCGCGATCACGGCGCTGGCCGTCAGGGTCTCGAGGATGAGGTCCCACCCGACGATCCACGCGAGCAGCTCGCCCATGGTGGCGTACGTGAAGGTGTACGCCGAGCCGGCGACGGGGATGGTCGAGGCGAACTCGGCGTAGCACATGATCGCCAGCCCGCACGTGACGGCGGCGAGCAGGAACGACACGATGACGCCGGGGCCGGCGAAGTTCGCGGCGGCGTTCGCACCGACCGAGAAGATGCCGGCACCGACCGCCACGGCGATGCCCATCGCGGCGATGTCGAAGGTCTTCAGGGAGCGCTTGAGCGAGCGGCCCTGTTCGTCGGCGTCGGCCAGCGAGGCCTCGATCGACTTCGTGCGGAGCAAGGATGCCATGGGGTCGTTCCCGTCATCGGCTGGCGTGGGACCCCGGAAGCGTAGTGGTGTCCCGACGCGGGGCGCAAACAGGTGACATGGGCGGGATCGTGCGCGGCCGCGGCCCGGCCGGTGGCCGTCTCCACCCGGACGGGAGGCTCGGCCCGGCTCAGGCGGACCGGCGCCAGTCCGCCAGGAACCGGGCTCCGGCCTCGTCGTGGATGACGCCGTCGGGAGCGGTGAGGACCGGGTACGGCGTCACCGGGACCCCGTCGGCCGGACGGACGTCGACGTGCGCCACGTCGTGGCCGTTCGCGTGCAGCCAGTCGGCCATCGCGTAGTCACTGCGGGAGTCGCCCATCGTGCGCCACGTCAGCGGGAGCTCGCCGTCCTCGGCCAGGAGCTCGAGCGAGCGCTCGGCGCCCATGTCCTTGCCGCTGCGGTCCGACTCGACGTCGGTGGAGATGATCGTGGGGTCGATCCGCCACTGCACGGCGCCGGACGCGTCGGGGCGGACGTCGTCGAGCCGTCGCACACCGAGGCCGCGCCGCACGAGTGCCGCCATCGCCTTCGCGTCGAACTCGGGCTGTCGTGCCAGGTACGTGGCGTTCGGGACCTCGA
The DNA here is from genome assembly GCF_026544205.1 of Curtobacterium sp. GC_Cur_3. Classification (GTDB taxonomy): domain Bacteria; phylum Actinomycetota; class Actinomycetes; order Actinomycetales; family Microbacteriaceae; genus Curtobacterium. The sequence goes on from NZ_JALNUI010000005.1 coordinate 10,213, forward strand.
CGCGCTGCTCGATCGACACCATCGCGCGCTTGGTCTCGTCGAAGAACACCAGGTCGGCGTACTCGTCGCGGACCAGCTCGCGCATCTCGTCGGCGTAGTCACGCGGGAGCGCCAGGTCCTCGGCGACGGTGACGTCGCCCATGCCGTCCTCGTACTGCGGGCCGATCGAGCACCAGACGGCGCCCTTCTCGCACACGGCGTGCACGCGGCCGCCGGGGGCGAGGCCACCGGCGAGCAGGGGTCCGACGACCTGCTCTCGGATGAAGGCGTCGCTCCGACCGGTGTTGAACACGACCGGGATCCCCTCGGCGGCGAGCGCGATGAGGTCGTCGATGATGCTGGGGATCGCGATGGTGCGGGAGACGGGACTGGCGATGGGGCCGTCGACGTCCAGGAGGAGTCCGAGTCGGGGTGCGCTCACGGGTCCATCCTCGCAGCACCGTGGGCCGCGGTGGGCGTCCGCCGCGGGGTCAGTGCTGCGCCGTCCGGACGCGGTCGAGCAGGGCGGCGAGGGCCTCGGCGTCGGGGACGTGCCCCTGCCCGGGGACGACGGTGTGGTCGGATCCCGGGATCGCCTCGGCCGCGGCACGGGCAGCGGGACCCATCCAGTCCGGGGACTCGGTGCCCGAGGCGACGAGCACGGGGACGCCGACCGAGGAGAGCACCCGCTCGGGGATCGCGAGACCGTTGAGCATGCGGACGTCCCGCGGGAGCACGTGCGCGTCGGCGAGCAGGGCACGCCACAGCGCCGGCTTCAGGCGGACGCCGGCGATCTGCCCCATCGGGATGCCGAGCACCTGCGCCAGGAACGCCCGCACGGCGGCACCACGGCGACCGGCCGCGACGTGTTCGTCGAGCGTGTCTGCGAAGACGACGTCCTCGGCGTGGGGGTCGACGCTCGCGCGGTACGGCGGTTCCCACAGCAGGGCGCCGTCGAGGGGGACGCCGGCCGCGATGCCGTGCAGCACCACGCCCACGCCGACGCAGACCCCGAGGCCGGTGACCGGTCCGTCGACGCTCTCGACGACGGCACGGAGGTCGTCGGACTCCCGCTCGATCGTCCACGGGTCGGTGTCGCCGCTCGCGCCCCGGCCACGACGGTCGTACGTGACGACCGTGTGCCGTTCCGCGAGGACGCGGGAGACGGCCTGGATGTACGGGGTGCCGCGGTGGTCGAACGCACCGGCTGCCACGACGACGGCGGGGCCGCTGCCCGCCTCGGTCACCGCGATGGGTGTGCCGTCGGCGGAGGTGACCGTTCGGTCGACGGGAGCGTGCATGGGGTCCTTCGAGGTGTGTCGACGAGGCTGCGTCGGGCCCTCGACTGGGCCGTGCGGATGTCGGTGGTCCGAGTGTGACAGTTCGCAAACGGTACGTCTCCCCCCGCTTCCAGGGGCAGACGTACCGCTCGGCCCCTCGACGCGGGTGGTACCGCGGGCTCAGCGCTGGACGAGCGCGGTGGTGCCCACGGCCTCCCGTTCGAGCAGGGAGCGCTTGACGTCGAGCCCCCACGCGAACCCGCCGAGTGAGCCGTCGGACCGGAGGACCCGGTGGCACGGCACGAACAACGCCGGGGCGTTCCGGGCGCAGACGCTCGCCGCCGCCCGCACGGCGTCCGGTCGGCCCATCGCCGCCGCGAGCTCGGTGTACGTCAGGGTCGACCCCGCGGGGATCAGGCGGAGCTGCCGCCAGCCCTCGGTCGAGAGCTCGGTGCCGACCTGGCGCACCGGGACGTGCATCGCCGGTTCGATGTCCCCGGCGTAGAAGGCATCGACAGCCTCGGCTGAGGACACCGTGCCCGTGGACACGTGCGCGGGCCGGTGCTGCGCGGGGATGCGAGCCAGGATGCGGTCGAACGAGTCGGTCCAGCCCGAGGCGAGCACGCGCCCCTGCAGGTCTTCGAGCACGGTGAAGGACCCGTCGGGGGTGTGGAGTGTGGAGATCACGGCGTCGGTCATGGGGTGTCCTTCCGGGAGTTCGTGTGGGCGGCACGAGCGGCTGCCGTCGCGCGGTCGACGATCGGCCGCCAGCAGTGCATCGTGAGGTAGCTCCGCCAGGGCGCCACCTGCTCCGACCATAGGGAGAGCTCACGCGCCCCACCGGGCAGCCCGAGTTCCTGTGCACCGTTCCGCACGGCGAGGTCGCTGTGGAGGAACACGTCCGGGTGGTGCCGGACCCGGAGCGCGACGTAGTCCGCCGTCCACGGCCCGATGCCCTTGACGGCGAGGAGCCCGCCGCGGAGCTCGTCGAGCGACTGTCCGCCGTGCACGACCAACGAACCGTCGGCCAGTGCCCCCGCGACCCGGATGATCGTGTCCACGCGGGCAGCCGGCCCGCGCAGGACCTCGTGTCCCGACGCGGCGATGACGGCGGCGGACGGGAAGAGGAGTCCGTCCTGGGCGATCGCCGCGGGCGCCGGAGCTCCGAGCGCCGCGACCAGCCGCGTCTGCGCCGTCCGGGCAGCTGCGACGGACACCTGTTGGCCGATCAGGGTACGGAACACGATCTCGTGCGCGTCCACCGCACCCGGCAGTCGGAGCCCTGGGACACGGGCGACGGCAGGGGCCAGCGCGGGCACGGACCCGAGGACGGCGTCCACCGCGACCGGGTCGGCGTCGAGGTCGAACAGCGCCCGCACCCGTGCGACGAGCGTCGGCAGGTCGCCGAGGTCCGTGACCCGCACGGTCAGGTCGATGCCGGCCCTGGGGCCGGCCGCGTCGGCAACGGCGGCCGACGCGCGGAACCAGCCAGGGCCTCCCGGCAGGTCGACGAGCCGCTCGTAGGCGATGACGACACCGGCATCGGAGGTGACCACCCGCTCCAGGCCGGCGAGAGCATGCAGTGCGTGCCAGTCGAGCAGGCCCTGCGCATCGAACGGCGCGCGTGCCGGCAGGTGCACGTGCAGGCCGCCGTCGGGGGCGGGGAGCTCGCGACGGCGGGCGCGGAGTGCCGTCGGGGTGAGCGCGAAGACCTCGCGCACGGTGTCGTTGAACTGGCGCACGCTCGTGAAGCCCGCGGCGAAGGCGACGTCGGCGATCGGCAGGTCGGAGGAGGTCAGCAGCGTGCGTGCGGTCTGCGCACGGTGCGCCCGGCTGAGGGCCTTCGGTCCGGCGCCGAGCTCCTCCGTCAGGATGCGGCCGAGCTGTCGTTCGGAGTAGCCGACGCGTGCGGCGAGGCCGGGCACGCCCTCCCGCTCGACGACGCCGTCGAGGACCAGGCGCATGGCGCGGCCGGCGACGTCCTCGCGCAGGTCCCACTCGGGGCTGCCGGGGGTCGCTTCGGGCAGGCAGCGCTTGCACGCGCGGAAGCCGGCGAGGTGTGCCGCGGCGCTCGTCCGGTAGAAGGTGACGCCCGTCGAGCGCGGGGTGCGCGCGGGGCAGCTCGGCCGGCAGTAGATGCCCGTCGAGTGCACGGCGGTGACGAACTGGCCGTCGAACCGGGCGTCGCGCGAGGCGGCGATGCGGTGGCGCTCGGCGTGCAGCGCGTCGGGGTCCGGGGTGGCCATGCCGTCAGCCTGACACGGGCCACCGTCACGGACTGGCGGGAATCGGACGGGGCGGTGGCGGTCGCGTCGCGCGTCGCACGTCGCACGGTGCGCGGGCGTCCGCCCGGTGCGAGGTTGGCCACTCGGTGCGGTGCGATGAACTCGCACGGAGTGGTCGAGCTCGCACGACTCCGGGCAGTGGCGCGGTGCTGTGTCCTCGGCGCGGTTCGGCCAAGCGCACCGTGCCGGACGGGAGGCTCGGTTACGGTCGTCCGCATGGCTCCCGGTCCCGACGCGGTCGCCCCCACCGCGCTGGGGCACGTCACGCACGTCGAGATCGCGCTCCTCCAGGTGGCGCGCCGACACCGCTACGAGGGCCGACCCGCCGACGGCGCGCTGCCGTCGGACGAGGACGAACTGCGCGACCGGGTCGAACTCCGCGCCGGGCTGGGGATCGTCGGCGACCGGTACTTCGCCGCGCGGGCGCACGTCCACGCCTCGGTCACCGTGATCGGCCTCGAAGCACTCGAGGACGTCGGCCGCACGCTCGATGTCGACCTCGACCCCACGCGCACCCGTCGCAACGTCTACCTGCGCGGCGTCGACGTCGAGGCCCTCCGCGGGGAGCCCTTCTCGCTCGACTCCGGCCAGGGGCCCGCGCTGTTCCAGGGGTACCGGCCCGCGAACCCCTGCGCCTGGATGGATCACGAGATCGCGCCGGGTGCGTTCCAGGCGATGCGCGGACGGGGCGGGGTGCGGTGCGACCCCGAGTCCGACGGCGTGCTGAGCCTCGGACCCGCGGTGCTCCGCACGGCCCGCCCCGTGCCCGTTCCTGCGGCGCGCTAGGCGGAGGCGCCGGTGAGCGACGCCTCGATCGCGTCGACGAACGCCGGCAGGTCGTCCGGCGTGCGCGAGGTGATCAGCGTGCCCTTGGTGTCGTCGACCTGGACCTCCTGGTCGACCCACTCGGCGCCGGCGTTGCGGACGTCGGTCTGCAGCGACGGGTAGGACGTGATCGTGCGGCCCTGCAGGACGCCGGCCTCGACCAGGGTCCACGGACCGTGGCAGATCGCGGCGACGGGCTTGCCGGCCTCGGTGAAGCTCGTGGCCAGGCGCACGGCGGACTTGTCGAGCCGCAGGTTGTCGGCGTTGATGGTGCCGCCGGGGATGACCAGGGCGTCGAAGTCGCCCGCCGAGACGGTCGCGAGGGTGGTGTCGGGGTCGACCGTCTTGCCCGGGTCCTTGTCACCGACCAGCGTCTGGATGGTGTCGGTCTCCTGGGCCGCGACGGTCACCGAGGCTCCGCGCGCCCGGAGCTGGTCGACCGGGACGACGATCTCGTCCTGCTCCACGCCGTAGTTCGTCGCGATGACGAGGATCTTCTTGCCGTCGAGGGTTGCCATGACTGCTCCTTCCACGAGCCGGGGTCTCCGGCTGCGCGGTCCACGGTCGTCGTCGTCCGCTGGGCACCGGTTCAGCCCTGCGCTCCCTGCGCACCCGGGCGTCCCGCGGCGGCCGGGCCTCAGCCGCGGATGCGGAACGCGGTGCCCTCGGGCGTGACCTCGACGCCGTCGAAGCCGTGGACGCGCGGGATCCCGACCGTGACGTCGGCCTCGAGCGTCCCGACGACCACCGTCGTCGCTCCGGAGGCGATCGCGGACTCGACACCCGCAGGGGCGTCCTCGAAGGCGAGGCAGTCCGTCGCCGCCAGGCCGAGCAGTTCGGCGCCGCGGAGGTACCCGTCCGGGTGCGGCTTGCCGTTCTCGATGTCCTCGGAGGTGACGACCACGTCCGGCACGGCAACACCCGCGGCACGCATCCGGTTGAGCGCGAGGTCACGCGGCGCACTGGTCACCAGTGCCACGGGGACGCCGGCGTCGACCAGGCGCTGCACGAACGCCGCTGCTCCGGGGACCTCGACGATGCCGTGGGTGTTCTCGACCTCGTCGGCGACGAGCTCGTCTGCCAGTCGGCGCTGCTCGGCGGGGTCGAGGTCGGGCAGGAAGTGCGCGACGGTGTCGATCGTCTGGCGCCCGTGCGAGAACGCCAGGATCGTCGACGGTGCGAGGTCGTGCGCAGCGCCGAAGCGGCCCCACGCTCCTTCAACGACCGAGGTGGAGTCCACGAGCGTCCCGTCCATGTCGAAGAGGACCCCGGACGCCACGATGTCGATCACGTGCCCGACCCTACCGGCCAGGGGGACAGCGCGAGGATGCGGCCCACCTCACCGCGAGCGGACGTACCTCGTCAGCAGCAGGTCGCCCTCGCCGCGCAGCACGTGCGCCAGCCGCATCCGCCGCAGCTCCGAGGAGGACCCGCGCACGATGCGGGGACCCTCGCCGCCCTCGAGCGACGGGTCCACCGACAGGCACAGCTCGTCGACGAGGTCCGCCGCGACGAGCGACCCCAGGAACGACGGCCCGCCCTCGCAGTGGATGCGCGCGAGGCCCCGGGACACCAGGGCCTCCCGCACGAGCCCGACGTCGACCGAGTCCGTCCCGCAGGACACGACGTCGGCCACGGCGGACAGGGCCTCGCGCGCGGCGGGGTCGGCCGCGTCGGAGGTCAGCACCAGCGGACGGACGGGGGCGTCGGTGAACACGGACGACGCGGGGTCGAGCGACAGCGACCCGGTGACGATCGCGAACACGGGGTGGTCCGGCAGGCCGTGCTCGCGCCGCCAGGTGACGTCGGCGTCGTGCAGGCGCATCGGCCCGTAGCCCTCGTCGCGGACGGTGCCGGCGGCGACGAGCACGACGTCGGCGACCCGGCGGAGCAGGTCGAACACCCGCAGGTCGTCCGGCCCGCCGAGCGATCCGGTGACGCCGGCGGCCGACGCGGCGCCGTCCAGCGTGCTGACGAAGTTGACCCGGATCCAGCCGGCGGCCGACGCGTCGGAGCCGACCCGGGCCTCCTGTCCGGCACCCGACCCGACCGCAGTCGGAGCCGGCGCCGCGCTGTACAGGGCGACCAGGTCGTCGTCGGACAGGTCCGCGACGGACGGGGGCAGCAGGTTCACGTGTTGTGCCTCGATTCCAGAGGTGCGCGCCAGCCGAGGGTGGCCTCGACCATGCGCATGGCGTCGACGGACTCGACGACGTCGTGCATCCGGACGATGCGGGCGCCGAGCATCGCACTGACGGTCGCCACGGCCAGGGACCCCGACAACCGTGCGCCGCGGGGACGGCCGAGGGACTCGCCGACGAGGTCCTTGTTCGAGACGGCCGCGAGCACCGGGTAGCCGAGCGCGACGACCTCGGGCAGCCGCCGGGTGAGCTCGAGCGTGTGCACGGTGTTCTTGTTGAGGTCGTGGCCGGGGTCGACGATGATCCGCGCGTCGGGGACGCCCGCGGCGAGGGCCCGGTCGACGCGTTCGCGCAGGAAGCCGACGACGGACCCGGTCACGTCGTCGTAGACGGGCGGGGTCGGGAGCTGCTGGCGGGGCGGTGCCGTGGAGTGCGTGATGACGATGGTGGCGTCGGAGTCGGCGACCACGTCGGCCATCCGCGGGTCGGACAGCCCGGTGGTGTCGTTGACGACGCTCGCGCCGGCGGCGATCGCGGCGGCAGCGACCTCAGGCCGGAAGGTGTCGACGCTGATGACGACGTCGGACTGCTGGGCGAGCTGCTCGACGACGGGCACGACGCGGTCGATCTCGTCCGAGGCGGGCAGCTCCGGCCCCGGCGCGAACTTCACCCCGCCGATGTCGACCCAGTCGGCGCCCTGCTCGGCGGCGAGGACCGCGGCCTCGACCGCGCGGTCGAGCGCGAACGTGGCGCCCTTGTCGTGGAACGAGTCGGGGGTGCGGTTGACGATCGCCATCACGGCGATGCGGTGGTCGAAGTCGAAGGTGCGGCGGCCGATGGTGCGGACCGGGTCGCGCAGGTCGGGGACGACCCAGCCGGGTGCCGAGCCGGTCGGGAGGCTCGTGGCGGCGCCGTCAAGCGTCATGCGTCCGCCCCGGGGTGGGGTGTGGCGGTGGTGTCCGATCCGGCGGTTGCGGGTCCGGGTCCGGGTCCGGCTCCGGTTCCGGTTCCGTCTCCTGCTCCGGCGCCGATCCCGGCGCCGATCAGGGCGATCGCCTCGGCACGGCCGGTCGCCTCGGCCAGGGAGCCGCTCGCCGCGACCGTCACCGTGGTGGAGCCGGTCTGCCGCTCGCCGCGGGTCGTCACGCACTGGTGCTGGGCGTCGAGCACGACGAGGACGCCCTGGGCTTCGAGGCCGTCCTGCACGGCCCGGACGACCTGTTCGCCGAGCCGCTCCTGCAGTTGCGGGCGGGACGCGAGTGCGTCGACGACCCGGGCCAGCGTGCCGAGGCCGATCAGGCGCTCGCCCGGGGCGTAGGCGAGGTGGGCGACCCCGAGGAACGGCAGCATGTGGTGCTCGCAGACGGAACGGAACCGGATGTCGCGCACGACGACGAGCTGGCCACGCTCGTCGGCCTCGGCCGGGACGGTGCCGTCACGGGCGATCGCGGCGGCCTCCTGGCCCAGGCCGGCGAAGAACTCGGTGTAGGCGTCGGCCACCCGCTGCGGGGTCCTGGCGAGCCCGGGGCGGTCGGGGTCCTCGCCGATGCCGGCGAGGAGCTCGCGCACGGCGGCCTCGATGCGAGCACGGTCCATGCGGTGGTTCACGGACCCCATCCAACACCAGTCCCCCGACGCTGCCAGGTTCCTTTAAACTTCGTCAGTGAGCGCCACGAAGACCACCGAACCGCCCCGGAACCGCGTCGCGTCCGGCCTCGACCGCTTCTTCTCCGTCACGAAGCGCGGATCGACCATCCCCCGGGAGGTCCGCGGCGGCCTCGTCTCCTTCGTCACGATGGCGTACATCGTCATCCTGAACCCGCTCATCCTCGGGGGCTTCAGCGCCGACCAGGCCGCGAAGGACGTCACCGGCGGCTGGCTCGAGAACGCGCAGGTCGCGGCCGCCACCGGGCTCGTCGCCGGCATCATGACCATCGCGATGGGCATGATCGCGAACCTGCCGTTCGGCATCGCCGCCGGCCTGGGGATCAACTCGTTCCTCGCCGTGAGCGTCGTGCACCAGGTCACCTGGGCCGAGGCGATGGGGCTCGTCGTCATCAACGGCGTGATCATCGTCATCCTGGCGTTGACGGGCATCCGGACGATGATCTTCACGGCGGTGCCGGCGCAGCTCAAGGCCGCGATCACCGTCGGCATCGGCCTGTTCATCGCCTTCATCGGCCTGGTCGACTCCGGCTTCGTGCGCTCCTCGGGACTGGCGTCGCCGCCCCTGCAGCTCGGCGAGGACGGCTCCGTCGGGGCCCTCCCCACGATCGTGTTCCTCATCGGCCTGGTCATCATCGGCACGCTCATGGCGCGCAAGGTCAAGGGCGCCCTGCTCATCGGCATCATCGCGACGACCGTCATCGCGATCATCCTGCAGGCGGTCTTCCACGTGCCGACCTCGGTCGACTCCAAGACCGGCTGGAACCTCAACGCCCCCGGCCTGCCGAGCGCGCTGTTCGCCCTGCCCGACCTGTCGCTCGTCGGGCACTTCGACTTCGGTGCCTTCAGCCGCATCGGCCCGCTCGCCGCGTCGATGCTCGTCTTCACGCTGGTCTTCACGAACTTCTTCGACGCGATGGGCACGATGACCGGCCTGGCGAAGGCCGCCGGGGTCGCGAAGCCCGACGGCACCTTCCCCCGGCTCCGCTCGGCGCTCGTCGTCGAGGGTGCCGGTGCGATCGCCGGTGGTGGTGCCTCGGTCTCGTCGAACACCGTCTTCATCGACTCCGCCGCTGGCATCGGCGAGGGCGCCCGCACCGGCATGGCGTCCGTCGTCACCGGCCTGCTGTTCCTGGCGTCGATGTTCCTCACGCCGCTGACCCAGGTCGTCCCGCTCGAGGTCGCCGCCGCCGGGCTCGTCGTCGTCGGTGCGCTCATGGTCGCGCAGGTCAAGGACATCGACTGGACCGACTTCGGGTCCGCACTGCCGGCGTTCCTGACGATCGTCGTGATGCCCCTGACCTACTCGATCGCGAACGGCATCGGCGTCGGCTTCATCAGCTGGGTGCTCATCAAGGCGCTGTCCGGCCGCGGCCGCGAGGTCTCCTGGCTCCTCTACGTCGTCGCCGCGGGCTTCCTGCTGTACTTCGCGCGCGGGCCGCTGGAGTCGGTGCTCGGCGTCGGCTGACGGGAGCGTTCCGCGGGAGCGGGAGCGGGAGCCGTAGCCGCAAGACACCGGTGTTCGTGGATCGAACCGCGGATGTTCGCGGCGCGGAACACGAACACCGGTGTTTCGCGGGCTGCTCCGGCGCCGAGCAGCCGGCCGGGAGGCTCGGGGCTACTCCGGCAGGTCGGCCGGCGTCGCCTCGTGGTGGCGCCGAGCGCGCGTGCGCCGGTCCTCCTTCATGCCCGCCTCGAGCAGGTGGCGTCGGCCCCCGGCGAGGTCGTCCCGCGCCGTGCGCTCCAGGTCCTTCGCGAGCGCGTAGTACCCGTCGTCGTAGTCCTCGACGATCTGGAACGTCCACCGTCCCTCGATGACGTTCCGCCCGATCAGCTCGGTGTCGATGCGGTCCGCGAGTTCGGTGTGCCCGGCATTCCGGAGCTGCTCGACGGCGTCCCCGAAGCCGAGGTCCGCCTTGCCCGTCAGGCGGTGGAACCCGTAGAGGTAGCCGCGAGCGTGCTCGAGCACCTCGAGTGCCGCGGCGAGCGTCCCGAGGGCTTCGACCGTCTCGTCGGACACCCCCTCTGGCACCTGGTGGGCGGCGTCCGGTCCCTGTCCGTCGTTCGTCATGTGACCCCGTCTACACGAGCAGTCCCGGAACCGCTCCCGGGATCCGACGGCGGTTGCAGGACCCCCGACCGCGGCTTACCATTCGAACACACGTTCGAATGAGGAGGACCCGATGATCGTCATCGACGCAGCCACCACGGTCTGGTGGGCCCAGGGGATGCCGGTGCGCATCGTGTGGCAGGGACGCCGCTGGCGGGTGTCCGACGTTCCGACGCGCCTCACCGTGACCCCGTCCGACCTGCCCACCGCCATCACCCACGCGCCCGAACGGACCGCGGGGTGGCGCTTCCAGGTGACCGCCGAGGACGGCGAGACGCTGGTGGTCGACATCGTCCCGGACGGCGGCGGGTGGGCGGTCGCACGGACGTGGTCGTGACGCCGACTGGGCGCACGGCCGGAGCTCACCGAGCCGACGTCGGCTCGGTGGACGGCACGGCGCTGGTCGCCTGCTCCGGCCCCGACGGTCGCTCCGGTCGCTCTGGTCCCGCCGGGCGCTCCGTTCGCACCGGTCGCACCGGTCGCTCCATGAGTCGCCAGGCCCCGCCGGTGAGCGGCGCGAGGGTCACCACCGTGTAGAGCGCCACCACCACGCCGAAGGTCGCCGAGACGCCGATGCCCTCGGCCGCGAACCCGGCGAGCAGCCCGCCGAGCGGGATGCCCGCCCACGAACCCGCCCCGAGCAACCCGAACACCCTGGCCCGCATGTGCACGGGGATCCGCTCGAGCTCGACCGCCCCGAGGATCGGGTTGAGCGACCCGGCAGCCACCCCGGACACCGCCGACGCGGCGAGCATCCACGGCAGCCCGAGGCCGAGCGCCGGCACGGCCAACGACGGTCCGCCGGCCAGCACGAAGCACAGCACGAAGGTGACCCGCCGCGGGACACGGTGGGCGACGTACCCGAACGCCACGGAGCCGAGGAACGCCGCCCCGCCGAAGGTGCCCGTCACGAAGCCCAGCGCCTGCGCCCCGCCGAGACGCTCGTCGGCGTAGAGCGGCAGGAGTGTGGTCGACCGTGCCGCATCGAGCAGGTTCGTGACGAGGACGAGCGCGATGACCAGTCGGAAGAACGGGTCGCGGACGCAGAACCGGAAGCCCTCGGCGATGTCACGCCAGTACCCGGCGGACGAGACGGTTCCGTCGTCGCCCCCGGCCGCCGGGACGACCGACGCCTGCCGCACGAACAGCGCGGTCAGGACCGCCGCCCCACCGAACGCGAGTGCCGTGCAGGCGAGCGCTGGCATCGGCCCGAGCAGCGCGACGAGCACACCACCGACGGGCGCGCCCACGAGCACGGACAACCGAGCCGAGGCCTCGAAGTGCCCCACGGCCCGCTCGAGCGGCACGCCGGCCTCGGTCGCGAGCCCCGGCAGCAGCACCCGTCGGGCGGACTCCCCTGGCAGGTCGAACAGGCCGCTGACGAAGACCAGCGCGAGCAGTGCCCAGAACGGCAGCCCGACGGTCCACGCGAGCACCGGCATCGCGAGCAGGGTCAGCCCGCTGACCACGTCCGAGCCGATGCTCGACCGCACGAAGCCCACCCGTTCGATCAGCGCACCGCCGAAGGGACCGCCGAGGACGATCGGGACCGTCGCCATGAACGCCGCGATGCCGACGTCGGTCGCCGAGCCCCCTCGGGCGAGCACGGCGAACGGGACGCTGACGGTCGTGACGACGTTGCCGATGCGCGAGACGACCTGGACGGCGAGGAGTGCCCGCAGCCGCCCGCGCGGCGTCATGCGCGAGGCCGTCGGTACGCCTGCACGAGCACGGCGACCTGCTCGGAGCCGTCACCCTCGACGTGCTCGGCTCCGATCTCGCGGTACCGCTCGAGCACCTGCCACAGGTCCGCGCTGAGCTGCGTGAGCTCGGGCACGGTCAGCCGCATCACCCGGTCCGAGCTGCTGCCCGCCGCGACCCACTCCCGCCCGAAGGTCGCCGCGTGGTCGACGTAGGACTCGTAGTTGGCGGCGTACGTCCGGGCGACGGCGCGGTCGAGGGCGCTCACCGCGAGGGTGCGCTCGGGGTCGTCGAGCGCGTCCTCCAGCGACCACGACGAGGACCGGTGCACCGAGCGCCACCACCGCTCACGGCGGTCGACGCCGAGGTCGGTGGCCGGCTCGATCAGCCCGGCCGTCGCGAGTCGACCACAGTGGTAGCTGATGGTCCCGGGCGCCTCGTCGATCAGTTCGCCGAGCATCGCGGCGGTCTTCGGGCCGTCCGTGCGCAGCAACCCGAGGATGCGCAGCCGCGTGGGGTGCGCGAGGGCCCGCATGTGCGCCGGGTCGTCGATCCGTCCGTCGTCGTCCATGCCGTCAGCGTAGATGCACAAGACATGTTGCGCAAGCACCGTTGTGCAATTGAAAGGACGGTGAGAGTCACGCGCGCGGTACCGTCACGACATGACCCGGTGGATCGCCCTGCTGCGCGGCGTGAACGTGAACGGCATCACCATCCGCTCGGCCGAGCTCCGGACGCTGTTCGAGGAGCGCGGACACACCGACGTCCGCACGGTGCTGGCGTCGGGCAACGTGGTGTTCTCGTCCGGGATGCGCGAGGCCGAGCTCAAGGCCGACGTCGAGCAGGCGCTCCGTGACCGCTTCGGCTACGACGCCTGGATCGTGCTCGTCCCGCACGACGCCCTCGCCGCGCTCGTCAGCGCGTTCCCCTTCGAGTCGTCGGTCGACCGGCACGACTACGTGCTCTTCGGGTCCGACGACGCCGCGCTGGACGACCTGCTCGCGGACCTCGTGCTCGACGACACGGTCGAACGGGTCACACGCGGCGACGGTGTCGTCTACTGGTCGTGCCCGAAGGGGTCGAGCACGGACACGGTCTTCGCGAAGCGGGCCGGCGCCGCACGGTTCAAGCGCACCACGACGACCCGCAACACGAACACGCTGCGCAAGCTCCTCTGAGTCAGGACTGCGCGGGCTGCCCGTTGCTCGCCATGGTGCCGCCGTCCACGGGCAGGATCGCCCCCGTGATGAACGACGCCTCGTCGCTGGCCAGGAAGAGCACCGCCGCGGCGACCTCCTCCGCACGACCACCACGGCCGAGGGCGATGCGCTCGGCGAACTCCTGCTTGAGGGCCTCGTCCTCGGCCTGCTCCTGCGTCATGTCCGTCCAGATCAGGCCCGGCGCGACCGCGTTCACCCGGACGCCGGCGTGGCCGTTGTCGAGCGCGGCGGCCTTCGTGAAGTTCGACACCCCGCCCTTCGCCGCGTTGTAGGGGCTCATGCGCCAGTCAGCGCCCTGGCCCGACACGGACGAGGTGTTCACGATCGACCCCTTCGTCTCGCGGAGGAACGGAAGCGCCGCCCGGGTGCCGTAGAACACGCTCGACAGGTCCGTCTCGATCACCCGGTGCCACTCGTCCGTGGAGATGTCGGTGACGTCGCCGGAGGTGAAGGTGCCCGCGTTGTTCACGAGGACGTCGACCCGGTCCCAGCGGTGGATCGCCGCGGCGACGACGGTCTCCCAGTCCTCCGGCGAAGCGACGTCGGCACGCAGGACGACGACGCGGTCGGTCGGCAGGTCGTCGCCGACGGCTCGGACCTTCTCCTCGACGCTGTCCACGAGGACGACCGAGGCCCCCTCGTCGACGAACGCCCTCGCCGTGGCCGCACCGATGCCGGAGCCGGCCCCCGTCACGATCGCGACCTTGCCCTCGAAGCGCTTGCCCATGGTGGATCCTCTCGTTGCACGTCCGTGCCCGGGAGAGACGCCATCGGCCCGATGGGCACAGCAGACACCGTGCCCGCACCGGCCTGGACACGCGGCCAGGCGAGCGGACCGCCGGGGCCGCGCCGCGCCTCCAGGCCGGACCGAGCCCCACGCCGCGCCGGACCGAGCAACCATGCCGGACCGAGCCGCGCACCGTGGTGCGCGACCCGGACCCGGGAACCGCTACGCGGTGGTGTCGTCCGTGTCGAGTTCGCGCTCCAGGGAGATGGTCGGGATCGACGCCGTGATGACCGAACCGTCCGCGCGGAGCGTGCCCTGGATGTCGCTCGTCGTCGGGGCGTGCCCGGACATCCGCGGCCCGTGGTGCGGGATCGGCACGACGGTCGGGGCGCCGGCCTCGATGTCGTACGGCTGGTTGTGCACCCACGCCGTGAAGCCGGACCCGGTCTCGACCGTGAACGTCATGTGCTCCTGCTCGAGGTCGACGCGCACGCGCGAGCCGTGCACCGTCAGGCGGTAGGTCAGGCGCTCCCACTGCTCGGGCAGCCGCGGGTTGAACGACATCTTGCCGCCGTGGTCGCGCATGCCGCCGAAGCCGTTGACGAGCCCGCCCCAGATGCCACCGGTCGACGCGATGTGCACGCCGTCGGTGGTGTTGCCGTGCAGGTCGGCGAGGTCGACGTAGAGCGCGGTGTGGAAGTACTGCTCGGCGAGCTCGTGGTAGCCGACCTCCGCCGCCATGATCGACTGCACGACCGCCGACAGGGTCGAGTCACCCGTGGTGAGGGCGTCGTAGTAGTCGAAGTCGCGGCGCTTCTCCGCCGGGGTGAACTCGTGGCCCTGCAGGAACAGCGCCAGCACGACGTCGGCCTGCTTGAGCACCTGGAACCGGTAGATCACGAGCGGGTGGTAATGGAGCAACAGCGGACGCTTGGACTCGGGGGTCCGCTCGAGGTCCCAGAGTTCCTTGTCGAGGAACTGGGCGTCCTGCGGGTGGATGCCACGGTGCGGGTCGAAGGGGATCTCCATCGACTCGGCGGCGTGCTCCCAGTCGACGATCTCGGACGCGTCGAGACCGGTGCGGCGGACCATGCGGGCGTACTCGCCCGGGTCGTCGACGCTGAGCTGCCGGCACGCGTTGACCGCGAACCACAGGTTCGCCCGGGCCATCACGTTCGTGTACATGTTGTCGTCGACGACGGTCGTGTACTCGTCCGGACCGGTGACGCCGTCGATGTGGAACTTCTGGTCGCCGTTGGAGCGCCAGAAGCCGAGGTCCTCCCACAGCCGGGCGGTCTCGACGAGGATGTCGATCGCCCCGCGCTTCAGGAACTCGGTGTCGCCGGAGGCCCGGACGTACTGCATCAGCGCATGGGCGATGTCCGCGTCGATGTGGTACTGCGCGGTGCCGGCGGCGTAGTACGCGCTGGACTCCTCGCCGTTGATCGTGCGCCACGGGAACAGGGCGCCGTGCTGGTTCAGCTCGCGGGCACGGGCCCGGGCGGAGTCGAGCATGTTGTATCGGAACCGCAGTGCGTTGCGCGCGACGATCGGCGCCGTGTAGCTGAGGAACGGGAGGACGTAGATCTCCATGTCCCAGAAGTAGTGCCCGCCGTAGCCGGAACCGGTGACGCCCTTGGCGGCGATGCCGTGGCCGTCGGTGCGGGCCGTCGCCTGCGCCAGCATGTAGAGGTTCCAACGGACGGCCTGCTGGATCTCCGGCTGCCCGGCGATCTCGACGTCACTGCGCGCCCAGTAGTCGTCCATCCAGACGCGCTGCTTGGCGAAGGTCTCCTCCACCGTCTCGGCGTGGGCGCGGTCGAGCGTGCGGTCGCAGCGGTCGGCGAGTTCGCGCGCCGGCACCCCGCGGGAGGTGTGGTAGACGATGTTCTTGGTCAGGCGGATCGGCTGGCCGGCCTTGGCCTGCACCCGGTAGACGTGCTTGGCGAGGTCGTCCTCGATCGAGGAGGACTCGTCCCACGAGTTCTCGGTCTCGAGGCGGTGCTCGACGCCGACGCAGATCGTCATGCCGGAGCTCTTGGCCTGGTACCCGAGCAGCGAGCGGGTCGCCGTGTTCCGCTTGAGCCGGGGTTCGAGCACGCGCTCGCTGAAGGTCTCGGCCTTGCGCGGGTCGAACGCCGACGCGGACGCGGCCGCCCGCATGCCGGCGTGGTACTCGTCCACGACGTCCTGCCGGTTGAGGATCTGGCTGGAGAGCAGGATCGAGGCGTCGTGGTCGAGCATCGTGACCTCGTAGTCCACGACGGCGAGGTGCCGGTCCGTGAACGACACCAGGCGACGCGACCGGATCAGGACGCGCTTGCCGGAGGGCGTCGACCACTCGGTCTCCCGCAGCAGGAACCCCCCGCGGAAGTCGAGTCGGCGCGTGTGCCGCAGGATGTCGGCCTCGGCCAGGACGAGGGGCTCGTCGTCCACGTACAGCCGGATCACCTTGGCGTCGGGCGCGTTGATGATGGTCTGGCCCGTCTTGGCGAACCCGAAGGCGTCCTCCGCGTGCCGGATCGGCCAGGTCTCGTGGAAGCCGTTGATGTACGTGCCGTACTGCACGCCGCCGCGGCCTTCGTCGAGGTTGCCGCGCAGCCCGAGGTAGCCGTTGCCGACCGCGAAGTTCGTCTCCGCGACGCCCTGCTCGTCCGGGGTGTACTCGGTCTCGACGAGCGCCCACTCGTCGACCGGGTACCGGACGCGGTCGAGGGGGTCCGAGGTGATGGGGTTCATGGGGCTCCGTGGGAGAGGAGGTGGTCAGGGACGGCCTGGAGGCGCAGATCGCGCCGGTGGTCCGCCTACGTCGTCGGGACGGCCGGCTCGGGCAGCTCGGCGATGAGGTCGGCGAGGTCCGTCACGACGACGTCCGCGCCGTTCTGTCGCAGGGCGTCGGCACCCGCGCCGCGGTCGACGCCGACGACCAGCCCGAACGAGCCGTTCCGACCGGCGGCCACACCGCTCGTGGCGTCCTCGACCACGACGCACTCGGCGGCGGTCAGGCCGAAGCGGCTGGCGGCGTCGAGGTAGGTGTCGGGGGCGGGCTTGCCGGCGAGGCCGTCTTCCCGCGCGACCATGCCGTCGATGACGACGGGGAAGCGCTCGAGGATGCCAGCGGTCCGGAGCACCGACTTGGCGTTCGCGGAGCTCGACACCACGGCGACGGAGAGGCCGGCGTCGATCGCGGCGACGAGGAAGCGGAGCGATCCCGGGTACGGCTCGACGCCGTGCTCGGCCAACTCCGCGGTGAACTCGGCGTTCTTCCGGTTGCCGAGCCCGCAGACGGTGTCCTGGTCGGGGTCGTCGTCCGGGGTGCCCTGCGGCAGCTCGATGCCGCGGGCGTCGAGGAGCGACCGGACGCCGTCGTAGCGCGGCTTGCCGTCGATGTACGCGAAGTAGTCCTGCTCCGTGTACGGCGCGACGCCGTGCGCGGCGAGGTACGGCGTGAACAGGCGGCTCCAGGCGCGCATGTGCACGTCCGCGGTGGGCGTGAGGACGCCGTCGAGGTCGAACAGGAGTGCCCGCGCATCGGCGAGGCGCACAGGGGCGGACCGGTCTGACGACGTCATGGACGCACCTTCCAGGGAGTCGTGTCGAACGAGTGGTGCGCCCGAGTCTAGGACCGCTCCAGGTGCCACGCCGCACGCGGCACCGCCCCTGTGGAGAGAGTTCACCGACGGTGGAGAACGTGCTCGTCACTGTGAGGGCGCGCAGCGGACAACCGGTTCGCTCATCGTGACGAAGGGGACACGATGACCGACACCACCGACCACGCCGTCGACCGGCAGGACTCCAAGCTCCGCCAGGCGATCACCGGGCCGCTGCTCTACCTGTTCATCCTCGGTGACGTCCTCGGCGCCGGCATCTACGCGCTGATGGGCACGCTCTCGAAGGACGTCGGCGGGGCACTCTGGGCGCCGCTCCTGCTGGCACTGCTGCTCGCGCTCCTGACGGCGGGTTCGTACGCGGAGCTCGTGACGAAGTACCCGAAGGCCGGTGGCGCCGCGATCTTCGCCGAGCGCGCCTACAAGGTGCCGATCATCTCGTTCCTGGTCGGGTTCTGCATGCTCGCCGCCGGCGTCACGAGTGCTGCGGGCCTGTCGCTCGCCTTCGCCGGCGACTACCTCGGCACGTTCGTCGACCTGCCGCCGGTGCCGACCGCCATCGTGTTCCTGGCGCTGGTCGCGTGCCTGAACGCCCGCGGGATCTCGGACTCGCTCAAGAGCAACGTCGTGATGACGATCATCGAGGTGTCCGGCCTGGTGATCGTCATCGTCGCGGTCGCCGTCATGATGGGCGGCGGGGGCGGTGACGTCTCGCGCATCGGGGCGTTCCCGTCCGAGGCGAACCCGGCGCTCGCCACGCTGAGCGCCGCGATCGTCGCCTACTACTCGTTCGTCGGCTTCGAGACCTCCGCCAACGTCGCGGAGGAGGTCCGTGAGCCGCGGAAGGTCTACCCGCGGGCCCTGTTCGGCGCCCTGGCCACCGCCGGCGTCGTCTACGTGCTCGTCGGTCTGGCGAGTGCGATCGCCCTGCCCTCCTCCGAGCTGCAGAAGTCGTCCGGCCCGCTGCTCCAGGTCGTCGCGGCCACGGGTGTGCCGGTCCCGGACTGGGTGTTCAGCCTGATCGCCCTGGTCGCCGTCGCGAACGGCGCGCTCCTGACGATGATCATGGCGAGCCGCGTGACGTACGGCATGGCCGAGCAGCGCCTGCTGCCGACGGTGCTCGGCAAGGTCCTGCCCAACCGGAAAACGCCGTGGACGGCCATCGTCGCGACGACCGTGGTCGCGATGCTGCTGACCCTCGTCGGTGACGTCGGCACCCTCGCCGAGACCGTCGTGCTGCTGCTGCTCTTCGTCTTCATCAGCACCAACGTCGCCGTGCTCGTCCTGCGCCGCGACCGCGTGGAGCACGACCACTTCCGCGTGTGGACGTTCGTCCCGGTGCTCGGCGTGCTGTCGTGCATCCTGCTGCTCACCCAGCAGAGCGGGCAGGTGTGGCTGTACGCGGCGATGCTGCTCGCGGTCGGCGTCGTGCTCTACCTCGTGGCGCGGGTCAGTGGAGGCCGGACGCGCGGAGACCGTCGACCCACCGCGTGACGGCGGCGGCGATCTCGGCACGGGCCTGGGCGCGCGGGATCGTCGCGGTGCGGTCGCCCGGCTGGGCGCCGTACGCCCCGAAGTCCGCGTGGTTCACGCCCTGCAGCTCCGTCATCGTCGCACTCGCCGGCAGTCGGCCCCGGGCGGCGTCGACCTTGGCGGGCGTGGAGAGCCCGTCGCGGGACCCGGAGACGCTCAGGACGCCCAGGTCCGACCCGGACAGGTCGTTCGCGCAGTAGCTGCCGAACAGCAGCAGGCCGGCGACGTCGGGGCTGTCGGCGAGCTGGCACGCCCGGACGCCGCCGAGGGAGTGGCCGCCGACGGCCCAGGTGTGGACGGACGGCACGTGGGCCTCGAACGTGGTGAGCGGCCGCGGGTCGAAGAAGGCCAGGTTGAGCGTCGGCTTCGTGATGACGACGGTCGTGCCGGCGGCGGCGACCTGCCGGAACGACGCCATGTAGGCGTACGCATCGACCTTCGCGCCGGGGATGAACACCACGCCGACACCGTTCGCACTGCCGGTGGGCGTCATCACCACGGCGTCGCCGGCGTCGCGCACGGCGACGCGGTCGTCGCGCCAGACCTGCAGCGCGGCGGCGCGGGTGCCCTGCATGACGATGTTCGCCCAGACGAGGAAGACCACGACCAGGACGAGCACCACCGCCACGGTCCAGGTGGTCCATCGGCGTGCTCGGCTCATCGTGGCTCCTCGGTCCGGCGTGCGGTGACGGTGAACGCGGCGTCGTCCGACGAGGCCCGGACGACCACGTCGTCCCAGCCGGCAGCGGCGACGTCGGCCGCGAGGGCGTCGTCGGTCCGCTGCACCGTCACGGCGAGCACCCCGCCGGGACGGACGGCCACGAGGGCACGGCGGAGCACCCCGCGGAGCTCCGCCCGGCGCACGTGGCGGAGCAGCCCGGTCGCGAACACGGCGTCGATCGGCCCGCCGAAGACCCCGGTCCGGACGTCGAGCACCCGCGCGCCGTGGCCGTCGGCCCGAAGCTCGTCGACGAAGCTCCTGGCCCCGTCGGTGCGCTCGACACGGAACCCGGCGGCTTCGAGGGCGAGAGCGTCCCGCCCGGCCCCCGAGCCGAGTTCGAGCACGTGGGCACCCGGGCGCACCAGCCCGGCCAGCACGTCGACCAGCCTGGAGGCGCGTGGTGCCTCCGGCAGACCCGCCAGCGCCCGGAGCATCACGACCTCGTGTCGTCCGTCGGGCAGGGCGTCACCGGGCACCGTCGAGTCGGTGAAGCCGAGGCGTGCGTACGTCCGTCGGGCGCGGGCGTTGTCGGGCATCACCGCGAGCTCGAGCACGGCGGCCCCGGTCTCGACGGCCCAGCGCGCGACGGCCTCGATGAGGGCGTCCGCGACACCGCGGCCACGCGCGGCGGTGTCGACCCACATCGAGATCAGCTCGGCGTGGTCACCCTCCCCGGGGACCCCGCTCGCCATGCCGACGGCGTGGTCGTCGTCGTACGCGACCAGGTCGATCGCTCCCGGGATCGACAGCCGGGTGCGCCAGCGGTCCTCCGGTGCGTCCGACCAGTCGGCGAGCCTCGACCCGAACGCGTCGGGGGCGTCCGCGAGCGCCGCCAGCCGGACCGGCCGCCAGAGCTGCCAGTCGTCGGCGGTCAGGGCCCGCAGCGTGGTCGTCACGCCATGACGCTAGCGCTCCCCGACCCGGACCGGCAGTCGGGCCGACGGCGACGCTGCGGAGGAGGGCGAGCCTCCCGTCCGCACGCCGCTCCCAGCCGCGCGCCGACATGACGACGGCCCGACGTCCCCGGCGTGCTGCCGAGGCCCGTCGGGCCGGTCGTGGTGGTGTGGGTCAGGCCGTGATGGCCGCGCGGATCTCCGCGGCGGCGGCGCCGACGTCCGACGCGCTGTAGATCGCGCTGCCGGCGACGGCCACGCGTGCGCCGGCTTCCTGCACCGAGGCGACGGAGGAGGCGTTCACGCCACCGGCGACCGAGAACGGCACACCGGACTCCTTGCCGGCGTCGAGGAGCTTCGAGAAGGTGAAGCCCTCTTCGGCCTGCTCGTCGAGACCGGCGTGCATCTCGACGAACTCGGCGCCCATCTCGGTGACCTCGCGGGCACGGGCGGCCTTGTCGGAGACGCCGATCAGGTCGACGACGATGCCCTTGCCGTGGGCCTTGGCGGCCTTGACGGCACCGGCGATGGTGCTGTCCCCGGCGACGCCGAGCACGGTGACCAGGTCGGCCCCGGCGGAGAAGGCGATGTCGGCCTCGAGCTCGCCGGCGTCCATCGTCTTGAGGTCGGCGAAGACGATCTTGTCCGGGTGGGCTTCCTTGATCGCGGTGACGGCGGAGAGGCCGGCGGCCTTGATCAGCGGCGTGCCGAGCTCGATGATGTCGACGTGCGGGGCTGCCGCGGCGGCGAGCTCGAGGGCCTTCTCGGTGGTCAGGGTGTCCATGGCGAACTGGAGCTGCATGAGTGTGCCTTTCAGTGGTTCATTCGAGGTTGGCGTGACGGGGCCAGAGGTCGTCGGCGGACTGCCCGCCCCTGGCCCACAGGGTGTGGAAGAATGCGTCGCCGAGCAGCGCGACGCCCTGTTCGAACAGGCTGCCGGCGTACTGCGCGGACGCGGTGCCGGAGCGGTCGGTCTTCGTGGCGGCGGGGAGCACGAGCGTGACCGCGGCCAGCTCGGCGAGGGGCGATTCGGCGGTGGTGGAGACGGCGATGACCGATGCCCCGACCTCGACCGCCTTCTGCCCCGCTGCGACGATCCCGGAGGTCGTGCCGGAGCCGCTCGCGACGAGCAGCACGTCGCCCGGACGGATCGCCGGGGTCGTGACCTCGCCGACCACGTGGACGTCGAGTCCGAGGTGCATCAGCCGCATCGCCGTCATCCGGAGCGCGAGTCCGGAGCGTCCGGCACCGTGCACGAAGACCCGGTCGGCGCCCTCGACCAGCTCGACTGCCTGCGCGAAGGGCGCGGGGTCGGCCGACCGGAGTGCCGAGGCGAGGTCGTCGAGCTCGCGGACGACCAGGTCGAGCGCGTCGGGAACGGTCGGTTGTGCCATGCAACCCACACTGGCCCTCCGCCCCTGGACGGACCGCTACCCGACACGGCGGGGGTCCCACCCGATCGGGTGGCCCCACCCACACGGATGGGAGACCCGCGTAGGTTCGGTGCGTGGACGACACAGCAGACACCGCCCGGGAGGCCCGGGTCGACCCCGGCGGACGCCTCGCCGCCGCGGAGCACGCCAGGACCGTCGCCGAGCAGGCCGACCGGCACGCCCTCACGCTGGAGTCGGTGCTCGCGGTGCTCCGGTCGTCGCGGGTCGGCGACGCAGCGGCGCGGGCCGAGGCCGTCGAGATCGCCTCGGCCGCCCTCGTCGAGCTGCGCACCGCGACGGACCTGCAGCGCGGGGCCCTGCTCGAACCGGTGACCGGGGCGTTCTCCCGACTCCGCGCCGACCTCCGCCCGCTCGTGCGCTTCGGCGACCTCGACGTGCAGTTCGTCGAGCCGCCGGCCACCGGTCGGGCCCTGCCCGGTGACGTCGCGCACGCCGCCAGGGCGATCGTGCGGACGGCGGTCCTCGCGCTCGCCGACGAGGGTCGGGCGCAGCGGGTCCGCATCCAGTGGGACTGCGACGGCCGGAACCTGCTCATGCAGCTCCGCGACGACGGTGCCGGCACGCTCGACACCCACGACGACGCCATGCGGCCGATCGCCGAGCGGGTCGCGGCCCTCGACGGACGGCTCCGGGTCGACTCGACACCCGCGTGGGGCTCCGTCCTCGACATCTCGCTCCCCCTGGACCCGCCGGCCGGACAGGTCGACGTGGCCGACGACGCCGACCTCACCCCGCGGGAGCGCGACGTGCTGCGCCTCGTGGTCACCGGCGTCGGCAACCGGGAGATCGCCGACGGGCTCGGCATCACCGTCAACACGGTGAAGTACCACGTGGCGAACCTGCTCCGGAAGCACGGGGCCCGGACCCGCGCCGAACTCGCCGCCGCAGCCGGGGCCCGCTCGTGACGGACGCCTTGCTGTCTCAGGGCGTGAAGCGGTAGCCCATCCCCGACTCGGTGACCAGGTACCGGGGGTGCGCGGGGTCCGGCTCGAGCTTCCGCCGCAGCTGCGCCATGTAGAGCCGCAGGTAGCCGGAGTCGTTGCCGTGCGTCGGACCCCAGACCTCGGTCAGGAGCATCTCGCGCGTCATCAGCCGGTCGGGGTTCGTGACCAGGACCTCGAGCAGCCGCCACTCGGTCGGGGTGAGCCGGATCGCGGGCCCCTCGGTCGACGTCACCTGCTTCGCGACGAGGTCCACGAGCAGCGGGCCGATCGCGATGGACGGGGTCTCCTCGGTCGCGACGACCCGCCGCCGACCGAGCGCCCGGAGCCGTGCGAGCAGCTCGTCCATCTGGAACGGCTTCGTCACGTAGTCGTCCGCGCCGGCGTCGAGGGCGTCGACCTTGTCCGCCGAGTCCGTCCGCCCGGACAGCACCAGCACGGGCACCTGCGACCACGCCCGGATGCCCTGCAGGACGCCGATCCCGTCGAGCCGCGGCATGCCGAGGTCGAGCATCACGATGTCCGGGCGCTCGGTGATCACCGCGTCGATGGCGGCGCGGCCGTCCCGGGCGGTGACGACGTCGTACCCGCGGGCGGTCAGCGTCACGCCGAGGGCCCGGACGAGCTGCGGGTCGTCGTCCGCGATCAAGACTTTCATCGGGCTTCCACTCCCAGGTGTCCGGCGATGGGCAGCCGCACCACCATGGTCAGTCCGCCGCCGGGGGTGTCGTCGACCTCGATGGTGCCGCCCATCCCCTCGGTGAAGCCCCGCGCGAGTGCCAGCCCGAGCCCCAGCCCGGTGTCGTTGTCGGTGTCGCCGAGCCGCTGGAAGGGCTGGAACACGTCGTTCCGCTGCACCTCGGGGATGCCCGGCCCGTGGTCCGTGACGCGGAGCTCGACCCCGCCGCCGAACGCACTCGCCGCCACCCGGACGCTCGTGCCGTCGGGGCTGTAGCGGACGGCGTTCGCCAGCAGGTTCACGATGACGCGCTGCAGCAGCACCGGGTCGGCGAGCACCTGCGGCAGGTCGGCCGGCAGGTCGAGGTCGACGTCGTCAGGCCCGAGCTCCAGCTCGTCGAGGGCCGGCGCGACCACGGTCTCGAGCGGCAGCGGCACGGGCGTGACCGCGAGCACCCCCGCCTGCACCCGCGAGACGTCGAGCAGGTCGCCCAACAGCACCGCGAGCTGACCGAGGCTCTCGTCGGCGGTCGCGAGCAGGGCCTCCCGGTCGGTCTCGGACAGCCGGATGTCGCTGGCACGGAGGGTCTGCACGGCGGCCGAGGCGGCCGCGATCGGCCGGCGGACGTCGTGGCCGACGGCCGCGAGGATGGCGCTCCGCACCCGGTCCGCCGCCGCGATCCGCTCGGCGTCCACCGCGGTGCGGGTGAGTGCCCGGTGCTCCAGGGCGGCGTCGATCTGCTGCTCCACGACCCGCAGCAGTCGGCGCTGGGTCGGGTCGTCGGGTGCGCCGGCGAACTCCAGGACCGCACCGGACGGGAGGCTCGTGGTGGCGTCCGGCGTCTCCTCGAACGTCCCGGACGTCGCCGGCACGACCTCGCCCTGGCGGACACGCAGCCCGGTGAAGCCGAAGGCCTCGCGGGTGCGGTCGACGAGTGCCTGCAGGGCGTCGTCGCCGCGCAGGACGCTGCCGGCGATCCCGACGAGGAGCCCGGACTCCGCCGCAGCCCGACGAGCCGTGCGGGAGCGGCGTGCGGACCGGTCCACCACGAAGCTGACGAGCACGGCGCTGATGACGTACATCACCAGGGCGACGAGGTGCCACGGCTGCTGCACGGTGACCTGGTGCAGCGGCTGGACGAAGAAGAAGTCGAGACTGAGCCCCGAGAGCACGGCCGCGAACACCGCCGGCAGCATCCCGCCGACCAGCGCCACGACGAGGACGAGCAGCTGGTACGCCAGGACGTCGACCGTGATCGAGTCCGGGTCGTGGGTGAGGCTGAGCGCCCAGGTGAGCAGCGGCCCCGCGACGAGGGCGAGCACGAACGCGGCGACCACGCGGCCCCGGGACAGGCTGCCGCCGAGCTTCGGCAGGGCGATCCCGCCGCCGGCCCGCTCGTGCGTGACCACGTGCACGTCGATGTCGCCGGACTCCTGGATCACCGTGTTGCCGATGCCCGGGCCGGTGACGGCGGCGGTCGCGCGACTCCGGCGGCTGACCCCGATGACGATCTGCGTCGCGTCGATCGACCGGGCGAACCGCACCAGCGTCGAGGGCACGTCGTCACCGACCACCTGGTGGTACGTCCCGCCGAGCTGTTCGAGCAGCGCCCGCTGTTTGCCGAGCGCACCGGGGTGGCGTTCCCGCAGCCCGTCGTTCGTCGTGACGTGCACGGCCGCGAGCTCCCCGCCCGCGGACCGCGCCGCGATCCGGGCCCCGCGGCGCAGGAGGGTCTCGCCCTCGGGCCCGCCGGTGAGGGCGACGAGGACGCGCTCCCGGGCCTCCCACCGGTGGTCGATGCCGTGTTCGGCGCGGTAGCGCTTGAGCGCGTCGTCGACCTCGTCGGCCAGCCAGAGCAGGGCGATCTCGCGCAGGGCGGTGAGGTTGCCCAGGCGGAAGTAGTTCGACAGCGCGGCGTCGATCCGGGCGGCCGGGTAGACCAGCCCGTCGGAGAGCCGCTCGCGGAGGGCCTGCGGCGACAGGTCGACGACCTCGATCTGGTCGGCGGCGCGGACCACGGCGTCCGGGACGGTCTCCCGCTGGACGGTGCCGGTGATCTCGCGCACGACGTCGCCGAGGGACTGCATGTGCTGGATGTTCACCGTCGAGATGACGTCGATGCCGGCGGCGAGCAGGGCCTCGACGTCCTGCCAGCGCTTCTCGTGCGGGCCGCCGGGGGCGTTCGTGTGGGCGAGCTCGTCGACCAGGGCGACGTCGGGCCGGCGTGCGACGACGGCCGCGAGGTCCAGGTCGTCGAGCTCGACGCCGCGGTGCTGTTCGGTGCGGCGGGGCACGACCTCGAGCCCGTCGACGAGCGCGGCGGTGGCGGCGCGGCCGTGGGTCTCGACGACGGCGACGACCACGTCCCGGCCCTCGGCACGCAGGCGACGCCCTTCCTCGAGCATCGTGAAGGTCTTGCCGACGCCGGGTGCGGCACCGAGCAGGACCCGCAGCTTCCCTCGCTTCACGTGCTCATCCTCTCGCGTCGTGGTGCTGCGTCGTGCGGAACCAGGTTCTGGACACCGCACCGCGCAATCGCTCGGTGCGGTGTCCGGATCCCGGTGTGGTGCGGGCAGGCCGGGTCAGGACAGCGCCGCCAGGGCCAGGTTGAGCTGGAGGACGTTGACCGCGGGGCCACCGAGGACGCCGAGCTGGCGGCCCTCGGTGTGCGCGGCGACCAGGGCACGGACCCGCGACTCCGACAGGCCCCGGGCCTCGGCCACCCGGGCGACCTGCTCGCGGGCGTACTCGGGGCTGACGTCCGGGTCGAGGCCGGAGCCCGACGCCGTCACCGCGTCCGCGGGCACCTCGGCGGCGGGGACCCCGTCGGCCTTCGCGACCGCCGTACGACGCTCGTCGATGGCCTTGGTCAGGTCGGGGTTGCTCGGCCCGAGGTTCGACCCGGACGAGGCACCGGCGTCGTACCCCTTCTCGCCGGCGGCCGACGGGCGGGTCTGGAACCAGCGGTCGGCGTCCTTGCCGCTGACCGCCTGCCCGATGAGGGAGGAGCCGACGACCTTCCCCGACGCGTCGGTGACCATCGAGCCGTTGGCCTGGTCGTGGAAGGCCACCTGCCCGACGCCGAACACCGCGAGGGGGTAGGCGACGCCGAGCACGACGGTGGCGAGGACGGTGAGGCGGACGGCCACACCGAGTGAACGGACGGAACTACGTGGTGATGCCATGGTTTTCAGAACCCCGGGATGAGACCGACGACGAGGTCGATCAACTTGATGCCGATGAAGGGGACGATGACGCCGCCGAGCCCGTAGACGAGCAGGTTGCGGCCGAGGATCGACGACGCCGAGGCTGCGCGGTACTTGACGCCACGCAGGGACAGCGGGATGAGCGCCACGATGACGAGCGCGTTGAAGATGATCGCCGACAGGATCGCCGACGCCGGGCTGTGCAGGCCCATGATGTTGAGCGCCGCCAGCCCCGGGAACACGGCCTGGAACATCGCCGGGATGATCGCGAAGTACTTCGCGACGTCGTTGGCGATCGAGAACGTGGTGAGCGCCCCGCGGGTGATGAGCAGCTGCTTGCCGATCCGGACGACGTCGATGAGCTTCGTCGGGTCCGAGTCGAGGTCGACCATGTTGCCGGCCTCCTTCGCCGCGGTCGTCCCGGTGTTCATCGCCACGCCGACGTCCGCCTGCGCCAGGGCCGGGGCGTCGTTCGTGCCGTCGCCGGTCATCGCGACGAGGTTGCCGCCCTCCTGCTCCCGGCGGATGAGCGCGAGCTTGTCCTCCGGGGTGGCCTCGGCGAGGTAGTCGTCGACCCCGGCCTCGGCGGCGATCGCCTTCGCGGTGCGGGGGTTGTCGCCGGTGATCATCACCGTGCGGATGCCCATCGACCGCAGCTCGCCGAAGCGCTCCGCCAGGCCGTCCTTCACGACGTCCTTGAGGTGCACGACGCCGAGCAGCGTGACCGCGCCCGAGGGTGAGCGCCGACCGACCACGAGCGGCGTGCCGCCCTGGTCGGAGATCTCGGCGACCGTGGCGTCGACCGCCGCGACGACACGGGCATCGGAGGTGTCTGCCCAGGCCAGCACTGCGGCAGCGGCACCCTTCCGCACCGAGGAGCCGTCGGGCAGGTCGACGCCGGACATGCGCGTCTGCGCGGTGAACGGCACCTCGACCCCGCCGTCGGGCAGCGGCGTGACGACCCCGGCGGCACGCGCCAGGTCCACGATCGACCGACCCTCGGGGGTCCCGTCCGCGGCACTCGAGAGCGCCGCTGCGGCCATCAGCTCCGGCTCGCTGACACCGGGCACGGGCACCACGCGGGAGGCCCGGCGGTTGCCGTACGTGATCGTGCCGGTCTTGTCGAGCAGCAGCGTCGTGATGTCACCGGCGGCCTCGACCGCGCGGCCCGACATCGCGAGCACGTTGTGCTGCACCAGGCGGTCCATGCCGGCGATGCCGATCGCGGAGAGCAGCGCCCCGATGGTCGTCGGGATGAGGCAGACGAGCAGGGCGATGAGCACCGTGATGCTGACCGTCGCGCCGACCATGCCGGCGATGGGCTGCATCGTCAGGCACACGATGACGAAGACGATCGAGAGCGACGCGAGCAGGATGTTCAGCGCGATCTCGTTCGGCGTCTTCTGCCGGGCGGCACCTTCCACGAGCCGGATCATCCGGTCGATGAAGGTCTCACCAGGGGTCGAGGTGATGCGCACCACGACGCGGTCCGACAGCACCCGGGTGCCGCCCGTGACGGCGCTGCGGTCACCACCGGACTCGCGGATCACCGGCGCGGACTCGCCCGTGACGGCGGACTCGTCGACCGAGGCGATGCCGTCGATCACGTCGCCGTCACCCGGGACCACCTCGCCGGCGACCACCACGACGACGTCGCCCTTGGCCAGGTCGACGGACGCGACGTCCTCCGTGGTGTTCGCGACGGCCGCCGGGTCGGTGGCGGAGTAGTCGACGACGCGACGCGCGCTCGTGGTCGAGCGGGTCTTCCGCAGGGTGTCGGCCTGGGCCTTGCCCCGGCCCTCCGCGACGGACTCCGCCAGGTTGGCGAACACGACGGTCAGCCAGAGCCAGATGGCGATCGCGATGGTGAAGGAGGACGGGACGGGCGCGGCGGAGTCCGCCGAGCCTCCAGACCGGGTGAAGGGCTCGACGACGGCGGTGACCGTCGTCAGGGCCGCGCCCACCTCCACGATGAACATGACGGGGTTCTTCCACATGAGCCGCGGGTCGAGCTTGCGGAACGCGCCCGGGAGGCCCGCCAGCAGCTGACGGGGCCCGAAGGCGGACGAGCGGGTGGCCGGCCGGGAGGCCGTGGTCACCTCCGGTTCGGAGGGTGCGATGGTCATCGGACCAGTCCTTCTGCGAGGGGTCCCAGTGCGAGCACCGGGAAGTACGTGAGTGCGGTGACGATGACGGCGACGCCACCGAGCAGGCCGATGAACAGCGGCCGGTGGGTGGGCAGGGTCCCGACCGTGGCGGGGACCTTCTCCTGCTTGGCGAGCGACCCGGCGAGCGCCAGGACGAACACCATCGGCACGAAGCGACCGAGCAGCATCGCGACGCCGAGCGCGGAGTTCATCCACGTCGTGTTCGCGGTCAGGCCACCGAAGGCCGAGCCGTTGTTGTTGCCGGCGCTGGTGAAGGCGTAGAGCAGCTCGGACAGGCCGTGGTTGCCGGAGTTGAAGACCGACGTGCCGAGGACCTGTTCGCGGACGCCGGGGATGACGAGCGAGAGCGCCGTCCCGAGAAGCACCACGGTCGGGGTGACCAGGATGTAGAGCGCGGCGAAGGTCATCTCCCTGGCGCGGATCTTCTTGCCGAGGTACTCCGGCGTGCGGCCGACGAGCAGCCCGCCGATGAAGACCGTGATCACGGCGAGGACGAGCATGCCGTACAGGCCGGACCCGACGCCGCCGGGGGTGACCTCGCCGAGCATCATGTTCAGCATCGCCATCATCCCGCCGAGCGGGGTGAAGCTGTCGAACATGGCGTTCACGGCCCCGGTCGAGGTGGCGGTCGACGCCGTGCCGAACAGCGTGGAGCCGAGGATCCCGAAGCGGACCTCCTTGCCCTCCATCGCGGCACCGGCCGCGTGGGTGGCCACACCGCCGCCGGCGAGTTCGGCGATCGACATCGCCGACAGGGACACGAGGAAGATCGCGCCCATCACGGCGAGGATCGCGTAGCCCTGGCGGTGGTCGCCGACCATCCGGCCGAAGGCGCGCGGGAGGGAGAACGGGATGACGAGCATGAGGAAGACCTCGACGAGGCTCGTCCACGCCTGCGGGTTCTCGAACGGGTGCGCCGAGTTCGCGTTGTAGTAGCCACCACCGTTCGTCCCGAGGAGCTTGATGGCCTCCTGCGAGGCGACGAAGCCGTCCGGGATGTGCTGGGTGCCGCCGATCAGCGTCGTGACGTCGGTGCCGGCGCCCCAGGACTGGATGACTCCGCCCGCGACGAGGACGAGTGCGAACACGAAGGACAGCGGCAGGAGCAGCCGGCCCGTGCCGCGCACGACGTCGACCCAGACGTTGCCGAGCGTGCCGGTGTTGCGTCGCGCGAAGCCGCGCACCAGGGCCACGGCGACCGCGAGGCCCACCGCTGCCGACAGGAAGTTCTGCACGGCGAGGCCGGCCATCTGCACGGAGTACCCGAGGGTGACCTCCGGCGAGTAGGACTGCCAGTTCGTGTTGGAGACGAACGACGCCGCCGTGTTGAACGCCAGCGACGGGCCGACGGCCGGCAGCCCGAGGTCACCCGGCAGCACGACCTGGATGCGCTGCAGGAGGTAGACGAACAGCACGCCGACGACGCTGATGAGCAGCACGCCGCGGAGGTACGCGGGCCAGGACTGCTCGGCGTCGGGCTCGACGCCGATGAGCCGGTACACGACCCGCTCGGCCCGACCGTGGTGCCCGGACTCGAACACGCGCGCGATCCAGTCGCCGAGCGGCCGGTACGCGACCACGAGCAGCAGCACGAGGACTGCGACCTGGGCGATGCCGGCCCACGTCTGTGCACTCCCGCCCATCAGAACTGCTCGGGGCGCACGAGCGCCCAGACGAGGTACACGACAGCGGCGATGCCGAGGACGGCGGCGATGACGGTGATGGCGATCACAGTCGCTCCACCCCCTTGGCGATCAGTGTCACGACGCCGAACACGGCGAGGACACCGGCGACGACGAAGACGTCGAACACGTGGGACTCCTGGAGATCATCGATGCCCGCGGCAGGTGCCGTGGGCCGCACCGGTTGGGGTGCGTTGACGATGGTGTCCCCGGGGGCGGCGCTACTGAGCCGTCCTAACGGTTCCCTGACGCCCCGCTGCGCGACGCATGCGCTCCGCTAACGCCCCTGTCGCGTCGCGGAGCTCCGCGGGGCCGACGACGTCGAAGGGGGCGTCGAAGCCGGCGACCTTCGCTGCCAGTGCGGTCCACGACCACGAGCCCAGGGTGAGGCGGCAGCGGTCGGGGCCGAGGTCCTCGAGGACGGCGTCGGGCTCGAGGTAGGGCGCGACCTGACGCGCCGGGACGTGCAGCACGACGGTGCCCGTGCAGGGCCAGGCGTCGACGACGTCCGAGCCCTTGAAGCGCGCGGCGACGAACGCGGCCGGGTCACCGCCGGGGATCGGTCTCGGGGTGAAGTGCAGCCCGGTCGGCGTCCGAGGGCGCAGGCGGTCGATGCGGTAGGTGCGCCAGTCGCCGTGGCCGTCGTCGGCTCCGTCGTCCCACGCGAGGAGGTACCACCGGCTGTTCCGCGCCACGACGGCGTGCGGCTGGACGCGGCGGGGCGGGCGGTCGTGCTGGTCGTCGGCGCCGTGGTCGAAGCGCAGGACCTGGTGCGTACGGACCGCATCGCTGACGGCGACGAGGACCTCGGGATCGACGCTCGTCGCGCCCGGGGTGCTGACGACCTCGACCGCGTCGATGCGGTGTCGGAGGCGCGCGGGCATCACCTGGCGGACCGCGGCGAGCGCCCGCACGGCGGACTCCGCGATGTCCGCACCGCTCGCGGGAGCGACGGCCAGGGCGAGGGCGATCGCCACGGCCTGCTCGTCGTCGAAGAGCAGCGGCGGGAGCTCCGACCCGGCGGACAGCCGGTAGCCGCCGGCCGGGCCCTTGAGTGCCTCCACCCGGTAACCGAGTTCGCGCAGCCGGTCCACGTCACGCCGGACCGTGCGGGGGCTGACGTCGAGGCGCTCGGCGAGGACGTCCCCCGGCCAGTCCCGGCGCACCTGCAACAGGGAGAGCAGCGCGAGCATGCGCGAC
Source organism: Curtobacterium sp. GC_Cur_3 (assembly GCF_026544205.1). Taxonomy (GTDB): domain Bacteria; phylum Actinomycetota; class Actinomycetes; order Actinomycetales; family Microbacteriaceae; genus Curtobacterium. Next base: position 42,231 of record NZ_JALNUI010000005.1, read on the forward strand.
GACGGTCCGGACATGGATCGAGTATGGCGCGAGAAGCGGACACAATCTGACCGCTTCGACCGGCACAGTGATGCCCATGACGATCATCACGACTCCCCACCTCAACTTCGACGGCGACGCCCGGGCGGCGCTCGACTTCTACGCAGCAGCACTCGGCACCGAGGCCACGGCGGTGACCTACGGCCAGATGGGCGCCTCGGACGACCCGGCGTGGGCCGACCGGATCGTGTTCGGCCAGGTCGAGTCCGCACACGGCGTCCACGTCATGGCGTTCGACGTCTGGCCGGGCCAGCCGTACGACCAGGGCACGAACGCGTCGTACGTCTACCTGCACGGTGACGACGCCGAGGAGGTCACCGCGGTGTGGGACGGACTGTCCGCGGGTGCCGAGATCCGCCAGCCGCTCGCCCCGTCCGCCTGGGCACCGCTCGCGGGGCAGCTCCGTGACCGCTTCGGCGTGATCTGGGCGCTCGACGTCGCGCCGGAGGAGGGCATCGCCAGCTGACACCGGGGCGTTCGGGCACCGGTTCTCATTTCGGGAACTGACGGATCCGGTTCACGATCCTCGGGGATCGTGGACCGGATTCGTCACGGTGCGCGCGGAACATGGCCGTCCGTCGCGCAGCCACGCGCCCCACTCGCTCCACTCAGGCCGTCGGCGCCCAGGTGCTCACGGTGACCGCTGCTGTCACCGTCGTCGGGGCGAACACCGTGTCGGGAGCGACGTGGTGGTGGCTCGGGCCCATGTGCACGACGTCGTGGACGTCTGCGGCGTCGAGGTCCATCGTCCAGGTCAGGTCCTCGGACGAGCGCTGGACGAACGACGGCGTCAGGGAGTCGTGCAGCCGGCGTTCCTTCTCGGGGTCGACGCTGATCGTGGCCTCGGCGAGCTCCGCGAGGTGCCCCGTCCGCGGCGTCACGACGACCAGGACCCCGTCCGCGTGCAGTACCCGCGCGTACTCCCGCTGGTTCCGCGGCGCGAAGACGTCGAGGACGACCGCGGCGGCGCCGTCGACCACGGGGAGGCGCTCGGTCACGTCGCCCACCACGGCACCGGCCCGGGCGTGGACGCGAGCCGCGCGGCGCACGGCGACGGCCGACAGGTCGAGCGCGACCCCCAGTCGCATGGCCGGGTCACGGCCGACAGGTACAGCGTCTCCGGGCGCGACCCCGAGCCTCCCGTCCGCGCCGGAGGCGTCGAGCGCGTGCGCGAGGTACGTGCCGGGGCCGGCCCCGACGTCGAGGACCACGCCGGGTGCGACGGCTGCCCCGACGACCGCGGCGAGCGCCCGCTCGACGGGGGCGTAGTGGCCGCGGCCGAGGAAGCGGATGCGGGCGTCGACCATCTCCGGGGTGTCCGCCGTGAGCGCGCGACGCTTGGCGGGCAGGAGGGTGAGGTGGCCCTGCTTGGCCTCGTCGAAGCGGTGCCCGTTCGCGCAGCCGGCCTGGCCGCTGCCGGTGCGGGCGAGGGGCTCGCGGCAGACGGGGCAGGCGAGCACGGGGAGCAGGTCGTCGCGCACCGGACCAGCGTACGGGCGCGCACGGCCGGTACGGTCGGGGCATGGCCGTCATCCACAACGCCGAACTCCGCCCGTCGAAGACCGACGCGATCGCCGCGTGGCTGCCGTCGCAGCCGTGGAGCGGGGTCGGCGCCGACCGGTCCGACGGCGCGCTCGTGGCGCTCGGTCGCTTCCGCTTCGACGACCCGGACGGCGAAGTGGGCGTGGAGACGTACCTGGTGCGCGTCGGCGACGGGCCCGTGCTGCACGTGCCGCTCACCTACCGGGGTGCACCGCTGCCCGGGGCCGAGGGGTTCCTGGTGACCGAGATGGACCACTCGGTGCTCGGGCGTCGGTGGGTCTACGACGCGGTGGGCGACCCGGTGTACGCGGACGTCCTCCGGCGCGCGATCGCGACCGGTGGGCACGAGGCGGACCTGGAGGCAGCGCCGGGTGAGGGCGGTCCGGCCCCGACGAAGGAGGGCACGGCGGTGGGCAGCGGATCCGACGCCGACTCCCCCACCGTCTCGGCCGTGCGGGTCGCGACCGAGGGGACGACCAGCACCGTGTCGACGGGGCACGGCGACCTCGCGGTGCTGCGCGTGGTCGGAGCGGACGCGGTGGGCACCTCGGACGGTGGCACGCTCACGGCGACCTGGGCCGGTTCCGAGCCCACCGTCGTGGCGGTCCTGCGCACCTGATCCGCCCGACGCCCGGTGCACCGGGCCGCCCGCGGCGGGTACCGGCAGGGCCTGTCTCGGGCATCCAGCAGCTGGCAGGATCGTCCGCGTGAAGACACTGGAGTTGCCACAGACGGACCTCACCGCATCCGACGTCGTCGTCGGCCTGATGCGGATCAACGACATGAGCGACGAGGAGATCCGCGCGCTGTACGCGGCCTCGCGTGACGCGGGCGTCACGATGTTCGACCACGCGGCCGTCTACGGCGGTTGGCACGGCTGCGAGGAGCGCTTCGGCGCCGCGGTCACGCTGTCGCCGGCGGAGCGCGCCGAGATCGTGCTGCAGACCAAGGTCGGCATCCGCCCGACGAGCAACGGCGCGTACTTCGACTTCTCGTACGAGCACATCATGTCCTCGGTCGAGGAGTCGCTCACCGCCCTGCGCACCGACTTCATCGACGTCCTGCTGCTGCACCGTCCCGACGCCCTGGTGGAGCCGGAGGAGGTCGCCAAGGCCTTCGACGAGCTGCACGCGGCCGGCAAGGTGCACCACTTCGGCCTCTCGAACCACACCCCCGGGCAGGTCGAGCTGCTGAAGAAGTCCGTGCAGCAGCCGCTCGCCTTCAACCAGGTGCAGCTGAGCATCACGCACGCGAACGTCATCACGCAGGGCCTCGTCGCGAACATGGGCGGGCTCGACCAGGCCGTCGACCGTGACAACGACATCCTCAACTACTCGCGCCTCAACGACGTGACGCTGCAGGCGTGGTCGCCGTTCCAGAAGGGCTTCTTCGACGGCGTCTTCCTCGGCGACCGCGAGCAGTACGCGGAGCTGAACGACGTGCTCGAGGAGCTGGCCACGGCCCACGGCGCCACCCCGACCGGGATCGCCGTCGCGTGGATCACCCGCCACCCTGCGCACTTCCAGGTCGTCCTCGGCACGACGAACCCGCAGCGCGTGCGTGACTCGGCCGCCGGATCGGACATCGAGCTCAGCCGCGAGGAGTGGTACCGCGTGCTGACCGCCGCGGGGCACGTCGTTCCCTGAGGCGTCCCCGGGTCGGGACGTCGGGCAGGTCGGGGCGGACCAGGCCGGGAGGCTCGTGGAGACCTGCCAGGTCACGAGCCTCCCAGGGATGGCTGGCCGGGTGTCGGCGGGGCTGTGACCAGTGCTCGGCGAGCCCGGGGACGCTCAGCGCCCAGCGGCGTAGTGGCTCGACACCTGGGTCGCGGTGAGGACCGCCCCGTAGACCGCGGCGAAGCGCATCGACCCGGTGAAGTAGTAGTTCGACCCCGACCCGGGCCAGCCGGAGACCGTGTCGTACCCGATGCGCCAGTACCCGTTGCCGGGCTCGGGCGTGGTGTAGTTCGCGTTGGAGGCGACGAGCGCGCCGTCGACGTAGAGCCGCATGCCGGTCGCGGCCGACATCGTCGACACCACGTGGTGCCAGGTGCCGTCGTTGTACGACTTCGGTGAGGTGACGACCTGCGTGCCGTTGTTGTACGTGCCGAACACGAGCTGGCCGCTGGTGTTGAGGTAGGTCTGCCGGTCGTGCTGCCCGGACACCGAGACCTGGCTGCCACCGAACCCGATGAGGAGCCCGCCGGCGACGGTCGTGCGGAACCAGACCTCTTCGCTGAAGGTCGTCGGGTTCTGCTGGAGCGCCGGCGTCGAGACGAAGTTCGACGACCCGTTGAGCAGCCAGGACGTACCGGGGTCGCGCGGGCAGGCGATCGGGCTCGGCGTGCTGGCGGACATCGGCCCCTGGTAGGTGCCGTTGGCGGCCTTGCCCGAGAAGTCCGTGGCGGTCGTGGAGTTCGTCGCCTCGGTGAACTTGTACGCGAAGAGCGCCTTCGCGGCGGCGGCGTCGAAGCCGACCTGGCCGGTGCAGGTGTTCGACGCGGCGGTGCCGGCGGAGTTCGCGCTGTTCGCGATCTGCGCGCTGAAGCCGGACCGGGTGGGCGCGAACTGGTTGAGCAGGACGACGACCGCGAGGGCCACGACGAGCAGGAGGGCGACGACCTTGCCGTCACGCAGGCGCTGGAGGTTCACGCGGCACGCACCGTCTCGACGCGGCCGACCATGAGGCAGCAGACCAGGGGGATCAGGCACAGGGCGATGAGGAGCACCCAGCCCATGGGGTCGAGGTCGATGTTCGACGTCAGTTGGTAGTGGCCGGTCTTCGTCAGCTCGTGGATCGTGACACGGCCGACCTCGCCGTCGACGAGGTGCACGGTGTTGCCGCCGTGCGCGTCGACCCGGACCGGGAACATGCCGGAGGAGATGATCGTCGCCTCGACGTTGCGCGGGGAGGACGTGTTCGAGATCGTGGTGACGTTCACGAACGGCTTGAGGACGAACGCCGCGTAGGACACGGTCAGGGCTGACCCGGCGATGCGGAGCGAGGACCGCGTGACCTTGTCGGTGAAGGGGCTCGTGAGGACCCAGATGAGCAGGGTCCCGATCATCAGGAGCGGGGCCGCGCGGAGCAGCCAGCCGAGGTGCGGCACCAGGGCGATCGGCGAACCGACGATGTTCTCCTGCGTGAGCGTCCACGGGTCGGTGGCTCCGTTGACGTCGCCGCGGGTGTGGATGCCACCGTCGGGGTCGATCTCGACGATGCGGTGCGTGTAGGTGACGCCCGGGTTCGCGCTGGTCTCGAACGAGACGACGTCACCGACCGCGAGCGAGGAGACCGTCACCGGCAGGTCGAGGACGAGGGTGCCGACCGGGGCCGCCTGACCCATCGAGGGCGTCTCGACGACGAACCAGCGACCACCGCTCCCGAGGAAGACCGCCGCCGCCACGAGCAGGAGCCCGGCGACGACCGCGACGGCCCAGGCCGTCATCGACTCGGTCCGCGTTGCCGCGTGCCCGCCCAGGAGCGGACGGCTGAGCGTGCCGCTCAGCGGGATGGCCGTGGTCTGGCTCATGGTCTGCTGCCTCTCTGGTCGGGCCGGGTGTCGTGGCGGTGGACGTGGGCGGACGACGCCCCGGTCGCGGTCAGCGAGCGGGACGTCGTCCGGTGGGGGTGGATCAGGCGGTGAAGGTCCAGGTCATCGGCACGGAAGCGGCGAGGCCCTGGTAGGTGTTGCCGGCGCTGGAGTCCAGCGTGACCGCGAAGTTGAAGGGGGTGGAGGCACCGGCGGTGGGGGCGGCGGGCATCGTGAAGGCGGAGGCGGCGGCACCCTTGAAGGAGGCGAGCGTGCCGGAGAAGACCGTGGTGGAACCCGAGGTGATCACGAGGTTCATCTTGGCGCACAGGTCGGTCGCGGAGCCGGTGGCCGAGGTGGGGGTGGTCTGCGTGCAGGAGGCGCCCGGGGTCAGCGTGAAGGTGCTGGCGGCTGCGGTGCCGGTGTTCTTGATCGAGATCGCCGTGTTGACCGTGTTGCCCGGCGTCATCGTGGTGCTGCCGCCGAACTTGTTGATCGTGGAGCAGGACGCGGAGTTGGTGGAGACCGACCCGGCGTCGGTGCTGAGGCAGCTGACCGTGGCGCCTGCGTTCTGCTCCTGCATGATCAACGTGCCGCTGCCGGCGGTGTTGCTCGTGTTGGTGATGCTCGCCGCGAACCCGGAGAGGGTGCCGGTGAGGGAGAGGGAGAGCAGGACGGCTGCGAAGATGCCCGCGGTGAGCGCGACGGGCGCAAAGCGGAGGCGCTTCAACGGGGAGACGCGGAGCGGGTTCGACACGGGGTACCTCGATGTTCGGGAGTCTTGGACAGCCACCGCGGGGTGCGATTGCTTAACCATTAAGATAATCAACGGTTCACACACCCGCTACCCCTCGTCCGTCCCCAGAGCAGGGGGCACCTGGGCACACACGTCCCTGTCACGTCACCGCTTCTTGCACAGTGCCGTGTAGTGTCCGGCGACGAGACAACGACGGGGGAGACCGACATGGAGCCCGGACGACTGGACGGCGACGGCAGCGAGCTCATCGCTGCGTTCGACTCCGTCGTGCGCGCGAACGCGAGCGTCGTGACGCAGGTGAGCGCGCGTGCCGGCATCCACGAGAGCGCCCTCCGCGCCCTCACCCTGATCAGCGACACCGGGTACTCGACCCCGACGGAGGTCGCGGGCTACCTCGGCCTGACCTCGGGCGCGGTGACGAACATGGTCGACCGGCTCTCGGCCGCCGGGTTCGTCGAACGACAGCGCAACCCGAACGACCGCCGGGGCTCACACCTCGTCCTCAGCCCCGAGGGCTCGGCCCTGGTCGCCGAGGTCCGGCAGCGCTACGCCGACGTGCTCCGCACGGTCGACGGCGCCGGCGCGGAGGACCTGCTCCACGCACTGAGCGACATCGCGAACGGCCTGCTGCAGCAGGCGGCCGCCATCTCCGCCGCGAAGGACCCCGACGGCGCCTGACCGCTACTCCCCGTCGGCCTCCGGCAGCGCGGGCGACGAAGCGACGGGCGACGAAGCGGCGGACGACGGCGCCGAGGACACGGCGGACGACGGGACGGACGCGGGCGACGGCGACCCCGTCGGCGGGAGGAACAGCGCCGGCACCGCGGGGTCGGCAGCCGCGCGACTGACCACCTCGACCTCGATGTCGAGCCCGTGGGCCGGGTCCTCGTCGAGCTCGAGACCGTTCTCGGTCACCTGGTCCTCGGGGATGGCACGGCCCTTGGACGGATCGAACGCACTGCTCATCGACATGCGACGAGCATGCCCGCCGCCGATGAGCGGAGCCTAGGAGTCGAGTTCGCTGTCCTCCGACAGCTCCTCGGACAGGTCGTCCGCGTGCATCCGGTCACCGGGCTGCGGCCGTCGGAACACGGGGCCACCGCCGGCCTCGTCCTCGTCGTGGAGTCGCTCGGGTGACGCGTCCGCTTCGTCCGCGGTGGACGAGACCGAACCGGAGACCGAACCGGAGTCCGGGCCGGAGACCGAACCGGAGTCCGAACCGGAGACCGAGCCGGAGTCCGAGCGCTCACCAGCCCGCCCCTCCTCGACCTCGAGCTCGGAGGCGTCCGAGCCGTCCACGGGGACGTCACTGCCCTGCTGTTCCGGATCGAACGGTGCGCTCGTCGACATGGGGTGAGCATGCTCCGGCCGGGTGAACGGCGGGTCAACGCTGTCCGTCGGACGCGATGAGCTCGAGCTGCGTCAGCGCGACGTCCGTCACCGCCGTGAACCGGAACACCGACCCGCCACCACGGAGCCGGAACACCCGCGTCTGCCCGGCCCAGTCGAACACGGCATCCGTCACGACCACGACGCCCGCGCCCGATCCCGCGTCCGAACCAGCGCCCGGACCCGAACCCGACCCCGACCCCCCGAGCGCCACTCGCCACGAGTACGTCCCCGCCGCCGCGACGGTCACCGTGTACAGCGACGCGGACCCGACGGACACCGGCACCTCGACGACGTCCCCGGCGGCGAGCGCCGTCACGGTGCGCCCGGTGTCGTCCGTCAACGGCGAGACCCCGACGGGCAGCACGTCGACCGGGGTGTCCCGGAACCCGTGCACCTCGCTCGCCGAGACGGGCCGGGTGTCCGATGCCCACCCGGTGGGCGATGACGAGAGCGACACGACGATCCGCGACGCCCCGACCACCACCGCGTGCGGGATGCTCACGGACGTCCAGGGCTCCCCGTCGACGGTCACCGAGGCGACGAACCGGCCGTCGCCGGCGGTCTCGATGACGGTGGGCGAGCCTCCGACCGGTCGCAGCACCGCCCGCCGGACCGACGGCGGAACGATCACGTAGGACCCGCTCGCCGGTGCCAGCGGGTAGAGCCCGACCGTCGCGAAGACGTACCAGGCGCTCATCTCGCCGTTGTCCTCGTCGCCCGGGTACCCCTGGCCGAGGTCCGAGCCGACGAACAGCCGGTCGACGGCCTCCCGGACGACGCGGTGGGCGTCGTCGTGGCGGCCGGTGAACATCGGGAAGAACGGGATGTGGTGCGCGGGCTGGTTCGACAGCCCGAGCATGCCCATGCGGACGTCGCGGGCCTCGGTCATCTCGTGGATGGCGAAGCCGTAGTGCCCGGCGCGGTCGGTCGAGCCGGTCTCCCGGGTGGCGAAGAAGCGGTCGACGGCCGCGTCGAAGCGCTCCTGGCCGCCGTGCAGGTCGACGATCCCGGCGCCGTCGTGCGGGGCGGTGAACATCGTGCCCCAGGCGTTCGTCTCGGTGTAGTCGCCGCCCCACTGGTCGGGGTCGTAGCCCTCGCCCTCGCGCCACTGCCCGTCCGGACGGCGGCCGATGAAGAAGCCTCGGCGGCGGTCGAAGACGTTCCGGTACTGCAGGGACCGCCGGGCGAACCACTCCGCCTCGGCGCGGTACCGCTCCTCGTCGGCGGGTTCGGTGGCGCGGTCCGCCAGTGCGGTGGCGAGCACCGCGATGCTCCAGTCGTTGATCGCGGCGTCCAGGGTCCAGGACATCCCCTCGGCGGTGTCGGTGTCGACGTGGCCGCGGAAGGCGCCCGGGAGGCTCCCCTTGCGTCCCACACGCTCGTCCCGTGGCGGGACGGTCGCGTTCTTCACCGCGCTCCGGTAGGCCTGCTCCACGTCGAAGCCGTCGACCCCCTTCGCGACGAGGTCACCGAAGACGGTGTCGCTCGTGGTGCCGGTCATGCAGTCCTCGGCGCCGGGGGCACTCCAGCGCGGGGTCCAGCCGCCGTCGTGGAAGTGCTCGACGAACCCCTGCGCGAGGTCGGCCGCGGTGTCGGGGGTGAGCAGCCCGAGGAGCGGCCAGGCCGTGCGGTAGGTGTCCCAGAACCCGTTCGTGGTCGTCATCGCGGTGTCGACGACCTCGGGCCCGGGCTCGTCGCGGATCGGCTCCGCGAGCACGGCGCCGTACGGGGAGCGGTGGCGTGGGCTGCCCGTGAGCGCGGTCTCGCCGGCGCGGTTCGGGTAGAGGAACAGCCGGTACAGGCCGGAGTAGAGCGAGGTCAGCTGGTCGTCGGTGGCGCCCTCGACCTCGAGCGTCGCGAGCTCGGCTTCCCAGGCGGCCTCGGCCCGGGCACGCATGGTGTCGAAGGGGCCGGCGGCGGCGAGGTTCGCACGGGCGTCCTCGGGCGAGACGGTCGAGATGCCGAGCAGCACGTCGGTGTCCCCGGCGACGGTGAACCACCCCGCCAGCACGCCGTCGGTGACCGCGGTGTGGTCCTCGGTCACGCCGGGGACCCGCACGTGCACGAAGTGCGAGGGGGTGCCGGGCCGGTCGTCGAGGTGTGCGTCGACGACCCCCGTGCCGTCGGCCTCGACCCGGACGGCGCAGTCGAGCAGCCGGCCGTGGTGGTCGAGCACGATGCTCCGCACGCCGGTGAAGCGGAAGCCGAGGGCGAACTCCCCCGGGGTCATCTCCGCGGTGACGCCGTGCTCGAGCGCCACGCGGTAGCGGTGCGGGCCGTCGAGCTCGTCGTCGTGGTCGAAGGCCAGGGCCCGTGCGGTGCGGTCGACCTCGGGCTGCGCCAGCGGGGACGGCATCACCTGGAACACCCCGCGGTCCCCCATCCACGGCGACGGGATGTGGCTCGTGGCGAAGGCCTGGATCGCGGGGCGGTTGTCGCTCGCGCGGTTGTGCTCCTGGTACGCGTACGGCCACCGGTTGCTGGCGGCGTCGGTCATCGGCAGCCCGAAGACCCCGCCGTGCGGCAGCCCGACGAGCGGGGCGTTGTTGCCGCGGGAGAACCGGGACGACGCCTGCGTGCCGCGGGTGGTCCTGACGCGGTCGAGCGGGCGGGTGGGGACTGGGCGGCGCGGTGGCTCGATCCGGACGTCGTCGAGCCAGCCGCGCAGGGCGGGCGTGCGCGTGTCCGTGTCCGCAGCGGGCGGGGCGGAGCCGAGCCGGGCCTCCAGGCGGTCGACGACGCGCCCCGTGACGGACGTCAGGTCGACCTCGCGCCGGTTCCACTGGTCCACCCACTGCTTGCGGGCGGTGTCCTGCGCGGCCGGGGTCAGGGCGTCGCCGTACTGGTCGCGTGCCTCGTCGGACAGCCGGGAGCCGTCGGTGAAGACGACGTCGAGGGTGAACGCGGTCGCGTCCCAGAAGTGGGCGAGGTCGGCCTCGGTGGGTTCGTCCTGGCCGTCGGGCAGCGTGCGCTCGGGGAACCAGACCCAGGACAGGCGGTCCCCGGACCGGATCGTCCGCCCGGCGAACCCGGGGACGAGGGCGTCGACCGTGTCCGACCCCGCTGGTCGCTCGACGATGAGCCCCTCGAGCGACGTGAAGCCGACATGGTCCCTGGCTGCGACGGCCGTCGTCGGGCCACCGCTCCGTTGCAGTTCTCGCACGTACCCACCCTATTTGTTCCACAGGATGGACGAAACCCGCTCAGTCCGCGGCGATGCGGGCCAGCCAGTCGTGCAGCAGCCCGCGCTCCGCCGGGGACAGCACGGCGAGCGCCTGGTCGTCAGCGGCGAGCCGGACGGCCGCGGCACGCGTGTCCGTGGCAGCGGCGGGTCCGGCCTCGGCGTCGTCCGTCAGGATCGCCGACGCCAGCGCGTCCCACGCCGCGTCGGTCAGCGCCGGGTCACGCTCGTCCACCGGGGTGCCGAGCAGCGCCAGGACCAGGCCGACGCCGATCGCGTGCACGAGCGACACCGCGCGGGCCTCGGGCACACGGAGCCGACCGACGAGGGCGACCCGGTGGATGCGCTCACGCAGGATCCCGATGCCGCGCTCCTCGGCGTCCGAGTGGGGCCGCAGGGGGTCGGACAGCAGCGCGGTGAGCCCGGGGTTGGCGAGGCCGAACGCGACGTGGGCGTCGAACGAGTCGCGGAGGTGCTCGACGGGGTCGACGTCGTCGGGCACCGTCTTGCCGGCGACGTAGGCGGCGAAGACCTGGTCGGCGACGGCCTCGAGCAGCCCGTCCTTGTCGCCGAACTGCCGGTAGATCGTCGGCGCCTGGACCCCGGCCGCAGCGGCGACGGCCCGGGTCGTGACCGCCTGGGGCCCACCGGAGGCCAGCAGTTCGGACGCGACGTCGACGATGCGTGCCCGGACGGTGTCGCGCTCGTTCGTGACGATGCTCATTGAGCAACGATAACGGAACCTTGTTACCGGTGGTCTACCAGTGCTACGGTTCTGGCGTTTCCACCGCTAACACGAAAGGCGTCACCATGATCGTCGTCACCGGCGCGACCGGGGCCCTCGGCTCCGGCACCGTCCACGAACTCCTCCGCCACCTGCCGCCGACCGAGGTCGGGGTGAGCGTCCGCGACACCGCGAAGGCGCAGGACCTCGCCGGGCTCGGCGTTCGGGTCCGTCAGGGCGACTTCGCCGACCCGGACTCCCTGGCCCACGCCTTCGCGGGCGCCGACCGCGTGCTCGTCGTGTCCGGCTCGACGCTCGGACCCGAGGGCGTCGCCCTGCACGCCGCCGCGGCCCGGGCAGCCCGGGACGCCGGCGCCGAGCGGGTGTTCTACACGGCGCACCAGGACACGCGGGCCGACTCCCCCGTGCCGTTCGCCGTCGACCACGCTGCGACCGAGGCAGCGCTCGCCGGGCTCGGGACGCCCTGGACCTCGCTGCGGAACGGCTTCTACGCCCACACGGTCGGCTGGCTCATCGCCGGGGCGGTGGAGCGCGGCGAGCTGCTCCTGCCGGAGGACGGCCCGATCTCGTGGACCGCCCGCGAGGACCTGGCCGCCGGCGACGCCGTCCTGCTCGCACAGGGCCCGACGTTCGACGGCCCCACGCCCGCACTCACCGCGACCGAGGCCGTCACGTTCGCCGACGTCGCCCGGGTCCTGTCCGAGGTCACCGGCACGACCGTGCGGCGCACCGTCGTCGACGACGAGGAGTGGCTCGCCCAGCAGATCACCTCCGGCACGCCGGAACCCGCCGCGCGCCTGCTGCTCGGGATGTTCCAGGGCGCCAGGGCCGGGGAGTTCGACGAGGTGGACCCGCTGCTCGGCGAGCTGCTCGGTCGGGAGCCGCTGCCCGTCCGCGCGGCGATCGAGGCCGCACTCGCCCGCTGAGCGTCAGCCCTTGTTGTGGCCCGGCGCGTTCTCCGAGTTGCCGGGCCCGGTCTTCGCCGGTGCGACCACCGACGTGTCGGTCGTGCCGGTGGAGGTGCCGGCGGACGTACCCGTGGAGGTGCCGTTCGACGTGCCGGCGGCCCCGGTGTCGCCCGCTGGCGTCTGCACGGGGAGCGTCGGCTGGACGGTCGGCTGCGGGCCGGTCGTCGGCTCGGCCGGCTGGGACGGCTCCGCGGGCTCTGACGGCTGCTGCTCGGCGGGCTCGGAGGGCTGCTGCTCTGCCGGCTCGGACGGCTGCTCCGCTGGCTGGGAGGGCTGCTCGGCGGGCTGGGAGGCCTCGTCAGACGGCTCCTGCTGCGGCTGCTCCGGCGTGGACGACGACGACTCGGTCGGCGCGGGCGTCCCGCCGCCGTTGCCGAACGCCAGGAACCCGATGACGCCGGCGAGCACCAGCACGCCGAGGACCACGAGCGTGATCACGAGTCCGCGCCGGCTCTTCCGCTCCGGCTCCTCCGGCCGGGGTGCCGGTCGCACCGGCGCGGCGGGCACACCGCCACCGGTGCCACCGCCGCCGCGCTGGGCGCCGAGGACGGTGGTCGACACGTCGTCCTGGTCGGAGGCTCGTCCCGCCGGGAGCAGGCGCGTCGCGTCGTCCCCGGCGCCGTTCGCGTCGACGGGCATCGCGCGGGTGGCCTGGTCGTCCCAGGCCTGCGTCGGGGTGTCCATCGCGGCCGGGGCGTCCATCGCGGCCGTGGCTGCTGCCGCCCCGGCGGCCGCAGCCGCCGCCGCTGTGACGGTACCGGGGCCTCCCGGCAGGAGCTGTGTCGCGGGCTCGACGTCGGCGCGGCCCAGTGCGCGCAGGCGCTCGGCCGCCTCGGCGGCGGTCGGGCGCTCCGCGGGGTCGGTCGCCGTCATGACGTGCAGCAGCGTGCGCCAGGCGGTGGGCAGGTGCGGGTCGATCTCCGGCGAGCGCATCAGCCGTGCGGTGGCGGACTCGATCGCGCTGCCCGGGAAGGGTCGGGTGCCGGTGAGGGCCTCGAGCAGCACCAGGCCGAGGGCGTAGACGTCGGACTTGCCGCTGATGGCCTGGGCTGTGACCTGCTCCGGTGCGAGGTAGGCGGCGGTGCCCATCACGGCGCCCGTGCCGGTGACGCGGGCGGCGTCGCGGAGCAGGGCGATGCCGAAGTCGGCGAGCTTGACGTGGGAGCCGTCGGACTCGAGCAGGACGTTCGCGGGCTTGACGTCGCGGTGGACGATGCCCTGCGCGTGCACGGCGGCGAGGCCGTCGGCGATCTGGGCACCGACGCGCGCGGTCGTGGGGCGGTCGAGGGGCCCCTCGCCGAGTCGGGTGGCGAGGTCGCTGCCGGGCACGAGCTCCATCACGAGGTAGGAGTCCCCGTCCGCGTCGTCGAGGGCGGCGTCGTAGAGGGTCACGAGGGACGGACTACGGAGGCCCGCGAGGACCTGGATCTCCGCCTCGGCGCGGGCACGCTCCCCGTGGTCGACGGCGCCCATCCGGAAGACCTTGACCGCGACCTCACGCCCGAGCTGCTCGTCGACCGCGCGGTACACCGAGGCCATCCCCCCGTGCCCGAGGGTGCCTGTGACTCGGTACCTGCCGCCGAAGACCCGTTCTGCCATGCCCGGAAACCTACCGGCAGCACCTGACCACGACGACGTGGGCGGCGTGCTAGCCCTCGTGCCGGGCGACGGGTGCCCGGTCGCCGTGCCGGTCGCGGGCGAGTGCCGTCAGGTAGAGCCGGTGTGCCGTCACCACCAGCGCGAGCCAGGCGATGCCGAGTGCCCACGCGGCCAGCACGTCCGTCAGCCAGTGGTGCCCGAGGAACACGCGGGAGACCCCGACGGACAGCACGAACAGGGTCCCGACGACGATCGTCGTCACCCGGGCCACCCGCCGGGACTGCCGCAGGACGAGCAGGTAGACGATCGACCCGACGATGACCGTGGCGTTGAGGGTGTGCCCCGAGGGGAACGACGGCGAGTGCTCGTACGGCGGCACGGCGTCGACGAGCGGCGGACGGGCCCGGCCGATGAGGTCCTTGCCGGCGATGGTCATCAGGAGCGACCCACCGCTCGCGGCGACGAGCAGCACGACGGGCGTCCACCGGCGGCGCTGGATGGTGAAGCCGACCAGGAACACGCTCGCCACGATGGGCATCCCGATCGTCCCGGCGACGTTCGTCCACCACGTCACGACGGTGTCGAGGCCCGGCGTCCGCACGGACATCATCCAGTCGAGCACCGGGCGGTCGAGCACGGCGACGTCGTCGGCCTCGCGCACGGCGTCGTAGACCTCGGACGCGAGCAGGGTGGCCAGCGCGGCGATCGCGATGCCGATGAGCAGCGTGACGACGAGCACGGGGAGGGCGCCGAAGCGGTGCCCGAGCCGCACCGACGCCTCGGCCGACGCCCGGCCGGCCGGGGTGCGCCACGTGGTGAGGTCGACGTCGCCGAGCGTCCGGTCGGCCTGCTCCGGGTGCCCGGGTTCACGTGCTCGTTGCTCGCTGTCCATCTGCCCAGCGTGCCCGTCCCCACCCGAGAGCCCCGCATGCGGTCCCGCACGGTGCGCGCTCCCCCGCCTGGTGCGAGCTCGACCACTCCGTGCGCGGACACAACGGCGCACCACGTGGCCAACCTCGCACCACGCACCACCACCACGCGCACCCGCACCGGCACCGCACTCGGCGCGCGTCAGTCCTTCGCGCTGCCGTAGTCGTCGACGACCGAGACCGACAGGGGGAACGTGATCGGGAACGTGCCGAACAGGATCCGCCCGGCGTCGACCGCCGCGGCCGCGACCTGCTCGGCGACCCAGGCGGCATCGGCTGCGGGTGCGTGAACCACGATCTCGTCGTGCACGAAGAACACCAGGTGGGCGCCGTCCCGGAGGCGCCCCTGCCACCGGGCAGCGAGCCGCGTGCGCAGGGACGCCATCCACGACAGTGCCCACTCGGCCGCCGTGCCCTGGACGACGAAGTTCCGCGTGAACCGCCCCCAGCTCCTGGCGCGGGACTCCACGGCGCGCTGCATCGCCGGCGTGCCCTCGACGCTCCACGCGCGGTTCCTGGCCTCGAACCACGAGGCCTCGGGCACCGGGGAGGTCCGCCCGAGCCGCGTGGTCACGGGCTCGCCGCGCTCCCCCGCCCGTGCCGCCTGCTCGACGAGCTCGAGCGCCCGGGGGAACGCCCGCGCCAACCGCGGCACGAGCCGGCCGCCCTCGCCCTGGGTGGCGCCGTACATCGCGCCGAGCATCGCGCCCTTGGCCTGCTGCCGGGTCTCGACCGCACCCGAAGCGACGACGCCGTCGTAGAGGTCCCGCCCGTCGCCCGCCGACGCCATCGCGAGGTCCCCCGCCATCGCGGCGAGCACCCGCGGCTCGAGCTGTGCGGCGTCGGCCACGACGAGCTTCCACCCCTCGTCGGCGACCACCGCGGCCCGGACGGCCTTGGGCAGCTGCATCGCCCCGCCGCCGTTCGCGGCCCACCGCCCGGTGACGACCCCGCCGACGGCGTACTCCGGGTGGAAGCGGCCGTCCTGCACCCACTCGTCGAGCCACGACCAGCCGTTCGCGGTGAGCAGCCGGTACAGGCGCTTGTACTCGAGCAGCGGTTCGATCGCCGGGTGCTCGAGCTGCTGGAGCTCCCACTTCCGGGTGCTCTCGACGACGAGCCCCGCGCGACGCAGGGACCGCAGCACCTCGGCGGGCGAGTCGGGGTTGAGCGCGGGGTCGTCGAGCCGGGCGCGGAGGACGTCCGCGATCTCCTCGAGCCGTCGGGGTCGGACGCCGTACGGCACCCGCGGGCCGAGGGTGTCCTCGAGCAGCCGTTCGTGCACGTCGACCCGCCAGGGCAGGCCGCCGAATCGCATCTCCGCCGCGACGAGGGAACCGGCGGACTCCGCCGCGAGCAGCAGCCGGAGCGCCCCGGGGTCGGTCGCCCCGGCCACGGCGGCGAGCTGCGCGCGGAGCTCGGCCACGGGGTCGGCGGCGTCGTCGGGGCGCCCGCTGCCGAACAGGGCGTCGTCGAAGAGCTGCGTCTGGGCCGACCGCGCGGGGCGTTCGAGCGGAGCGGCCTGGTCCCAGGGCCCGTCCGGTGCCTGCTGCAGCGCCGACCCGCGGGCCGCGAGCGCCGACCGCAGGATCCGGTGGCCGAGGCGCAGGTCGACGCACCGGGCGACGCGGCCGCCCGCAGCGAGCACGGCCGGGTACCACCGGGCGGTGTCGTCCCACACCCACCGGACCCCGGTCGCCTCGTGCTGCGCGACGAAGGCCGGGAGGCTCGGCTCGGCGATCCGGGTCGGCTCGCCCTGCGGGGTCCCCGAGTCGGTCAGGGGCGTCGCGAGGACGCCGCCGTCGACGCGGCTGAGGACGAGGTGCACGCACCGATCATGCCGTGCCCCACCGTCGTCAGCGTCCGGGGTGCTCCGCAGCGTGGCCGTCGGGGTCACCCGGACGGACGGCAGCGCTGTCCGCGACGTCGATGCGCACGGTGCCGTCCTCGAGCTCGTCGACCTCGACCCGGGGTGCCTCGTCGTGGGCGTCCGACCCGGACATCCGGCGCAGGGTGTCGTGGCGCCGCTCGTCGAAGGTCATGTCGACGCCGTCGTCGAGGTGGTCGCGGTCCGCTTCGCTCATGCCGAGGACGGTACCCCGACGGGCGCGGTGCCGGTGCGTTCCGTCCAGTGCCCGCCGGCCGCCCACCGCTCGTGCACCGCGGTCTGCACGCGGCCGCGCGGGACGGCGTCGCGGGCCGCCGCGAGGTCGGTGCCGAAGACGAACTTCGCGGCGCTGTCGTCGCCCTCGTGCTCGTCGTCCGGGCCGGGCGGGAGCAGCTCGAAGCGCTCGGCGAACCGGACCAGGTTGGCCTCGGGGCCGAGCGCGGCGGCGAGCCCCTCGTCGAGGGTCCAGGAGCGGCAGCTCCACACGGTCGCCTGGTGCTCAGGTGCCAGCCGACGGAGCACGTCCGGCGCGGCGGCGAACGACCGCGCACAGGCCTCCGGGTCGAGCGGGCCGGTCTCGGGGACGTGGACGCCCCACGCGGGGGTGCCGTCGGGCAGGTGGGTGCCGACCTCGAACTGGAGGCGCCCCACGGCCACCACGCGCCCGGTCACGATCCCGCAGAACCAGCCCATCCCGGTGCCGACGATCCCGTAGCGGTCGCGTTTCCGCGGCACGTCCGCGATGCTCGCGTCCGCCTGGGCCGCCGACAGACCCTGGGCGACGAGCCACGCGCGCGTCGTGGGCAGGACCGCGAGCACCGCGGCGAACGCGAGCTCGTCCTGCTCGGCCGCCGGGGCGTGCGCGACGCTCGCGGCGAGCGCCTGTGCGGTCTCGTCGGGGTCCTGGTCGGAACCGACGGCGGCCGCGAGGAGCGTGACGGAGGCGGGGAGGGCCTCCAGGCTGGTCGTGTCCGCCATCGGTCCCGTCCCTACTTCAGACCGGACGAGGCGAGCCCGTCGATCACGCGACGCTGGAGCACGATGAACATGATCAGCACCGGGGCCATGGCCATCAGGCTCGCGGCCATCAGCACCGGGTAGTTGACGGTGCGGTCGCTCGACAGCGTCGCGAGCCCGGCGGCCAGCGGCATCGACTCGGCACGGGTCGACACCACGAGGGGCCAGAGCAGCTCGTTCCACGACCAGAGCACGGTGGTGATCGCGAGGACGCTCATCGACGGGCGCGCCAGGGGCAGCATGATCCGCCAGAACGTCTGGAACGGGTTCGCGCCGTCCATGCGGGCGGCCTCCTCGAGCTCGGCCGGCATGTTCAGGAACGCCGTCCGCATCAGGAAGGTGCCGAACGCGCTGAACAGGCCGGGCGCGACGATGCCGGCGAGGGTGTCGAGCCAGCCGAGGCCCTGCACGATCTGGTACTGCGAGATGAGGTACACCTGCGACGGCACCAGCAGGATCGACAGCACGATCCCGAGGATGAGCCCGCGTCCCTTGAACCGCATGCGCGCGAACGCGTACCCGGCGAACGTGCAGAGGATGATCTGCGCGACGGTGCGGATCAGCGTGACCCAGACGGACGTCGCGAGCTGGCTCAGGAACGGCAGCCGCTCGAACACCTGCGCGAAGTTCTGCCACTGCAGCTGCCCCGGCCAGAACACCGGCGTCGGTGAGGTCACCTGCGCGTTGGTCGACAGCGCCATGATGATCTGCCAGATGAACGGGAACGCCATGACGAACCCGCCGACGCCGAGCACGACGTGGATCCACCAGTGGCTGCCCTGCCGCCGACGGGGGCGGGACCGGGTGCTGGTCCTGGCGCGGCTGGAGGCCTTGGTGGCGACGGCGGCCTTCGGGCCGCGCGCCTCGATGATGCCGGTCATGACTGGACCCACTTCTTCTGGACGCGGAACTGGATGACCGTGATGATGCCGATCAGCAGGAAGATGACCATCGCGATCGCGGCCGCGAAGCCCTTGTCACCGTCGACGAACCCGGAGTTGTAGAAGTAGAAGACGAGGGACATCGTCTTCGGGATCACCGGGTTCAGCGGCCCGAGGATCGCGTAGAGCAGGTCGAACAGCTGGAAGCTCGAGATCGTCGTGACGATGAGCACGAAGAAGATGCTCGGGCTGAGGAGCGGCACCGTGACCGAGTGGAACTGGCGCCACCGGCTGGCTCCGTCGAGCTCCGCGGCCTCGTAGAGCTCCGGCGGGATGTCCTTGAGGCCGGCGCCGAGGATGATCATCGAGAAGCCGAGCGAGGACCAGAGCCCGACCAGGGAGACGGCGACGAGCGCGAAGCCCGGGGTGGAGATCCAGTACGGGCCGTCGATGCCGAACACCTTGAGGAACGCGTTCACGATGCCGAAGTCACCGTTGAACATGATCCGCCACACCAGGGCGATCGCCGCCGGCATCGCCACGTAGGGCAGGAAGAAGAGCACGCGGTAGAACTGTGCGAAGCGCAGGCCCGGGGTGTTCAGCAGGCTCGCGAGCCACACCGCGATCGGGATGCCGACCAGGACGATCGCCGTGTAGATGATCGTGTTGAGCAGCGACTGGTACAGCTGGGGGTCGGAGACCAGGCGGACGTAGTTCGCGATCCCGGTGAAGCTCGAGCCGCCGAACACCCCCCAGCTGGTGAACGAGTAGTAGAACGTCTGGATGATCGGCCAGATGAAGAACGTGCCGACGCCGATGAGCAGCGGCAGGACGAACAGCCACGGCCAGAAGCCGTCGGTGCGCGGCGCTCCGGTGGCGCGCGGCGCCTTCGTCGTCGGGGGCGGGGACGCCTGTACGGCATCGCGTCGCTGAGTGTTGGTCGTCATCGGGTCGCTCCTCGGCCAGGGCGGTCGGATCGGGTGCTGCTGGTGGGACGGTGCGGGTGGGACGCGGGACGGTCGACCGGTCGGGGATCAGTCCCGACCTGTCGACCGGGTCCGTCACTCCTTGGCGAGTGCTGCGTCCATCTTGGTGGCCAGGTCCTTCGCGACCTGGTCGACCGGCTTCGAGCCGTCGAACGCGCTCGGGAGCAGGTTCGTCTCGAGGGTGTTCCACGCGGCGGTGTTCTTCGACACCGGCAGCGGCTTGGCGTACTTCACCGCGTCGAGGAAGACCTGCAGGTCGGCGTCCGGCATGGTCTTCGTGAAGGCGTCCTGCGTCCCGTTGTAGGCGGGGATGATCGCGCCCATGTCGCCCTGCTGCTGCTGGGCGGGCTTCGACGCCATGTAGGCCTGCAGTGCCTGCGCGGCGCCCTTGTTCTTCGAGGCCTCGGCCACGACGTTCGACACACCGTGGATGACCGTGGCCTGCTCCTTGCCCTTGGGCAGCGGGTAGGCGACGACGTCCTTCTCGATGTCGGTGCCGATCAGCGCGGAGCGGAACCAGCTGCCGCCCTGGTACATCGCGACCTTGCCGGACGTGAACCACTGGTCGGCCGTGGTGTCGGTCAGCTGCTGCATCGTGGGCGATGCACCGGACTTGATGAGGTCGGTCCAGTAGGCCAGCCCGGCCTCGGCCGCCTTCGAGTCGTACTCCGACTTCTTGCCGTCGACGACGGACCCACCGGCCTGGAAGATCGTGTCGTAGTACGTGGTCTGGCCGTCCATGCCCGCGGCGGCCCCGTAGGCGCCCTGGCTCTTCAGCTTCGCGGAGAGCTCGGCACCGGTCTTCTGGAAGTCGTCCCAGGTCCAGTCCTTGGACGGCATCGGGACGCCGGCCTGCTCGAACAGCGACTTGTTCATCCAGACGCCGATGGTGTCGAAGTCCTTCGGGACGCCGTACTGCTTGCCGTCGAGCGTGTAGAGCTTGTTGAGCGCCGAGGAGTAGTTCTTCGGGTCGATCGCGCCGGACTTGACCTCGTCGGTGATCGGGGCGAGCTTGCCGTTGCCTGCGTACAGCTGGAAGTTCGGGCCGTTCATCCAGAACAGGTCGGGCAGCGTGTTGCTCGAGCCCTGCGTCTGCAGCTTCGTGAAGTAGCTGGCGTACGGGGTGACGTCGACGTTGACCTTGATGTCGGGGTACTTCTCGTTGAAGCCCTTGATGTTGGCCTTGATCGCCTTCACCTGGTTCTGGTCCCAGACGGCGTACGTCAGGTTCGCCTTGGTGTCCTTCGCGACCTCGCCGGAGCCGCCGGCGCTGCCGGAGGACGAGGTGCTGCAGCCGGCGAGCAGCGCGACGGCGCTGACGGCGGCGGCGAGACCGAGCAGTGCGCGGCGTCGGCCGCGGCCCGGGCGGGCGGTGGGAGCGGTCATCGGGTGGTCCTTTCGGGAACGGAGGTGGTCGCGAAGTGCCGGAGGGTCGCCTCGGGCAGCGGTGGGACGTCGATGGGCTCGGACCCGTTGCGGAGCGACCGGGTGGCGAGGGCGCCGGTGGCGACCGCCGCGCGTGCCGCGAGGGGCGACAGGCTGGTCGGTTCGCCGAAGGCGACGGAGCGCAGGAACTCGGTCATGGTGAGCAGGTCGGCGTCGCTGTGGCCGTCCTCGACCCCGTCGATCGGGTACTCGACGTCGCCCTGGACGTCCCAGTTCCGTCGGTGGTTCCAGACCTTGACCACGCCGCCGCCGGTGTCGCCGATGTTCTCGAGGCGCCCGTGCGTCCCGATCACCGTGTAGTTCCGCCAGTAGTCCGGCGTGAAGTGGCACTGCTCGTAGCTGGCCTGCACGCCGTTGTCGAGCGTCATCATCACCATCGAGACGTCCTCGACGTCGACGACGGGGTTGAGCCCGGTCTGCTCGGCCGGCGGCCAGTTGTCGAACGAGAACCAGTCGGTCATCAGCTCGTCGCTGCGGTCGCGGCGGTCGGTCACGTCGCCGTAGACCGACAGCGAGCCCATGCCGACGACGCGGGTCGTGTACGCACCGGCGAGCGCGTGGATCACGTCGAGGTCGTGGCTGGCCTTCTGCAGGAGCAGCGAGTTGACCTTGGTGCGGTCGGCGTGCCAGTCCTTGAAGTAGTAGTCGCCGCCGTTGCCGACGAAGTGGCGGACCCAGACGGCCTTGACCTCGCCGATCTCGCCGCGTTCGATGACCTGGCGCATCAGGCGCACCACGGCCGCGTGCCGGAAGTTGTGCCCGACGTAGAGCGGGGTGCCGGTCTCGGCGGCGGTGTTGAGCACCGCGTCGGCGTCCTCGACCGTGATGGCGAGGGGCTTCTCGAGGTAGACGGCGATGCCCGCGCGGAGCAGGTCGGTCGCGATCTCGGCGTGGGTCCAGTCCGGCGTGGTGACGATGGCGGCGTCGACGAGCCCGGCGAGGGCCCGGTGGTCCTCCAGCACCTGCGCGTCGGGGTACTCGGCGTGCCCGCGCTCCCGCCCGGCGGCGGTGACGTCCACGACGGCCGTGACCCGGGCCTCCAGGTCGGTGGCGGACGCGACGGCGTCGGCGACGTGACGGGCGATGTACGACCGCTGACCCATCCCGATCACCGCGACGCGGAGGGCTTCGTTCGTGTTGACGGTCATCTCGCTCCCTTGCGTGATTGTGACGGCAATGATGCCAAATCGATCATGGATGCACAATATGCGATCACAGATCGCTCACGGAAGCGAGATGCAAGGGTTTTACACGCCGGTAACGTCCGGAGCGTTCCAGGACGTGGCAGGACGAGCCGGGAGGCTCGGGATCAGTCCGCGACGACGAGCTCCACGCCGGCAGCGGCGAGGTCGGACGCGAACGACGGCGGTACCGGCTGGTCGGTGACGAGGACGTCGATCCGGTCGAGCGGGCAGATCCGCGCGAACGTGGAGCGCTCGACCTTGGTGGAGTCGGCCACGACGATGACGCGACGCCCGACGGAGGCGAAGTGCCGGCTGACCTCGGCCTCGCCCTCGTGCATGGTGGTGGCGCCGTACTGCCCGGTGAGGCCGTCGACGCCGAGGACGACCACGTCGAGCGCGAACTCGTCGAGGGTGTCGCGCACCAGCGGCCCGATCAGCTCGTAGGACTGGCGACGGGCGACACCACCCGTGACCACGATCTTGACGTTCGCGCGGACGGACAGCTCGTACCCGATGTTCAGCGCGTTCGTGACGATGGTGATGCCGTACTCGCCGTCGGAGCGGATGAAGCGCTCGCTCTTGCCGAGTTCACGCGCCACCTCGGTCGTGGTCGTGCCGCCGTTCAGCCCGACGGTGTCGCCGGGGGCCACGAGCGCGGCCGTGGCACGGGCGATGGCGGTCTTCGCCTCGGCCTGCCGGGCGATCTTGTACTGCAGCGGCAGCTCGTACCCGGCGCCGAGCGCAGCGGCCCCGCCGTGGGTGCGTGTGACGAGGCGCTGGTCGGCGAGCGTGGCGAGGTCGCGGCGCGCGGTCGCCGCGGAGATCCCGAGCACGTCGCCGATCTCGGAGATCGACACGTTCCCCCGGTCGCTCACGAGCTCGAGCAGGGCGTTGAGCCGCTGTTGCGGAGTCATGGGGGCCATCCTACGGGCGCAGACCACCGTCGCTCTGATCGGAAATGACGTTTTGCCCTCGCTTCGAGCACGATCGCTCGCTATGCTCCCAACCACGTCGATCACACCGGATCGACCATGGATCGGAAGGCACCCATGACCGACACCTTCGTGAGCGAAGAGCTCGCGTCGCAGCCGGAGACGTGGCGCGCTGCCGCGGCCCTGCTGCCCTCGTTCGTCGACTCCCTCCCCCAGCCCGGAGAGCGTGTGGCCGTCGTCGGCTGCGGCACCAGCTGGTTCATCGCGATGAGCTACGCCGTCGCCCGCGAGCAGGCCGGGCTCGGCGTCACCGACGCCTTCGCCGGCTCGGAGTACCCGACCGGTCGCGAGTACGACCGCGTCGTCACCATCAGCCGTTCGGGCACGACGACCGAGATCGTCTCGCTGCTCGCCGCGCTGCCGACCCAGCGCACCGTGCTCATCACCGCGGTCCCCGACAGCCCCGCCGCTGCCGAGGCCGACGACGTCGTCGCGCTGCCCTTCGCCGACGAGCGCAGCGTCGTGCAGACCCGCTTCGCCACCACGACGCTCGCACTGCTGCGCGCGTCGATCGGCGACGACGTCGACGCCCTCGCCGCCCAGGCGGAGACCGCACTCACGCTCCCGATCGACGACCTGCTCGACGCCGAGCAGGTGTCCTTCGTCGGCCGTGGTGCCGCCGTGGGCCTGACGTTCGAGGCAGCGCTCAAGACGCGCGAGGCCGCGCAGTTCTGGGCCGAGTCGTACCCCGCGATGGACTACCGCCACGGGCCGATCGCCATCGCGCAGCCGGGCCGTCTGGTCTGGTCGCTCGGCGAGTCGCCCGAGGGCCTCGAGGACGAGGTCGCCGCCACCGGTGCCCGCTTCGTCCGGCACGAGCTCGACCCGATCGCCGGGCTCGTCGTCGTGCACCGGTTCGCCGTCGCCCTGGCCGAGCGCCGCGGTCTCGACCCGGACCACCCGCGGTCGCTGACCCGGTCGGTCATCCTCACCTGATGGGCTCGACGGGGCTGGTGCTCGGGGTCGACGTCGGCGGCACGGGCATCAAGGCCCGGGTCACCGACGCGGCAGGCACGGTGCTCGGCGAGCACCGCGTCCCGACCCCGCGTTCCGACCCCGACGCCGTGCAGCTCGCCGAGGTGGTCGCCGAGCTGGCGGCCACCGCGGCTGCTGCGTCCGGCGCGGCTCGCCTGGCGGCCGTCGGCGTGGTCGTGCCCGGAGTGGTCGACGAGGCCACCGGGGTGTCCGTGCTCGCCGTGAACCTCGGCTGGCAGGGCGTCCCCGTCCGCGAGCGCATCCACGCGGCACTCGTCGCCCGCGGTGTCGACGTCCCCGTGGCGTTCGGCCACGACGTGCGCGCCGGTGCCCTCGCCGAGACGCGCCCACTGCCCGGCTCGTCCCAGCCCCTCGACCGTGGGTCCGTCGGCTTCGTGCCCGTCGGCACCGGCCTCGCCAGTGCCCTGGTCGTCGACGGTGCCGTCGTGTCCGGTGGCGGATGGGCCGGCGAGATCGGACAGGTCCGCATCCAGCACGGCCCACACGCCGGGCTCCGTGTCGAGGAGATCGCCTCCGCGGGCGCCGTCGCCCGTCGTGCCGGCACGGCGTCCGCCCACGCGGCGATGCTCCGCGTCCAGCAGGGCGACCCCGTGGCGACCGCCGTGTGGCACGAGTGCGTCGACGTGCTCGGCGAGGCGATCGCCTGGATCACCGCCGTCGCCGGCTGTCACGCGGTCGTCGTCGGCGGCGGCCTGGCCGAGTCCGGCGCGATGCTGCTCGACCCCCTCCGTGCCGCCGTGGCCGATCGGCTCGTCGGGCTCCGTCCACCGACGCTCCTGCCCGCGCGCCACGGCGACGCCGCCGGGGCCATCGGTGCCGGGCTGCTCGCGCGGGAGCTCCTCGACCCACACGCACTGACCGGGAACCCGACGGGCGCCCGCGCATGACCGCCCGCGACCTCGTCGTCCCCGGGTTCGTCGACGTGCACGCGCACGGCGCCCTCGGCCACGACTTCGCCACCTGCTCCGCCGACGAGGCCCGCGCAGCCGTCGCCCACCACGCCGGCCGCGGGACCACCACGATGGTGGCCTCGATCGCCACCGGGACGCCCGACGCCACCGTGGCCGCACTCCGACGCCTCGGACCGCTCGTCGACGAGGGCGTGCTCGCCGGCCTGCACCTCGAGGGGCCCTGGCTGTCGCCGGCCCGCCGCGGTGCCCACGCCGCCGGACTCCTGCACGCCCCGACCCCCGCCGAGGTCGACGGGTACCTCGACGCCGCCGCGGGCACGCTCCGCATCGTGACGCTCGCCCCCGAGCTGCCCGGTGCGCTCGACGCCGTCGCACGACTGACCGCGGCGGGGGTCGTCGTCGCGATCGGCCACACGGACGCCGACGCCGACACGGTCACACGTGCCGTCGACGCCGGCGCACGACTCGTCACCCACGTCTTCAACGGCATGCCGCCGCTGCACCACCGCGCTCCCGGTCCGGTCGGGGTCGCCCTGACCGACCCGCGCCTGCACGTCGAGGCGATCGTCGACGGGCACCACCTCGACGACGTCACCGTGGACCTGGTCCGCCGCAGCACCGGGGACCGGATGGTCCTGGTGTCCGATGCGATGGCCGCCACCGGGTGCGCCGACGGGCGGTACCGGATCGCCGGGTCCGACGTCGTCGTCTCGGACGGGGTCGCGATGCTCGCCGACGGGTCCTCCCTGGCGGGCAGCACGAGCACCGTGCTCGACGGCTTCCTGCGCCTGCTGGCAGCGGGGACGCCGCTCGACGAGGCCGTCGACGCCAGCTCCGGGCGGGCGCTGGCGCTCCTCGGGCTGCCTGCCGACCCAGCCCGCATCGTCGTCGACACGACCACCGGCCGTGTCCGCCCGCACACCGAGTTGTCCGCATGATCGTCGTCGTCACCCCCAACCCCGCCGTCGACGTCACCTACCGCGTGGACGAGCAGCGCATCGGCACGACCCAGCGCGTCCGGTCCGTCGATCGACTGCCGGGCGGCAAGGGCCTCAACGTCGCGCGGGTCCTGGCCGGCGAGGGCATCGAGACGCACTCGGTCCTGCCGCTCGGCGGGTCGGCGGGCACCTGGGTCGCGGACGCCGTCGCCGCCCTCGGGCTCGACGCCACCGCCGTGCCGGTCCCCGGGGAGACGCGCACCACCGTGACGGTCGTCGACGACCGCGCGCACCCGACGATGTTCGGCGAGCCGGGCCCGTCCGTGCCACCCGCCGCCTGGCTCTCCGTGGACGACGCCGTCCGGGCGCTGCTCCCGACGGCCGACGCGCTCGTGGTCTCCGGCTCGCTGCCCGTCGGCACCGCCGCCGAGGTGGTCACCCCGTGGATCGCCGCCGCCGTCGGCTCGGGCGTGCTCGTCGTCGCCGACTGCTCGGGGCCTGCGCTCCTGGCCGCGGCCGACGCCGGCGCCACGGTCTGCAAGCCCAACCGCGAGGAGCTCGCCGAGGCCACGGGCCTCCCGGACGAACGCGACGGGGCCCTCGCGCTGCTCGACCGCGGCGCCGGCATGGTCGTCGTCTCGCGGGGCGCCGAGGGCATCGCTGCCCACACCCGCACCGAGGTCGTCGAGGTCGGAGCCGTCCCCGGCGTCACCGGCAACCCGACCGGAGCGGGCGACGCAGCCACCGCGGGCCTCGTCCTGGCGCTCACGCGGGACGCCACCGACGTCCCCTCCGCCCTCCGCA
The DNA here is from genome assembly GCF_026544205.1 of Curtobacterium sp. GC_Cur_3. Taxonomy (GTDB): domain Bacteria; phylum Actinomycetota; class Actinomycetes; order Actinomycetales; family Microbacteriaceae; genus Curtobacterium. The sequence goes on from NZ_JALNUI010000005.1 coordinate 68,958, forward strand.
CCGCCGCCGCGTTCGGCGCCGCCGCCGTCCTGCGCCCCGTCGCCGGCGAGGTCGACCGCGCCGCCGTCCACCGATTCCTGTCCGACACCGAACCGACCCGGAGCACCGCATGACCATCGACCTCGCCCTCACCGGACTGCTCGACACGGCCCGCTCGACGCGCCACGGCGTCGGTGCCTTCAACGTCGTCCTGCTCGAGCACGCCGAGGCGATCGTCGCCGGCGCCGAGCTCGCCGGCCTGCCCGTCATCCTGCAGATCAGCGAGAACTGCGTCCGCTACCACGGCGGCCTCGCCCCGATCACGACCGCGACCCAGGCGATCGCCCGCGCGGCCGACGTCGAGGTCCTCGTGCACCTCGACCACATCGAGGACGTCGACCTGGTCGCCGAGGGCATCGCGCTCGGCGTCGACTCGATCATGTACGACGGCTCGCACCTGGACTACGACGCCAACGTCGCCGCCACCGCGGTCCTGGCCGAACGCTGCCACCGCGCCGGCATCGCGCTCGAGGCCGAGCTGGGCGAGGTCGGCGGCAAGGACGGCGTGCACGCGCCAGGAGTCCGCACCGACCCGACGGACGCGGCGGCCTTCGTCGCGGCGACCGGCGTCGACGCCCTGGCCGTGGCCGTGGGCACCTCGCACGCGATGCAGACACGGGAGGCATCAGTGGACCGGGACCTCGTCGCCCGCCTGCGCGACACCGTGCCGGTGCCGCTCGTGCTGCACGGGTCGTCGGGTCTGTCGGACGAGGAGCTGCAGGGCGCCGTCCGCGCGGGCATGACGAAGGTCAACATCTCCACGCACCTGAACGGGCTGTTCACCCGGGCGCTCCGCGCGGTGCTCGAGGAGCGACCGGACGTCGTCGACCCACGGAAGTACGTCGCCGCGGGGCGGGACGCGATCACGGCCGAGACGAGCCGCCTGCTGACCCTGCTCGCCACGGCCTGACGAGCACCGGAGCGACGAGCACCGGCGCGCTTCCCGCGCCGCCGCTCGACGTCAGCCCTTCGTCCGGCTGTGCCAGATCATCGTCGTGCTCTTCCGCAGCACCAGGTCGCCGTTGGTCATCATCCGCAGGGTGACCTTCGCGCCGCCGGACTTGGACGTCCCCGACGCCCACGCCTGCTTGCCGAACCGGTCCCAGAGCACCAGGTTGCCGTTCGACTCCATGCGCAGCGACGCACCGGCTCCACGGCCGCTGACCGCGAGCGCCGTCCGGGTGCCGAGCACCACGCGCATCTGCCCGTCAGAACGGACCGTGAGCCGCCGGTGGCCCGTCGTGTCGTACAGGTTCTGACCCGGCACGAGTGATGCCCCGGTCACCATCTGGTCGGCCCCGGGTGCGCCGTTGCGCCAGAGCACCGTGGTGCCCACCGAGACCCGGACGTCACCGCCGTCGGTGACGGAGAGCACGGGGGTGCCGGCCGCGCTGGTCTTCGTCGTGGTCCAGACCACCGCGCCCGAGGCCGTCCGGACACTGAGCACGCCGTTCGTCCCGAGCGACAGGGTGTTCCCCGTGCCCGGGGTCTTCGTGGACCACAGCACGCGGCCGTTGCCCCACTCGACGAGGTTGCCGTCGCGCTGCAGATCCAGCCAGTACTGCCCGTTCGGCGAGTGGATCGAGGTCCCCGACGGCACGGTGCTGCTCGACGCCGTGATCGTGGTCGGCGTGGCACCGGCGACGGACGGTCCGGCCGCCGGCGGGCACGAGGCCGCGACGGGCAGGAGTGGCCCGAGCGTCGACCACCGCGGGGTGCCGAGACCGGTCGCCAGGTCGTGGCCGGCGGTGGCCTTCCACGTGCCGTTCGACCCGGTCGTCACGTCGCGGAACGCCGACGGGTTGCCGTAGAGCACGGCGTGCAGGTCACCGACGCCCGCAGCGCACCCCCGGGCGGAGAGCGCCGTGGCGAGCTGCCCGGCGACGATCGGCGAGGCGAGGCTCGTCCCGCCGCCGTACACGAAGCCGTGCGCCGTGCCGAGGTAGATGCCGGGACCGGTCTCCGGGTCGGCGACCGCGGCGATGTCCGGGACCCGACGCTGCGTGCCGCTGATGCCCGCACCCGTCTGCCAGGCGGGACGCGGGGTGACCGACGAGGTCCCGCCGCCGCCGGCGCCGTACTGGTTCGACCACCCGCTCTCGCTGAAGCCCGACCCCGACCGCTTCAGGCTGGTGCCACCGACGGCGACCACGGCGGCCGAGGACGCCGGGTACGAGACGTCCCGGATCGCCGTGCGCGGCCCGGTCGGGCACTGCGCACCGTCGTCACCGGTCGCGGCGAAGACCGTCGCGCCGGCGGCGACGATCCGGTCGAGCGCGTCGTCGAGCGCCGCGCGGGCGCCACCGGACATGAGCGACTCGCAGCCGCCCCACGAGATGCTCACCGCGGTGATGCCGGCGGGACCGACCTCGTCCGCGATCTGGCTGTACGCCTGGTACATGCCCTGGAACGTGTTCGGCGCGACGTAGACGCGCTGGCGGGCTCCCGGTGCCACGGCGAGCAGCGCCTCCTGGTCGAGCGCGACCTCGGTCTCACCACCGGTGCCGTCGGGACGGTGCACGTCGGCGCCGGCCACGGCCACCTGGTCGACCGCCGGGACAGGGCGCCCCACGGCGGCCGCGTAGGCGGCGAGGTCGTTGCGGTCCCAGCCGGAGAACTGCACGGTGGCGATCGTCGCCCCGGCCCCTGCGGTGGCGCTCGTCGAAGAGGCGTACGCCGACGCGATGTCGGCCGGCGCGTAGCCGGCCGGCACGGCAGCGTGCGACACGGCCGGCCGGGTGTCCAGGCCCAGGACGCCGGTCACCGCGCCGCCGAGGACGCCCGAGAGCACCGGTTCGGACGCCGGGTGCATCCCGTCGCCGGTGCCGAGGAGCTCGACACCGAACACGGCCTCGGCCTGCGCGGCGGTGCCACGGGCCTCCACCTGCCAGGTGTCGAGGTCGGTGACGGTGAACCCGGCCGTGGTGAGCGCCGCACGCACCGTGGCGCGGTCGTCGGTCTCCGGTGCGACCTCGGCGACGGCGTCGGCGCGCTCGTCCGTCGTGGCGCCGGTCGTCGTGGTCGGCAGGGCACGCAGTGCGGCCTGGTCGGTGGGGCGGAGGACGACCGTCAGGTCGACGACCTCGCCGTCGGGCGTCGCACCCGTGGTCGGGTCCGTCGACGTGGGCAGCGTCTGCTCGGGTGCGACCCGGACCGGTGTCGGCGCGGTGGCCGACGCGCTCGCGGCCGGGACGGCGACACCGACGACGGCGAACGCCGTGACGATGGCCGCAGCGGTCAGCAGGGACGGGGTACGAGGGGGCATCGGTGGTCGCTCCGTGACTCGGGACGGTGCCCGGTCCGTGGGCGCCGGCCCCCCGATGACGTCAGGGGGACGGTGCACGCTACCCCGGGAACGGCCCTCGGGTCCGCCCCCAGTTGTGGAGCACGCGGCCGTCCGACGGGTGGTGACGGGCGGACGGGAGGCTCGGCGTACCCCCGGTGGGCACGTCCGGTCAGCAGAGGGGGACGTTCACCGCGAGCCCGCCCATGGCGGTCTCCTTGTACTTGGTGGACATGTCGGCGCCGGTCTGCCGCATGGTCTCGACGACCTGGTCGAGCGACACGTGGTGCACGCCGTCACCCCGGAGTGCCATCCGCGCGGCGTTGACGGCCTTGTTCGCCGCGATGGCGTTGCGCTCGATGCACGGGATCTGCACGAGTCCGCCGATCGGGTCGCAGGTCAGTCCGAGGTTGTGCTCCATCGCGATCTCGGCGGCGTTCTCGACCTGCTCGGGCGTCCCCCCGAGGAGTTCGGCGAGCCCGGCGGCGGCCATCGACGCGGCCGAACCGACCTCGCCCTGGCAGCCGACCTCGGCGCCGGAGATCGACGCGCGTTCCTTGTAGATCGACCCGATCGCCCCGGCGGTGAGCAGGAACCGGACCACGGCGTCGTCGCGGCGGTCGGCGGTGATCGTCGGCACGTAGGTCAGCGCGTAGAAGAGCACGGCGGGGATGATGCCGGCGGCGCCGTTGGTCGGGGCCGTGACGACCCGTCCGCCCGACGCGTTCTCCTCGTTCACGGCCATCGCGGTCAGGTTCGTCCACTCCATCGCGAAGAGCGGGTCGTGGCCGGGGTCGTCGCGGGTGAGCTGCTCGAACCAGTTCGCTGCCCGGCGCCGTACCTCGAGCCCACCCGGCAGCGTGCCCGACCGTCGGACGCTGCGGTCGACGCAGGACTCCATCACGGCGTGGATCTCGAGCAGGCCCCGACGGACCTCGTCCTCGGTCCTGGTGGCGGTCTCGTTCGCCATCGCGATGCCGCTGAGGGGCAGGCCGGTCGCGGCGCACGCGGCGAGCAGTTCCGCGCCGCTGGAGAACGGGTACGGCACGGTGTCGTCGACCGGGATCGCGGCCTCGGCCACGTCGGCCGGTGCGTCGTCGCCGTCGCGGGTGATGAACCCGCCGCCGACGGAGTAGTAGGTCTCGACGGCGAGCTGGCTCCCGGTGTCGTCGAAGGCCCGGAGCCGCAGCGCGTTCGGGTGCCGGGGCAGCATCGTCAGCGGGTGCTGGACGATGTCCCCGAGCCGGAACGGGACGACCTGCCCGCCCGAGAGGCGCAGCGTGCCGGTGCGCTCGAGGTCCTCGAGCGACTGCGCCATCGCGTCGGGGTCGACCGACTCGGGCAGCTCCCCGGTGAGTCCCGCTGCGACGGCCCCGAGCGTGCCGTGGCCCTGGCCGGTGGACGCGAGCGAGCCGTACAGGTCGACGCGGATCGTCAGGACCGGCAGCGGTGCGACGCGCTCGGCGAACTCGGCTGCGGCCCGCATGGGCCCCACGGTGTGCGAGCTCGACGGGCCGACACCGATGCTGAACAGATCGAAGACGGAGACCGGCACGTCCGCCACCCTAACCCGTCCGGACGGAGCACCTCCCCGCCGGCGCGAGACACCGGCGTCTCGGCGGGACACCGGTGTCTCGGGCGCGCGCACAGCCGGTGAGATCGCACTTCGTGTCGGGTCGACCGACGCCGAGGCGACACGAAGTGCGATCTCACGGGCACCGTCAGCGGCGGCGGGCGCCCTCGGCCGGCATCACGATCCACAGCACCACGTAGGTGATCCACAGCGGGCCGGGGAACAGGCTCAGGATGATCCAGGCGACGCGGACGAACAACCGCGACCAGCCGAAACGGTCGGCCAGTCCGGCGCAGACACCCGCGAGGACACGGCCGGAACGAGGACGCATGAGTGAGGTCATGCGGACGACGCTACGGCGTCCGACCGGCTGACGACAGACGGATCGCCCCCGGGTGCCGGGTGGGGTTGCCCCCACCCGTCGTGTCAGGGGATCAGGACGATCTTGCCGCGGGTGTGGCCCTGTTCGAGCTCCTCGTAGGCGTCCTGCACGCGGTCGAGCGGGTAGGTGGCGGCGACGGGCACCTCGATCTCACCGTCGGCGACCATCCGGGCGAGCGCCCCGAGGATCTCCGGGTCGGCGGTGTCGACACTGCCGGAGGTCTTCGCGCCGACCTCGGCCGCGGCCTCGTACGCGATGACCGTCTCGATGCGGTCGGCGGGGATCCCGAGCGCGATGCCGAGGCGCACGTACTCGGCGCCGTGCGTGTCGATGAGGGCGTCGATGCCGTTCGTCGCGAGCTCCTGGATGCGCTCCTGCAGTCCGTCGCCGTAGGCCACGGGGCGGGCGCCCTTGGACGCGAGCCACTCGTGGTTGGCCTCGGACGCGACGGCGATGACGTCGATGCCCTCGTTCGTCAGGAGCTGCGTGACGAAGCCACCGACGCCGCCAGCGGCACCGGAGACCACGACGGTCTCCCCGGCGCGGGGGTCGACCGCACGCACGGCAGCGGCCGCGGTGGTGGCGACGACGTCGAGTCCGCCCGCGACGTTCCAGTCGAGCAGGCGGGGCTTCTGGACGACCTGGCCGGCCGGCACGGAGACGTACTCGGCGTGGCTCGCGCGGTCCCACGACCAGCCGATGACCTCTTCGCGCTCGTCCACGCCGTCGACGCCCTCGCCGACCGCGACGACGATGCCGGCGAAGTCGGTGCCCTGGCCGGAGGGCAGCTTCGACGGGTCCTCCCCGTCGAACAGGCCCTGGCGGATCGCGGACTCCCCCGGGTTGATCCCGGCGGCGCGCACGCGCACGAGCACCCGACCGGGCTCGACCGGTGGCACGGGGACCTCGTCGACACGGAGGACGCTCCGGTCTCCCCACTGGTCGAAGCGGACGGCTCGCATGGTCTCAGGCAGATCGCTCATCGTCCGCGACCCTACGCTGCTCCCCCGTCCTCGTGCGTGAGCGACATCCAGTGGACCGCTCCATCGCTGTCCTCGTGGGAGACTGGCCGCATGCCCATCCTCCACAAGGACATGCAGGTGTGCATGTCGCTCGCGGCCCGTCCGAGCAACATCGGCACCCGGTTCCACAACTACCTGTACGACGAGCTCGGGCTGCAGTTCATCTACAAGGCGTTCACGACGACCGACCTGCCGGGTGCCGTCGCGGGCATCCGGGCGCTCGGCATCCGCGGCTGCTCCGTGTCGATGCCGTTCAAGGAGGCGATCATCCCGCTCGTCGACACCATCGAGGCCTCGGCCGCCGCGATCCAGTCCGTCAACACGGTCGTGAACGACGACGGCGTCCTCACGGCGTCGAACACCGACTACGAAGCCGTCGCCGCACTCCTCGCCTCGCACGACGTCGACCCGGCGGCCCGCGTGCTGCTGCGCGGCTCCGGCGGCATGGCGAAGGCGGTCACGGCGGCGTTCCGCGGCGCCGGCTTCGACCACCTGACCGTGGTCGCCCGCAACGAGGACACCGGCCCGGCCCTGGCCGAGCAGTACGACTACGCGTGGGCGCGGACCGAGGCGGACGCCGGCGACGCCGACCTGCTCGTCAACGTCACGCCGCTCGGCATGGACGGCGACCAGGCAGAGACCCTCGCCTTCGACCAGGCCCGCATCGACGCGGCCCACACGGTCTTCGACGTGGTCGCCTTCCCGTCGGAGACCCCGCTGGTGCGCGCCGGCCGAGCGGCCGACAAGCACGTCATCACGGGCGCCGAGGTCATCGCCCTGCAGGCGGCCCGCCAGTTCGAGCGGTACACGGGCATCGCCCTGACCGACGACCAGGTGCGGCGCGCGAGCGAGTTCAGCCGGGCCGTGTAGCCGGCCAGGAGACGGACTGGAGGCCCGTCACCAGCTGGTGACGGGCCTCCAGTCCGCAGGTCAACGACTCGTGACGCGACCCGTCGCGACCCAGCCGAGCCGGCGGATGCTCTCGTGGTTGCGGAACCAGATGCCCGGCTGCGCGATGAAGCCGGGGACCAGTGAGCCGGGGCCCTTCACCGGGTTCTCCCGCAGGGTGACGCGGCTGCCGCGGGGGTGCGGTTCCACCTCGACCTCGACGCGGGCCTCACCGACCGGCCAGCCGCGCGCCTGGATGACCATGCGCCGGGACTCGTCGTACTCGAGCACCGTCGTGGTGTCGTTGATGACCAGCGGCCAGATCCCGAACGAGTGGTGGATCCTCGTGCCGACGGCGGGCCAGCCCGGGTCCTCTCCCCGCATGCGGGACGCGCCGACCACCCACGTGGGGTAGAGCCAGCCGTCGCGGAGCACGTCGAAGACGGCCTCCGGCGAGCAGTGGATGATGCGGACGTTCTTGGCCATGGTGGATCAGTCCTCCGGGGTGAGATCGACGTCCTCCGGCAGACCGAAGGTGTGGCGCAGGGCGCTCTTGGCGGCGTGCCACCCGGCCATGCCGTGCACGCCGGGCCCCGGGGCGGACGCCTCGGAGCAGAGGTACATGCCGCCGCCCATCCGCCACGGGTCGCTCGAGAGGACCGGGCGCTTGACGAGCTGCCAGAAGCTGGCGGCACCGGCGGCGATGTCGCCGCCGACGTAGTTGGGGTTGTACTCGCCCATCTGGACAGCCGTCCGCGAGCTCGACGCCAGGATCGTGTCGCGGAAGCCCGGGGCGAAGCGCTCGATCTGACGGGTGACCATCTCGGTCGGGTCGACGTCCGAGCCCGCGGGCACGTGCGCGTAGGCCCAGAAGACGTGCTTGCCCGCCGGCGCCCGGCTCGGGTCGACGACGGTGGGTTCGGCGCCCAGGACGTACGGCCGCTCGGCGTGCTGTCCGCGGGAGACGGCGCCCTCGGCGTCGGCGATCTCGGAACGGGTCCCGCCGATGTGCACGGTGCCCGCGCGGCGCAGTTCGGCGTTCGTCCACGGCACGGCGTCGGACAGCGCGAAGTCGACCTTGGCCGCGGCGTTGCCGAACCTGAAGCGTCGCAGGGCACCGCGTCTCGGGGTCGGGATCTGCTTCCCGGCGATCCGGAGCATGCCGGGGACGCTCGTGTCGAACAGCACGGCCTTGGCGGGGGTCAGGTCGGCGAGCGACCGGACCTCGTGCCCCGTGGTGATCGTGCCGCCGTGTGCGACGAGGTCGGCGGCGAGCGCGTCGACGATCGCCTGGCTGCCACCGATCGGCACCGGCCAACCCCTGGCGTGGGCGTAGGAGCCGAGCGACAGGGCCGCAGCGGCGGTGGACAGCGAGGGCAGGTGCTGGATCGAGTGCGCCGCGACGCCGGAGACCATGGCCGCGGCGGTGTCACCGCGGAACCGGAGGTTCCACGCGGCGCTGCCCTGCTCGAGTGCCCGCAGGCCGAAGCGCAGCACCGTCAGCGGGTGGCGCGGTACGTGCAGCAGGGCGTCGGTGGCGAAGTCGGCGACCTGGTCGGCGTTCCGTGCGAGCGGTGCCATCAGGTGTTTGAACGCGGGGCCGTCGACGCCGAGCTCCGCGGCGGTGCGGTCGAGGTCCTGGTACGCGATGCCCGCGCGGCCGCCGTCGAGCGGGTGGCCGTACTGGACCTCGGGCAGGCGCAGCTCGATGCGGTCCTCCATCCGGAAGCGCCGGAAGAACTCGGACTGCAGCGCCATCGGGTGCACGGCGGAGCAGACGTCGTGCAGGAACCCGGGCAGCGTGAGCTCCGACGTGCGGGCACCGCCACCGATCGTGTCGTTCCGCTCGACGACCTCGACGGACAGTCCTGCCCGCGCGAGCGTCACCGCTGCGGCGAGCCCGTTCGGCCCCGCCCCGACCACCACCGCATCGACCATGCGTCGAGCCTACGGCCGTGTGCCTCGGCGCCTTCGGAGCCGGCGGGTCAGATGACCGCCCAACCGCGGTCCACGACGTCGCTGCGACGCGCGAGCACCTCGTCGATCCGATGTGCTCCCTCGATGAAGCGGCGAGCGTCGGGGTGGACGAAGCCGACGATCTCCAGGACGTCGTCACGGACTCGTTCGAGTGGTGCGGTGAACACGGGTTCGTGGTGCGCGAGCCGGTTCCGGAAACGACGGACCTCGTCGAGCTCGCGGTGCAGCTGCTTCCGACGAACGGCTCGATCCGCGGGAACGCCCGACGGACACGCGGCTGCCACAGCGCGGTCTCGTAGCTGAGCCGAGGGTGCCGCGGGATTCCCGCATCGGTGAGGCCCACCCAGAAGCCGAGACTCGTGGCCGCGACGACGTCATCAGCGGCGGGCGCGTCGGTCCCCCGTCGCGTCAGTGTCCGCTGCGCACTGTCGATGGCACGTCGTTCCCGGTCCATCAGGGACACGTCCGGGTCGTTCCACCAGTCGTCGCGGCGTCCCGAGCGCAGGGCGTCGTGGATGGCGTTGCGGACGACGACCTCGAGGCAGCCGAGCGGACCCCAGAAGGCCGAGGCGATCTCGCTGTTCCAGGCGGAGAGCCGGATTGCCCTCGCGCGGTCGCCCCCGGCGGATCGGAGGTACCGATCGAAGCGTGGGACGCCGAGCAGGCCCGGGAGGTCGGGGAGTTCGGCTGGATCGATCACGCGCACTCCCCCAGAGAAAGCAATTGCCCCAGGAGTCCGGCTGAGCCGAATGGTCCTGGGGCGTTACTCCTTCAGCCTACCGCAGCCGACCAATATGTCAAACACCGAGGGGTCAGCTGCGCGCCGCGTCTGCGTCCGAGGCGTCGGTGCCCTCGTCGCCGGCATCGGCGTCGTCGGGCTCGTCGGTGTCCTCCACGGAGTCCGGACCCGAGCCGACGGGGTGCTCTGCGAGCAGCGCCGCGAAGTCCTCGTCGAGCATCTGCTGCACGCGGTCGTCGCGGCCGATCTCGTAGCCCTCGGTCGGACGCTGCGCCCACCCGAGGCGCCCCACGACCGTCGTGCCGATGTCGTCCCAGGCGCGGGCCCGGGCGGCGAGGACGATGCGGTCGACGAAGCCCTTGTCGTCCCGACGCTGCTCGAGCATCGTGGCGAGCTGTTCGTAGGTGGCCTCCCGCGTGCGGAGCTTGAGGTCGTCCCCGCGGCGGTAGTCGTGCTGGTGCTTCGACCGGCCCTTCTGCTTCATGGCCTTCGAGCGGATCTCCCGCATGCGCTCGGCGTCGCCGCGCTGCTCGGTCGCCATGCGGAGGAGTTCCTCACGCGTGGCCTCGGCGGCGACGGCGTGGTCGAAGTACCCGTTCTCGCGGAGGGAGGTCGTGATGATCCGGTTCGCGACGGCGATCACGATGGCCGCGCGCGAGATGAGGAAGCCCTCGTCCACGGCCCGCTTCAGCTCGACCTGGCTGATGGGTCGCTCGGTCGAGGTCTTGCTGCGCCGTCCGAACAGAGCCATGCCCCGAACGATACCGGCGTCCGGTGTCCGTCAGCCCGCAGGTGGACCCGGATCACCGCCTGGAGGGACGACTCGCCCCGACGGCGTCCGTAGCGTCGTCGACATGCTCACCGCACCCGAACCCACCCGTACCGGACTCGGCACCGCCAGCCTGGTGCTGGGCATCTGCTCACTGCTCGCCGGGTGGACGTTCTTCGCCCCGGTCGTCGGCCTCTGCCTGGGGATCGCCTCGCTCCGGAGGGAACCGGCTGCCCGGGGCCGCGCGGGCTGGGGCGTCCTGCTCGCCGTCGTCGCCCTGGCGATCTGGGTCGTGCTGCTGGTGCTCGCCGTCGGTGCCCACACGTTCGCGCTCTGGCAGCGGTCCGTCCACGGCTCCTGACTCCCGTGCCCTACGAGTCACGCCCCGCCCCGGTCGTCGCGCCCCGGTGTGACGGGGCGCGATGACCAGAGCGGGGCGCGATGCCGACCGCCGCCGCGCGTTACTCGTACCGGAGCGCCTCGATCGGGTTCTGCCGGGCCGCCCGACGTGCCGGCAGCGTGCCAGCGAGGAACGCGATGAACATCACCACGAGGATGATCGTGATCACCGAGGACGGTGCGAACTGCAGGATCTGCAGGCCCGGCAGGTCCTTGAGCAGGGTGCCCGCGAGCACGTTCGAGATCGCGGTGCCGAGCCCGATCGCGACGCCCGCCCCGATGGCGCTGCCGAGGAAGCCGATGAACACGGCCTCGAGCGAGAACAGCGTGTAGACCTTCCCGCCGCCCATGCCCATGGCTTTCATCAGGCCGATCTCGCGGGTGCGCTCCTGCACGCTCATGAGCAGCGTGTTGATGATGCCGAACCCGGCGGCGATCAGCGCGATCACGGCGAAGGCGTTGAGCACGCCGACGATGCCGCTGATGACCGTCTGGAACTGGCCGAGCTGGTCCTGGATCTTCTGGCCCGTGTAGCCGTCGTCCGCCAGGGCCTTCTTCACGTCGGACACGTCAGCGCCGGACTGCACCGTGGCCGAGGCGCTGGCGTACGAGGTCGCGATCGACGAGGGCTTGCCGATCTCCTGCGCGGACTGCATGGCGTCGGTCAGGGCCGTGTTCGCACCGGCGCCGCCGCCGAAGAGCGACTCGTTCTGCACGCCGACGACCCTGGCGGTGAGCGTGTGCTCCGCGCCCTGGTAGTCGTCGACCGCGAACGTCAGGTCCTCACCCACGGCGGCCTTCGCGCTCCCGAGCCCGAGGTTCTTCAGGTAGTCGGTCGGCAGGATCACCTGGTTCGACTTCGTGTCGTCGTCGAGCTGCCTCCCCGACGCCAGGTCGGCCTTGAGCTCCCCCGCGTTGGCGGTCAGCGTGACGACGTACTTGCCGTCGTCGCCGTGCTCGGCGTACTTCGGGCTCAGTGCGACGGCCGGGCGGACAGTGCCGATGCCGTCGACGCCCTTGACCTTGTCGATGTCGGACGCCGACAGGAACCCGAACGACGCCGGACCCCGGTCGACGCTCTGGGTGGAGGCGTCCGGGTCGTACTTCGCCGGGCCGCTGTCGGTGCTCGACGAGTCGACGGCCTTCGTGATGGTCAGCGAGCCGGTGTCACCGATGGAGGCGACCTGGGTGTCGATGTAGTTGCCGACACCGGTGCCGATCGCCGAGGTCAACGTGATGGTGAACGCGCCGATGAAGATCGCGATCACGGTGAGCGTGGTGCGGAGCTTGGAGCGGAAGGTGTTGCCGACCGCGGTCCGGAGGAGGTCGAGGAAGTTCATGCGGAGTGCCTCCCGTGCTGGTCGGTGGCGTCCGAGGCGGTCGCGGCGCCAGGGGACGCGACGGCGGCAGCGGGGCCGTCCGACCCGCCCACGATGAGCCCGTCGCGCACGTTGACGCTCCGGTCGCACCGCGCGGCGAGCTCCTCGTCGTGGGTGACCACGACGAGCGTGATGCCCCGCTCGCGCTGCAGGCCGAAGAGCAGGTCCTCGACGACCTGCCCGGTGTTCGTGTCGAGGTTGCCGGTCGGTTCGTCGGCGAAGATCACGCTCGGCTCCCCCACCAGCGCCCTGGCGATGACGACGCGCTGCTTCTGCCCGCCGGACAGGTCGTTGGCGTCGTTCTTGGCCTTGTCCGCCAGGTCGAGGGCGTCGAGGGCGGCCATCCCCCGGCGCTTCCGCTCGGCTCCGGAGACGCCGGCGATCTTCAGCGGCAGCACGACGTTGTCGAGCACCGTGGTCTTCGGCGTCAGGAAGAACTGCTGGAACACGAACCCGAAGGTGCTGTTCCTGGTGCGGTTGACGTCGCGGGCGCTGAGCGTCGCCGCGTCGGTGCCGTCGAGCAGCACCTGCCCGGCGGAGGGCTTGTCGAGCAGCGCCAGCAGGTGCATGAGCGTCGACTTGCCCGAACCGGACTTGCCGACGATCGCCAGGCTCTCACCCTGGTTCACCGCGAGCGACACCCCCTTGAGCGCGTCGAACCGCGACGAGCCGCGGCCGTAGGTCCTCGTGAGGTCTCGGACCTCGAGCACGGGAGTGGTCATGGGCCTGAGCGTAGTGGCCGATGCACGAGTGAAAGTTTGCATCTGCTGCAAACCACGTGACGTTCCGGTTACAGTCGTCCCATGCCTGAGTCCGTCGCGCCCCCCGCACTCGGTCTCCGCGACCGCAAGCGGATCGAGACGCGCCACCGGATCGCCGAGGCCGCACGCTCGCTGGCCCTCGAGAACGACATCGACCACACCACGATCGAGCAGGTCGCCGCGCGCGCCGACATCTCGCCGCGCACCTTCTTCAACTACTTCGAGAGCAAGGAGGACGCGGTCCTCGGGCACACCGAGCTCGACCTGTCCCCCGAGGCGCTCGACGCCCACCTCCGCACCGTCGCGGGCGAACCCGCGGCGCAGGCCGTCGTGGACCTGGCGTTCCTGGTGTTCGGCGAGACGTTCGGCGACGAGCGCGAACGGCTCGCCCGCAAGGAGCTGATCGTGCGCTTCCCGCAGCTGATGCGCCGCCAGGTCAGCCGGATGACGACCGTGGCCGAGGCCATGACCGGGGCCGTCCGCACGGTCCTGGAGCGCGACCCGGCCTGGGGTCCGGAGGCGGCGACCGCGCAGGCCGCCGAGATGCTGCTCGGCATGGTGATGACCGCGCTCCGCAGCGCGGCCCGGCACGAGGGCACCGACCCGGACGAGGTCCGCAGTCGGGTGGTCGCGCTGATGCGCGACACCGCGGCCCGCATCGCAGCCGGCTGACGGACAGACGGGAGGCTCCCCACCGGACCGGTGGGGAGCCTCCCGTCTGTCCGTGGTCCGTCAGGCGGCGCCGTGGCTGGCGCGGCTGCGTCGCGAGAGCGAGTCGATGATGACCGCGAGCAGGAGCACCGCGCCGGTGATCATGTAGCGGATCGACGAGTCGAGGCTGAGCAGGGTCAGGCCGTTCGAGATCGACTGGATCACGATGATGCCGAGCAGGGCCGACCAGGCGCTGCCTCGACCACCGAACAGGCTCGTGCCGCCGATCACCGCAGCGGCGATCGCGTTGAGGTTCGTGTCGCCGGCACCCGAGGACAGGCTCGCGGAGTTGAGGCGTGCCGCGGCCAGGATCCCGCCGATCGTGGCGAACAGCGAGGTGAGCACGAAGACCGAGATGTAGATCCGGTTCACCCGGATGCCCGAGCGCCGAGCGGCCTCGACGTTGCCGCCGACCGCGAAGACCGAGCGGCCCCAGCGGGTGCGCTTCAGCATGAAGTTCATGAGCACGACGAGCACGACGAAGAACACGAACGAGGTGCCCGTGCCGAAGTCGCGCGACAGGTACCAGACCATGACGCCGAGGCCGATGAACAGCGCGAGCGACTTGGCGATCGTCAGCGACATCGCGCCCGTCGACAGCCCGGCACGGCGTCGACGACCGGCACGGCGGACCTCGGTGACGAACAGGCCACCGGCCGCGACCGCGGCGAGCAGGTACGCGAGCCACGGGGGCAGGTACGACGCCGAGGCGAACTGCACGATCGGCGACGAGTACGGCAGGTTGATCGAGCCGTTCGGACCGAGGATGAGCAGCTGCAGGCCGAGGAAGCCGAGCAGCCCCGCGAGCGTGATGACGAAGCTCGGGACGCCGAACCGGGTGAAGAGCAGGCCGTAGAGCAGGCCGGCGGCGGCACCGACGGCGAGCGCCACGACGAGCACGAGCCACAGCGGCCAGCCGAGCGTCGTCAGTCCCTGGCCGAGGATCGCGGCCGAGAGCCCGCTGACGCTGCCGACGGAGAGGTCGATCTCGCCGAGGAGCAGGACCAGCACGATGCCGATCGCGATGGTGCCGACCGCGGCGCACTGCAGCGCGAGGTTGACGAGGTTGCCGGGCGACAGGAAGTCCGGCGACAGGGCCTGGAACACCGCCCAGATCACCACGAGGCCGACGACCACGGGCAGGGAGCCGATGTCACCGCCGCGGACCCGGCGGACGAAGGCCTTCGCGGCCCCGCCGATCCCCTGGTCGCGGAGCAGTCGCTCGTCCTGCAGGTCGGCCGCTGACGGGGTGGGCGTCGCGGCGGTCAGGGTCTCGTCGGCCTTGCTCATGCGGTGGTCTCCTGCTCGGTCCTGGCGGCGGCGCGACGGGTGACGGCGTTGTCGGTCGCTCCGGTGATGGCCGCGATGATCTCCTCGTAGGAGACGTCGTCGATGCGGAACGTGCCGTTGTTCCGGCCGAGGCGGAGCACCGCGACCCGGTCGGCGACGGCCTGCACGTCCGCGAGGTTGTGGCTGATGAGCACGACGCCGAGGCCGCGCTCACGGAGTCGTTCGACGAGGTTGAGCACCTCGGCGGTCTGGGCGACCCCGAGCGCTGCGGTCGGCTCGTCGAGGACGACCACCTGCGGGTTGCCGATGAGCGACCGGGCGATGGCGACCGTCTGGCGCTGGCCGCCGGAGAGCGAGGCGATCGGGATGCGCACGGACGGGATCCGCGCGGCGAGCTGCTGCAGGAGCTCCCACGAGCGGCGTTCCATCTCCTCCTCGTCGAGGAAGGGGTGGCTGATCTCGCGGCCGAGGAACAGGTTCGACACGACGTCGAGGTTGTCCGCGAGCGCGAGGTCCTGGAACACGGTGGCGATGCCGAGCGACTGGGCGGCCGCCGGGTTCGGGACGGTGACCTCCTCGCCGTTGAAGGTGATCGTGCCGCCGTCGGGCGTGTAGACGCCGGCGAGGATCTTCACGAACGTGGACTTGCCGGCGCCGTTGTCGCCGACGATGGCGATCACCTCGCCCGCGTGCACGTCGAAGTCGATGTCGCTGAGGGCCTGGACGGCGCCGAACCGCTTCGTGATCCCGCGGAGGGACATCACCGGCTCGGAGGTGGGGTGTGCTGCTGGGGACTCGTTGCTCACGGGGTCGTCCTCGATCGGTGGGGCCCGCCCGGTCCGCGTGGGACCGGGCGGGCGGTTGTTCGGACTAGTTGATGCCGGCGGTGGAGCAGGCGGCGGCGTACTGCGACGTGCAGACCTGCTTCGTCGTGTAGAGGCCGTCCTTGATCACCGTGTCCTGGACGTTGTCCGTCGTGACGGCCACCGGGTCGAGCAGGGTCGAGGGCACGCTGTCGCCCTTGGCGGTCTTCACGGTCGAGTCACCCTTCGGCGACTTGCCCTGGGCGAACTGGATCGCCAGGTCCGCGGCCTGCGAGGCCTCGGGCTTGAACGCCTTGTAGACGGTCATGTACTGCTCCCCCGAGAGGATCCGCTGGATGCCCGCGAGCGACGCGTCCTGTCCGGTGACCGGGGGCAGCGTCTTCACGCCGCTCGACTTGAGCGCCGCGATCACACCGCCGCCGGTGTCGTCGTTCGCCGCGTAGACGCCGGTGATCTTGTCCGCGCCGAGCTTGCTGATCTGCCCGGAGGCCCAGTCCTGCGCCTTGGCGGGGTCCCAACCGGGTGTGTCGTACTCGGCGAGCACCTTGTAGTCGCTCTTGTCGATGACCGAGTGCGCGCCCTTCTTGAACTGGGACGCGTTGTTGTCGGTCGGCGAGCCGTTGACCATGATGATCCCCGAGCCGGCCGGCACCTTCTTCGCCTTGAGGGCGTCCACGAGGGCCTGCCCCTGGAGCTGTCCGACCTTCTCGTTGTCGAACGAGATGTAGTAGCTCAGGTCCGGGCTGTCGATGAGCCGGTCGTAGGAGATGACCGGGACCTTCTTCGCCTTGGCCTGCTGGACGATGGACGCTGCCGCCTCGCCGTCGAACGGGTCGAGGACCAGGACCTTGACGCCCTGCGTGAGCATCGACTGCGCCTGCTGGAGCTGCTTCGACGCGTCACCGTCGGCGTTGGCGTAGACGACCGAGCAGCCGCTGCACTGCTTCTTGATCTCGGCGGTGAAGAGCGGACGGTCGGCGCTGGCGTATCGGGCGGTGACCGAGTCGGGCAGGAGCAGCCCGATCTTGGCCTTCGAGGCGTCGCCGCCGCCGCTGCCGGACCCCGTTCCGGCACCGGCACCGTTCGAGCAGCCCGCCAGGGTGGTGATCGCGATCAGGAGCGCGCCGACGCCGAGCATGGCGCGTGTGGTGGATTTCTTCATTGAAACGTCCTCCGACAGGTGGACCGCCCACGTTGGCGGTGCCCTGAGTGTGCCAGCGGGCGTTCTTGGCTGCAAGAGTTGAACGCAAGGGGTGCGGCCCGTGACGAAATCGTTATCGAAGGAGGTTCGTCACCTCGCTCGGGTGACGTCCACCGCCTCGATCGCCACGGCGAGGGCCCCGGTGACGGCGGCCTTCTCGCCGAGCTGCCCCTGCACGACGTCGGGGGTGCCGTCCGCGTCGATGATGAGCATCGACTCGAGGGCGTGCCGCATCGGGCCGAGCAGGAGCTCTCCGGCGCGGGCGAACTCCCCCGTGACGACGACCCGCTCGGGGTCCAGCACGTTGCAGAGCCCGACCGCCGCGGTGCCGATCGCCCGCCCGGCGTCCGCCACCGCGCGGATGCAGGTCGGGTCGCCGGACATCGCCCGCAGGATCAGGTCGGTCAGCTTCAGCGTGCCCACCTCGTCCCGGACGGACTCGAGGACCGCTGGGGCGCCGGCGACGGCCTCCAGGCACCCGCGGTTCCCACAGCGGCAGATGGGTCCGTGCGGCACCACGGGCGTGTGTCCGAACTCGCCCGCGACGCCGTGGTGGCCGCGGAACAGCCGGCCGTCGAGCACCAGCCCGGCGCCGATGCCGTTGCCGACGTCGAGCGTGACGACGGTGCTCCGGCCGCGCCCCGCGCCGCTGCGGTGCTCCGCGAGGGCCGACAGGGTGGCGGCGTTGTCGAGCTGCACGGGCTTGCCGAGCCGCTCGCCGAGGGACTTCCCGATCGCGATGCCGTCCCACCCGCGGAGGATCCCGCCGCGCGCGGTCATCCCCGTGCGCTTGTCGATCGGGGCGGCCACCGCGAGCCCGACCGACAGGACCTCGGCCATGGACGAGTCCACCGACTCGGCCATGTCCATCACGAGCAGGGCGGCCTTGTCGAGCTCGGCGTCGGCGCGGTGGTCACGGGCCAGGGGCATGTGCCGCTCGGCCAGCACGGCGCCGTTGAGGTCGGACAGCGCCACGCGGAGGTGCCGCGGCGCGACGTGCACCCCGGCGACGAGCCCGAGGCCGTGCGGCAGCGTCACCCGGAGGGCCCGGCGCCCGCTCGAGGTGCTCGGGGTGGCGTGCAGGGCGCCCGTGGCGACGAGCTCCTTGACGATGTTCGACACCGTGGCCGGCGAGAGCCCCGTCGCGCCCGCCAGCTCGACCTGGGTCAGTCCCCCGTGGCGCTTGACGGCCTCGACCACCCGTCCCCGGTTGGCTTCACGCAGTGAAGCTTGGCTGCCCGGACTCCGGCGTGGTTCTGACACGGGGACAGCGTAACCGGGGGCGTCCGGCTACTTCGTGATGAAGCCTTCCTTGACCATCCAGTCGAAGGCGGCGTCCACCGGCTCGCGACCCTCGACGTCGACCTGCCGGTTGAGCTCCTGCAGCACGGCGTCGGTCAGCTTCGGGGAGATCTGGTCGTAGATGCCCTCGAGCTGCGGGTACTCCTCGAGCGTCACGCTGTCGAGCACGGGCGCGACGTTGTACGCCGGGAAGAAGCCCTCGTCATCCTCGAGCACCTGCAGCCCGAGCGACTTGATGCGGCCATCGGTGGTGAAGACCTCGCCGAAGTTGCACGTCCCGCGGTCGGTCGCCGTGTACACGGTGCCGGTGTCGAGGATGTCGACGTTGCGCTTCGGGATCGCCCCGTCGCCGGAGCCACCGAGCTGCATGCCGTACTTCGCGAGCATCGGCTTGAACCCGTCGGCGCGGGAGTTGAACTCGGACTCGACGCAGAACGTGCGGTCCTCCGCGGGCAGGTCGGCGATCTGCGAGAGCTTCGTGATGCCGCCGAGGCCCTTGACCGCCTCCTTCCGCACCGCGAACGCGTACGTGTTGTTCATCGGCGCCGGCGGCAGCCAGGTGAGGCCGTTGCCGGCGTCCTCGTCCTTGACCGCCTGGTACTGCTCCTGCTTGTCCGGGATGCCCTCCTTGTGGCCCATGTAGGTCAGCCACGCGGTGCCGGTGTACTCGTACGTCATGTCGGCGTCGTGTCCGGTCATGAGCTGCCGCACGGCGACGCTGCCCGGGACGTTCGTCTCGTCGGTCACCTGGAACCCGGCGGCCTTCGCGGCGAGCACGGCGATCTTGCCGAGCACGAGCTGCTCGGTGAAGTTCTTCGACGTGACGGTGATGTGGGCGTCCTCGGGCAGGTCGGCGATCCGCTTGATGGTGCCGGGCTCGGCCGCGGGGACGAACGAGGTCGCCGGCTGCAGGCCGCACCCGGTCAGGGCGAGGGCGGCGGCACCGGCGACGAGGGTCGCGGCGATCCGACGGGTGCGCTTCGTGCGGGTCATCGGAGTCCCTTCGGTCGGGCGAACGTCTCGACGATGCGGCCGAGCCAGTCGATGGACAGCGCCAGGAGCGCGATGAGGAGCGCACCGGCGACCAGCACCTTGGGCAGGAACAGGTTCACGCCCGTGGTGATGAGCAGCCCGAGGCCACCGGCACCGATGAACGTCGCGAGGGCGGCGGACCCGACCAGGAGCACCAGGGCGGTGCGGATGCCCGCGAGCATCACCGGCACGGCCAGCGGCAGTTCGACCTTGAGCAGGACCGAGAACGCGCTCATGCCCATGCCACGACCGGCCTCGACGGTGCGCTGGTCGACGCTCTCGATGCCGATGATCGTGTTCCGCAGCACGGGCAGGATCGCGTAGAGGACGAGCGCGATCACGGCGGCCCAGAACGAGAAGCCCAGCCAGAACGCCAGGAGCACGACGAGGCCGACCGCGGGTGCGGCCTGGCCGAAGTTCGCGACGGCGAGGATCACGCCGCTGGCCCGGCGGAGGGGACCGCGGGTCAGGACGATGCCGAGCGGGATGCCGATGACGAGCACGATGGCGGTCGACACGATGGTCAGCATCAGGTGCTGCCACGTCAGCGCGAGCAGGTCCGCCGGGTTCAGCGTCGTGCGCTCGGTGTCGGTGAGGTCTGCCGTGTTCAGCCAGACGGCGAACGCGGCCAGCACGACCAGGATCGCGACGGGCTGGATGACCAGGCCCTTCCAGGACGTCGCGTGCCCGCCGGACTTCGTGGTCGCGGGGTCGACGACGACGTCAGTCATCGGTGCCCCCGGTCGTCGATGCCTGCACCGGGGACTTCGGCAGGGTCTCGATCGGGTTCGTGTTCGTCCCGACCGGCGTGTACGCCTGCTCCTCGGCCGCGGCGGCGCGGGCGCGGGTGATGGCCTCCATGACCGTCTCCACGGTGATCACCCCGCGGAAGGCGTCACGGCCGGCGGTGACGAGGGCAGCACCCGCGCTGGACACGAGCATGGTGTCGAGCGCGTCGTTGAGCGTCGCGGCCTCACCGACGACGGGCAGGTTCGGGTCGATGCCGTCGGGGATGCGCTCCAGGCGCTCGAGCTGGCGGCGCGACGGCCACCCGATCGGGCGCTGCCGGCGGTCGACGACGACGGCGTGCCCGTGGCCACCGGCCTCGCGCATCCGCTGCAGGACGGCCTTGGCCTCTTCACCGGGGGAGCAGGTCACGGCGTCGACGACCTCGACGTCGCGGACCCGGTTCAGCGTGAGCTGCTTGAGCCCGGCACCCGAGCCGATGAAGTTCTCCACGAACTCGTTCGCGGGCTCGGCGAGGATGCGCTCCGGGCTGTCGTACTGCACGATGTGCGCGCCCTCGGAGAAGATGACGATCCAGTCGCCGAGCTTCACGGCCTCGTCGAAGTCGTGCGTGACGATGACGATCGTCTTGTGCAGCTCCGCCTGGATCCGGATGAGCTCGTCCTGCAGCCGTGCCCGGGTGATCGGGTCGACGGCCCCGAAGGGCTCGTCCATGAGCAGCACGGGCGGGTCGGCGGCGAGCGCCCGGGCGACGCCGACGCGCTGCTGCTGGCCGCCGGAGAGCTCGCGGGGGTAGCGGTCGCGGTAGGTGTCGGGGTCGAGGGACACCAGCTCGAGGAGCTCGTCGACGCGGGCGGCGATCTTCGTCTTGGACCAGCCGAGCATCTTCGGCACGATCGCGATGTTCGCGGCGACCGTCATGTGCGGGAAGAGCCCACCGGCCTGGATCACGTAGCCCATGCGGCGGCGCAGCTCGTCGCCGTCGATCGAGGTGACGTCGTCGTCGCCGACCACGATGCGCCCCTCGGTGGGCTCGATGAGCCGGTTGATCATCTTCAGCGTGGTCGTCTTGCCGCAGCCGGACGGGCCGACGAGCATGACGATCTTGCCCGCGGGGATCTCGAGCGTGATGCCGTCGACGGCGGGCTTGGCCTGGCCCGGGTACCGCTTGGTGACGGTGTCGAGCAGGATGCTGCGGCCCGTGACGTCCCCGTCGGGGGCGGTGAGGGTGGCGTTGTCAGTGGACACGGATACCTCGCGAGGTGGTCAGGCGGCCGAGGCCGAGGAGCAGGAGGTCGAGGACGAGGGCGAGCAGCACGACGCCGACCACACCCACCACGACGGAGTTGAGGGAGTTGGCGCCGCCGAGCCGCGACAGTCCGGAGAAGATGAACCCGCCGAGTCCCGGGCCGAGGGCGTAGGCGGCCACGGCGGCGACGCCCATCACCATCTGTGCGGAGACCCGGACACCGGTCAGGATGATCGGCCACGCCATCGGGAGCTCGACCTGCACCAGCGTGCGGAAGCGGCTCATCCCGATGCCGCGCGCTGACTCGACGACGGCGGGGGAGATCTCGGAGAGCCCGACGACCGCGTTGCGGAGGATCGGCAGGGCGGCGAAGAACGTGACGGTGACGACGGACGGCACGACGCCGAACCCGAGCGGCACCAGGAGCAGCCCGATCACGGCGAACGACGGCAGGGTCAGCCCGATGGTCGACAGCTCGTTCGCCGCCGACCGGAAGCGGGGGATGCGGTAGACGAGTGCTGCGAGCACCACGGCGATGACGGTGGCGAGCACGACGCACTGGACGACCAGTGAGAAGTGCTGCCACGAGGCGAACCAGATCTGGTCCCACCGCTCCACGACGTACTGGAACACGGAGTCGGTCCCTTCCCGGTCGGCAGTCCGGCCCGCGGATCGGGGCACGAACCCGGCCAAACGTAGCCAAGGCGTCCGCGACCTGTACAACCGTGGAACCGCTTGCCTTCGGGAACCTGCACGACCGCGCAGACGGAAACCCCTGGTCAGGGAGGGTGAGGGCCGGTGACCCTGGGAGAACGGTAACGATCCGGCGAGACGGTCAGCTACTGACCGTGATCGCGTCGATGCGGTTCACGCTTCTGCGTTCCGACTGGCTGGGATCCGGAACTCGTCGTCCGACGCCAGGACGAGACGATCATCGTGAGTCGCCGTGATGACCGTGGCCCCGTGGTCGCGAAGATCGCGGAGCAACAGGACCACGAGTTCGGCATTGTCCCGGTCGAGCGCGGCGGTGGGTTCGTCAGCGAGGACGAGTGGCGGTCGGCGGACGAGGAGTTGGGCGAGCGCTACTCGTTGCTTCTCACCACCGCTGAGTCGGTGGACCGGCGTGTCGAACCAGCAGTCGACGCCGAGGACATGACAGGCGTCACGGAGCGGGGCTGGTCGGCCCGACGGCGTCGCTGGCATCGCACGTGCAGCCACCACCAGGTTCTCTCGGACGGTCCGAGCTTCGTCGAGTCCCCCGTCCTGGAAGACGAAACCCACCACGTTGCGGCGGTACCGGCGGCGCTCACGAGGCGACATGCCGCCCACATCCAGACCTCCGACTTCGACCAGCCCGGCCGTCGGCGGTTCGATGCCCCCCAGCACGCGGAGGAGCGTCGACTTGCCTGCCCCACTCGGGCCGGTGACGGCGATCATCTGGGAAGGACCGACGGTGAGGTCGACCGCATGGAGCACCCGACGATCGTCGTAGGTCAGGTCGAGCCCTGTCACGGTGATCATCCCGCTACTGGCCATTTCTGCGCCCGTTCTCGTCGTGCGGCCGGACCGCGATGATGATCGCGAGTACCCCGACGGTGACTGCGACGAGTGCTGCGATCAGCTCCGCCTCCGCCGGATCGGTGATCATGAGTCGGCCGCCCACCCCGGTCAGGCCGATGACAGCGATGACGGCAGCGGCTTCGTGGATGATCAAGGACCGGTGCGCGGACAGGAAGGACTCACCGAGGACCATCGACTGCCGCAGGCGGTCGGCGCTGCGCCAGCGGTAGGCGCAGACCCGGAGTGTCACCGCGGTGATGAGCCCGATCACGGCGAGGAGGCCAGCAGCCACGTTCACGAGCAGCGATGTCACCACGACCACCCTGTTCGACGCGAGGACGTCGACGAGCGGTACGAAGGACCCGACCACCGTAGAGAGTCCGAAGCGCTCGGCCGCCGCGCGCGGATCAGGCGTGTCGATGAGGAGCTGTCCGGAGGACGCGGCCGCTGTGTAGAAGTCACCGCTGAGGAGGCGGGCACGAGCATCGACGACCACGACGACCGGTGCCGCGGCGAACAACGGCGTCGCACTCGTCTCGCCTCCGAGGTCGAAGACCTCCTGTGGTTCGTACGTCCCGACGGTCGGGGCGTCGGCCTCGACGAGGTCCGGGTCGACCTCGCGCTGGAACGCGAACCAGGCCTTCCACTCGTCGACCAG
This sequence comes from Curtobacterium sp. GC_Cur_3, assembly GCF_026544205.1. Classification (GTDB taxonomy): domain Bacteria; phylum Actinomycetota; class Actinomycetes; order Actinomycetales; family Microbacteriaceae; genus Curtobacterium. The sequence continues at coordinate 92,743 of NZ_JALNUI010000005.1, forward strand.
GGGACCGGTCGAAGACGCGGCCCCTTCTGGTACGAAGATCGACCACGCCCCTGGTTGGTCTCGGGTGCCGTCGACGCCGGAAGGCATCCCAGACGAGCCGAATCGCTGGAGGAACGCGGAGTTCACGATGACGGAGTTCCCGGTCTCCGGTGCGGAGCTCGCCGGCACCGGGTCCGACGGATGTCGAGCGAGGAGGATGCCGTCCGCTGCATCGAGTTCGTTCACCATGGCGGTGAAACGCGGCGCTGCAGCATCGATGTCCTCGGGGCGCAGGGTCCCCGAGAGCAACGGGGGGACACACGCGGCACAACGGGCGACGAGCGGCGAACTCCGCGCGTACTCGTCGAGCAGATCGACAGTGGAGACGATCGGGACGGAGGCGAACGCAACACTCGCGATCGCCGCGACCTGCGCCGCCCATCGCACGTGGCCAGCCTTCTGCCACGGACGCCATCCGCTGAAGGCCGCGCGCATCCGGTCGGCCGCGCGCACGGCTGACCCGGTCATGATCCCGGAGGCGAACACCACGGCACAGATGAGGAACAGCGTCTCGCTGATCACGAGGAAGGGCATCACCTGCCCTCCGACCAGGGGCGTCGCGGAGATGGTGGCGACCATCATCCCGACGACGACCGCGACGCCGCCGGCGGTGGCCAGGACGCCGGAGAGGTCCCTGGCGAGTCCACGCCGACCGACGACCTCCCTGAGTGCCACGTGTCGCGCAACCAGGAGCCCCCTGGTCTGACCGAGCAGCAGGAGGGCGAAGAGCGTGGAGACCAAGCCGATCACGACACCCGGACGCGATGCGGTGAAGGCCAGGCTCGTGTCCCAACCGGCGCCGTCGAGGCGGACTTCGACGCCGGCTTCTCGCATGCCCCGCACGAGGTCCTCCGCCTGGACGCGGGACATGGTGCTGAAGTAGAGCCCGCGCTCAGTCGACGACGACCCGACCAGCGTCGATGTCTGACCATCGGCGAACGCTCGATGCCGCCCCTGGCGGAACACCGAGTCGAACGACTCTCGGTTCCCAACCGCCGCTCGGACCAGGTGTCCGCCAGCGGAATCAGGGTCGAGTTGCACCCGGTAGGTGTTCGAGTGCGTCGCCTCGGCCGAGGTCTGCACCATCCGCCACAGGTCGGCGTGTTCCGGGACGTCCAGGACGACGATCGCGCTGCGTGCCGTCGGGAAGGTCTCTCGGTCACGATCGACGCACGCGACGAACGCGACGCTCACGGAGAGCACGGCACTCAGGAGGAGTGTGCTGATGACGAGCAAGCGGGGGAAGTTCTTGTGCATGTCCGTGAGGCAGACACCCGGGGGCCACGGATGACGCGACCCCCGGGTGGACAGCCGTTCCGTCCTACTTCACGCCCCAGTACGCCGTGTTCCCCGTTGCGGTCTTGTCGCGGATGGCACTGGCGTACACGCCTTTGGCCTTCCACCCGGTGTAGGTGCAACGGTTGGCTCCGTCACAGGCGGTGGCCTTGTGGGTCTTCGAGGCGTGGCTGTAGAACGACTGCACGAACCCGTTGGCGATTCCGTACTCCCAGTACCCGCCGCCCACGTGCGCGACGGTCCGAGCCGACGCAGCGCGATCGGCATTCGCCCCTCCACCGCTTTCTGCATGCGCGGCGCTGGGTGTCACCAGCGACAGCAGCAGTGCGGCCCCGACGGTGGTCACGAGCATCTTCTTCATGGGTGTCCCTTCCCCACGGGAGGCACTTCCCCCGGAGTTGGAACATATCAGTATTGGGACATCAGATGCGCGGTCGTCTGATGTCGGCTACAGCCCCGAGCTGCGCAGTCCGGCTCGTTCCGCGATGTCGGCGAGGTGGTCGCGCCAGTCGCGCCACTCGTCGGTCGTCCTGTCCGCCAGGTTGCCGTCGCCGTCCCCGGCCAGGCCGTCGAGCATCTCGCGCACGATGTCGGCATGGCCAGCGTGCCGTGCGGTCTCGTACGCCATGTGCACGAGGATCCGGTGCAGCGTGACCTCGCGGACGTCCTCCGGCCACCAGGGCACGACCCCGCGGGCGTCGAGGTCGAGTGCCGCGATGGTGGCGTCGGCGTGCGCGGCACTGGCGTCGTGGAACGCGACGATGTCGGCCATCGTCTCGTCGAGGCTCGCGTACATGTCGGTGTCGTCCTCGGCCGTGACCCAGGCCGGGGGATCGGGGAAGGGCCGGTCGAACACGGACCCGAAGTAGAGCAGCTGCACCGAGGCCACGTGCTTGACGACCCCGAGCACGTTCGTGCCCGTCGGGGTGACGGGCCACCGGGCCTGCCGCTCCGCGAGCCCGTCGAGCTTGCCGACCAGCGCCGCCCGGTGCTTCTGCAGGTACCGGTGCAGCGTGGCCTTCACCTGGGCCTGGTCCGTGACGGGGACGCGGCCCTCGTCGCTGAGCCGCGACGTGCCGACGGCCGCCGGCGTCGCGGACGCCGGCGCACTCCGGACGGGAGGGACGCCAGAGCGGTCGGCGGCCTGGGTGGTGGCGGGGGAGTCGGTCATGCGGTCGATCGTGCCACCGCTCGTGCCCGGACGCGCTCCGACTCGGCCACGGCGACGCGTTCCGCCGTGAGCAGCAGCGACGCGACGTCGGTGGCACTGCGCGTCGGCTGGTCGTTCCAGCTCGTCAGGTCGCGGACCCGGCCCATCCGGACGTCCGGTGCCGGGCACCAGAGCACCGGGGTGCCCTCGGCGGACGCGAGGGCGTGCCAGACGACGTCGAGCGCGCGCTGCACCGGCTGGGCGTGCACCGCGTGTGGCCCGCCAGCCGCCGACACGACGGCACCGACCAGGCACGCGCCGACGAGCGGCCGGCCGACGACGTCCATGGCCGCCGCACTGGAGGCCGTGCGCGTGCGCCCGGTGGCGTCCACGTACGCGAACCACGCGTGCTGGATCCAGCCGTGCTCGACGACGGCGCGGGCGTCGGAGAGCAGCCGACCGAGGTCCGCGAGTTCGGCGATCTCGGTCGCGTCACGACGGGCCCTGGCGGCGGCCCGGCGGACGGCGATCCGGTCGAGGAGACCGCGCAGCCCGGAGCGGGCGGGCGCGGAGGAGGAGGGAGCGGCGTCGATGTCGACGTCGTGCTGGACGCGGAACTCGAGGGTCATCAGGCCCCTCCGATTCTTCACGTGCACGGATGGTGTGGAGCGACGATAACGCCGTTCTGCTCAGTCGTCGAGGGTCGCGTCGATCCCGCGGCGTCCGACGGTCCGGAACGCGCTGTCGTCGCTGGTCCACAGGGCCGAGGCGATGGACACGGCCCAGCCACGGGCCCTGGTCCAGGTCGCGTCGTCGGCCGCCACCTGTGCGCGGAAGGTGCGCCGGCCCTCCCGGTCGAAGGTCAGCCAGGCGGTGGCCAGGTCGACGGCCGGGTCCCCGGCAGTCACGTCGCCGAAGTCGACGACCGCCGACAGGCGGTCGCCTCCGGGTGCGCGCTCCACGAGCACGTTGAACGGGTGCAGGTCGCCGTGCACCCAGACGGGAGGCCCGGTGTGCGTCGGCAGCGCCGCTGCGGTCCGCCAGAGCGCGGCCAGCTCGCGGGCGCGGGGCACGGCAGCGGTCGCCAGCCGGTCGAGCACCGCGTCGCTCCGCGTGGCGAGCGGGACCGCACGGTACGGGTTCACCGGGGCCTCCGACGGCGCGGGCACGTGGAGCAGGTCGACGAACGCGGCGAGCGCTGCGGCCACACCGGGTCCCGCGGCCCGTTCGCCGACCACCTCGCCGGGGAGCCACCGGACGACGCTCCACGACCACGGGTAGCCGAGCGCCGCGCGGCCCAGGCGGACGGGGGCGGGCACCGGGACGACGGGCGCGACCCGGCGGGCGATCTCCGGCAGCCAGCGCTGCTCGTGCTCGATCAGCCGCGCGGCGGCCGTCCGGCGGGGGAGTCGGACCGCCAGGTCGTCGCCGAGCCGGACGACCACGTTGTCCCAGCCGTTCGCGACCACGCGCAGCGGGCGGCCGGCGAGGTCGGGGTGCTGGTCGGCGAGCAGGGCCCGGACGAGCGGCACGTCGACGGCGACCTCGGCGGCGGGGGTGGGCATCGCGACAGGCTAGCGGGCGCCGTTTCCCCGCGAACGGGGGAGTTCAGCGTGGATCGGACTCTTGGTAGCTTCACAGTGTCGGATGACGTGGGTGCCGCTTGGGGGGACCCACGTACCGCAACGGCCGGTCGTGGTCTCAGGGGGCCACGGTCGGTGCGATGATCCCGACGAGCCGCGGGATCTCCGGGCGGACGCGGTCCGTGACGATCGCCGCGAGCAGCACCGTCCAGAGCTCGCGGAGCCGCTCGAACAGGTCGCTGCGGCCGGCGAGCACGTCGGAGACGGTCTGCACGCCCGTGTACGCGGGGACGACCACGCGCCCGACCAGCTCCGGGTCCCAGGTGTCCTGCACCTGGCCGTCGGCGATGCCCGCGCGCACCAGGTCCGACATCACGGACATCCAGTCCGTGTACGGCGCCGCACGGGCCACGTCGGTGGTGGCGGCCTCGGTCGAGAGCCGGATGCCCGCGCTCACCATGACCTCCGACACCATCTGCGTCGCGAGCCCCTGGGACATCCACATCAGCGTCTCGAGGGGCGACGAGGACTTCGCGAAGGCGGCCTCGCCGTAGCGCCGGGAGATCGCGTGCTGCTCGGCGATCACGGCCCCGGCCAGGTCGGCCTTCGACGTGAAGTGGAAGTACAGGGCACCCTTGGTGACCCCGGCCCGTTCGGCGACGGCGTCCATCGACGTGCCGACGTAGCCGCGCTGGTCGAACTCACGGGCGGCCGCGGCGACGATCGCGGCCCGGGTGTCCCCTGCCCGCTGCTGCCGTGACCGGCCGTCCTGCGCCATGCACCCAGCGTACCGAGGGCCACCGGGACGCCCGTACGGCGACACCTGTCGGGGACGTTCCCGGCAACCGTCAGGACGCGTGCCCTACGGTTCCGGGCATGGACGGATGGCGGAACCCCGCGCGCTGGGCCCGGACGGGGCGGTGGCTGCTCGTGCCGACCGCCGTGCTCGACTGGTTCTCGCTGGTGCCGCAGAGCGTGTTCGTGGTGGCGTTCCTCGTCGCGGTCGCCGGCCTGGTCGGCATCGCTGCGGCGCTCGTCGTGCGCATGCTCCGGGGCAGCCTCGGGGCGATGGCGGCGCTCGGGGTGGTGATGCTCCTCGGCGGGCTCGTCGTGCTGGCGCTCGACCCGTTCCCGGGCACCTTCCCGCTCATCGACTCGTGGTGGCCGGATGCCGTCACACAGCCCCAGCACGTGGGCAGCGCGTACTGGCGGCTCGCCGGACTCGGCGTCGAGCTGTGCGGGTTCGGGCTGCTGGCGACGCTGCTCGTCGTGGCGCTGACCCGTCCCACCCGGTCGTCGTCGCGCTGACGCTCGCCGGGGTCAGCGGCGGGCGAGCACCGCGACGGTGACGTCCCCGCCGGGAGCCGTCGCCAGGAGTGCGCGGACACGGTCGCCGAAGGCCGCTCCGTCCGGCTCGGTCGCCGCCAGGGCCACCACGGCGTCGACGTCCGGGATCCCCCCGAGACCGAGCAGCCCCTCGGAGAACACCACGAGCCGGTCACCCGGGTCGAGCACCAGGGTGCCCGTCGCGCGTCGCTCCGTGGGCGCGTGCAGGCCGAGCGGCAGGTCGAGGGACCGCAGCACGTCGTGACGGCCGTCGGCGTGCAGGTGCACGGCGAGGCCGTGCCCGGCGTCCACGTGCTCGACGTGGCCCGACTCCGGGTCGAGCCGCGCGTGGAAGAGCGAGACGACGGCTCCCGCAGCGTCCAGGTCGGCGGCGACCTGGGCCTCCAGTCCGGGGCCACCGTCCTGGATCGAGCGGTCGGCGCGCGCCACGAGTGCCCCGCGGACGTTGGCGGCCAGCAGGCCGGCGGCACGGCCGGCCGCCGAGACGGACCCGATCGTCAGGTGGAGTGCGCCGTCGTCGGCGACGCGCCAGTCGGCGACGTCGCCGCCGTCCTCGTTGCGCGCGGTGACGACGTCGAGGTCGTACCCGGGCACCGACACGGGCTCGGGGACGAGCCCGTCGAGGGTCCTCCGGACACGGTCGAGGTCGATCGCCTGGCCGAGCTCGCGTTCGGCCCAGCGGGCCAGGTCCTGCAGCAGCGCGAGGTCCTCGGCGGACAGCTCGCGCGGCCGCGGGTCCATGATGCAGAGCGTCCCGACCGGGGTGCCGTCGGGCATGGTCAGCGGGGCTCCCGCGTAGAAGCGGATGCCCGGCTCACCTGTGACCGCGGGCAGAGAGCTGAAGCGCGGGTCGAGGGTCGCGTCGGGGACGACCACCGGCTCGCCCTGCATCACCGTCGTCGAGCAGAAGACCATGCTCGCGGGGACGCTCCCGCCCTGCTCCCAGCCCTGCGTCGACTGCGCCGTCACCAGGTCGTGGTGGACGAGGTTGAGGAAGCTCAACGGCACGCCGAAGGCCTGCTGCGTCATGCGGGTGATGCGGTCGAACCGCTCCTCCGGGCCGCTGCCGAGGACCTCGAGGGCCTCGACGACGGCGTCCCGGTGGTCGGCGCCCTGATCCGTGGTGGTGGTCACCCGTCCTGTCTACCCGCACCCGCGCCGAGGAACCAGTCCCGCGGGTGGGGGTCGGCGGTCAGGTCACGACGCTCCGTGGTGGGCGCCGCCCAGCCCGCCGCGTTCGCCAGGACCCGCTGGATGTCCGGGTGGTGGTACACGGGGTACTCCTGGTCGCCGGGCGAGAAGTAGAAGACCCGTCCGCGGCCGCGACGGTAGGCGACGCCCGAGCGGAACACCTCGCCGCCGGTGAAGGTCGACAGGAAGACCTCCTCGTCGGGGCGGGGGATGTCGAAGTACTCGCCGTACATCTCCTGGCGGTCGATGACGATCGGGTGCGGGACGCCCTCGGCGATCGGGTGCTCGGGAGCGGTCGTCCAGACGAGCTCGCGCTCCCCGTCGTTGCGCCACTTCAGGGAGCAGGTCGTGCCCATCAGCCGGGTGAACGGCTTGGAGTAGTGCCCGGAGTGCAGCACCACGAGCCCCATGCCGGCGTGCACGGCCCGCACCACGCGGTCGACGACCTCGTCCGCGACCTGGTCGTGGGCGACGTGGCCCCACCAGAACAGGACGTCCGTCGACGCCAGGCGCTCCGCGCTCAGGCCGTGCTCGGGCTCCTGGAGCGTGGCCGTCGTGACGTCGGCGTCGGGGTGGTGGGCGCGCAGGGCGTCCGCGACGACGGCGTGGATGCCGTCGGGGTAGTGGCCGAGGACGGTGGTGTCGCCGCGGCTCTCGTGCACGTTCTCGTTCCAGACGACGATGTTCGTCATGCCGGTACCTCCATCTCGTGTCCGGCAGCCGCTGACGCGTAGATCGCGTCGACGACACGGCTCCGGTGCAGTGCGAACTCCCCGTGGTGGCCGTCGTGCAGGCCGCTGCGGATGGTCGCGATGAACTCCTCGATGACCCGCTGGTGGTGCCCGGACGGCACCTGCACGGCGGGGCGGGTGACCGTCGGGACGCCCTGCTCGTCGGAGTACAGCGTCACGGTGCCCTCGGTCGCGTAGTCGCGGACGAACAGCCGCGCACCGCCGGTCGACCCGAGGAGCTCCACCTCGATGTCCTCGGCGTCCTTCGAGTACGACGCCCAGCTCGCCTGCAGCAGCAGACTCGCGCCGGTGTCGAAGCGCAGCAGGGCGCTGGCGAAGTCCTCGACGTCGAAGGGGCGGTCGGTCGTGGCGGACACCGGCGTGTGCTCGCTGCCACCACGACCGGCGCGGCCGAGCTCGTTGTACGTGACCGCGCTCGCCGTCACGACCCGGGGCTCGCCCATCAGGTGCAGTGCGATGTCCAGCACGTGGGAGCCGAGGTCGATGAGCGGACCGCCGCCGGCCGTCTCCTTGTTCGCGAACCAGCTGCGGATCCCGGGGATGCCAGCACGCCGGAGCCAGCTGGCGCGGGCGTGGTAGACGTGGCCGAGCGGGTTCTCGCCGCCACCGTTCTGCAGGTGGGCCGCCAGGAACTGCACGTCCGCGCGGCGACGGTGGTTGTAGGCCACCTCGAGCACGCGGTCGTTCCGCAGCGCGGCGTCGACCATCTCCTGCGCCTGGTCGCCGGTCGTCGCGAGGGGCTTCTCGCAGAAGACGTGCTTGCCGGACTCGAGCGCAGCGACCGCGATCGGGTGGTGCAGGGCGTTCGGGACGCCGATCGACACGATGTCGAGGTCGTCCCGTGCGACGAGGTCCTGCCAGTCCTCGTACGTGTGCGGCACGTGCCGGGTCTCGGCGAGTTCGGCCAGCCGCGCGGTCTCCTGCCCCGCGAGCGCCACCACCTCGACCCCCGGGAGTGCCGTGTAGGCATCGAGGTGCGTGGTCCCGGCGAACCCGAGACCCACCACCCCGACGCGGAGCGTGCGTGCTGCGTCCGTGGTCGTGTTGGTCGTCATCGACATGCCGACGACGCTACCCGAGGCGCGGTCGAATCGTTCCGATCCGCTGGGCGGCGGGTCGTTCCTCTCGCGGTGCTCGCGCTGAGATCGCACTTCGTGTCGCCTCCGGTCTCCGGGAGCCGACACCAAGTGCGATCTCAGCGGTGGTTCCCAAGACCCGTCCGGGACGATGGAGGGCATGACGCCTCGCTCCCTGTTCCGTGTCCTCGCGGTCGCCGAACTCGTGACCTGGACGATGCTCCTCGTCGGCATGGTGCTGAAGTACGGCGCCGGGCTGGGCGACCTGCCGGTGCGCATCGGCGGGAGCGTGCACGGCTTCGTGTTCCTCGCCTACCTCGTCGTGGCCACGGTCGTCGCGGTGAACCAGCGGTGGTCGTTCGGCACGACGCTGCTCGGCTGGGCGAGCGCGATCGTGCCGTACACGACGCTGCCGTTCGAGGTCGGCGTCGCCCGCCGCGGCATGCTCGACGGACCTTGGCGTCGATCCGCGTCTCCGGGTCGGCGCCCCGGCCCCCTCGACCGCCTGCTCTTCCTCGTGGTGGCACACCCGTTCGTCGCCGCGCTGGTCGGGGTGGTCCTGGTGGCGCTCGTCTTCGTGGTGCTGCTGACGGTCGGGCCGCCGGTCCCGTCCCGCTGACCCGCCGGTCCCGCCGCCCGACCCGACCGATTCGTGACCACTCGGCGGGCTCCCCGATGCCGGACGGGTGCGCGGACGGACAGGAGGCCCGGTGCCAGCTGGCACCGGGCCTCCTGTCGGTGGGCCTGGTCGCGCCTAGAGCGCGGCGAGCACCGCGTTCAGCGTCGCCGACGGGCGCATGATCGCGCTCGTCTTGGCGTCGTCCGGGTGGTAGTAGCCGCCGATGTCGGCCGGGGCACCCTGCACCGCGACGAGCTCGTCGACGATGGTCTGCTCCTGGGCGTCGAGCTGCCGGGCGATCTCCGCGAACGCCGCTGCCAGCTCGGTGTCCTCGGTCTGGGCGGCGAGTTCCTCGGCCCAGTACTTCGCGAGGAAGAAGTGGCTGCCGCGGTTGTCGATCGAGCCGAGCTTGCGGCCCGGGGACTTGTCCTGCTCGAGGAAGGTCCCGGTGGCACGGTCGAGGGTCTCGCCGAGGATCTTCGCGCGCTGGTTGCCCGTGACGCCCGCGAGGTGCTCGAGGCTGACAGCGAGCGCCAGGAACTCCCCGAGGCTGTCCCAGCGCAGGTAGTTCTGCTGGACGAGCTGCTGGACGTGCTTCGGGGCGGAGCCACCGGCACCCGTCTCGAACAGTCCGCCACCGCCGAGCAGCGGCACGACCGAGAGCATCTTCGCCGAGGTGCCGAGCTCCATGATCGGGAACAGGTCCGTGAGGTAGTCGCGGAGCACGTTGCCGGTGACGGAGATGGTGTCCTCGCCGCGGCGGATGCGCTCGAGCGAGAAGCGCATGGCGTCGACGGGGGAGAGCACCTGGATGTCGAGGCCGTCGGTGTCGTGCTCGCCGAGGTACCGGTGCACGAGCTCGATGAGGGCGGCGTCGTGCGAGCGGCTGTCGTCGAGCCAGAACACGGCAGGGGTCTCCGAGGCACGGGCCCGCGTGACGGCGAGCTTGACCCAGTCGCGGATGGCGACGTCCTTGGTCTGGCACGCACGCCAGATGTCACCCTGGGCGACCTGGTGCTCGATGACGACGTCACCGGCGGCGTTCGTCACGCGGACGGTGCCGTCACCGGGGACCTCGAAGGTCTTGTCGTGGGAGCCGTACTCCTCGGCCTTCTGCGCCATGAGGCCGACGTTCGGAACCGAGCCCATGGTGGACGGGTCGAAGGCGCCGTTCGCACGGCAGTCCTCGATCACGGCCTGGTAGATGCCGGCGTAGCTGGAGTCCGGGATCACGGCGAGGGTGTCGTGCTCGTCGCCGTCCGGGCCCCACATGTGACCGGAGGTGCGGATCATCGCGGGCATCGAGGCGTCCACGATGACGTCGCTCGGGACGTGCAGGTTCGTGATGCCCTTGTCCGAGTCGACCATCGCGAGCTCGGGGCCGGCGGCGATGCCGTCGGTGAAGGCCTGCTTGATCTCCGCGCCGTTCGGCAGGGCGTCGAGCCCGACGAGGATCGAGTTGAGGCCGTCGTTCGGGGTCAGGCCGGCGGCGGCGAGGTCGGCGCCGTAGCGGTCGAAGACGTCCGGGAAGAAGGCGCGGATGACGTGGCCGAAGATGATCGGGTCCGAGATCTTCATCATCGTGGCCTTGAGGTGGACCGAGAACAGGATGCCCTCGTCCGCGGCGCGCTGGATCTGCGCGCGGAGGAACTGCTCGAGCGGCCCGACGTGCAGGACGGTGCCGTCGATGACCTCGCCGGAGAGCACGGGGATCGACTGCTTGAGGACCTGCTCGGAGCCGTCCGACGCGACGAAAGTGATCGTCAGGGTGTCGTCGGCGGGCGCGACCCACGTCTTCTCGTTGGCGCGGAAGTCGTCGACCCCCATCGTCACGACGTTCGTCTTCGAGTGGGCGTTCCAGGCACCCATGCGGTGCGGGTGCTTGCGGGCGTAGTTCTTGACCGACAGCGGTGCGCGGCGGTCGGAGTTGCCTTCGCGCAGGACCGGGTTGACGGCGCTGCCCTTGACGGTGTCGTACTTGGCTCGGACGTCGCGCTCAGCGTCGGTGCTGGGCTCGTCCGGGTAGTCGGGCAGGTCGTAGCCCTGGGACTGCAGCTCGGTGATCGCGACCTTGAGCTGGGGGATCGAGGCCGAGATGTTCGGCAGCTTGATGATGTTGGCCTCTGGCGTCTTGGCGAGGTCGCCCAGCTCGGCGAGGGCGTCGTCCATCCGCTGCTCAGCACTGAGCCGCTCGGGGAACAGCGCGATGATCCGGCCGGAGAGGGAGATGTCCCGCGTCTCGACGTCCACACCGGCGGTGCCGGCGAACGCCTGGATGACGGGGAGGAAGGAGTGGGTGGCGAGGAACGGCGCCTCGTCCGTGAGGGTGTAGATGATCTTGGCCATGCTGGCGGGTACTCCCTTGTTCGCGCGTCGGTGGCTCCACGCTACTCGCGGTGAGCAGTATCTCGACATCAAGATACATGGGCTGTGGAGGAGGCTCCCGAGACGCCGACCTGTGGAGGCCGATCGATGCCACCCTGGGCACGTGACAGAACTCCTCGTGGTCGGCATCGTCGCCCTGCTCGTGATCGCGGGCGCCGCCGTGCTGGGGCCCCGGATCGGCGTCGCCGCGCCCCTGGTCCTGGTGACCGTCGGCATCGTCGCGAGCCTGGTGCCGTGGATCCCGACCGTCGAGGTCGACCCGGAGTGGATCCTCGCCGGGGTGCTGCCACCGCTGCTGTACTCGTCCGCCGTCTCGATGCCGACGATGAACTTCCGGCGGGAGTTCGGCGCGATCAGCGGTCTGTCGGTCGTGCTCGTCGTCGCGAGCTCCCTGGTGCTCGGGCTGTTCTTCGCCTGGGTGGTGCCGGAGCTCGGCCTGGCGTGGGGCATCGCCCTCGGTGCGATCGTCAGCCCGACCGACGCGGTCGCGACCTCCATCGTGAAGCAGACCTCGGTGTCGCGGCGGGTGGTCGCGATCCTGGACGGCGAATCGCTGCTCAACGACGCCACCGCGCTGGTGCTCCTCCGCACGGCGATCGTCGCCGCGGGCGCGACCTTCTCGTTCTGGGGCGCCGTCGGGGACTTCGCCTTCGCGGTGGCGGTGGCCGTCGCCATCGGCCTGGTCGTCGGGTGGCTGAACCTCGTCGTCCGCGCACGCGTCGCGAACCCCACCGTCAACACGGCACTGTCGTTCGCGGTGCCGTTCGTCGCCTCGATCCCCGCGGAGTCCCTGCACGCCTCCGGCCTCGTCGCCGCCGTCGTCGCCGGACTGGTCACCGGCATCCGGGCGCCGCGCGTGCTGCCGCCGAACCACCGCCTGTCGGACGCGCAGAACTGGGGCACGGTCGAGTTCGTGCTCGAGGGTGCGGTCTTCCTGGTGATGGGGCTCGAGCTCGCGTCGATCATCGGCGACGTGCAGCACGACCACGCCGGCGTCGGGCCGGCGCTCCTCATCGCCCTCGGCGCCCTCGTGCTCACGGTCCTGGTGCGGGCCGCGTACGTCGTCCCGCTGCTCTTCGGCCTGACACGGAGCGCCGAACGCCAGGCTCGGATGCAGGGCCGGCTGCAGGACTACCGGAACGCCGACCACGAGACCGCGAGTGCCGCCCTCCAGGGGCACCGGCTCGGGAACCGCGCGCCCTCCGAACGGGACCTCGAGCGGTTCGGCGGCCGGGTCCGCCAGATGCTCGCGGACATCCAGTACTTCCGGAAGGCCCCGCTCGGCTGGCGTGAGGGCACCACGGTGGTGTGGGCGGGGATGCGCGGCGCAGTGACCGTCGCCGCGGCCCAGACGCTGCCGCAGGACACCCCGGAGCGGTCGCTGCTGGTGTTCGTCGCCTTCGCCGTCGCCGGGTTCTCCCTGCTGCTCCAGGGCGGCACGATCGGTCCGCTGCTGCGACGGATCAGCCCTCCGGCCGCCGACCGCGCCGAGGCCGACGCCGAGGAGCGCCGTCGGCTCCTCGTGGTGATGCGCGCGGCCGCTGAGGCCACCCAGGCGGACGCGCCCACCCAGGCGGACGCGCCCACCCAGGCGGACGCCCCCACCCCGTCGACACCGCGGACCCGGGAGGAGCTCGAAGCCGCCGACCCCGCCGAACTCCGCGCGTGGTTCGGCCAGGAGAAGGTCCGGCGGCTGCGGGTCCTCGACGCCCAGCGTGCGGCACTGCTCGACGCCCGGGACGACGGCACGTTCGACGCCGAGGTGCTGGAGTCGGTGCTCAAGAACGTCGACGCCGAGCAGATCGCGCTCGAACTCCGCGGCGGGCCGACCGTCTGACGGGAGGCACCCAGCCCGGCGCGCGCGACCCGGAGACCGGCGTCTCAGTGCCCGATCGTGATCCGGAAGACCCGGACGCCGGCGGTCTGCAGCGCCGCCAGCCCGAGGCGCTTCCGCAGGTTCCGGAAGGGGCGCCGGAACCCGAACGGTGCAGCTGCCGCCCCCATCTGGTGCAGCACCTCGGTGGTGAGCGTCCGCTCGAGCTTCGGCGCCAGCCGCGTCGCACCGGACACCGTCACCACGATGCGGACAGCGTTCGGCGCCATCAGCGGCTCGATCCTCTCGGCAGCGTCCTGTGCGCGGTGGAAGGCGGGGTCGTCGCCGGGTCGGCGGATGGCGATGACCGCGAGCTCGGCCTCCGCGTGGTCCGTCGGGTCGGGCAGGTCGTCGACGCCCACCACCCGCATGCGCGTGGCGTCGACGCCGGCGCGGACCGCTGCGGCGCGGAGCACGGGCAGGAGCTCCTGCGTGCCGGCGAGGACGACCTCGGCGTGCTGCAGGTCCACGGGGTCGTGGCGTTCCCGGGGCGTTCGGGCCATCAGGGGTCCTTCCGCTTGAGTGCCCTGGACAGTACTGATGTCCGGTGCAGAGCGCCCGCGTGCCGCTAGGTTGACGCCATGACGCCGACGCTCCGGACCGACCGAGGGCTCGACCGCCTCGTCAACTTCTCGGACGCCACCGTCGCGATCGCGATCACGCTGCTGCTCCTGCCGCTCGTCGACATCGCGGACGAGATCCAGCACGAGTCCCTCGGCGACCTGCTGGCGGACCACGTCGGCACGGTCATCGCGTTCTTCGTGAGCTTCATCGTGATCTCGCGCCTGTGGTTCTCGCACCACCGCCTGTTCGAGGCCACGCGCTCGTACTCGCCCCTGGTGCTGCGCGTGAACTTCGTCTGGCTCGCGAGCATCGCGTTCCTGCCGTTCGCGTCGAACCTCATCGCGCAGACGACCCACGACGCCGGCGTCAACGCGCTGTACATCGGCACGATCGCCGCGACCAGCCTGAGCATGACCGTGATGCAGTGGGCGGTCTGGCGCGACCCGGAGCTCCTCCGCGAGGACGGCCGCGCCCTGCTCCACCCGATCGACGGCGCCGTGACCTTCATCTCGCTCGTGGTCGCACTGATCGGAGCCGTCATCGTGCCCGCCGGTGGGCCGTACTGGCTCTTCCTGCTGGTCCCGGCCAGCTGGGTCTCGGGGCGGCTGGAACGGCGTCACCACGCCGGAGACCCGCGACGGCACCGCACTCCCGACGCCTCCTGACGCCGATTGGGGGCTGTACAACCGGACAGCTTCGTGCAGAATGGTCGACGGCCATGACGACTCCACGCGACGCAGACCAGCACCCGGACACCCCGGTGGTGCACCTGACCCGTCGAGCGGCCCTGCAGGCCGAGCGCGCAGCCGCCACCGCGCCGGTCGTGCCGGAGCAGCCGCAGGCGGCCCCCGCGCCGGCGAAGGCCCCGCGAGCAGCCGCGCCGGCGAAGGCCCTGAAGCCCGTGAAGGCCGCCAGGGCCACGAAAGCCCCGAAGGCAGCCAGGGCGCCGAAGGCCGTCACGCCGACGACACCCGCAGCACGCACCCGCAGCACCGAGGCAGCCAGCATCCCCGCCGCCACCCGCACCCGGCGCACCAGCCGCCTCACCGTCGTGAGCGCCGTCGCCGCCGTCGTGCTCTTCGCCTCCGCCGCGATGCCCGCGCACGCCAGCGCCAACACCTCCATGGCGACGTCGACCATCGCGCCGACGGTCCGCACGCAGGACTACGCCGTGACCCAGGCAGTCGCCAGTGCCTCGACCTCCCGTGACGGCTTCACGGTGAACGAGGCCAAGCAGGTCGTCGTCGCGGCACCGAGCGGCACGGGCGCGGTCACCGCCGGCGCGGTCAACAGCGGCGCCGAGGTCACCGACGGCGGCGCGGTCCGCTCGCCGTTCCCCGGCCCGGTCCGGATGAGCTCCGGCTTCGGCTGGCGCTCGGCCCCGTGCGGCGCGTGCTCGTCCCTGCACCAGGGCCTCGACTTCAACCCCGGCATGGGCGCCCCGATCGGCTCGGTCGCCGCCGGCACCGTGCGGGTGTCCGGCATCTACTTCTCCTACGGCCAGACCGTGATCGTCGACCACGTGGTCGACGGCCGCAAGGTCTCCACGCTCTACGGGCACATGATCCCGGGCTCCTCCCCGGTGCGCGTCGGCGACCGGGTCGACGCCGGCCAGTTCCTCGGCAGCGTCGGGTCCTCGGGCGTCTCCACTGGTGCGCACCTGCACCTCGAGGTCCTGATGGACGGCACCCTGCCGGTCGACCCGCGCGCGTGGATCGAGTCGCACACGGGTCGCGCGCTCTAGGCCGTTCCACAGCACCACCGCGGCGGTCGTCCAGATGACCTGTGCAGGCTCTCAGGCATGAATGACCCCCGAAGTCCGAGCCCGCACCTCGACGCAGACCCGCACCGCTGATGGGCGCCGACACCTGGATCGCCTTCGCGCTCGTCGTCGTCTTCGTCCTGGTCGGCGGGGTGTTCGCCGCCGCCGAGATCGCCCTCGTCTCCCTCCGCGAGTCCCAGCTCCAGCAGCTCGAGCACCGCGGCACCCGGGGCGCCCGTGTCGCCGCACTCGGTCGTGACCCGAACCGCTTCCTGTCCGCCGTGCAGATCGGCGTGACGGTCGCCGGCTTCTTCTCCGCCGCGTACGGTGCGTCCTCGATCGCCCCCGACGTCGCCCCGGTGTTCCAGGGCCTCGGGCTGTCCCAGACCACGGCCGAGACGGTCGCCCTGGTGGCGATGACGCTCGTCATCGCCTACCTGTCGCTCGTCCTCGGCGAACTGGTGCCGAAGCGCCTGGCCCTGCAGCGCGCCGAGGGGTTCTCGATGGCCGTCGTCCCGACCCTCGAGCGCTTCGCGGTCCTGATGCGCCCGGTGATCTGGCTGCTGTCCGCCAGCACGAACGCGGTGGTCCGGCTGCTCGGCGGCGACCCGAACGCGCGCAGCGAGTCGATGAGCACCGAGGAGCTCCGCGGCCTGGTGTCCGACCACAGCGCCATCGACGAACAGGGTCGACGCATCGCGCGCAGTGCCCTCGACGCGCAAGGCCGGATCCTCCGCGAGTCCATGCGGCCGTGGTTCGACGTCGCCACGCTCGAGGACGACCTGACGATCGCCGAGGCCACCGACCGCGCGCTCGACCTCGGTCACACCCGCTACGTCGTCACGGGCGGCTCCCGGGACGAGGTCACGGGCTTCGTGCACCTCCGCGACCTCCTCCGACCGGAGGACCCTGCCGCATCCGTCGCCACGATCACCCGACCGGTCCCCGCGTTCCCGGAGACGAAGTCGCTCTCGAGCACGATCACCGAGATGCGGACCGCCGGGCAGCAGATCGCCCTGGTCGTCGACGAGTACGGCGGCAGCGCCGGGATGGTCACGCTCGAGGCCCTGCTCGAGGACCTCGTCGGCCGCATCCGCGACGAGTACGACGCCCCGGTGTCCGAGGGCGACGACGTGGACGGCGCGACCGTCCTCGAGGACCTGCACGCCGACGGCGGACCGGCCCTGCCCGACGGTGACTACGAGACGGTCGGCGGTCTGGTGCAGGTGCACCTGGACCGCGTCCCGGCCGTCGGTGACGTCGTCGAGGTCGGCGACCACCGCCTCGAGGTGACCGCCATGGACGGTCACCGCGTCGCCAGCGTCACGATCGCGGCCAGATGACGGACGGGAGGCTCACGACGACGCCGCCACGAGCCTCCCGTCCGGCAGATGCGGACCTGAGAAGCCGGACCCCTAGAAGTCGGTGCTCCGGCTGACCGACTCCCACGCGTCGACCTCGGCGCGCAGCGCGTCCAGCGCGGCGCGGAAGCCGTCCGACGCGTCGTTGCCGAGGAGCAGCATGAACGGCGTCTGGTCGGCCTCGACCGCGGTGATGAGCGCCTGCGCGGCCTTCGCCGGGTCGCCGGCCTGCGTGCCGTGCGCGGTGTCGTGCTCGATCCGGCGCTTGCCGGCGGTGTCGGCGTAGGCCTCGATCGGGGTGGCGGACTGCGTCAGCGACCGGCCCGCGAAGTCCGTGCGGAAGCCGCCGGGCTCGACGACCATGACGTCGATGCCGAGCGGGGCGAGCTCCTTGCGGAGCGAGAGCGACAGGGCCTCGAGCGCGGCCTTGACCGCCGAGTAGTAGCCGGAGCCCTCGGGGGAGATGCGGGCGCCGATCGAGGAGATGTTCACGATCGTGCCGGTCCCGCGGGCGCGCATCCCGGGCAGCACGGCGCGGATCAGGGCCGTCGGGCCGTGGACGTGGGTGGCGAAGAGGGTCTGGACGGCCTCGGGCTCGCCCTCCTCGACGGCGGCGCGGTACCCGTAGCCGGCGTTGTTCACGAGCACGTCGATGCGGCCGAAGCGCTCCTCGGCGGCGGCGACCGCGGCCGTGACGGCAGCGGGGTCGGTGACGTCGAGCGCCAGGGCGAGAGCGCGGTCGGGGGCGGTGTCGGCGATGTCCTGCACGCGGGAGGCGTCGCGCGCGGTGACGACGACGGAGCCGCCCGCAGCGAGGACGGCCTCGGCGAACGCGCGTCCGAGTCCGGTGGAGCAGCCGGTGATGAACCAGGTGGTGTCGGTCATGGCTCCATGCAACGCCCCTCGTCCGGTGTGTGCCAGGGGCGGCGGGGCCAGGTACGGCCAGTGCCTGTCACGCTCGCGGCACCAGCACGTAGCCTGGGCCGCATGGGTATCGACGTGCGCGGGGAGATCCGCGACTTCCTGTCCACACGGCGGGCTCGGATCTCGCCCGAGCAGGCGGGCATGCCGTCGTTCGGCGGTGGGGTCCGACGGGTGCCCGGGCTGCGGCGGCACGAGGTCGCGATGCTCGCGGGCGTGAGCGTCGACTACTACACGCGGCTCGAACGCGGGACGCTCAAGGGCGTCTCCGACAGCGTGCTCGAGGGGCTGGCGCGGGCACTGCAGCTCGACGAGGACGAGCGCACCCACCTGTGGGACCTCGCCCGGCTCGCGAACTCCGGCGTGAAGACCATGCACAAGACCATGCCGACCCGGATCCGTCCCGGCGTGCAACGACTCCTCGACGCCATCACCGGTGCGCCGGCGTGGGTGCGGAACGAGCGCGGGGACGTCCTCGCGGCGAACGAGCTCGGCCGTGCCCTGTACGCGCCGATGTTCGCCGGGCCCGGTCGCCCCGTGAACACCGCGCGCTTCACGTTCCTCGACCCCGCCGCGCGGACGTTCTTCGTCGACTGGTCCCAGACCGCGCGGGACTCCGTCGCGATCCTGCGCGCCGCGGCTGTCGCCAACCCCTGCGAACCCGGGCTCGTGACGCTCGTCGGGGAGCTCTCCACCCGCAGCGAGGAGTTCCGCTCGTGGTGGGCCGAGCACGACGTCCGCCTGCACCGCACCGGCAAGAAGCGGATCAGCCACCCGGTCGTGGGTGCGCTCGACCTGGACTACGAGGCGCTCGACCTCGTCGCGGACCAGGGCCTGACGATGTTCACGTACAGCGCCGAGCCGGGGTCGGAGTCGGAGCGTTCGCTCGCGCTCCTCGGGACCTGGGCGGCGACGGAACGCGCGGAGCAGCTCGCAGCGGCCCGGGCCACGGAGTCCGAGTCGGTCGACTGAGCAGTCTGTACCACCCGACCGTCAGATGGCGGTCGGGTCCTCGTCGCCGGCGTCGAGCGCGGCGGCTCGGAGCTGCTCGATGCGCAGCACCCGTTCCTGTGCGGACAGCCGCAGCACGCGGGTCGCGGTGACCGACAGCACGATGAGCGCGATGACGAGCACGACGACGGCGAGCAGGAGCAGGCCGTAGACGATGAAGACGAAGCTGAAACCGGAGTCGGCGATCATGTGCCGACCCTAGCGGCCGCCGTAGGCTGAGCCGCGTGACCAGGCGCGCGGACGGAACGGCGGGCACCGCCGACCAGGGCAGCACCGGCGTGGACAGCACCCGGTGGCGCCGCCCGGAACCCGCCTTCGCCCGGGCGCTGAAGGCCGCACTCGGGGACGCCCGCACGGTGCTGCACGTGAGCGCCGACGCCGATGCCGTGTCGTACGAGCCGCACGACCG
The DNA here is from genome assembly GCF_026544205.1 of Curtobacterium sp. GC_Cur_3. Taxonomy (GTDB): domain Bacteria; phylum Actinomycetota; class Actinomycetes; order Actinomycetales; family Microbacteriaceae; genus Curtobacterium. The sequence goes on from NZ_JALNUI010000005.1 coordinate 112,082, forward strand.
GGACGTCACCACCGTCGAGCCGATCGCGCATCTGCCCTTCCCCGACGACACGTTCGACGCCGCGATGACCGCGTTCACCATCCCCCGATGGGAGGACCTCGACCGTGGACTGGTCGAGATGCGGCGCGTGGCGCGTGGCCCCGTGGTCGTCCTGACGCGGGACCCCGCCCGGATCCAGAGCTCTTGGCTCGCCGAGTACGCCCCCGAGGTGACGGCCGCCGACGCCCGGCGCCACCCGAGCCTCGACCGCATCGCCGAAGCCCTCGGCGGGGACGTCACCACGACCCGTGTGCCGATCCCCTTCACGTGCGTCGACGGGTTCTCCGAGGCGTACTACGGCCGGCCCGAGCGCCTGCTCGACCCGGCCGCGCGGCGAGCCGACGACGCCTGGGGCCTGGTCGACGAGATGAGCGCCGCCCGCTCGGTCGCCGCTCTCCGCACCGCGCTCGAGTCCGGCGCCTGGGACGACCGGCACGGGGCGCTCCGGGTCCGTCCGTCCCACGACGGCTCGCTCGTCCTGCTGACCGCGACGCCCTGACACGCTGACGCGTTCGTCTTGACACCGCCTCGTAGGCTGGTGCCGTGAGCAACCGTTCTGAGGAGGTCGTCGGCGTCCACGCCGGCATCAGGGCCTGACGCCCCGGGTCACGTCGTCGACGTGGCCCCCGTCGTCGTTCCCTCCCAGAACACCCGCCCGGTGCGGCGCACGAGCGCCCCGGGTGGCACCACAGAACGGCTCACCATGCTGCCCATCAGCGAGAAGACCATCCGCGCGTCCTTCGTCAACGCCTCCCGCAGGGAGACGAGTGACCTGACGTTGCCCGCCGACTTCGCGACCCTGGACTGGGACGCGCTCGACTTCCTCGGGTGGCGCGACCCGAAGAGTCCTCGTCGCGCGTCCGTCGTCGTGCCGACCCTCGAAGGCGACCTGATCGGCGTCCTGCTCCGGCAGGCCGAGGCCTCGCCGCGTTCCCGAGCCCAGTGCTCGTGGTGCCAGGACGTCAGACTGCCGAACGACGTGGTGTTCCACAGCGCCAAGCGGTCCGGTCCGGCCGGTCGCAACGGCAACACCGTCGGCACGCTGGTCTGCCAGGACTTCCAGTGCTCGGCGAACGTCAGGAGGACCCCGCCCCTGGCCTACGAGGGCTTCGACCTCGAGGCCGCCCGGCTCCGCCGGATCGAGGACCTGCAGCTCCGCGCGGCCGGCTTCGCCACCGACCTGTGACGGACAGGAGGCTCGGTGCCAGCCGGCACCGAACCTCCTGTCAGTCTTCGGGTTGCGTCAGCGGTCGATGCTCGACATGTCGGGGTAGCGGTCACCGGTCGGGGCGGGCAGGGCCGAGAGGCGCTCGACCTGCTCCGCGCTCAGGGTGACCTCCGCCGCGGCGACGTTCTCCTCGAGGCGGGAGACGCGCTTCGTGCCGGGGATCGGCACGACGTCGTCGCCCTGCGCGAGCAGCCACGCGAGGGCGACCTGGGCGGGGGTGCCGCCGACCTCGTCCGCGACGTGCTTGACCTCGTCGACGATGCGCATGTTCGTCTCGAAGGCCTCCTGCTGGAAGCGGGGGTTCGCCAGGCGGAAGTCGTCGGCGTCGAGGTCCGAGGGCTTCGTGATCGCGCCGGTGAGGAACCCGCGGCCGAGCGGCGAGTACGGGACCAGGCCGATGCCGAGCTCGCGGAGGGTGTCGAGCACGTCGCCCTCGGGGTCGCGCGTCCAGAGGGAGTACTCGCTCTGCAGGGCCGTGATCTGGTGGACGGCGTTCGCCTTGCGGATGGTCGCGGCGCTCGCCTCGGAGAGCCCGATGTGGCGGATCTTGCCCTCCTGGACGAACTCGGCGAGCTGGCCGATGACGTCCTCGATCGGGACCGCCGGGTCGACGCGGTGCTGGTAGTAGAGGTCGATGTGGTCGGTGCCGAGGCGGCGGAGCGAACCCTCGAGGGCCTCCCGCACGGACTCCGGCGCGGAGCTGATGCCGCGGCCGGCTGCCGGGGTCGTCTCCCCGGCCTCGTGGGTGATCAGGCCGAACTTCGTCGCGATGACGACGTCGTCGCGGCGGTCGGCGAGGGCCCGGCGGAGGAGCTCCTCGTTCGTGTAGGGGCCGTAGGCCTCGGCGGTGTCGAAGAGCGTCACACCGAGGTCGATCGCGCGGTGGATGGTGCGGACCGACTCGTCGTCGTCCGTGCCGGCGCCCGTGTAGAAGGCGCTCATCCCCATCGTTCCGAGGCCGATCGGGCCGACCTCGAGGTCACTGAGCTTGCGTGTCTGCATGTCTCCCGGTCTACTCCGCGCACCCGGGTTGGAGGGAGGCACCGGTCGTACCCGTCACGAGCGGCCCCGCATGGTGTGGTTCCTCCAAGGGTCCGGGGACCGGCACGGCGGACCTGGTCTGATCGGGGGGTGAACCTGTACTTCCGTCTGCTGCTCCTGCACCTCCGCACCCGGCGAGCGCCGCGACGGTCGCTGTGGGGCGAGGCGCGGACCCCGTTCCGGGTGACCCTCACCGACCTCGACCCGCTCCGGCACATGAACAACGCCCGGTACCTGGCGCTGCTCGACCTCGGGCGGCTCGACCTGATGATCCGGTCAGGGTTCTGGAGCGACCTGACCCGACGGGGCTGGTACCCGGTGGTGGCGGCGCAGACGATCACGTACAAGCGGTCGCTGACGCTCGGGCAGCGGTTCGACCTGGTCACGCGGGTGCTCGGCGTGGACGAGCGGGCGACGTACATCGAGCAGACGTTCGTCCGGCGCGGGACCGTCGTGGCCCGGGCGGTCGTGCAGGCCCGGTTCCTCCGGACGGCCGGCGGGACCGTGGCCTCCGCCGAGCTGCTCGACGCCGTCGGGGGTGCTCCGTCGGACCTGGTGCTGCCGGAGTGGGTCCGCGCCTGGGCCGACGCCGTCCGGATCAGCTCCACCGCGGGGTAGACAGGTCCGGTGACGGAACCATCGGGGAGCACGACCACACGCAGGGGACTCATCGCGGGGGGCGTGGGACTCGGCATCGCCGGGGTCCTGGCCGCGTGCAGCGGCGGGTCCCCGGCACCGACACCGTCCGGCACGACGACCTCGGGAGCGAGCGGGACGCCGATGCCCAGCACGAGCGCGAGCACCCCGTCGACGGGCTCCGGTCCGGACACCTGGGACGCGCTGGCCGCGGCGACCACCGGGGCGGTGCTCCGGTCGGGCGCACAGGGCTGGGACACGGCGCGCGTGCTCGAGAACCCCCGGTACGACGACGCCGACCCGCAGGGCATCCTCCGCGTGGCGAACGCCGACGACGTCGTCGCCGGGCTCGCCTTCGCGCGGAACACCCGCACGCCGGTCGCGCTCCGGGCCGGCGGGCACTCGTACACGGGCTGGTCGGCCGGCGGCGCTGCCGGCACGGACGTCCCACGCTCGCTCGTGATCAGCACCGCGGCGCTCGACGACGTCCAGGTGTTGGGGGAGTCGGTGACGATCGGCCCCGGCGCGCAGCTCGCCGACGTCTACGCCGCCCTGGCGAAGGCCGGTCGGGCGATCGGTGCGGGGTCGTGCCCGACCGTCGGCATCGGCGGCCTGACGCTCGGCGGAGGTGTCGGCGTGCTCGTCCGCTCGTTCGGCCTGACCTCGGACCAGCTCACCGGAGCCACGATCGTCACGGCGGACGGCGCCGTGCACGAGGTCTCGTCGTCCCGGGAACCGGACCTCTTCTGGGCCTGTCGCGGCGGGGGTGGCGGGACGGTGGGCGTCGTGACGAGCCTGACGTTCCGGACCCAGCCCGCGCCTCCCGTCCTGCTCTTCGAGATCGCCTTCCCCTGGTCGGCCGCCGCTGGGGTGGTGCGTGCGTGGCAGGACTGGGCGCCGCAGGCGGACCGGCAGCTGTGGTCGACGTTGAAGCTCCTGGGCGGCGAACGGCACGCCAGCGGCCCGTCCGTGACGGTGACCGGCGTGTGGACCGGGGCGAAGTCCGGCGCCGATGCCTCGGTCGACGGGTTCATCGCCGCGACCGGTGCGACGCCGACCCGGCACACCGCGGACGAGCTGACGTACGGCCAGGCGATGCAGCAACTCGCCGGCAAGCCGGTGCGGGTGTCCGAGGCGGCCACGTCGTCGATCGGCACGACGGCCCTGACGGACGCGCAGATCGCGGTCCTCGTGCAGCAGGCCGAGCGGTCCGGGTCGGTCGCCGGCATGGCGGAGGGTGGGGTGTCCCTCGACGCCCTCGGCGGTGTCGTGGCGGACGTCGGCCGGACCGACAGCCCCTTCCCGTGGCGAACGGCGCTGTGCACCGTGCAGTACACGGCCGTGTTCGCGAACGGCGCGGACCCGGCGCCGTTCGACCGGTACGTGCGCGGCTTCCGTGCGGCGATGCGACCCGCGTGGGGTGACGGGGCGTACGCGAACTACTGCGACGCGGCGATCACGGACCCGTCGGCGTACTTCGACGTGAACACCTCGCGGCTGCACCGCATCGCCGAGCAGGCCGACCCGGACGGGGTGTTCGCGCAGCCGCACTGGGTGTGAGCCGTGTCGTCCTACGATGACCGACATGGACATCGAGCCGTTCGTCGTCGCCGACGCCGCCGCCTGGCGCGCCTGGCTCGACCAGCACGAGGACGACTCGGACGGCGTCTGGCTCGCCCTCGCCAAGAAGGGCACCGCGGGGCCGACGACCCTGACGTACGCACAGGCCCTCGACGAGGCGCTCTGCTCCGGCTGGATCGACGGGCAGAAACGGAGCAACGACGCGGCGACCTTCCTGCAGCGGTTCACGCCCCGGCGGAAGGCCTCGCTGTGGTCGGAGCGGAACATCGGCCTGGTCGCGACGCTCGTCGCGCAGGGGCGGATGCGGGAGCGCGGCCAGGCCGAGGTCGACCGAGCCAAGGCCGACGGCCGGTGGGACCGTGCCTATGCCGGCTCGGCGACCGCCACGGTGCCCGACGACCTCGTCGCTGCGCTCGACGCCGCACCCGCTGCCGCCGCCCTGTTCGCCGAGCTCGACGCCACGAACCGGTACGCCGTCCTGCACCGCGTCATGACCGCCCCGAGCGCCACGGCCCGCGCGGCCCGGCTGGCCAAGCTCGTCGGCATGCTCGACCGCGGCGAGACCCCGTACCCGCGCCCGACACGCTGAGGTCGGGGGACAGAACGTCTCCTGTTGCTCACTGTGCGTTCGCGGAGACGGCGTAGACCGGGGTCATGACGAACACCGACACCACGACACGTCCGGCCGACGCCTCCGGCACCTTCCGCATCGGTGGCGACCTCGAGGTCAACCGCCTCGGCTACGGCACCATGCAGCTCACCGGCCCCGGGGTCTGGGGACCGCCGAAGGACCACGACGAGGCGATCCGCGTGCTCAAGCGCGCCGTCGAGCTCGGCGTGAACTTCTTCGACACCGCCGACTCCTACGGCCCCTACGTCGCGGAGGAGCTCCTCAAGGAGGCCCTGCACCCGTACGGCGACGACGTCGTCATCGCGACCAAGGCCGGCCTGACCCGCACCGGCCCGAACGAGTGGCCGCCGGTCGGTCGCCCGGAGTACCTGCGTCAGGAGGCCGAGATGAGCCTCCGCCGCCTGGGCCTGGAGCGCATCGACCTGTTCCAGCTGCACCGCATCGACCCGAAGGTCCCGCTCGAGGACCAGGTCGGCGAGCTGAAGAAGCTGCAGGACGAGGGCAAGATCCGCCACATCGGCCTGTCCGAGGTCTCCGTCGACGAGGTCAAGGCAGCGCAGGAGATCGCGACGATCGTCTCCGTTCAGAACCTCTACAACCTCACCGACCGGTCCTCCGAGGCGCTGCTCGACTGGTCCGAGGAGCAGGACATCGGCTTCATCCCGTGGTTCCCGCTCGCGACCGGTGGCCTGACCGGCGAGGACTCCCCGCTGACCGAGCTCGCCGAGCGCAAGCAGGCCACTCCCGCGCAGGTCGCCCTGGCCTGGCTGCTCAAGCGCTCCCCGGTGATGCTGCCGATCCCCGGCACGTCGAGCGTCGACCACCTCGAGGACAACCTCGCCGGTGCGACGGTCGAGCTCACCGACGACGAGTTCCAGGAGCTCGCCGGGCTGCACGAGTGACCTGACCGGGCTCCGCTGGCGACAGCGGAACCCGGATCGAGCGTCGACGGATCCGGTCGACGATCCTGCGGGATCGCCGACCGGATCCGTCATGTCATCGGTCAGGAGGCCAGGGCCGCCATCGCCTGTGCCGTCGCCGCGCCGAGGTCCTCCGCCGGGCGGCTCAGCAGCCCCTTCACCATGCGGGTGTCGTCGTCGGCGAGCACCTCGTACGCGCCGGTCACCGCGCCGTCGAGCGACTGTGCCACGACGCGCTCCGGGCTGGTCTTCGGGACGTCGAAGCGCGCACCCATCGCCGTGTCGATCATGCCGACGAGCACGCCGGTGACCGTGGTGCCCTGCCCGGCCAGCTCGGTCCGGAGGCCGTTCGTCGCGGACCACGCCGCCGCCTTCGAGGCCGCGTAGACCGTGGGGAGCGGGATCCACGCGGCGGCGGAGAGCACGGTCAGCACGGCACCGCCGCCGTTCGCCGCGAGCACCGGTGCGAAGGCCCCGGAGACCCGGATCGTGCCGAAGACGTTCGTCTCGAACACCGTCCGGAGGACGTCCTCGTCCGCGGCCGCGACGGACGTGTCCGACGCCGGGGCGATCGCCGCGTTGTTGACGAGCAGGTCCACGTCGGACGCGGTCCGCGCTGCGGCGGCGATGGACTCCGCGTCGGTCAGGTCGAGCACGAGCGGCACCACGCGCTCGTCGTCCCACTGCCGCGGGGACCGTGCCGTGGCGTAGACCTTGGTCGCACCACGCTCCAGGGCCTGGCGGACGAACTCCTCGCCGAGGCCTCCGTTCGCTCCGGTCACGAGCACGGTCCGGCCGTCGAGTCGCTCAGTCATGGTCACTCCTGTAGGTTGATCCGGGAAGCGGGGATGCTCCCCGGATCATTATGTGGGGACAGTCCCCACTTGAGTCAAGCGAGGTGTGCCGTGACGTCGACGACCGCGAAGCCCCTGCGCGCGGATGCACGCCGGAACCGCGACGCGATCACCGCGGCCGCACGACAGGTCTTCGAGACCGACGGCATCCTCGCCCCGATCGACGGCATCGCCACGGCAGCCGGGGTCGGCAACGCGACGTTCTACCGGAACTTCCCGACGCGGGACGACCTGCTCGCTGCGGTCATGGCCGACAGCGTCCACGCGGTCCTCGACGAGTCGCGCGAGCTCGAGTCGCTGCCGGCCGACGACGCCCTGCACGAGTGGATGTTCCGCGTCACGTGGCAGCTCCGCATCTGGCAGAACCTGCCGACCTGCATCGCCAGCGCCATCGGGGACGACCAGTCGCCGGTGCAGGACGTCTGCGCCCGGCTGACGGAGCGCACCGACGTGTTCCTGCAGCATGCTCGGACGCAGGGCAGCGCGACGGACACGGCGAGCGCCGAGGACGTCTTCGAGCTGCTCACCACGCTGTCGTGGGGCGTCGACCGCTTCGGGGACGACCAGGAGCAGGCCAGACGCCGGGTGCGCCTGGCGACCGCGGGCCTGTTCAGCCACGACAGCGCCGCACCTGCCACGCCGGCCGCCCCGCACCGGCCCGCGACGGCCACACGATGACCGACGTCCGCCCGACCAAGCGGGACGCGATCCTCACCGCCGCCGCGGAGCTCTTCGTCGCGCACGGGTACGGCGGCACCTCGCTGCGGGACATCGGCCGTGACGCCGGTGCGGACGCCGCCCTGGTGATCCACCACTTCGGCTCGAAGGACGGGCTCTTCGTCGCCGCCATGGCCGACCGGCTCCCGCCGTTCCCCCTCACCGAAGGCCCGGCGTCCACGGTGGGCGAGCGGTTCATCGCCTACCTGCTCGACGCCGCACCGGAGGTCCGGGCGACCTACCTCGCGCTGATCCACGCGAGCGACTCGGACGCCATCGGCTCGGAGCTCCGTCGCCAGCACCAGCGGTCGGTCGTCGCCCCGCTGCTGACGCAGATGTCGGGCCCGGACGCCGACCTGCGCGCCTCACTCGCCGCGGCGGCCGTCGCCGGGCTGCTGTACTCGCTGTGGGTGATCGGCGACGAGACCCTCCTCGCCGCCGATCGTCACGACGTCGTGCGGCACTACGGCCACGTCGTGCAGGAGCTCGTCACACCGGCGTGACGACCGGTCTCACTGGACGGACCACCCGCCGTCCGACGCCAGCACGGCACCGTTGACGTTGACCCCGTCGTCGCTGAGCAGGAACGTGATCGAGGCGGCGAGCTGTTCGGCGGTGGCGAGCGTCGGGATCGCGGCCTGGAACGGCCCGAGCCGGGCGGCGCCCGCCTCGGACACGTGGGCCGGCATCGGGATGCCCGTGGCCACACCGCCCGGCGCGACGGCGTTCACGCGGATGCCGTGCGGCCCGTACATGAACGCGGCGCTCTTCGTCAGGCCCACGACGCCGTGCTTGGACACCGTGTAGGCGTTCCCCGACGCGTTGCCCCGGAGGCCGGCCTCGGACGCGACGTTCACGATCGACCCGCGTCCGGCGGCGACCATCACGGGCAGCACCGCCCGCGAGAGCTTGAACGCCCCGGTCAGGTTCACCCCGATGACGCGGTCCCACATCGCGTCGCTGGTCTCGTGCAGCGGGGAGAAGTCGTCGTTGATGCCGGCGATGTTCGCGAGGGCGTCGATCCGGTCCCCGGCCGCGGCCACGACGGCGTCGACGTCCTCCTGCCGCGTGATGTCACCGGTGACCGTGACGACGGAGCCGGTGCCCACGGCGTCCGCGAACTCGGCGAGCCGCTCGGCCGACACGTCGACCGCGACGACCCGCCCGCCTTCGCGCACGATGCGGGATGCCGTGGCCCGACCGATGCCGGAGGCGGCACCGGTCACCACGACCGTGCGTCCCGCGAAGCGACCGGAGGTGACCTGCTCGCGCCACGCGCCGTCGTCGTCGACGACGTCGGGGATGACGCCGTCGTTCGCGGCGCGGACCAGGTCATCGACCGCGGACTGCGGCATCTGCCCGTTCGACATCGCGACCATCTGCTGCAGGGGGAGCGTCCGCACCGGCGCCAGCATCTCCTCGCCGACCCCGGCCCGCGTGAGCAGCCCACGGATGAGACCGCTGCCGACCGGGTGGTCGAGCCAGGTCCCGATCGTGGATCCAGCGGTGAGGGTGACGTCGTGTCCGGGCATGGGAGTCCTCTCGTCGGCCGGTCGTCAGCGACCGGGGCTGTGGTTCAACACTGTTGAACAGCATCATTCAACAGTGTTGAACCTGCGTGTTCAACCCCGTCCGACACTGGCCGCACGAGTGCCCCGGTGCGGGCGACTACCTTCGGACCCATGCAGCGACGCACCCTCGGCCGCACCGGCCGCGAAGTCTCCTCCATCGGTCTCGGCACCTGGCAGTTCGGCGGTGACTGGGGTCCCGTCGCCGACGAGGACGCCTTCGCCGTGATGGACGCCTCCGCCGAGGCCGACGTCACCCTGTTCGACACCGCCGACGTGTACGGCGACGGCACGAGCGAGTCACTCATCGGCCGCTGGATGCAGGCGAACCCGGGCTCGGGCGTCACCGTCACGACGAAGATGGGCCGTCGCGCCGACCAGACCCCCGACAACTACGTCGCCGCCAACTTCCGCACCTGGGTCGACCGGTCGCGCACCAACCTGCAGCAGGACACGCTCGACCTGGTGCAGCTGCACTGCCCGCCGACCGCGGTGTTCTCCGACGACGCCGTGTACGACGCCCTCGACGCGCTGGTCGCCGACGGCTCGATCGCCGCCTACGGCGTCAGCGTCGAGACCACGGACCAGGCGCTCACCGCGATCGCGCGGCCGAACGTCGCGAGCGTCCAGATCATCCTCAACGCGTTCCGGCTGAAGCCGCTGGACGCGGTCCTGCCCGCCGCCCGGGAGGCCGGGGTCGCGATCCTGGCGCGCGTCCCGCTGGCATCGGGGCTGCTCTCCGGCAAGTACACGACGGACACCGAGTTCGCCCCGGAGGACCACCGCACGTACAACCGCCACGGCGAGGCCTTCGACCAGGGCGAGACCTTCAGCGGGGTGCCCTTCGAGGACGGCGTCCGTGCCGCGCAGGAGTTCGCCGCCGCCCTGCCCGACGGCGTCTCCGTGCCGCAGGCCGCACTCGCGTGGATCATCGCGCAGGACGGCGTCACGGCCGCGATCCCCGGTGCCCGCAACGCCGAGCAGGCCCGCTCCAACGCCCAGGCGGGGTCCCTCGACACCCCGGCCGACCTCGACGCGACCGTGCGTGACCTCTACGACCGCTGGTTCCGCGCGACGGTGCACGAGCGCTGGTGACCCCCGGCGGCCTGGAGCGCCTCCCAGCCACTGCTCGGAGGTGCTTCAGGAACCGCCGCCCCTTCCCATCGATCCCACGGCGTGCAGCGCCCGGCCCGGTCCTACGGTGATCCCACACCCTCTGACCGATCGGGAACCACCATGCGCGTGCGCCACGTCCTCGTCACCGCCGCACTGGCCGCTGCTCTGCTCGCCGTCCCGACGGCGCTGATCGTCGCGCACCCGGCGGTCGCCGCGTACGGGTCGACCACCGACGTGACCGGTCCGCAGGCCGCACGGGTGGTGGCCGCGCGGGCCGCCGAGCTCCGCCACACCCCGGACCAGGTCCTCACCGGGGCCCTCGGCGCAGCGGGCGGCCACTCGGTGCCCTTCGCCTACGCCGGCGACTCGATCACCGCCCGGCCCGGCTCGTGGCTGCGCGACCTGGCCGCCACACCTGCCGGGGAAGCGGTCGTCCGGGCCGTCGGTGGCTACGCCCACAGCGGGTACCGCTCGGACCAGGTGCTCGCCCGGATGCCCATCGTGCACGGCGAGGACGTCCTGGTCGTGGAGCTGGGGACGAACGACGTGAACCAGCACGTGCCGACCGCGACGACGCTGCGGGACGTCGACCGCCTGGTGGCGCAGGTCGCAGCGCCGCACGTGCTCCTGGTCGCGGCGCCGCCGTCGGACCACACGACGAGCCTGTGGGGCGTCGACCGTCGGACGGGCAACGCCACGCTCGACCGGGCCCTGGTCGTCGACGCGCGCCGCCACGGGTGGAGCGAGACCGACCCGTTCGCCGCGGACCGCGAGCGCGACGGCTCCTGGGTCCCCGGGACCTCCACGGACGGCATCCACCCCACGACCGCGGCGAACCACGCGATCGCCGGCCGCTTCGCCGCGGCCATCACGGCTGCCGCGCAGACCGCGCGCGCCTGAGCGGGGTCCTGGACGCACCCCGGGACGCAACAGGAGGCCCGGTACACGTGGTGCGCCGAGCCTCCTGTTGCGTCGTGTGGTCGCGGGTCAGCGCGAGGTGAGCACCTTCGTCGTGCCGGCGATGACCGCCGCGTCCTCGGCGAGCGCCACCAGCGGGTCGCGCAGGCCGGTCGTCTTCGTGACGGACTTCCGGGCGAGCAGTCCGACGTAGCTGCCGATGACGGCTCCGATCGCCCCGAGGATCGCGCCCTCGACCCGGCGGTCGCGCTTGCCGGTCGTGCCGATCGCCAGCCCGACGAACGCGCCGGAGGTGGCGCGGCCGATCAGGCCGGTCGCGGCGGTGCGGCTCGGGGTCATCGGGAGCTTGTCACCGATGATCTCGCCGACGGCGCCGGCGATGAGCAGGCCGCGTCCGAGCGGCGTGCGGAACGCGGGCCAGTCCTGCCACGCGCCGGACAGCTCCTTGCGGTCGCGGTTGAGCGCCAGGAGTGCGAGCGGGGTGGCGCTGCGGCCACCCGTCAGGATGCCGAGCAGCAGGGCCTTCGTACCGGTGTGCTTCGTGTTCTTCGCCATGGGGTCTCCTCACAAGATCGTGGTCGACGCTACCCACGGGACCTGGCCGCCGCACCGGGATGTCCACGGTCGGGCGCACGACGTCCGCCGAGCGGCGCGGTGTAGTCATGGGGTCCCCCGAACGAACAGGACCACCGTGACCGACGCCGACCGCATCCGCGCCACCGCTGCCCCGCGGGCGCGGGTGGGTGCCGTGGACGAGGCCGGTCGGCTCCGGCTCCTCGGGGCAGCCGTCTCCGGGGCCGCGTTCGCCCTGGTGTTCGTGATGCTCGTGCTGTCCTCGTGGACCGCGGCGACCACGGGCGTGCTGGTGTCCGTCGGTGTGCCGGCCGCGGCGGTCGGCGGGACGCTCGGCGTCGTGCTGCTGCTGCGCTCGTGGCGGATCGAGGGCGGCTACAAGCGGGCGAGTGCGGTGCAGCGCTGGATCTCCGACGGCCGGGTGCCGATCGACGTCCCCGCGACGGAGTGGATCCCGCTGCTGCACGGGCAGGCCGACCGGCAGGTCGCCGGCTGGGGGAAGATCCTGACCGCGGTGCTGTGGTTCGCGATGTCCTGGTCGATGCGGAGTCAGCACGGATGGGTCATCACGCTGCTGCTCTGCGGGCTGTGGACCGGGCTCGGGCTGTGGAGCGCCGTCGTCGTCATCCCGCGCGCCCGGGCCGCCGCCGCGATCCTGCGTCGGGGTGTCTCGACGCCCGAGTGACCCGACCCGGTCAGGGCCTCCGGTGACGGCCGCGGATGGCGGACCCGAGGTACACGATCGCTCCGAACAGGGCGAGACCGGCGAGGACCCTGCTCATCCAACCGGGCAGGTCACCAGGGGCGACCGTGATGGCGACGCTGGCGGCGACGAGGACGAGACTGACCACGATCGCCACCGGAACGCGCATGACGGCCACGGTAGTGGCATCTCGCATTCCAGTGCAAGGTGTTGCCACCGCCGGGTTGGGCTGCGGAGCGCCGTGGACGTGTAGGCAGGGTGCATGGCCCCCCAGAAGCAGCCCTTCCGTGCCCGCCGCGCCCTCGTCACCGGAGCGAGCGGGGGCATCGGCGAAGCGCTCGCCGTCGGACTCGCCCGTGGCGGCAGCGACCTCGTCCTGGTGGCGCGGTCGGCCGACAAGCTCGAGGCGGTCGCCGCCCGGGTCCGCCGTGACCACGGGGTGCGCGCGGAGGTCCTCGTCGCCGACCTGTCCACCGACGCCGGCGTCGACCACGTCATCACGTCCCTGGCCGGCAGCCGGGTGGACATCGTCGTGGCGAACGCCGGTCTCGGGTCGCACGGTGACTTCGTCGACGACTCCGAGGAGCGGAACCGGACCCAGATCGCGCTGAACATCACCGCGGTCACCCGGCTCGTGCACGCGTTCCTGCCGGGGATGCTCGCGCGCGGGGTCGGTGGCGTGATGACGGTCGCCTCCACCGCGGCGTTCCAGCCGACACCGGGCATGGGCGTCTACGGCGCGACGAAGGCCTTCGTGCTCTCCCTGACCGAGGCGATCTGGCAGGAGACCCGCGGCCGTGGTGTCCGTGTGCTCGCTCTCTGCCCGGGGCCGACCGAGACGGGGTTCTTCGACGCCGCGGGCAGCTCGTCGCTCGAGGGCGGACGACAGACCGCGGAGCAGGTCGCCGCCGTCGGGCTCCGGGCCTTCGCGCGGGCGGGCGGTCCGACCGTCGTGTCGGGCCTCGGCAACACGGTCATCGCGAGCGCGCACCGGTTCGTGCCGCGCGGGCTGATGGCCCGGATGTCGGCGCTCTACACCGCGGGCGACTGACGCCAGGACCGGACGGGCGGCTGGATGATCCGCCGGTCGGACGCGCACCAGCGGGCGACGATGCCGACGACCACGGCGCCGCCACCGTCGGCGAGCAGGTCCCCGATCGTGTCGTCGTACCCGACGAAGATCGTGGAGTCGAGGTAGTTGTGGCCGACCCACTCGAACATCTCCCACACGGCGCCGATCGCCAGGCCGACGGTCCCGCAGACGACGACCGCGACGACGAGCCGCATCCGCGTGGCGTCGGGCAGGATCCCGAGGTCCGACGCGATGACGACCACAAGCACGGCGAGCGCACCGACGAGCAGGAAGTGGATGGCCTTGTCCCAGCCGGGGACGGTCGTGTACCACTCGAGGGCGCTGCTCCACCCGGCCACCAGGGCGAGCAGGCACAGTGCGACGTCGAAGCCCGGGCGGAGTCCGAGGATGCGCGGGACGACCACGCCGAAGAGCGTCAGGGACATCACCGCGAAGGCGATCGGTCCCCAGCCGAGCGTCGCGCCCGGGATGCTGAGGAGCGTCAGGACCCGCAGGACGTCCGCGACCCACTCGGTGCCACGGGGGCGCCGGAGGAAGGTCGGTCCTGCGGTGCGGAGGATGCTCGTCACGGGGTCTCCCATCGGATGACGGCGTGCACGGGGGTGTGGTCGGACGGCCAGACGCCACCGGGTCGACGGGTCGAGACGGCCACGCGCTCGACGACGGCACGGGCGGCGGGGTGGTCGCGGGTGACCAGGACGCGGTCGAGGCGGGGGCCGCCCGGTCGCGGTTCCCGGTAGTGGGCGTAGGTGCAGACGCTCGCGGGTCGGTCCCGCTCGGGCACGCGGTCCCAGGTGTCGTCAAGTCCCTCGGCGGTGAGGACCCTGGCGGCCGGTGACCGCTCCCCGGCGTTCCAGTCGGCGAGCACCACGGCGGGCAACCCGGTCTCCCGTACGAGCGCACCGACGAGCCGCGCGGACCGGACCTGCGCCAGCGGCGAGAACGGGTCGACGTGGGTGGCGAGGGCGACGAAGCGGACGCCGGTGACCCGGTCCTCGAGCTCGACGAGCACCGCGATGCGGGGGAAGGGCGCACCCCAGGCCCGGCTGCCGACCCGGGAGCGGTCCGGCCCGAGGGCGACGGTGGTCGTGGTGCCCACCTCGAGTCGGTCGGTGTCGACGACGACCCCGACGTGCTCGCCGCCGGTCGTGCCGTCGGCGCCCTGTCGGTCCGCGACCACGGCCGTCCACCGCGACCCCATGGCGGCGGTGAGGTGCTGCACCTGGGTGGGCACGGCCTCCTGGACAGCCAGCAGGTGGGGTGCTTCGGACCGGACCAGCGCGGCAACCGCCGGGGCCCGCCGCGCCCAGGTGTCGGGATGCATGGCGCGGAGGTGCGGCATCGGTCGGCGCACGTTGAAGGTCATGCAGTGCAGGGCCGGCGCGGCGACGGGGCCCACGACCGGGGCGTCGTCGGGCGTCACGGCTGCTGGACCGACGCCCGGTCCGGCTGCCGCACGACGCGGACCGGACGCGTGCCGACGAGCACGCGGCGCATGATGCGGGCCGGGGTGAACGCCCGCATCCCGGAGACCCGCATGGTCCGCGCGGCCTTGCGGGTCCGGACGACCAGGCCCCACGGGTCCTGCACGGGCGTGCTGGACACGGACGCGACGAGCCCGAGGTCGAGGACGGTGCGCCAGGTCGGGTCGAACTGGATCGAGAGGTCGATGTCGTCGTGCACCATCGGGTCGTGGTGCACGCGGTGCCGGATCGCCAGCCACGCGGAGCGCCGCATCAGCATGTTCGAGCCGAACAGCGGCGGACGACCGAGCGCTGCGGTCATCAGCGTGAAGTACGCCCCCATGTACGCGACCTGCCACACGGTCCTGGCCACGGGGCGGAGGTCCCGGAACCGACCGGGCCCGGTGACCGCCGTGACGAGCGGGTCGGCGAACCGGGCGGTGCCGCGGGCGATCCAGTCGCTGGGGAGCACCGAGTCGGAGTCGACCCGGGCGATGACCTCGCCCGACGCGGCGTCGTAGCCGCGGCTGGCGGCGGACGCGATGCCGCGGACGGGCTCGTGCAGCACGACGGCCCCGGCGGCACGCGCGACCTCGGCGCTGCCGTCCGAGCTGCCGTTGTCCACGACGATGACCTCGGTCGGGAGCACCGTCTGGGCGGCGAGGGAGGCCAGGCAGGCTCGGAGCTGGTCGGCGTCGTCGAGCACCGGGATGACGACGGTGACGGAACGCATGCCCCCCAGCCAACCAAGACCGGGCTGAGCGCTGGTCCTGTCGCGGATGGCCGTTCGGCGCGCCGGGGTACGACGACGAGCCTCGGACACAGCACCACGTCGGTAGAACTGGGACCATGACCACTTCTTCGCGCACACCGCTCGGCGTGACCCTCGTCGACGGCGGCGCCAACGTCGCCCTGTTCTCCAGCACCGCGGAGCGGGTCGAGTTCTGCCGCTTCGACGAGGACGGCACCGAACACCGCACCGAGCTGACGCAGCGCACGGGCTACACGTTCCACGACATCGTGCCGGACGTCGCCATCGGCACCCGCTACGGCTTCCGGGTGCACGGCGCATGGGACCCGGCGAACGGCCTGCGCCACAACGGCGCCAAGCTGCTGCTCGACCCCTACGCCACCGCGATCGACGGTGAGTACGAGTGGGGCCAGGCGCTCTTCGGCCACGACATGAACGAGCCCGAGCAGATCGACGAGACCGACTCGGCCTCCGCGATGCCGCGCTCGATCGTCGCCGACCGCTCCTTCGACTGGCAGGGCGACACCCGCCTGGGCACCGACCTGGCCGACACCGTCTTCTACGAGGTGCACGTCAAGGGCTTCACGAAGCAGCACCCCGACGTGCCCGAGGAGATCCGCGGCACCTACGCCGGCATGGCGCACCCGGCGGCGATCAAGCACCTCGTCGACCTCGGGGTCACGGCCGTCGAGCTGCTCCCCACGCACCAGTTCGTCCAGGACTCGACGCTCGTCGACAAGGGCCTGCGCAACTACTGGGGCTACAACTCCATCGGCTTCTTCGCGCCGCACAACGAGTACTCGTCCACGGGCACGGCCGGCCAGCAGGTCGTCGAGTTCAAGGAGATGGTCAAGGCCCTGCACGCCGCGGGGCTCGAGGTCATCATGGACGTCGTCTACAACCACACCGCCGAGGGCAACCACATGGGCCCGACGCTGTCCTTCAAGGGCATCGACAACGCGTCGTACTACCGGCTCGTGGAGGGTGGCGAGGCGAACTACTTCGACACGACCGGCACCGGCAACTCGCTCAACGTCGGCCACCCGACCGCGCTCGGTCTGATCATGGACTCGCTGCGCTACTGGGTCGAGGAGATGCACGTCGACGGCTTCCGCTTCGACCTGGCGACGACCCTGACCCGCCAGGACGGCGAGGCCGAGAAGCACTCCGCGTTCCTCGACATCATCCACCAGGACCCGGTGCTCCGCGAGGTCAAGATGATCGCCGAGCCGTGGGACACCGCCGGCTACCAGGTGGGCGGCTTCCCGGCCGACTGGTCCGAGTGGAACGGGAAGTACCGCGACGACCTCCGCGCGTTCTGGCGCGGCGACGAGGGTGCACTGGGCGACGCCGTGCAGCGCGTCCTCGGCAGCCCCGACGTCTACGAGGGATCGCGCCGTTCGCCGCTCTGCTCGGTCGACTTCGTGACCGCCCATGACGGTTTCACGCTCGCCGACCTCACGATGTACGCCGAGAAGCACAACGAGGCGAACGGCGAGGACAACAACGACGGGGAGAGCGACAACACGTCGTTCAACGGCGGCATCGAGGGCCCGACGGACGACGGCGCGGTGAACGACTACCGCGACCGCCAGCGTCGGAACTTCCTCGGCACCCTGATGCTCTCGGCCGGTGTGCCGATGATCCTCGGCGGCGACGAGATCGCCCGGTCGCAGGGCGGCAACAACAACGCCTACTGCCAGGACGACGAGATCTCGTGGTTCGACTGGGCCGCGGTGGACCAGGACCTGCTCGCCTTCACCACGTCGGCGATCGCGTTCCGCCAGCAGCACGAGGCGCTCCGCCCCGAGTGGTACCGCACCGCGCCGGGTCACTCGGAGTCCACGGTCTCGGTGCTCCGCGCCGACAACGCGGGCTTCGAGGACGGCGACTGGGCCGACGGCGGCAACCGTGCCGTGATGCTCGTGCTGGAGCAGGGCGACGACTCGGTCTCCGTGCTGCTGAACGCGTCCGAGACCACGGTCGAGTTCACCCTGCCGGAGAAGCCGGGCGGCGGCACCTGGTCGCTCGGGCTCTCGAGCGACCCGGAGCAGCAGCTCGACGGCGACGCGACCACGCTGCTGGTGCGCGACGCGTCGTTCACCGCGCTGGCCTGACCCAGAGCGGCAGTGGCCTGAGCCGCGTCCTGCGGCCGCCCCGCGTCGGGGCCCGAACCCGACGCGTTGCGGCTGCGGAGACGCGATGACTGACAGACGGGAGGCTCCCCACCAGCTGGTGGGGAGCCTCCCGTTCCGTGTGTGGCCCGGTGCGGGCCGACAGCTGCCCTAGATCACGAGCAGGCGCGTGAACTGCGCCGTGGAGACCTGCTGCGCGGCTCCGCCAGCGGCGGGGACGCGCCACAGGCCGGCCGACGGGGCACGGTCGACGTCGAGGAACACGTCGCCGGCCTCGGTCGCGACACCCACGTGCGATCCGCGCGAACCCGCGGTGATCCCGGACACGGCGAGCGTCTGCTGGGTCCCGTCACGACCGACGACGAGCTCCGTGGCGAGCGACCGGTCGATGTCGCACGTGCCGGACAGCTCGGCGGCCTGGGTGCACCACCCGGCGGACCGCACCAGTCGGAACGTCGTCGAGTTCGTCGCGCCGTACTCGAAGGCGTCGCTGGTGGTCAGTCGCGTCAGCGCGCTCTCGCCCGCGCGGACCTCGACCCAGGGGTACTGTCCGTCGCGGCCGTCCTGGGTCAGTGTCAGGTACAGGTTCCCGGCGTCGTCGGACTGCAGCCCACCGACGACCGGGTACACACCGCTGTAGCTGAAGGCCCGGACGGTGACCACCCCGGCCGCACTGCGCTGGGCGATGCGTGCTTCGAACGGGCTGTTGTTGTACGCGGTCACGATGCCGTTCCGCGAGACGACCCACGCGTGCTTGCCGTACTGCACCGTGCCGAAGTCCGCGACGACCCGCGGAGCGGACCCGTCGATCGGGAGCATCGTCACCGAGCCGGACACCGAGTCGGCCCAGTACAGGTTGCCGGCGACGTCGGACCGGAGGTCAGCGGTCAGGTGCAGGCCCGTCGCGACCGTACGAGCGGCCCCACCACCGGCCGGGTACATGAGGATCGAGGTCAGGTCGGCCGAGGGCACGAACACGTCCCCGCGGTCGTCGGCGGTGTAGCCCGTGCCGTTCGTCGCGACCGTGGTGCCGGTCGTCGTGCTCCCGGTGCTCCCGGTGCCGAACCGGACGACGCTGCCCTGGGCGTCCAGCGCGAAGAGCGCCTGCGGCGTGGGTGCGGCGGACGTCGCGGTGTACTTGACGCTGACGGCCGGCCCGGTCTGCTTCGCGGCGACCGCGCGCACGGCGAACGTGTACGTGGTGCCGGTGCGCAGCGCGCCGAAGTGGTCCCAGCGGGCGGTGGCGGGCAGGCGGTCGACGCCGCCGTTCGGCTGGCTCTCGGCGGGCGTCACCGTGACGGTGTAGCCCGTGATGCGCGGGCCGGAACTCGGCGCGCCCCAGGTGACGTCGGCGTCCCCCTCGGACCCCGTGACACGGACGGACGTCGGCGCACTCGGCGTCGACGACGCCGGGGCAGCGTGCGCCGGGAGCGCACCCCCGACGACGAGTGCAGCCGCGGCTGCGATGGTGAGCATGCTCTTGAACACGACGATCCCCTCAACGTGCTGCGGCACCGGTGCCGCTGCTGTGCACAGCAGAGCAGGTCCCGTGCCGCGCCAGGGGGCCGTGCCGAACATTGCGGTACGACGTACGGGAATCCGCACCGGACCAGCCGGTACGCGGCGTGCCTCAGTGCCCGAGCTCGACGAGCAGCACCCCCACGATGATCAGCCCGATGCCCGCGAGCATCGTCCGCGTCAACGGGTCCTTGAACAGCACCCGCCCGAGGACCGCCGTCAGCGCCACCCCCGTCGCCGCCCAGACCCCGTAGGCCACCCCGATCGGCAGGCCCGTCGTCAGCGCGACCGCGAGCAGCGAGAACGCCACCAGGTACCCGGCCACCACCGCGACGTACCAGCGACGCCTGCCGTCCGTCGCGACCTTCAGGCTCATCGTCGCGAAGACCTCGGTGACGATGGCGATCGCGAGCAGCACCCAGCCCATCAGCGGGCTCCGTCCTTGCGTGCGGCGAGCGCCCGCTGCGAGCCGACCTCGACGAGCAGCACCCCCGCCGCGATGAACGCGATGCCGACCAGCATCACGGGGGTCAGCGACTGCCCGAACAGCACGGCGGCGAGCACCGCGGTCAGAGCAACGCCCGAGGCGCCCCAGACGCCGTAGGCGACCCCGATGGCCATGCCCCGGCGGAGCACCTGGACGAGCAGGAAGAACGACCCGACGTACCCGACCACGACGAGCCCGTACCAGCCCGGTCGCTCGACGGCGGCCTGCAGGGACAGCGCCGCGGTGACCTCGGAGAGGATCGCGCCGGCGAGGAACAGCCACTTCACGAGCGGACCCCCTCGGCGTCGGCGTCGCGCACGGCGAGCGCCCCGGTCACCCGCGCGCCGAGGGTCAGCGTCGCCTCCGCCGCGGCGTCGTCCCGGTCGCTGAGCCACGCGGACACCGCTCCCTCGACGACCGCCACGAGCAGCCGCCCGACGTGCTCGGTCGGCACGCTCCACCGACGGCCGTGCGCGTCCGACCACCGCGTCAGGTTCTCCGTGACCGCGCTGACGTAGGCCGTCTGTTCCCACCGGGCCAGGTCCCGCAGCTCCGGGTCGCGTCGCGCCAGTGCGGTGAGCTCGAGGAGCGCCATCGCCTCCTCCGGTGCGGCCCGGACACGGTCCAGGGAGGCCAGGAGCCCCGCGACGATGCGCTCGCACGGGTCGTCGGTCGGTGCCGAGTCGTCGTCGAAGGCCGAGGCCATGGACCGCCGGAGCTCCCGGTCGAGCACGGCGCGGAACAGCTCGCCCTTCGACCCGAAGCAGTACGCGAACGTGCCGTGGGGGAGTCCGGCGCGGGCCGTCACGGCGCGGGTGGTCACGGCGCGGACGCCCTCGTCGGTCATCACCGCGACGGCGGCGTCGACGAGCTGGGCCCGACGTTCGTCCGCGCTGCGATGAGTGCTGGTGGTCATGGGACGACCGTACCGGCCGAGTTGGCCAGGTGGCCAAGTCGGTCAGTGCTGTCCCAGCCGACGGACAGGCGGCCTGGAGGCTCGGTGCCAGGTGGCACCGCGCCTCCCGTCGGTCCGGTGTCAGTGGCGCGTCAGCGCCACGTGAGTGCCGCGGCCGATGATCAGGGCATCCGATCGAAGGAGCACACCGTGCAGAACACCCGAGTCCTCGTCTCCGGCGCGAGCATCGCCGGCCCCGCCCTGGCGTACTGGCTGCACCGGTCCGGGTTCGACGTCACCGTCGTCGAGAAGGCCGGCAGCATCCGACCCGGCGGGCAGGCCGTGGACTTCAAGGGGCCGATCCACCTGCGCGTCCTGCGCGAGATGGGCATCCTCGACGAGGTGCGCGCCGCCGACGTCCGTGACGAGGACGGCATCATCGTGAACGCCGCCGGCCGGAAGGTCGGGACGGCCCCCGGTGCCTTCGGCGCGGGCGAGGTGAACATCCCCCGTGGCGACCTCGCCCGGATCCTGCACCGGCTGACCGAGGACACCGTCGAGTACGTCTTCGGGGACTCGATCACGAGCCTGACCGACACCGGCGACGGCGTCGACGCGACGTTCGAGCACGGAGCACCGCGGACGTTCGACCTGGTCGTCGGCGCGGACGGCATGCACTCCACCGTCCGCCGGCTGGCGTTCGGACCCGAGTCGGAGCACGTCACGCACCTCGGCTACCACTACGTCCTGGCCGACCTCGACACCGGCCCCGACGACGTCATCTACAGCGAACCGGGCATCACCGTCATGCTCGGCGGGACCAAGGCGCCGGCGTTCTTCGTCTTCGCCGGCCCACCGCTGCCCCCGGCGCGCGACGACGTGGCCCGGCAGAAGCAGCAGGTGACCGAGGCGCTCCGCCGTGGGAAGTGGCGGATCCCCGAGCTGCTGGAGCAGCTGCCCGACGCCCGCGACTTCTACACGGACTCGATCAGCCGTGCGACGGTCGACCACTGGTCCCGCGGCCGCGTCGTGCTGCTCGGCGACTCCGCGTGGGGGAACGCCCTCGGCGGGTACGGCACCGGCCTCGCCGTCGTGGGCGCGTACGTCCTCGCCGGGGAACTGGCGCGTGCCGGCGGTGACCACGTCATCGCGTTCGAGACGTTCGAGCGCCGCTACCGGGACTACGCGTCGATCTCGCACAAGGTGAACGCCGGCAAGCTCCTCGCACCGAGGACGGCCGCCGGCATCCGCGTCCGCAACCTGCTGTTCAGTGCCCTGGCCGTCTTCAGTCCGCTCATCCGGGTCATCGACCGACCCGCCTCGAACCTCGTGCTCGAGGACTACGAGGTCGGTCGCACCGACCGGGACACCGATTCCCGCACTGGTCCGCACGCGGGCACGACCGGTGTCGGGGGCGCGGACTAGCGTCGCGGGCGCGGCGACCGGCATCGATCGACGCGACCCCGTCCCGAGGAGCCGCCCGTGCCGCTGCAGCCCATCTCCCGTCGCTCGGTGCTCGTCGGTGCGTTCGGGTTGGCCGCGGCCGGGGCCCTCAGCGGGTGCGTCGCGAACAACGGTCCCGTGCCGAGCACCGCCGCAGCTGGGTCGAAGGCCGACATCGGCGAGGTCGAGGGCACGATCCGCTTCGCGTTCTGGGGTGGCAGCGACGGGGAGAACGCCGGGTTCGCCCACGCGAAGAAGGTGTTCGAGGCCCGGCACCCGAAGGCCACCATCGTGCTGCAGACGCTGCCCTACGACGGGTTCTTCTCCGGCATCGACCGGGGCATCCTGTCGCGAACGGCACCGGACGTCTTCCGGGTCGACTACACGAGCATCGGCAAGTACACCTCGCACGGGGTGCTGCTCGACATCACGCCGTACCTGAGCGCCACCGAGTCCGCCGGCTTCCTGCCCGCACTCCGCGACGCCGTCCGGTTCGAGGGCCGCACCTACGGCGTCCCGCACCAGACCGACACCTCGGCGATCGCGTTCAGCCGCGACGCCCTCGACGAAGCGGGCATCGGCGCGGTGCCCGACCGGCTCGAGGACGCCTGGACGTGGGAGGAGTTCACCGCGGTCGCGACGAAGCTCCGCAAGGCCCTGCCGGACGACAAGTACCCCTTCGCGTACGACTGGACCGCCGCCGGCGCCTACCGCTGGGCGAGCTTCCTCTACCAGGCGGGCGGGTCGCTCCTGACGCCGTCGTTGAAGCACTCGGCGGTCGACGGCGACCCCGCGCGCAAGGCCATGGCGTTCACGCAGCGGTTCTTCGACGAGCGCTGGGTGCCGGCGAACAACACGATCAAGACGACCGTCTACTCGGACAACTTCTTCCTGAACCAGACCGTCGCGATGACGTTCATCGGCGACTTCCTGGTGCCCGAGCTCGCCGACACGAAGAACGGCTACCAGGGCGGCAAGTGGGCGACCACGTACATGCCCCGCGACCAGGCAGCCGCATCCGACCTCGGCGGGAACGCCGTCGTCGCCACCCGTGACACCGAGCACCCGGAGCTCGCGGCCGCGTTCCTCAAGTTCCTCGTGGAAGAGGCCCAGATGCGTGACTTCTGCCAGCGGGCGAACGAGCTGCCGACGCTGAAGAGCCTGGCGGACACGCCCCTCGACTACGCCGTGCGCCCGGACGTGATGGACGTCTTCACGCAGCAGGCCACGACGATCACCGAGACCGCCGTCCGCGAGACCGTCGTGCCCGGGTTCGCCTCGGTCAACACGGCGCTGCAGGACCAGCTCGAGCTCGCCTTCCACGGCCGCGGGACCGACGCCGCGGTGACGGCAATCGACGCCGCCGTCGAGCAGGCGGTGGCGGCGTGACCGGCGCAGCCGAGCGCATCGGCGGAGCCACCGCGGGCGGGGCCGTCCGTCGGGGTCCGCGCCGGACGGTCGGGGGGTTCCGGGGGTCCAGCGGGGCCGCGGCGACGGCGTTCCTGGTGCCGAACGTCGTCCTCATCGTGGTCTTCACGCTGCTGCCGCTCGTCTACGCCCTGGTCATCAGCTTCCAGGACCTCGACTCCCTCGGTGGCACGAGCTGGGCGGGCCTCGGCAACTACGCGCGCCTGGTGACGGACCCGGTGTTCTGGCAGTCGGTGGCGAACACGGGCGTCTTCACGCTGTTCACGGTGCCGGTCGGCATGGCCATCGGGCTCGGCGTCGCGGTGCTGCTCAACGGCGTGCTGCCCGGGCGTGCGGTCTTCCGGACGATCATCTTCCTGCCGCTGGTGGTCTCCGGCGTCGCGACCGGTGTCCTCGGCGCGTGGATGTTCGACCAGAACAACGGCTTCGTCGACGAGTTCCTCCGCTCCCTCGGGCTGCCGCAGATCCAGTGGCAGTCGAGTGGCGGCTGGGCGATGACGGCCGTGATCCTGATGACGCTGTGGCAGCGCATCGGCTTCGACATGCTCATCTACCTCGCCGGGCTGCAGGGCGTCGACCCCGCGGTGCAGGAAGCGGCGACGACCGACGGTGCGAGCGGCTGGCAGCGCTTCCGGCTCATCACGTTCCCGCTGCTCGGCCCGTCCACGTTCTTCCTGCTCGTGATGAACCTCATCTACTCGTTCCAGGTGTTCGACACCGTGTGGGCGATGACCCGCGGTGGCCCCGGCTACGGCACCACCACGATCGTGTCCTACGCGTACCGGGTGGCCTTCGACGAGCACGGCCCCCAGCTGCTCGGGTACGGCGCCGCGGTGGGCATCGTCATCTACCTCGTGACCCTGCTCATCACGGGCCTCCAGTGGCGGTTCAACGCCGGACGGGACCAGACCGACTGATGACCTCCACCACCTGGGACACCGGCGCCGCCGACTCCGCACCCGCTGCCGCCGCCCGCACCGCCACCCGGTCGCCGAGGAAGCGCCGCGGACGACTGCTCTGGCTGCGGCTGACCGTCGCGGTCATCGTGACCGTCGTGATGGCGTTCCCGCTCTACTGGATGCTGCTCACCGCGTTCTCGACCCGGGCCGACCTGTACGCGCCGGGGCTGCAGCTCTGGCCGGGGCACTTCACGATCCAGAACTTCGTCCGTCCGTTCCAGGAGTTCCCGGTCTGGCGCTGGTTCGGCAACTCGCTGCTGATCTCCGTCGTCGTCACGGTCATCACCGTCGTGTGCAACCTGCTCGCCGGGTACGCCTTCGCCAAGCTGCGCTTCCGCGGCCGCAACGCCCTGTTCCTGGTGCTGCTGTCGACGCTGATGATCCCGCCGCAGGCGATCATCGTGCCGCAGTTCTTCATCTCGATCGGCCTGCACCTGTACGGCGGACTGTGGGCGGTCATCCTGCCAGAGGCCGCGGCGATCTTCGGGGTGTTCCTGGCCCGGCAGTTCTTCCTCGCCGTGCCCGACGAGCTCATCGAGGCCGCCCAGCTCGACGGCGCCGGCCGCTTCCGCACGTTCGTGTCGGTCGTGCTCCCGCTCTGCCGGCCGCTGCTCGCCGTGCTGGTGCTCCTGACGTTCATGGGCGAGTGGAACGCCTTCGGCTGGCCGCTCGTCGCCCTGTCCGGCAACCAGGACCTGTTCACCGTCCCGATCGGCATCGTCGGAACGCTGCAGGGCCAGTACACGTCGGACTACGGCGCGATCATGGCCGTCAACCTGCTGATGATCCTGCCGATCGTCGCCCTGTTCCTGGCCTTCCAGCGGTACTTCGTCGAGGGGCTGTCGCGGAGCGGCCTGCGGTGAGCGCAGCCGAACCGACGACTGGCCGCCCGACTCCA
Source organism: Curtobacterium sp. GC_Cur_3 (assembly GCF_026544205.1). GTDB lineage: Bacteria > Actinomycetota > Actinomycetes > Actinomycetales > Microbacteriaceae > Curtobacterium. The sequence continues at coordinate 137,677 of NZ_JALNUI010000005.1, forward strand.
GAGGACGCCCGCCACTGGATCACCGCCGACTTCGCGATGCAGGTCGCCGCGATCGAGGAAGTGTCCGGCGGCACCGACGTCTCCGCCGTCGTCTGGCGGTTCGTCGACGACACCGGTGACGCCTGGGCCGCGAAGTGGACCACCCGCACCACCACGACCGGCACGCGCCTGGTCGGGTCGATGGCCGACGCCGGGCTCGACCGCGCCCCGGGGACCGTCCCGACCGTGGACGGCCGCCGCCGCAGTCGTCGTGGCGGTGGGCGGCTCGCCGTCTCGCGCTGGTCCGAGGGCGAGGACGCCGCCACGGTCGGCCTCGACCTCGACGGCTGGCACGCCTACGGGGAGCTCCTCGCCGACGTGCACGCCCACGCGTTCCCGCTCCCACCGCGTCGGCAGGGCGCACGCCGGGGGATCCGGCGCCGACGGCAGCGGTACCGTGCCGCGATCCGCATGCTGGATGCGCGACCCACGGGAGACGACGTCCTCCGCCTGTGGCGCGACGCCCGACCCCGGATCGCCCTGCTGCAGCAGGGCACGACGCTCGCCTCGGCAGCGCCCGGCGAACGCGTCCCGTGCCACGGCGACCCGCACCTCGGCAACGTCCTGGTGGAACCGGACAGCGGGCTGCGGCTGGTCGACTGGGACGAGGCCGTCGTCGCCCCGCGCGAGCTCGACCTGCACCTCGTCGAGTTCAGCGTGCTGTTCGCCCCGGCTTCGCCCGAGGAGCTCGCCGCGTTCCGTGCCGGCTACGGACCCGTCGTCCTCGACGAGCACCGCCTGGTCCGGTACGCCTGCGTCCGCGCGCTCGAGGACCTGACGTCGACGATGACGGCGGCACTCGACGGATCCGACGAGGACCGCACCGAGGCCCTCCGGGTCTTCACCGGGATCCTCGCCCCGACCGGCTCGGCCTCCCTGGTCGAGGACCGTCTGCGCGCCGCGCTGGCAGACGCGGCGACGCCGTCCTGACCACGGACAGATGGGAGGCTCCCCACCGGTCCGGTGGGGAGCCTCCCGTCTGTCCGCTGGTCGCGGTCTGTCAGCTGGTCGCCGTGAGTGGTCAGTCGTGGCCGTTGATCAGGCCGAGGTAGCGCCCGAAGCGGGGCGTCGGCTCGTCGTGGAGCGCGCGCGGCGCGGGCCAGCAGTCGAGCTCGTCGAGGGTCGCGGTGGAACGGTCGAGGTCGTGGCTCATGGGGTGCTCCTTCTTCGGGGGTGAGGAGTACTACGCCGGAGCGGTGTCAGCCATTCCCGCGGTGCCCCGCCGTCAGGCGGTTCCCGGGGAACCGGCCGCCGGTTCGCGTTCCCCGGACATCTCGCCGCCGAGGAGCGGCAGCAACGCGGACGCGACCACCTCGGCGCCGGTGGCGTCGTCGCCGACCGTGACCGGTGCGAACCACGTGTTGCTCGCGAGGACGACCGGGAACGCACGGGACAGCAGTTCGCGCCCGGCCGAGGTGAGCGTCAGGCGCGACAGCCGCCCGCGACCCGGCTCGGCACCGCGCACCAGCAGCCCGCGCGCACCGAGTGTGCCGACGAGCGCGGTCATGCTCTGCGGCCGCACGCCGACCGCACGGGCGAGCTCGGCCTGGCTGAGCTCCTCGGACGTGGCGAGCTGGACGAGCACGCCGAACTCCACGGGCGTGAGCTCCATCGGCGCCAGCTCGGTCGCCAGGCGTCGTGCGAGTTCGCGGCCGGCGCGGATGACCGTCCAGGCGGCGACCGCGTCGACGTCGTCACGCGATGCTGCGAACTCCGGGGGCACCGCTCGATCGTAGCGGAGGAGGGGCTACTATCAGGTAACTGATACCGAAGGAGACGACATGAGCGACATCGTGGCAGTCACAGGAGCGACCGGGGACGTCGGCGGCAAGACGGTCGAGGCCCTCCGCGCCGCGGGGAAGACCGTCCGGGCGATCGCGCGGCGGCGGGAGCAGGTCGAGGCCTTCCGGGCCCGCGGGATCGATGCCAGACAGGCGGACCTCGGGGACCTGCCCGCCCTGACGGCGGCACTCGAGGGCGTCGACCAGGTGTTCCTGGTCACGGCGGCGACCCAGCAGCAGCGAGAGCACGGCGCGGTCGGCGTGCAGGCCGCGCAGCGTGCCGGGGTGCGGGCGCTCGTGCACCTGTCGGGCGGGGACGCGGCGCTGGGGTCGACGATCCCGTGGGCTCGCGCGGTGGCGGAGATCGACGTGGACGTGCGGGCCAGTAATCTGGAGTGGACGATCCTGCACCCGTCGGGCTTCATGACGAACCTGGTGCCGTCCGGGCCGGCGATCCGCCGCGGGTTCTTCCCGCAGACGATGGGCCGCGGGGTGATCGACTGGATCGACAGCCAGGACATCGCCAGGGTGGCCGCACGGGTGCTGACCGACGGCGTGCACGTCGGAGCCGAGCCCGTGCTCACCGGGCCCGAGCTGCTCGACGGCCGCGGGGTCGCCCGGGCGTTGAGCCAGGGCCTCGGACGGCGGGTGCGGTACGTGCACCTGCCCAGTCGAGCGTTCGCGGGCCTGCTGCGGGCGACCGGCATGCCCGCGTGGCAGGCGGCAGGGCTGCGTCAGCAGTTCGGCATCGTCGCCCGACACGGCCTCGACGGCATCGCGGTGCACACGGACGAGGTCGAGCGGATCACCGGGACGCCGGCGCGGTCGATGGCGGACTGGGCGCGGGCGTCGCGGGGGGTGTTGCTGGGGCGCTGACGGCGACTGACACCCACGCCAGCCGCCGAGCGCGCACACTGGGACCATGGCTGCGATCGACCTCCGTACGCGACTGCTCGGCCGACTGCTCAGCGCCGCCTCGGTCACCCGCCGGTCGGAGGAGCAGATCCTCGCCGACCAGCGCCGCGAGATCGGCCACAACCCCGTCGTCGACCTGCTGCTGGGCGGACTCACCCCGGGCATCGCCGTCCGCGACACCACCGCCACCGGCGCGGACGGCCCGATCGGCGTCCGCGTCTACCGGCCCACGACCTTCCGCGGCACGCCCCCGCTCGTCGTCCTCATCCACGGCGGCGGCTGGACGTCCGGGTCGCTCGACACCTACGACTGGCTCGCCAGCAGCATCGCCCGGGACGCCCAGGCCGTGGTCGCCTCCCTGGACTACCGCCTGGCCCCCGGCGCGCGCTGGCCCGCCGCCGCCGAGGACTCCTACGCCGCCACCGTCGACCTCGTCGGCCGCGGCCACGAGCTCGGTGCCGACACGAGCCGCCTGGCCGTCGTCGGCGACAGCGCGGGTGGCAACCTCGCCGCCGTCGTCGCCCTCGTGGCACGTGACCGCTCCGGCCCGCCGATCGCGTTCCAGGGCCTCATCTACCCCGCCACCGACCTGACGATGGCGAGTCCGTCCATCGACGAGAACGCGCACGCCCCGATCCTGACGAAGGCGGACATGCTCGCCTTCCGCGGCCACTACCTGGCGGGCCAGGACCCGACCGACCCGTACGCCTCGCCGCTCTTCGCCGACCTGACCGGCCTGCCGCCGGCCCTGGTCCAGGTGGCCGAGCACGACCCGCTCCGCGACGACGGCCTCCGCTACGCCGCAGCCCTCCTGGAGGCCGGGGTCGCCGTGCGCACGACGACCTACGTCGGCATGCCCCACGGCTTCATGGCCTTCCCCCGGATCAGCCGGGCCGTCCCGCAGGCGCTCGGCGAGCTGACGGCGGGGCTGCGGTCGGCACTGGCGTCCCCGTGATCGCCGCGGTCGGGCACGCGCTCGCCGTCCGCCTGCACGCGATCACCTTCGCGGCCGCCGGGCTCTGCACCGTCCTGATCGCCGTCGTGCCCGCCGGCACGGGCGCTCGGTCCGCCGCCGCGATCCTCGCCGGCACCCTGACGCTGGCCGGGCTCGGCATCATCGCCACGGGCCTGTCCGACGAGCGGCCCCTCCGCCAGGTCCCGCTCGCCATGCCGCTGCTGATGACCGCTGCCGGGGCCGCCGTCGTCAAGACGGTCCTGCTGCAGGCCGGTCGACCGCAGCCCGCGGTCCTGGCAGCCTCCGCCGTGGTCGGTCTCGTCGGCGGGCTCGCCGTCGCCGTCGCGGTCGTCCTGCTGCTCGTGGCCCGGTCGCGGCACCGGCTGACGATCGGCACCCTGGTCGGTCTCGGCCTGGTCGGGATGCCGGCGCTCGTCTCGAACACCCTGCTGCTCGTCCCCGGTGTCAGCGGTGACGTGAACCACGTCGCCACCATGGCCGGGGTCGTGGTCACGGGCGCCGGACTCCTGCTCATCGCCCTCGCTCTGGCCCGTCGGCCGATGGGCACCGCGACGGTCCGCGACGACGCTCGGCTGGCATCCCGCCGCTGACGGCAGTGCGGTTCCCGCCGGGTCCCTGGTGCGGATGCCCGCGCGGGCGTACTGTTCCCGCCAGGTGACCCCGGACCCCGGCCGCCGGATCGGAACCACGCATGCAGTGTTCGCCTTCGGCAGCTCGTGCGCTGTGCCGACTCACCTCCCGAGCCGCGGGCCCCGGGAGCAACGTCGCTCCTGCAGGATCGCCCGCGTGACAGGGCGCACCGTCGCGGGGGTGGCGACGTGCGCTTGAAGCCGGTGGGGTCCTGACCCGACAGCGCTCCACCGGCTTCCGTCAGCTCTGCGACCGGTCAGCCCAGCCGAGCGGCATCAGCGTCGGCGGCCTGGTCAGACTCTGAGTCCGCGTCCGGCACCGGCCGGAGGAACCGCCACGTCGCGATAGCCGCAGCCAGGCCGGCGGCCACGGACATGCCCAACGGGAACGCCACGACGTCTGGCAGGGACGACGGCCCGGAGAACCACAGCACCACGAGTGACGACGTCACCAGGGCGAGCAGTCCGGCGAGCACCGCATGCGCGGCCGTGTGCGCGCCGCGGGACCGCACCCGCCGCAGTGCCCGGCCGAGCAGGTACGTGCACGGGAGCGCGACAGCCGCGCCGCCCAGTGCGAACACCGCGGTCGCGACCACGGTGACGATGACCAGCCACAGCATCTGGCTCAGTTCACCGACGCCCCCGCCACTGGTGACTGCGGCAAGGAGGTAGAAGACCACTGCGCCGATCGGCGCCGTCACCCCCGCCAGCCACAGGTAGCTCCGTCCGACCAGCCGGCCGGTCTCGTCCAGTCCCCAGGTGTCCACGCCGTCCACCCTGCCGCACCGCGGCAGCAGGGCGGCGCTCCGTTCCGCGATCGGGATCAATGGTTGTACTGGAGGCTCCCCACCAGCTGGCACCGAGCCTCCCGTCCGGCGGCTGGTCGCCAGTAGGGTCCACCTGTGATCGTCTGGTTGAACGGAACGCACGGTGCGGGGAAGACCACCACGAGTCGGCTGCTCCAGCCGCTGCTGCCGGGATCGCAGATCCTGGACGCTGAGAAGGTCGGCGAGGTCCTCATGGACATCACGCCCGGGCTGCCACCGACGGACAACTTCCAGCACTGGGACCCCTGGCGCCCCCTCGTGGTCGAGACGGCCCGCCGCGTGCACGACTACATCGGCGGCGGGCCGCTCATCATGCCGATGACCGTCCTGGTCCAGGCCTACTGGCGCGAGATCCAGGCCGGCCTCGCTGCCTCGGGCATCCCGGTGCGCCACTTTGTGCTGCACGTCGACGGCCCCACACTCGTCGACCGGATCCAGAACGACCAGGAGCTCGGCCCCTCGACGTTCCGGTTCGCGTACGTCGACGCCTACGCCGAAGCGGCAGCGGGCTGGCTGCACCGGGAGGCCGAGGTCGTCGACGCGACCTCGATCCCCGCGGCCGAGGTCGCGCAGCAGATCGCGGACGCGGTGCAGCTGCCGCCCGTGCGTCGTCCTCAGACCGCGGTGTAGCCGCCGTCCGCGACGAGCACCGACCCGGTGATGAACGACGCGGCATCGCTGGCGAGGAAGACGACGCTCGGCGCGATCTCCTCGGGCAGTGCGAACCGCTGCTGCGGGGCGTCGTCGATCCAGTAGCGCTTGAAGTCCTCGCGATCGACGGGCGCCATCTCCGTCTTCACGTAGCCGGGGGCGAGGGCGTTGACGCGGATGCCGTACTGCGCCCACTCGACGGCGAGGGACTTCGTCAGGTGGTGCACCGCGGCCTTGGACGCGTTGTACGCCGGCTGCCACTGCGGGCGGTTCACGATGATGCCCGACATGCTGCCGATGTTGACGATCGAACCCGAACCGGCCTCGCGCATGTGTGCACCGACGGCGACGGTGGCCTTCCAGAGTGCACGGACGTTGAGGGTGAAGACGGCGTCCCACTCGTCGTCGGTGACCGCGAAGGCCTCGTTGTGGACGCAGGTGCCGGCGTTGTTGACCAGGACGTCGATCGTGCCGAAGGCGGCGAGCGCCTCCTCGGTCATGCGGGTGACCTGGGCGTCGTCGGTGATGTCCGCCGTGATCGTGACGAACTCGTGCCCCACCGCGGCGGCCTCGGCGGCGACCCGCTCGTTGCGGTCGGCGGAGCGACCGACGATGGCGACGCGGGCACCGGCCTCAGCGAGGCCGAACGCGAACGCCTTGCCGAGGCCCTGGTTGCCGCCGGTGACGATCGCGGTCTTGCCCTGCAGGCTGAAGGGGGAGGTCATGTGGTGCCTTTCGACGCGTCCGGTCGTGCGGAAGGCTCAGTCCACCACGAGTTCGCGAACCAGGGCCGGAATGCGCTCGCGGAACGGGAAGAACCCGCGGGACGCGTACGGCCACGCCGAGCTGTCCCATCGCCGTCGGACGGTGACGAGGGAGACACCCTCGGCGGCGAGGGCAGCACGCAGCACCCCGAGTCGCCCGTGGACCGGGCCGACCGGTGCGTACGGCACCACCACGGTGTCGAGCTGCTCGGACTCCGCCCAGCGCAGGAGGGTCGACGGCAGCGTGTCGGCCAGCACTTGAGCGGGACGGCCGCTCGCGTCCAGTGTCCGTTCGGCCGCGTCGTCGAGGGCAGTCGTCGTGAAGGCCTCGACGACCTCCGAGACCGAGAACGGCGAGCGCGCGGCGGGGTCCGCGGCGACCGCTGTCGCGATCGGGCGGTTGGGCAGCCGGGGGTGCTCGGTCAGCAGGCTCGTCGCTTCGAGGTCCTCCTCGTGCAGCAGCAGCCCGACCCGCTCGCCGATCGTGCCCACGACGTCGTCGGACTCGATCGGCGTGCGTGGTGGGAGCGGTTCCTCGGAGAGCGCCGGGGCGGTCGTGGCCAGCCCACTCGGCGAGAACCGGCCGTCCGTGTACCGCGCGATGTTGGACGCCGATGCCAGGTAGGTCTTGCCCGCGGTCTGCAGTCCCGCGACCCACCGCCACGACAGGGTGTTCGAGGCCGCGTCGCCGTCGAGCAGGTGACGGTGGAAGAAGTCGGCCCCGAGCTGCCACGGCAGGCCGAGCGTGAAGACCCAGATGCTCGCGAACCACATGCGCGTGTGGTTGTGGAGGTAGCCCGTGTCGATGAGCTCGCGTGCCCAGGCGTCCATCGCGTCGATGCCGGTCCGGCCGTTGACCGCGTCGTCGTAGCCGGCCGGCAGGGTTCCCGTTGCGAACTCGTCGACCTCGCGCCGGTAGCGCCGCCACACCTCGGGGTTCTGCTCGAGCCAGCCCTTCCAGTAGGTGCGCCAGAAGACCTCCTGCACGAACTTCTCGGCGGCGGGCAGGCTGTGGCGGTCGAGGACGGCGGCGACGACCTCGTGCTCGGTCACCAGGCGGTGCCGCACGTAGGGCGACAGGCCCGAGACGTTCGTGCGCGATGCCCCGAGGTCCGCGTTGCGGTCGCGGGCGTAGTCGCGGCCGGCGCGGGGGACGAAGTCGTCGAGGGCGTCGAGGCCGGCGGCTCTGGTGGGGATGAACACCTCCTGATGATGCAGGGGACCTCCGACGGTGCCGGGGGTCTGTAGCGCTTTCCGGGCTACGCGCGGGACAACAGCGCCGGGAGCTCCGCCATCGACGAGAACGTGACCGCGCCAGCGGCGCGGAGCGGCCCGGGTGCGGTCAACCCGGCCGCGTACCCGAACACGGTCATGCCGGCCGCACGCGCTGATCGGACGCCGGTGACGGAGTCCTCCACGGCGACGCAGGCGGTCGGGGGCACCGCGAGCAGGTCTGCGGCCCTGAGGTAGACGTCCGGGGCAGGCTTCCCCTGCACGACGTCGTCGGAACCCACGACCAGGTCGCCGAAGTGCTGCAGGAGCCCCACCAACGCAAGACTCTCCCGGACCCGTGCGTGGGAACTGTTCGAGGCGACGGCCACGGGCACGTCGAGCCCAGCGAGCACGTCCTGCACACCGTCAACGGCCTGCAGGTCCTCGTGGAGTGCGCGGTGCACCAGCGGCTCGTAGGGCTCACGCCACCCGACGGGCAGACTGCCGAGATGCCGCTCCACCTCCTCGACGAAGTGCGCAGCGGTGTGCCCGACGAACCGGTCGTGGACCTCCTGCAGCGTCATCTGCCAGCCGAAGTCGGCGAGCATCCGCTGGTCGATCGCCGCGAGCGGTGCCTCGCTGTCGACGAGGACGCCGTCGCAGTCGAACACCACCGCGCGGAAGGACGTTGCTCCGGTCATCGTGTCAGGCGACCTTGCGCAGGAACGCACGCGTGCGAGCGTGCTGCGGGTCGTCGAACACCGCGTTCGGCGGCCCCTGCTCGACGATCACGCCACCGTCCATGACGACGACCCGATCCGCCACGTCGCGTGCAAAGCCCATCTCGTGCGTGACGACCACCATCGTCATGCCGTCTCCCGCGAGACCCCGCATCACGTCGAGCACCTCCCCGACGAGTTCCGGGTCCAGGGCACTCGTCGGTTCGTCGAAGAGCATGAGCTTCGGTTTCGACGTCAGCGCACGCGCGATCGCCACGCGCTGCTGCTGGCCGCCGGAGAGCTGCCCCGGGTAGGCGCGCTCCTTGCCGGACAGGCCGACCCGCGCGAGCATCGCGGCGGCCCGCTCCGTCGCGGAGGCGCGGTCCTCGCGTCCGATGAGCACCGGAGCCTCGATGAGGTTCTGCATCACCGTGCGGTGCGGGAACAGGTTGAACTGCTGGAACACCATGGCCATCGATGCCCGCTGCTTCGCGATCTCCTTCTCGCTGCGCTCGACGAGGTACCCGCGCCGCTCGCGGTACCCGACGATCTCGCCGTCGACGACGATCCGACCGGCGCTGATCCGTTCCAGGTGGTTGACGCACCGGAGGAACGTCGTCTTGCCCGAGCCGGACGAACCGAGCAGGCAGACGACCTCGCCGGCATGGACGTCGAGGTCCAGCCCGTTGAGGACGGGGGTCGACCCGAAGTGCTTGTGCACGCCGCGGGCAGAGATCATCGGACGGTCGTCGGGGTGGGTGCTGGTGCTCACGGTGTTCCTCCCTGGGCCGGGACGGGGGTCGGGGTGGTGACGGTGCTCACCGGTGGGGTGGGTCGGGCGTGCACCCGGAACGCCCGACGCAGCAGCGCGAGCACGGGGTCCTCCGTGGCCGCCGGGCCGCGAAGGGCGTAGTGGCGCTCGATCTGGGTCTGCACGATCGTCAGCACGGTCGTGACGAGGAGGTACCAGAGGCTGGCGACGATGAGCAGCGGGATGATCTGGTACGTCCGCGAGTAGACGAGCTGCGCGCTGTAGAGCAACTCCGGCATCGCCAGCACGCTCACCACCGACGTCGTCTTCAGCATGCCGATGGTCTCGTTGCCGATCGGCGGGATGATCACCCGCATCGCCTGCGGCAGGACGACCCGCCGCATCGTCATGAGTCGCGTCATGCCGATCGAGGCGGCGGCGTCCAGCTGCCCGTGGGGGACGGAGAGGATGCCGGCGCGGACGATCTCCGCGGTGTAGGCCGCCTGGTTCAGGCCCAGCCCGAGCAGCGCAGCGGTGTACGGGGAGATCACGCTGTTCGTCGTGACCTCGCCGAACACCATCGGCGTGAACGGGACGCCGTAGCGGAGCGTCGGGTACAGCGACGACAGGTTGAACCAGAAGATCAGCTGCACCAGGAGCGGGGTGCCCCGGAAGAACCAGATGTAGCACCCTGCAGCGGCGGACACGGCCGGGTTCGAGGTCCCCCGCATCACGGCGAGGAGGGTGCCGAGCAGGACGCCGCCGACCATCGCGAACACCGTCAGTTCGATCGTCCGCCACAGCCCCCCGACGATGGAGGACGAGAGGAAGTACTTCCCGACGACGGCCCACTCGAAGTGCGGGTTCGTGACGAGCGCCTGGACGATCATCGCGGCGATCACCAGGACGACGACGGTGGCAACCCACGACAGGGGCTTCGGTCGACTCCGGGCCCGGAGGGGGACGAAGGTGTCGCCCGCCTGCTGCACGTCGCTCATGTCACTCGGCCTTGCCGTTGGTCGCAGGGTTGACGTAGGCCTTGTCGATCGCGCTCTTCCCGAGTCCCCACTTCTCGAGGAGCTGCTGGTAGGTCCCGTTCTCGATCAGCTCGTTCACGGCGGCGGCCACCGGCTCGGCGAGACCGCTGCCCTGCTTCATGAACACGCCCTCGAGCCCGGCGCGGTAGATCGGCCCCACCACGACGAGCTTCCCGCCGGACCGCTTCGCCTGGTAGGCGGACGTCGGGGTGTCGAAGAAGGCCACGTCGACCCGGCTGCTGTTCAGCGCGAGGTTGACCGCCGCGGCGTCGGGGAAGAGCGAGGTGTCGATCGGCTGCTTGCCGTCGTCGGTGCACTTGGTGCTCTGCTCCGCGAGGTCCTCGACCTGCAAGGAGCCCTTGATCGCACCGGCCTGCTTGCCGCAGAGCGAGGTGATGTCCTTGAGGGACGACTTGTCGGCGGAACGGACGAGGAGCGACTCTCCGGACCGGTCGACACTGACGAAGTCCACGACCTTCTCCCGCTCGAGCGTGGGGGCGGCCGACGAGGCGACGAAGTCGTAGCGGCCGTTCTGGACGCCGGGCAGCAGGGTGTCGAACCCTGCGTTGACGAACGTCATCCGCACGCCGAGCACGTTGCCGATGGCGTAGGTGAGGTCGATGTCGAGGCCCTTGAACGTCTTGCCGTCAGCGTCGAGGAACTCCTTCGGCGCCATCGTCGCGTCGGTGCCCACGGTGAGCCCATCGCGGTACGCGGACGGCACCTTGGCCGCGATGGCGGAGTCCTTCGTGATGGTCCCCTTGATGCCGGTGACGGTGTTGAGGGCTCCCGATCCGCCGGCGGACGAGCCGCTGCCGGCGGAAGCGTCGCTGCTGCAGCCGGTGAGCGTCGCGACCGTGCCGACGGCGAGGACGAGTGCGGCGAGCCGCATGGAGGTGGAGGTGCGCATGGTGGTCCTTCTGGGGTCAGGGGATCGGGTGGTGCATGCGGTCTGGGTGAGGTTGAGCGGGGACGAGCTGTCGAGCGAGCGCGACCGCGCCGGCGACCGGCGGTTCGTGGAGCAGGACGACCGTGGTGCCGGGGTGCTCCGCGCGGATCAGCTCGGCGACGCGTGCGGCGTACCGGGGTTGCCCCCGGACGACGCCGCCGCCGAGCACGACGTGACCGACCGGGGCGCCGAGGCGCTCGACGACCGTGACGAGACCCGCGAGCGACGCAGCAGCGGCGTCGAGGACTGTCCGGGCGATCGATGACCCAGCCTCCGCGGCGACGAACACGGCACTTGCGTGCGTCGCCCACCGTTCGGGGCGCGCGAGCATCATGCCGAACGCGAGGTCGCCGAGCGTTCCGACCTCGGCGGCACCGGAGAGCGAGCGTTCGAGTACCAGGTCACTCGCACCTCGGTCGGATGCCTGCAGTGCCGCGCGCACCGTCTCGCGCATGATGCCCGTCGCACCGCCGTCGTCACCGACGAGCCAGCCCCAGCCCCCGGCGTGCACGGTCCGCCCGTCCGTCGTCGTCGCCACCGCGATCGCCCCGGTGCCGGCGATCAGGCCGACCGCGTCTGGTCGGGAGACGGCGTGGCCGAGGAGCTGCGCGTCGTTGACCACCCGGACCGGGACGTCGAGGAGCCGGTCGAGTTCACGAGCGAGCGCAGCACACTGCTCATCGGTGTCACAGCCGTGGGCGCCGACCGCCAGCGCGAGGACGGGGACGGGGACGACGGACCGGACAGCGGCCACGAGGATCGCGGCCTTGCCGGACCATGACTCCCCGCGCCAGCGGTCGGTGGGCAGGGTGGCTTCGTACCGGACGTCACCCTGTTCGTCGACCGCGCGGATCGCGGTCTTCGACCCTCCGACGTCGAGGCCGACGAGCACGCCGCTCACACCGTGCCGTCCACGACCTGCTGCACCGAGTCCACCTTCGTGTCGTAGCGCGTGAAGGCACGTGCCTCGAGGTCCTTCCCGGCGGCCGCTGCCGTGTGCTGGACCAGCCGCTGCAGCAGTGCGACCTCGACGAGCACCCGCTGGGTCGGAGGGAGCACGGGGATCCGCACGACGGTCGCGGGTGCGTCGACGTCCTCGTCGGTCACGAGCAGGACGGGCACGTCCTTCTCGGCGAGCTGCTCTGCGAGGAGGCCCTCACGTGCGCCACCGAACAGCACGTGGCTGGTCGCGGGACCGGCGCAGTCCATCGGGCCGTGCAGGTAGGACCGTGTGTCCATCGCCATCGCCGGGAGACCCGGCCCCTCACGGAACAGGAGCGCTCCCTGCTCGGCGGCGGTCAGGTCGGCTGCGCGCGAAACGATGTCCACCGTCCCCCGCAGGGCGATCTCGGCCGCGAAGGCTCGGAGCTGCTCGTCGGCGTCGTCGACGACCGCGGCCGCACGCGCGGCCAAGCCGGTCCATCCCTGGTGCGTCGGTCGGCCAGCCAGACGGTCGGCCAGGAGCCCGAGCGCCACGACCGTCGCGCTGAAGCCGATCGACGACATGTGGCTGTCGACCAGGTCACCGAGGCCGATGACGGTCCCCGCCGTGTCGGCCAGCGGGGAGTCGGAGTCGTTGACGACGGCCACCCGCTGCTCCGCCGGGACGGTGAGGAGCGCCTGGATCGTCTCCCGGCTCCTGCCTCCCTGCGAGACCGCGACGTACACGTCGGCGAGCGCGACACCGTCGTCCGGGATGTCCGCGCAGCTCGACCGGTACGCCTGGACCCCGTCCGACCGCAGCGCGTACACCGGGGTCGCTGCGGCCGCGTGGCTGGCTCCGATCCCGGCGATGACCACGCTGCGGCCCACGAGTGCGTCCGCGCCGCCCGCCTCGAACCACTCGATGAGGGTCTGGGTCGCTGCGTCGACGACCGTTGCCTGGTCGGCGACGCCCTGGTCGAAGCTGAGCCATTCGTGCTGTGCCATTGGTGTCCGTTCCCTCGTGGTGTGCCGGTGACCCGGCCCTTCTTTAAGTAATCTGTCTTAATAAGTCAGACTGGTCAACCCTCGGGGAGGACGACCTGACAGAATTCACGAACACGAAACAAGGGGCGTCGCATGGCGGAGATCACCGTCGAGTCGGATCTGACGGACACGGAACGCGCGGTCCTGTCGGTGATCGTGGACGAAGGTGAAGCCACCCGGCCCCTCGTCGCCCGGAACACGTCGCTCTCGGCCCCGACGGTCGGCACCGCGGTGGGGCGCCTCATCGACCTCGGGCTCGTCCAGGCCGTCCGGACCGCACAGGGGGCGCTCGGTCGGGCTGCCACCGTGTACGCCGTCGCCCCCACCGCTGGCTGGCTGATGGGGATCGACGTCGGGTCCACCCGTGTGCACGCACGAGCGCGCGGTGTCGACGGCCGGGTGCTCGCCGAGTTCGCGGTCGACCTCGCGGCCACCGACACCGGGACGGACGCGGTCCGCTCGGTGGTGAAACGGATCAGGCGCGCGGTCGGGAACGGCAACGGTCCACTCCGTGCGGCCGGGGTCGCGCTGCCCCGGGTGATCCCGGACTACCTGTCCGGTGACGGTGGATCGAACTCCGGTGCTCCGCCCATCGACGAGTTGCTCCCGGCACTCGGCGTCCCTCGTGGCCTCCCCGTGCTGCTCGAGAACAACGTGAACTGCGCTGCGCTGGCCGAGATGGAGCAGGGCGCTGCTCGGGGGCAGGAGGACTTCGTCTACCTGCAGGTCGGCGTGCGCATCGGCGCGGGGATCGTGGCCGGTCGCCGGGTCCTCCGCGGTGCCCACGGTGGCGCGGGCGAGGTCTCCGCGGTCCCCGTCGGTTGGCCCTCCCGCCGCCAGGAGGACGCCTGGGCACTCGAGCGGTACCTCGGCTCCGGTCGGCTGCTTGAACGCGCCCATGAGGCCTGGTCGGATGAACCCACCGATCCACCCCGCACGGTGCCGGAGTTGTTCACCGCCGCTGCAGGCGGCAACCCGGTCGCCCGCGGAGTCGTGGAGCAGCACGCCGACGACGTCGGCCAGCTCGCGTTGACCCTGGCCGCGGTCGTGGACCCGGGCATCGTGGTCCTCGGCGGCGGTGTCGGCAGGAACCCCGTGCTGACCCCGGGTGTCCGCGCTGCCGTCCAGCGCTATCGGCCGGACCTCGACGTCGTGGTGAGCGAGCTCGGGGACGCTGCCAGTGTCGAGGGTGCCGTCGCACTGACCGTGGACCACGCCCGAGGCGCACTGCTCCACGGACATCACCACCGGCGGCTGGACCTGCGGACCGCGGTCGTCAACCTGCCGGACTGACCTCACCGGCCACGACACCTCCCGGTGTCAGGCCAGGGCACGGGCCGGACTGGAGGCTCCCCACCGGGCTGGCACCGAGCCTCCCGTCCGGCGGCTGGTCGCCGCCCACCATGGTGGCCAACTGGACGCCCGCTACCGTTGTCGTCGTGATCGCACCGTCGCCGTCCGTGCCCGCCTTCTGGGCAGCCCGCCGCCGCGAGTCCCCCGACCTGCCGGAAGCCGTCCCGCTCGCGTGGGCCTTCGGCGCGACGCCGGAGCACGCCGACGCCCTGCTCGACCTGGTGCTGCGCGGGGTGAAGGACGGGACCGCGTCCTCGCTCTGGGACCACGAGGAGAGCGGCGACCCGCTGCCCGAGGTCGGCGAGCTCAGCGTCATCCTCGATGGCGCTGGGGAGCCCCGAGCCGTGCTCGTGACCACGAGGATCATTATCGTCCCGTTCGACCAGGTCGACGCCGAGCACGCACACGCCGAGGGAGAGGGCGACCGGACCCTCGCCTACTGGCGGTCCTCGCATGAGCGCTACTGGCGGGAGCACTCCGAGAACCCCCGCGGCTTCGCGCCGGACATGCCGGTCGTGTGCGAGCGCTTCGAGCTGCTGTGGCCCCGATGAAGGTCATGCCCGCGGACGCACCGGAGCGGTGGGAGCTCGAGGCGCAGGGGTGGACCGTCGTCGCCCGCTCGTTCGGCGCGCAGCTCGACGCGCACGCGGTCGATCAGCCCCGGTTGCAGGGCCTCGTTGCCCGGACGGCCGATGTCGGTTCGGTGCGCGAGCTCAGCCATGCCGACGTTGACGCCGTCCTTGCCCTCGATGCCCTGACCATCGGGGACTACCCGGGCAGCATCGCGACGCAGCACACGCCGCTCGACCGGCAGCGTGCGACGCCTTCGGAGTCGCGGCGGGCATTCGGGGTGTTCCTCCTGAGCGGGGAGCTGGTCGCGATGACGTTCGTCGACGTCGACGGGTCGGACGCCGAGACGGACTTCACGGTCGTGCACCCGGCCTGGCGCGGACGAGGTCTGGGTGTCGCTGCCAAGGCGGCGTCGGTGCTGGCGCTGCTCGCCGACGGCGTCACGCGGTTCCGGACTGGAGGCTCGGCCGACAACGCGGCGATCCTGGCCGCCAACGACGTGGTCGGCTACGTGCGCGACGAGGAGTGGGTGACGCTGGCGCCCGACGGTCGCTAGGAGGGCGCCTGGTCGGTGCCCTTCAGGCGCGCGACGATCGCGCCGTGAGGGCGGGGCGTCCCATTAGCAGCGGCGCGGGTGTGCGTCTCGACGAGGTCGAAGCCTGCGGCCTCGAGCTCCTGCGCGAGGAGGTCGGCCGGCCAGCGCCAAGCGGTGACGATCGCGTGGTCGAAGGGCTCGAGGGCGTCCCCGAGGAAGAAGCTCACGAGGAGGTGGCCGCCCGGTTGAAGGACCCGCGCGAACTCGTCGAGGGGGCGGCGGATCGCGCTCGGCTCGTGGTGGATGAGGGAGTACCAAGCCAGGACGCCGCCGTACGTGTCGGCTGGGTCCTGGAGGGCGTCGATGCTGCCGAGCGTGAAGGGCACGTCGGGGTAGGTGCTGCGAGCGTGGTCGATGAAGGCGGGGACCTGATCGACGCCTCGGACGTTGATGCCCTGCCCGGCGAGGTGCGCTGTCCAGTGGCCGGGGCCGCACCCGGCGTCGAGCAGCGTGCCGTCGACGGAGGCTGCCCACGTCGTCACGAGGTGCACGTCGGACGGGTGCACCGATGCCATCGACCCGAGGTGCTCGGCGTACTCCGCAGCGCGGCGCCCGTAGGCGGCGAGGGCATCCGATGGCATGGGCAGAAGCCTAGGAGGACTTCGGCCACGACCGACCGGCATCGTGCTGCCGCTCGTCTCCCGTGTCGAAGAAGGCGGTGAGGTACTCGTCAGGGGTGAGGTCAGAGTCCCGCATCAGGGAGAAGACCTCCGAACCGTCACCGAGGTCGTCGAAGAGCGCAAAGGCCTGAGCGAGCCCGACGTACTCCGCGTTCACGTCATCGGCGTACTCAGCGGCATCGTCCTCAGCCTTCGCGATCGCGTGATCGAAGTCAGCGGCGAGGACGATGACGATGCGCTCCTCGTACGTGCTCCCGCCGTGGCGGAACACGCAGCGGACTCCGAACCACGCATCCGTGGCGTTCTCTGGCATGACCCGAGCGTAGGTCCCGATTCACTCGTGCTTCCCAAGGGAGCCCGCATCCGAGGCGGCGTCTCACAGGATCAAGAACGGCTGTTGGGCGATGTCTGCGGGTCCTCCTGGCCGGTCACCCTTCGCGTCATCACGACGCTGTCGTAGTTCTTGCCGGGGAAGCGCACCGTGTCGACGTGTTCGAAGCCCCACCGCGCGTACATGGCGACGAGGTGCCCCGCAGGTGCTGCGGTGTCGAGCCCGATCGTCGTCATGCCATGCCGCACGGCCCACGCCACGGCGACCTCGAACAGCGACTTCGCGACGGCGCGACCACGCAGCTCTGGCCCGACTGCCACCTGGCACAACCATCCGGTGCCTGCCACTCGAGCGTGCGCGGACAGCGGTCGAACGTCCTCCGGCGGAGGCACGGACATCGTCATGCTCGCGGCCACCCGGCCGTCGTGTTCCACCACCCAGCAGACGCCCTCTGCCACCCGCTGTCGAGTTGTCTCGACGTCTTGGGTGGCTGCGGTGAAGTTCAAGCCCGCTTCTTGCAGCTCTCGATATGCCGAGTTCAGCAGAGCCGTCAGCTCTGGAGCGTCCTCGGCGCGAAAGAGGCGCGGCTCGACATCGATGGTCATCCGGCAAGCCTAGAAGGATGCCTCTCGGCGCAGCAGTCCGCTAGCTACAGTCCAGTTGGGGATGGTCAATCGGACGAACTTGGAGCGGGCTCTGACAGCGCGGGCCGGCCGGAAGTTGTGCGTGAACGTCGTGGGAGCAGGACGATGGCCAGCATCGCGGTGAGCGCGTAGGTGCCGGCTTGGGCTTCAAGCAGGGGCAGTGTGCCGAGCGGTTCCTGCAGGAGCCCCGCGGCCGTTATTCCGATCGCCTGGCCGATCGCCTGGCCGAGGCCGAGTGCGGCGAAGGCGCTTCCCCGGTGCGCGCCGCGGGTGGCCTGTTGCAGGAGGCTGGTCAGTCCCGCGCCCATGAAGACCGCGGGTACCCCGATCATGGCGAAGAGCAGCGCGTAGAGCGGCACGGCATGGGTGACGAACGACGCGTTCCAGCAGAGCATGGTGATGAGCGTCAGCATGCTAGTGCCGATGAGAGCGAGCCGTAAGGCGTCGATCTTGGCCCCAAGGACGCCGAGGACGAGCCCGGCGCCGATGGCTCCGATCGCCTGCACGCCGCGGAGGAGGCCGACGTCGGCTTCGTTCCCGCGGATCACGTCGGTGACGAAGAAGACGAACAGGACGAGGAAGAGTCCTTGTGCGACCGATGCGACGGTGTTCACCAGGACGAGGTGCAGCGTCGGCCGGTGGGCGAGGGCGTGGAGGACGCCGCTGGGCTTCGGCGCGCTTGGGTGCGTGCTGGGATGCCCGCCCGGGTTGGTTCGGCGTTCGCGGGGCAGGCTGAGGACGAGGGCAGCCGCGACGACGTAGGAGGCCATGTCGATGAGCGCAATGGCGCTCAACGAGCCGACCGCGAGGAGCACACCACCGAGCGGGCCACCGACGATCCGGCCGAGGTCGTTGTTCAGCCCGACGAGCGCGTTCGCCGAGTTCGCACGCTCGAGTCCGACGAGTGTTGGCAGGAGCGCGTTCTTCGCCGGCAGGAAGAATGCGCCGAACGATGCTTGAGCCACGATGACTCCGTAGACGATCGGCAGGTCCGACGCCGCGTGCACCAGGAGCAACGGCAGCAGCGTCAGCGCCTGCCCGACCATCGCCACGACCATCACCAACCGGTGTGACAACCGGTCGGTGACCCGTGCGACGACCGGAGCGAGCAGCACTGGCGGGGCGAGCTCGAGGAGGAAGGCGAACGACGTGCCGACTGCGGAACCGGTGAGCTGGAGGACGACCAGCGGCAGAGCGATGAACATCAACCAATCGCCGGTGTCCGACACGAGCCCGGCGAGCCAGAGCCGCCGGAACGCGGGTACAGCCATCGCTGAGCCCCTGAGCCCGGGACGGGTGGTCGTCGTCATCACCGGCCCGGTCCGAACCCGAACCGCGGGAACGCACTGAGCGACAGGTGCACGTGTTCGGCGTCGGAGGGTGCGTCCGTCCGGGTCGCCTGGATGTACGGCCGGACGACCGCGTCGAGTCGTTCGATGACCTCGGCGAGCTCGGCCGGCGAGAGGGCGAGGCCGTAGGAGGCGTGCAGGTCCACCGTCCGCCACTCCGGCGGTACGACGTCGCGGCCGCGAAGGTACTCGCGGAGCAGGTGGTGGTCGAGCTCGACCGAAGCAGCCAGCATCCGGTCGACGCCAGCCAGGTCGGCCGGGTCGACGTCGTCGGTGGTGAACCCGGTGATGCTCGTGCGCCACGGCCGGGAGCGACCATCGCCCGAGGGATCCGGCTCGACCAACCCGTGGGAAGCCAGCACCCGGAGGTGGTAGCTGCAGTTCGACGGAGTGTCCCCGACCGCGCGGGCGCACTGTGAGGCCGTCGCTGGGCCCGAAGAGGCGAGGTATCCGAGGACGTCGAGACGCACCGGGTGGGACAACGCATCGAGGACCCCCGGGTTAGCGAGGTTCGGACGATTTTCCTGCACGACGACTCCCTGCGATCTGAAACGGTCTTTCAGATCGTAGGGCGTCGAGGAACAATCTGCAAATGACTTTCAGATCGACGGACATTTGACTGCTCAGTGGGGTCCCGTTAGCCGATCGGCTATCGAGACGACAACTGCCCGCGCGGTCGCTCTCGATGCAGCCGATCAGATCCGGCATCCTTGCCACATGGAGTTCTCATGGTGGACGTGGTCTGGGATCGTGAGCGTCGCGCTGGTGGGCTGTGGACTCATCGGTCGTGCTGTCGTGATCGCAGTTCGCCGTGATGGGGTCGGCCGGGCCAGAGCAGACCGCGGCGCAAGTGCTCCTTGGTTCTGGTTCGGAATCGGGGTCGTCGCCGCCTCAGGAGTTCTACTGATGCTCTGGGCTCATGCATTAGACAGCTGACGGTCGCACTGCAGACTCCGGTGTCAAGAGGCGAACTTGTCTCAGTGACGCATCCGCACACGGACGGGTCCGTGCAGACACGTTCTCAGTACTCGAGCGTGGGCCACTCCTGCAGTCGTGAGAAGCGTGGACGCGAGGGGATCGGCTCGTCGTCTTCTATGACGCGGAGCTCGGTGAGCACTGTGATCTGACCCAGGTCGTACGAGCGGTGTGCGACTCCGTCGCGCTCGTCGACGACCAGCGTCGTGCGTTGCGCGGGGTCGAACTCGTGCTCAAACGTGAACAGCAGCCAGTGCTCCTTGATTCGCTGGACGAGCATCGGTGAATAGCTCGCGGGCGCCCCCCACAGGAGAAGCAGTTCCGGAGTGAGCAATCGAACAGGAGGGGCCACTGCGCCGCTACGCGCGAAACTCACCTCGGACGGGCCGTCAACAGAATGAAGCACGCCCTCCGCATAGCGGTCCCGATGCGAGTCCCCCTGCCGGTCGAACATCCAACTTTGGTCGCGCTCGTCAACGACCGCTTGGAACTGCCACGGACGTTCGCGACCATCCCGTCGCACACTCACGCCGCGCGCGAGCCGGCGTCTCGGGAGCCGGAGGGCAGCGACCTCAGTTCGGAGCGGAGGGACGTCGGCCTCGGTCAGGACAGTATCGAAACGCACCTCATCAGTGTGGCCGATCCGCAGCGTGCAGCGTGGTTCCCGTTACCCGATCGGCTACCGGGCGTCCTTGTTCGAACGCCGCACCCGGTTAGCCCTCGTGGCGAAGCCGACAAGTGAGAGCACTACGAGGAAGACGCCCGCGATCAGCAGGAGGAACGCCATTGGGTCACCGCCATGGATGACCTTCATTCCGCCAACAAGCGTCATGACAGCTCCGCCCAGGGCGACGACGGTCAACGCGAGTACTCGGCGAAAGGGCACAGGCGCCAACGTACGCTGTGCGCTGCGCTCGACCGCGCTCTTCCTGACCTAGACGCTTGGAATTGTCTCAGTAGCCGATCTTGGTTTCAGGCGGACGTTGCAACACCACCCGGCTCGGGGGATACCCATAAGCCGATCGGGTAACGAGACAGCGGTCGCCCCTAGTCTCAGGCACGTGAACGCACTCGTCGCCTCCGCGGTCGTCATGCTCGCTGCTGTCAGTCCGAAGTCGGGCGCCACGATTCCTCTGTGGGCGTTCGTCCTCGTGATCGTGGCGATCGTCGCTGTCGGAGTCACGATGTTTCTTCGCCGCAAGCGCTGACTGTCCCTCGGAGAGCTGGGGCGTCTCGTTCGGTAGCGGATCGTCGTCCGGGACACATCAGCGACACCGGTCCCGGCCGGTAACCCACCGGCTATCCAGACAGGCCGAGCGATATCTTGACCGACCCACGCTCGCGGGCAACCTGGCTGGCTTCGCAGCGAGATGAGCGAGCGTGGCTGACAGACTCGGGCGGTGACGAGTCAACCGGTCTGAAACAGGGAGCAACCGTGATTGGTGCGGTGGTCTTCTACTCGCTGATGATCGTTGCTGTGGTCCTCATGCTCATTGAGCGACGCATTGGGCGGAAGCCCGAGAACGAGCAATCGGAACGGCAGAAGCGCTTCATGGACGCCGACCTCGCGGCTGGTCGGGCACTCCGAGGCTCATACACGCAAGGGGTCCACATCACGAGCGCGGTCCTGGGGTCTGTCTTCGTCGTGGTCGGTTTCGTGCGTCTGGTGGCGGGGGATCTCGCGTTCGGGATCCCCAGTCTCGTCGGAGGCGTGGTCGCTGCATCCTTCGGCATCCACCTTCTCGTCACCACGTCGCGACACAGCAAAGACAGCGACGACAGATCGTGAACGTTTCGGTTGCGGATCCTTCTGCGGACATGGCCGTCGGGTCACCCGACGAATGATCAGGTGAAGATGCCCTGGTGCGCGAGCCCCCAGAGCATCGCACCGCCCGCAATCACTCCCCCTACGGTGGCGAGAGCATTTGAGAGCCGGTTCGTTGGCTCCGTTGAGCCTTGGAGCTTCCGATAGAAGGCGTATCCGATCGCTGCCATCAGGAACGCGGCTCCGATCGCGAAGGCGACGACCACTTGAACGGGAGCCATCACGAGGACTACTTTCGCCGTCGCCGGGTTGACAGTGCAGCGCCCACGATCAGGATCACGACCACCGCAGCGATCCAGATGTGCGGCGGCAGACTGTTCGATGCGCCCGGCGGGTTCACGACGGCCAGCAGTCCTGCGGGTTCCATGTTCCGAGCCTAGAGAACGCCCTGTGTCTCTGCAGGGGATCGGCGGCTGAGTCGCGAGCGGCGTCCATGGGCGCTTCTGCGTCCGCAGAGCATCGCGGGCGTTCGAGTAGCACGATCCGGCGCTGATGCGTGTCGGTGTCGGATGCATGGGCGGCGACTCACGCCGCCGATCGGCCGTTGCCGGCGCGCGTCGAGACGGCGACGAGTGCGAGCGCGACGAGTGCGGCCACGCCCGCCGCGAGGAACACCGCCCACGCGCCGAGGTGGAGTGCACCCGCACCGAGGACAGGGGCGACTGCGATGCCGACGTACGTCGCGGTCGAGTACCACGACAGTGAGACGCCGATCTCTGCCGGGTTGGCCGCGACGAGGACGGCCTGGATCCCGATCTGCGGCGCGATGGCGACGAGGCCCCACACGGCGTAGAGCACGACCGCGCCGGGCAGCGATCGAGTGGACACGGACAGCGCCGCGTAGACAGCGGCCATCGCGATGAGGCCGAGGACGGTGGCCCACACGCCGCTTCGCCGATCCACCGCGATCCCACCGAGCCATGTCCCCACCAGGGTCGCGAGCCCGAAGGAGAGCAGCACGACGGCGAGCACGCCGGGACGCCCGCCGACGACCGGCGCGAGGACCTCCGAGGTGAAGACGTAGAGCACGTTGAACGACACCATGTAGGACACCATCGCGACCAACGCGAGGAGAATCCGGCGATCCGCGAGGACGCTGAAGCGCTCCCGCAGCGACCGCGCGGCAGCACCGGGGATGCCTGTCATCGTCAGCCCGAGCGTGACCGCGAGGAGCCCGGCGAGCACCGCGATGCCGGCGAGCGCGGCCCGCCACCCGATCCCGGCAGCGACCGCCGCGCCGAGCGGTGACCCGAACGCGATCGCGCCGGCGAATCCTGCAGTGACGATTGCGATCGCGCGTCCGCGGTGGTGCGGCTCGACGAGCGTCGGGGCAGCCGCGGTGGCGGGCGGCACGAGGGCCGCACCGCCGAGCGCGGCGATGACGCGTCCGACTATGAAGACGTCGACGTTCCCCGCCACCGCCGTGACCGCGGTGCCGATCCCGACCAACGCCATCCCGGTCGTCAGGAGGCCCCGGCGCGGGACCACCGCCAGGAACGTGGCGACGAGGGGCGACGCCAACGCGACGACGGCGGCGTACCAGGTGATTGCCGTGGCGACCGCCCCGGTGGAGGTGCGCAACCCCTCGGCGAGGTCCGGTAGGATACCGGCGATCACGAACGCGTTCGTCCCGACCACGAACAGTGCAGCAGCGAGGACCCACAGGCGCGCCAGTGCAGCAGCGCCCATGCCACGGGCCGGATACGATCGTTCGAAGGATGTCATACGGACACGCTAGTAGACCGTTAGAGAATCATCGAACGATTGGACACGGATGCCCGAGTACCCGAGCGCCGACCTGGCGGACGTACCGCTTGCGACGGTCCTGAAGGCACTGGGCGATCCCACCCGGCTCGAGATCGTCCGGATGCTCGCCGACGGCGCGCCGTTGCCGAAGAACGACGTCTGGGCGGCGTTCGCCGCGTCGAAAGCGACCTGTTCGTACCACTTCAAGACGCTCCGAGAGGCGGGCATGGTGGTGTACGAGGTCCACGGCCGGACGCACGACATCCGCCTGCGCGTCGAGGAGCTCAACCTGCGGTTCCCCGGCCTGCTGCTGGCTGTAACCTCGGGCGCACGCCACTGAGGTCAACGGAACACAGCCCGGACCCGCCAGGGTCCGGCGGTCGGCCATCCGCCCGCTCGATGTCGAGGCAGGACCGGTCATTCGACAGCGTTGCCTCCGGATCATCAGCGGCCGACGAGTTCCGTCGACACCGTCCAGAGTCGTGCGGACGCGGCGGGGTCGAGCGCTCATGCCTTGACGCCCTGCGGGCGGTCGGCGAGGTTCGCGTCGTCGGGCACCGTGTACGCGTCATCGAGGTGGTGCCCGCCGGCGACGGGGCAACGCTCCGCGAACACCTCGGCGCCCCGCACCAGTACGGCCTCGACCCGCGCTTGGGTTGATGAAGATTGACGGGCAGCGGACCGCGCCCGTCACGGTACGGCCATGGTGTCCGC
>NZ_JALNUI010000050.1 GCF_026544205.1 Curtobacterium sp. GC_Cur_3
ACCGGCACCATCACCGTCCCGGACCTCGCTCCCGCCGAGGGCGCGACGGAGTCCCTCGACACGGGCAGCGTCGCCGTCCGCAAGGGCGCGTCGGTCCTCTTCGGCCGGGGCCTGCTGTACGTCGTCGTCTGGTCGATGCAGCTCGTCGTCTCCTCGCTCATCTCCCCCGTGCTGGCGCACCTCATGCCACCGGCGGAGTTCGGCGTCCTGGCGTCCGCGATCGCCCTCTACCAGGCGCTCGTCGTCCTCGCGGTGATGGGCATCGACCAGGCGTCGGTGCTGCAGCGCGCCGAGGACGGGTCCGACACCCGCGCCCGCGGCCTGCTCGCCGTCGGCATGATCACGGCGAGCGTCGTCACCGTCCTCGCCCTGACGACCATCCCGCTCTGGGGCGACGCCGCCGGGTTCATCGGCAACCACCCGCTGCTCCTCGTCGCCGTGCTGTGGACCGGCCCCGCGGCGATCGTGCAGATCTCCCTCGCGCTCCTCGTCGCGCAGGACCGCATCAAGGTCTTCGCCGTGACGAGCCTGCTGTCCTCGATCGGCGGCTCGATCATCGGGCTCGGACTGCTCACCTTCGTCCGGGCCGACGCCACCACGTACGCGTGGGGCGGCGTCGTCGCGCAGGGCGTGGCGATGGTCATCGGCATCGCGGCGACGAAGCCGCGCCTCGCCGGGCTCCTGGACCGGAAGACGACCGCCAGGGCCTTCCGCCTCGGCATCCCGATCGCCCTCGGCAGCCTGTCCTACTTCGTGCTGAACGCCGGGGACCGCCTCGTCGTGCAGCGCCTGCTCGGCCCGGACGAGGTCGCCCGCTACCAGATCGCCTACGTCGTCGGGTCGGCCGTCATCCTCCTGCTGACCTTCACGAACCAGGCCTGGGCGCCGCACTTCGCCGCCCTCCGTGACGGTGTCGCCCGTCGGCAGCTCGCGATGCACTCCCGCGACGAGCTGTACAAGCTCCTCGCGCCCGTGCTCCTCGCCGTGACGCTCGTGTCGCCGGTCGCGCTGCCGATCCTGGCGCCGGCCTCCTACCGCGTGCAGGACCTCACCGTCGTGGTGTTCGTCGTGGCCATCACCGCCTTCCCGGTCGTCGCGAGCGGTGCCACCGGCCGGCTCCTGCTGGTCGAGCGCCGCGGTGTCGCCGTCGGGGTGATCGGCGCGATCGCCGGCGCCGTCAACATCGGTGCGAACCTGCTCCTGGTGCCGGTCCTCGGCATCGCCGGGGCGGGCGTCGCCACCGTCGTCGCCTACGCCGGGCTCGCCGCCATGCAGCAGTGGGCGCTGTCCGACCGCCGTGAGTGGCGGGGCCCGGAGCTCCGCGTGGTCCTGGTCGTCATCGCATCCCTGGTCGTGGCCGGCATCTCGGTGTTCGTGCCGCAGGACCTGTTCTGGAACTGCGTCCGGGTCGCCGGTGTCCTCGCCTGCATGCCCTGGTTCTTCCGCCGCCTGCGCGCGGCCCGCGGCGGTGTCGCATGAGCCACCGTGGCACCGACCGCCGGCGTCCGCGCCGTCGGCACCGCACCACCGCGACACGGCCCCCACGGGTCGGCATCGTGACGAACGGCCTCGCGATCACGGGCGGCGTGGAACGCTGCGTCCTCGAGGACACCCGCGACCTCGTCGCCGCCGGCCTCGACGTCGAGGTCTGGCACCGTCCTGCGCTCAGCGGCCCCGCCGACGCGGGCCGCGCCCCGTACGACCGGCTCGGCGTCCGTCTGCACCGTGCGAGCGACTACCGCTTCACCCTGCGGTCCGCGTTCGGAGACGCCCTCCGGTTCGTCCGCCAGGGCCTCGCCGTGCGGCGGGCACGCCTCGACGTGCTCTGGCTGAACCGGCCGGAGTTCCTGCCGTGGGGCCGTCTCGTGTCGACGGTCGCCCGTGTCCCGCTCGTGGTCCACCTGCACCACGCGCCGAACTACGCGCGCCTCGGGCTGCTGGCCGGCGGACGCACCGAGTACCTCGCGGTCTCGCACGCGATGGCGCGTGCCTGGGCCGCGGCCGGTGTGCCGCCGCAGCGCATCACCGTCGTCCCGAACGGGGTCGACACCGACGCCTTCCCCGCGTCGACACCGGCCCAGGTGCACGCCGCCCGCGTGGCGCTCGACATCGACGACGCCACGCCCACGGTCCTGTACTACGGGCGGCTCACCCCGTCCAAGGGCGTGCTCGCCCTGCTCGAGGCCTGGGGCCGTGTCCTCGCCGCGGCCTCGGACCGCCTGCCCGTGACGACCGTCACGAGCGGCTCGAGCGGCGCCGGCGCCCCACGCCGCGAGCCCCTCCTGGTGCTCGCCGGCGCGCTCTACCCCGTCGACGCCCCCGCGGTGCAGCGGGCGATCGACGCGCTCCCGGACGGGTCGGTCCTCGTGCTGCCGGAGCGGGACGACGTCGTCCCGCTCCTGCACGCGGCCGACCTCGTCGTCGTGCCGTCGATCGAACCGGAGGGCTTCGGTCGCGTCGTCGTCGAGGCCATGTCCGCCGGACGCCCCGTCGTCGCGGCGGCCTCCGGTGGCACCGGCGAGATCCTCGCGGGCGAGTGGGCACGGTTCACCGTCGACCCCGAGGACACCGCGGCGCTCGCGAAGAAGGTCCTCGACGTCCTCGACGAGGCCGTGCACGACCCCTCCCTCGGCGCACGGTGCCGCGAGTGGGTCCGGGAACACTACGGCCCCGAGCCGCACCTGACGGGGCTGCTCCGCGCGCTGCGCGCCCACGGACGCCGCTGACGCGAGCTCGTCGCGACACGCACAGGTGGCCGGTCCCGTCGGGGCCGGCCATCCGTGCGTGTCGTCACCACCACGACGGACGGGAGGCTCGGTGCACGTCGCGCACCGAGCCTCCCGTCCGTCTGTGTGCCGAGCCGGTCAGCCGGCCGCCGGCTGCGTCGGGACCGGTGACGGCATCGTCGCCTGCGGCGCCGCCCCGTCGGCCGGGACGTCGATCGTCATCCAGTCGATGAGCAGGGAGCCGTCGGCGTCGGCCGGCGGGTTGCCGGCGTTCGAGCCGGCCTGGATGACGAGGTGCATGCGCGCCGTCGGGATGTTCTCCGTCGTGGAGCCGACGACCTCGCCGTCGATGAGGAACGACATCCGCGTCGGGGTCCACTCGATCGTGTAGGTGTGCCAGTCGGCCAGGGACGCCCCGGTCTCCAGGTGCACGCACTTCTCGGCGGGGTCGGCGAGGCAGTGCACGTTCAGCCACGCCGGGGCGCCGAGCGCACCCTCGGGGAAGTCGATCTCGCCGTCCGCCCAGACGTTCTGGTCGCTCCAGAGGAGCATCGCGACGCCGTACCCGGCGACCTCGTCGCTCCGCATCCGCACGGTGTACCGGCCGGAGGTCTGACCGCCCCACCGGCCGTCGATCAGCGGGACGATGCCGCCGGCCAGCGGGGTGCCGGCCTTCGTCGTGCGGAGCCGCATGTCGAGCATGCCGTCGTGGGCCGTGAGGACGTCGGCCTGGTAGCGGCCGGTCCCCGCGGTGTCCGCGAAGCCGTGGTACACGGAGAAGCGGTCGGCGTAGGGCCCCTCGAAGCCGCCGGTGGGCGTGGTGTCGGCGAAGTCCTCGGAGAACACACGATTCCACCCGTCACCGTCGGTGGTCGGCATGGTCACTCCGCTCGGGTCATGGCTGTCACGGTCGGCGGTGCTCGTCACCGACGCGGCGACGACCCCGGCGACCAGCACCAGGGCGCCGACGCCGAGCGCCAGGCGCCGGGCGCCGCGGCTGTGCGCCGGACGGTGGCGTGCGAGCCCCTCAGCGTGGGCCGGTGCGGCCCCGTGCGCCGCGGCGGCGTCGTCGTCGACCGGTGGGTCGTCGAGCGACGTGTCCGTCACCGGACTCCCCACGCGCGGATCTCCGAGAGCCCGACGTTCGTGGTGCTGTTCGACACCCCGGTCGTGGTGAAGCGGACCCACTTCACGTTCCGCGCGCTGAAGTCGACGGTGAGCGCCGAGCCGTCGTCCGGCAGCGACCCGACCTGCACCTGGCTGCCGTCCGAGAACGTCAGGGTGCCGCTCGTGATGTGGTCGGACAGGTTCGGCCGGTCGTTCAGGACGATGCGCTGCAGGGAGACCGACGACGACCAGTCCAGCTGGTACCAGACGCCGGTGCGGCCCCACGGAGCCACCCACTCGGCGGCCGAGTTCTTCGGGTAGCCGGAGACGATGCCGTCGACGCCCTTCGCGACGGTCTGGCCGTCGGCGGGGTTGTCCCACGCGGCGGTCGGGGTCGCGCTGCCGGTGATGTCGACCGACGTCGGGGTCGGCGTCGGGGTCGGTGTGCCCGTCGGGGTCGCGGTGGGCGTCCCCGTCGGCGTCGCGGTCGGGGTCGGCGTCGGGGTGGACGACGACGTGGCCGGGCCGTAGACGCGGATCTCGGAGAGGCCGACGTTGCGGGTGGTGCTGCTGACGGCCGTGACCGTGAACCGGGCCCACGTGACCTTCCTGGCGGTGAACGCCAGGCGGGTCACGGCGCCGCCGTTGTCGAGCGACGGGACGGTCAGGCTCGAGCCGTCGGAGAACGTCAGGGTGCCGCCGGTGACCTGGTCGTCGGCGTTGGGACGGTCGGCCAGGTCGACCTCGCCGATGCTCGTCGCGCCGGACCAGCCGAGCTGGATCCAGGTGCCGACACCGCCCCACGGGACGGCCCACTCGGCGCTCGGGGCGTCGGGGTAGCCGCTGAAGACGCCGTCGACGGCCTTCTTCGCCGTCTGGCCGTCGGCCGCGTTCTCACCGCTGGCCGTGACGGTCGCCGTGCCGGTGACGTCGGTGCCGCGGGTCGGGCTGGTCGGCTCGGTCGGCGTGGTGCCGCCCGGGGTCGTGGGGTTCCCGGGGGTCGTCGGGACGCTCGAGCCGGCGGTGTACTGGCGGCTCAGCCACGAGCCCTCCGGCTTCGAGGAGCAGGCCTGCCACGAGGCACAGGTCTCCCCGTCGTGCGCGGCGTACGTGTAGAAGACGGCGCCCTTGGCGTCGGTCTGCGCCTGGGTGAGGTTCGACGGACGGTTCGCGATCGGGTACCCCATGTACCCGGTGAACGCGTGCGTGCCCGTGTACTGCTGCTGCACCTGGTTGGTCAGGTAGCCGATCGTGTGGTGGTCGCTGTGGTCGCCGTCGCCGTAGCTGCCCACCTGGTCGAGGGTGTGGACGTCGGTCGGGGCGAAGTCCTGCATGACCCCGAGCAGCGTGGCCTTCAGCTGCGGCAGGGTGTAGGTCGTGGGCTGGGCCGCACCGGTGAGCGTGTGCATCGTCGTGATGCCGCCCTGGTACAGCTTCTGCAGGCTCTCGCTGCCGTCCGCGGCGAAGCCCGAGCCGTCGACGTTGCCGTCGGGGAGCTCCAGGAACACCAGGCTGAGGCGGGGGTTCGTGGTGAGCGTCGCGGTGCGGAGCGTCTTGCCGGCCGTGGTGAGGGTGCCGGACGCCCACTGCGGGGAGACCCCGGCCAGGTTCGCGTAGGCGGCCATCAGGCCGTCCTCGCGGCCCTGCCAGTACCAGGCGGGCTTGCCGGCGTCGCCCCCGGTGACGACGACGGAGCGCACGCAGCGCCCGGCGTCGACGTCGGTGCGGAGCGCGGTGCCGTCGAAGAGCAGGTCGTCGTCGGCGTGGGCCACGACGGTCAGCACCCGGCCGGCGCTGCAGTCGGCCGCGCCGCTGGCCGTGGTGCCGGTCGCCCGGGTGACCGCGGCCGTGCTGTACGTCGTCGTGCCGGACGTCGTCGACGCTGACGGCGTCCTGGTCGCACCGGTCCACGCGTTCGCGGCGACGGGGCCGACCACGAGGCCGACGACGGCGACCGCGGCGACGAGGACGGCCGCGACGGGCGCGGCGATCCCTCGCCGCGCCCGTCGGTGCCTGGCCCTACTCGGCGCCATGACGCAGTCCCGCCGGGCTCAGCTGGTACATCGCGGTGGTGCCGGAGGACCAGACGCGCTCCCAGTACGGGGACTTCGCCATCGCCGCGCCGAGCTGCTGGTAGTCGGCGTCGCTCTGGTAGCCGTAGCGCTCGTCGTAGGCGCCGAAGGGCTCCGCCACCAGGGCGTAGTACTTCGTGGCGGGCCAGGTGCTGACGAGGTCGCGGGTCATCTTCGACACGTCGCCGGTGGCGTCGTACGAGCCCGCCGAGTCCGGGTAGGCCCCGAGGACCTCGCGGGACAGGTAGTTCACGTCGAAGTACCGGGAGCCGGTGTTGCTCGGCACGGCGTTCGCGGAGCCGGTCAGGAGCATCAGGGAGCCCTTCGGCGCGGTGCGGTCGTAGAGCTGCGTCGCCTCGGACTGGCTCCGCGTGGGGACGCGGTTCCAGTCGAGCGCGGTCTGGCCGAACGCCCCGACCGCGACGAGCGCCGCGACCCCGGCGGCCGCCACCGCGTACTTGACGGCGGTCGGACGCATCGAGCGTTCCACCAGGCGACCGGACCAGGCGAGGCGACCGGCAGGAGCCGGGAGCGCCGCGGCGAGGATCGCGATCCACGGGGTGGCGAACAGGACGACGCGGAAGATGCCCTCCTGGCCGTAGTTCGTCGCGACGAGCAGCGAGATCGGGCTCGCCGCTGCCGCCAGGAGCCCCCAGTGCAGCCGGTCACGGCGGAGCAGGACGGTGATGAGCGCGATCAGCCCGAGCACGATGAGCGCGGCGGCCGGGATGTCGAACGCCAGGCGCGTGACGAGCGGCTTCGGGAGCACCGTCATGTCGTGCGACGGGGGCTGCACGTTGTCGAGCACGCGGCCGACGGCGGCGAGCGAGAGGAACTTGCCGAGG
Organism: Curtobacterium sp. GC_Cur_3; assembly: GCF_026544205.1. Lineage (GTDB taxonomy): Bacteria > Actinomycetota > Actinomycetes > Actinomycetales > Microbacteriaceae > Curtobacterium. The sequence continues at coordinate 6,751 of NZ_JALNUI010000050.1, forward strand.
ACGTCGTCGTTGAGCAGCGCGAACACCACCGCGGGGACGAGGACCACGACCGGCAGCCACCACGGGCGGAGCAGGCGGAAGACGACCAGGGTGACCAGCGCCGCGACCGTCAGGTACGGCGAGATCTGGTGCGTCACGGCGAGGACGATGGCGATGCCGCCGATCGCGATGATCCGGGACAGCCCGACCTTGCGGGCACGCAGCGTCTCCACGGCCTCGCCGTCGGCACCGGTCACGACCGCGGTGCGGAGCTGGCCGGTGGCGAGCACCAGGATCACGATCGACATCAGGATGCCGGTCGACTGCGGGGAGAAGTACGTCGTGTTCAGCGAGCCGGTCATCGCGGTCAGGAACGCCGCGATCCACGGGCGACGGGCACCGGGCAGCCAGCTGGCCGCGAGGACACCCACCGCGATGGTGGTGCTGAAGGCCAGGAGCACGGGGAACCAGGCGGCGATGAGCATCGTGTTGACGATGCCCCCGACGTCGGCGACCCACGCGCCGGCGGCGAACAGCCCCGACCAGGTCTGGAAGATGTCGGCGGTCGGGTTCGTGCCGCCGTAGCGGCGGATGTACTCGAGGACGCCGATGTGCCGCGCTGCCGCGGTCACGGTCGGCATGCCGTAGGTGATCGCCTGGGCGAGCTGCACGACCCCGCCGAGGACCACGACGGGCACGGCCACGCCACGTCCGCGGACGAGCGCCACGACGGCCGCCGCGACGATGACCAGGAGGCCGATGGCGAGTCCCGGACCGAGCGAGCCGAACAGGCCGGCCGGGACGGGGTCACCGACGTGGGTGAGCGCGGAGACGACCACGATCGTGAGGCCGACGAGCGTCAGCGCGGTGACGGTCGCCGTGGTGCCCCAGCGGGCGCGGAGCGTGCCCTCGGGAGCGGCGAGGCGGCTGCGGCGCAGGTCGGCGACGTCCCGCGGGACGGCGATCGCGACGGCGAGGGCCGTCAGCACCGTGACACCGACGAACGGCACGACCGGTGCCCAGATGTGGAAGGTCGCCATCGTGTAGCCGATGCCGATCGTGCCGACGAGCGACGCGGTCACCGCGAAGGCCGCGAACCGTGCCAGCGGCATCGGGCGGACGAGCAGCAGCGGGGCGACCCCGAGCAGCGCGAAGAGGTAGACGGCGATGGCGCTGGCGCGCAGCACGGGCAGCCCGGCGAGGGTGCCGATCGCGGCGAGGAGCAGCGTCGCCATGACGACGCCGGCGGCGACGAGCCGCGCGACGGGGCCCATGGCGCCGTTCTCGACGGTGCGTGCGGGACCGGCGGTGCTCAGGCCGCGCTGCAGCTCGTGTCGGCCACGGGCGGTGCGGTCGATCGTGCCGGCGCCGCCGAGGCGTTCGCGGAGTGCCAGGAACGGTGCGGTCAGCACGGAGCGTCGCTCGACCCCGCGCAGGCGGTGCTTCGTCGCGCGGAACTCCGCGTCGACGGCGTCCGCCGGCACGGCGCCGGTGTCGGCGTCCGGCTCGACACCCGTCGCACGGCGTGCGAGCGCGTCGACGTCAGAGGCGTGGTCGCCCTGCTCGAGGCCGAGCCGTGCGAAGGCGCTGACGGCCCCGGGCGCGGCGTCGACCGACGCGGCGAGCGTCTCCCGGTCGAAGGCGTTCTTGGTCATCCATGCTCCGAGTCCGTGGCCGTGCGCCGCAGCTGCCGCACGGAGCGACGCGACGTCGTCCGCTGAGCGCTGCCAGACGATGGCGGCCGGTTCGACGGCGATCGCGGAGCCCGCGAACAGCAGTCGGGTGAAGAGGTCGAGGTCGTCGCCACCGCCGACGCGGGTCCCCGGACCGAAGGCGGTGTCGAAACCACCCATCCGGAGGACGGTCGCGCGGTGCACGGCGAGGTTGCCGCCGGTGCCGTAAGCGGACGCGGCGAAGGGGTGCAGCGGGCCGCCGTCCTGCTCGTCGTCGCGACGGATCACCCGGCGGCGGACGGTGCGGGCGGCCGGCGTGCGGTCGTCGTGCCAGCGCTGCGCGGGGGTGCGCAGCTCGGCGCTCGGGACCAGCCCGGTGACACAGGCCACGTCGGCGTCGGCGGCGAAGGCGGACGCGGTGGCCGAGAGCCACCCCTCGTCCACGATCGCGCCCTCGTCGAGGAACGCGACGACCTCACCGGTGGCGGCGAGGAGTCCGGCGTTCCGGGCGGCGGCGAGGCCGCCGGTCGGTGCGGCGATCGTCGTCACGCGGCGGCCGTCGATGGTGACGACCGTGTCGTCCCCGTCCTCGGCGGCGTCCGAGACGACGACCACGTCGAAGTCGTCGTGGCGCACCGCGAGCAGCGAGCGCATCGTCTGGTCGGCGGCGCCGTCGGTGCAGAGCACCACGGTGACGGACGGCAGCACCTGGTCTGCTGCCGGCCGTGTCACGGGTGCGGACATCGGGCGGATCGCACGCTGGAGCGTGCGGACGTCGATCGTCGCGCCGATGCGTCGGCGTTCGGTGACCTCCGTCTCGACGAAGCCGAGCGGCTCGCCGTGGTCACGCACGAGGAGCCGTGCGCGTCGGTAGCCCTCGGCCCCGCGGAGCGCGATGACGTCCCGGTGGCTCGAGGCGTGCACGTCGGCACGGTCGACCTCGCCGACCCACACGGCGCCGTCCCACGTCGGGAACAGCGGCCCTGCCACGATCGGCGAGATGACCATCGCCAGGGTGGAACGGGTCACGGCGCACCGACGGTCTGCGGCGCCTTGACCGGGGCGGCCGGCGACACGACGACGCCACCCAGGACCCGACCGACGGCGTAGCCGGTGATCGTGGACGCCACGGAGAGCGCGATCGCGAACGCACGGGTCCCACCGCCGCGTCCGAGCCCGCCGAGTTCCCGCAGCAGCGCGCCGGGGAGCACCTTCGTCAGGTACGTCGACTCGCTCGAGAGGGAGTCACCCGTGCCGACACGACGGCTGAGGACGGCCTTGGAGATGCCCTCGTAGTAGCTGCGGCGACGGACGTAGCGCATCTCGACGCGGTCCGGGGACACACGGTGCGAGACGTTGGAGCGCGGTTCGTAGCGGATGCGGGAGGAGGGCTTCGCCTGGGCGATGCGGATGCAGAGCTCCGTCTCCTCGCAGCCGAGCGGCTGGTTGCCGACACGGCCGATGCCGGAGCGGAACCCGCCCGCGGCGAGCAGCACGTCACGGCGGAAGGCCATGCTCGACCCGATGACGTTGCGCACGTCGCCGGCCGCGGTGGGCAGACCGGCGTAGCTGCAGCCGACGATCCAGAGCAGCTCGGCCGGGTACGGGCCAGCGCCGGTCGTGGTGGGCCAGGACGGCGTGGCACGGCCGCCGACGCCGACGACGTCGGGGAGCTCGAGCGCTGCGACGAGGTGCTGCAGCCAGTCGGCGTCCGCCGTGGCGTCGTCGTCGAGGAACGCGACGACATCGGCGTCCGTCAGGGCGACACCGGTGTTGCGGGCCCCGGACAGGCCGCGGTCCTCGGAGTTCTCGACGACCCGCAGCTCGGGCCAGCGGGCCTTCGCGCGGAGGTACAGCTCGGGCTCGTGGTCGATCACGACGACGACCTCGGTCGCCTCGGGCTGACGCTTGGCCGACTCGACGGAGTCCTGCAGGTCGCCCCAGCGCTGCTGGGTGTACGCGCAGATGACGACCGCGACGGTCGGGGCGGTCACGCCGCTTCCTCGTCGAGCGCGGGCACGGCGGTCGGGACGGCGCGGGTGACGGGGGCCATGCGGGCGCGGGCAGCGGCCTCGGAGACGCGGCGACGCTCGTGCATGATCGACTTCAGCACGCGGATGCCGTCGGAGATGGCGTTCAGGTTGCTGGTGCCGTGCACGCGGAGCTTCTCGTGGCTCGGGACCTCGGAGATCACCAGGTCCGCGGCGGACCAGCGGCAGGTGAGGATGGTCTCGATCTCGAAGCCGTCGCCCCACAGCATCGAGCCGTCGGTCGGCTTCGGCAGCGTCGAGGACAGCAGGCCGATCTTGGGCAGCGTGTCGGCCCAGAAGGCGTTGTAGCCGTAGCAGAGGTCCGTGTAGCGCGCGCCGAGCAGGACGTTGCTGACGACGTTCAGGCCACGGTTGCCCAGGCTTCGGACGATCGTGATGTCGTCGCTGCCCCCACCGAGGGCGTAGCGGGTGCCCTTCGCGACGTCGGCGCCGGCGACGAGCGCGTCGACGAAGCGCGGGATCTCGTCGGGGTCGGCGGAGCAGTCGGCGTCGAACATGACGACGACGTCGCCGGTGACGGCTTCGAAACCGCAGACCAGGGCGTTGCCCTTGCCCTTGCGGGTCTGCTGCACGACCTTGATCGACGGCATCAGGCGCTGGGCCGTGGCGATGGTGTCGTCGACCGAGTTGCCGTCGACGAGGATCACCTCGTACACGGGCGGGAGCTTCGGGAGGATGATCTCGAGGTTCCTCGCTTCGTTCCGAGCGGGGATGACGACCGAGACGCGGGGGTCTCGGGGTCGGGAGGTGCTGGCGGACATGGTGCTCCTGTCGGGTTCAGGGGGCATACGGATGAGTTCGTGGGAAGCGAACGGTCGTCCGTGGGTGACGGAGGACGAGACGCTGAGACGTCGGCGACGATGCCTGCGGAGTCGAGTGCCCCCGCCTGGTGGTGGGGAACGGGGGTGCGCCGTTCCCTGGTGATTCCCACCATCGCGGCGGCAGCAGTGAGGGTCAATGCGATGTGCGGTCCCTTGCGGACCCCCGAGTGCGGATACGGAAACCCGCAACGGCCCGCGGTGCGCCGGGCGCGACCAACGGACGGGAGGCTCGTGGCGGCGTCGCCACGAGCCTCCCGTCCGCTCTGTGTGGGCCCTAGGGCCGCGCGTCAGCCGGCGCGAGCGCCTCGCGGAGCACCGCCGCCAGTTCGGCCACGTGCGGCTCGCGCAGGAGCGAGCTGTGCTCGCTCTCGATCCGCACGGTGCGCGTGTCACCGCGGAGGACGGCGGACCAGCCCTGCACGTCGGGGTTGCCGTCCGCGAGGACGAACGTCGACCGCCCGTGGTACGGCGTGGCCGTGTGCCGTCGGGTGACGAGCTCCGCCTGGTCGAAGAAGGCGTCGAAGTCCTTCTGCCCGCCGAAGCGCAGCACGCCGGCGCCGTAGGCCCGCAGGCGACGACCGAACAGGTCGCCCCACGGCAGGCCGGACGGCATGATCCGCTTGGTGACCCGGTCGAGCCCGCGCTTGACGGACCGCACGGTCGAGTTCTGGGGCTCCCGCTGCTCGATCCGTCCGAAGTGCAGCTGGGCGCTCTCGGAGCGGGTGCGGGGCAGGTAGGTGTCGAGCAGGGCCACGTGGTCGACCTGCTCCCCCGCCTCCGTCAGCATCTTCGCGACCTCGAGCGCGATGAGCCCGCCGAGGGAGTGGCCGACGAGCAGGTACGGGCCGTGCGGCTGGACGATGCGCATCAGGGCGATGTAGCGACGGGCGGCGCGGGCGATGCTCCAGTCCGGCAGGCCACGGCGCTCGATGCCGTGCTGCTGCAGGGCGTAGACGTCGTGGTCGGGCAGGTACCGGGACAGCGGCAGGAACGTCAGCGCGAGGGCCCCGCCGCCGGACAGGCAGAACACCGGCGGGTGGCCGGGGTTCCTGGCCTCGGCGACCTTCACGATGTCAGGGTGGCTCGGCAGCGCGCTGGCGCCGGACCGGACGTGCCGGGCGAACGAGCGCAGCGTCGGGTGCTCGAGCAGCTCCGAGGCGCGGAGGTCCACGCCGAGGCGCTCCTGCACGATCGCGAGCATCTCCTCGGCCGACAGCGAGTCGCCGCCGAGCGCCGAGAAGTCCTCGTCGAGGTGCACGCCGCGGAGGCCGAGGACCTCGGCCCAGATCTGACCGACGACGAGCTCCCACTGGTCGTACTCGCCCTCGACCATCTCGACCTCGATCGCCGGCGCACTCGGCAGCTCGGTCCGGTCGACCTTCCCGCGCTCGGTGCGGGGCAGCGCGGGCATCGGCACGATCGTCGCCGGCACCATGTACTCGGGCAGGACGTCGCGGAGGGCACGGCGGATCGCGGCGGGCGACGGGGTGCGGCGTCCGGGGCGGCCCACGACGTAGGCGACCAGCCGGGTGACGGCGGGCGGTTCGACGAGCGCGGTGACGGCCACGTCGTGGACCTCCTCGAGCCCGCGGATGGCGGCCTCGATCTCGCTCGGCTCGACGAGGTACCCACGCACCTTGACGGCGTCGTCGGAGCGGCCGAGCAGCACGATGCAGCCGTCGGGCTCCATGCGGGCCAGGTCGCCCTGCCGCCAGGTCGGGACGCCGTCGGCGCTGACACCGGCGTGCTCTGCGGTCTTCTCGGGCGCGCCCCAGTAGCCGGAGGTCAGGCCCGCGGACTCGACGAGCAGCTGGCCGGCCTCACCGACGGGGGCGGGGGTGCCGTCCTCGCGGACGATCGTCACGTGCTTGTTCGGCAGGGCGTAGCCGGCGGGGACGACCCCGGACGGGGCGACGTCGCCGGGGGCCACGGGGAAGAACGCGACGCAGCCCATCTCGCTCGCGCCCAATGCGTTCCACACCGTGGTGGTGTCGCTGAGGACGGGGCGCGCGGCGACGACGTCGGAGCCGCTGATGGCCTCGCCGCTCGTGACGACGACACGGAGCGCCTTCGTCGCGGCGAGGCGGGTCTCCTGGCCGGGGCCCTGCAGCACCCGGTCCTGCGTCACGCTCGACACGATGGACCGGAGCAGGTGCGGGGTGCAGACGAGGACGTTGACACCCTCGGCGGACATCCGCTCGAGGACCCGGTCCGTGCCGAGGTCGCGGGGGTCGAGCAGCACGACGGCGCCGCCGTTGAGCAGCGTGCTGAAGCCGAACAGGAAGCCGGCCGCGAACGACAGCGGCATCACGAGCGCCAGCCGGTCCCCGGGGGCGGTGCCGATCGCGACGGCGTCCTGCTCGACGTTGTCGAGCTGCTGCTGGTGCGTGATGGCGACGCCCTTGGGCATGCCGGTGGAGCCGGAGGTGAACGCGAGGACGAGGGGGTCGCTCGCGCCGGGGCGGCTCGTGGTGGTGGGGGCCGTCGTGTCGCTGGCGGTCGCCGTGGGGGTGGCGGTGGCGTCGCTGGCGGTCGCGTCGCCCGTGGGCTCAGGCCGGCCTGCCTCGGCGTCCGCCAGCAGGGTGTGCAGGTCGTGCACCACGCCGTCGCCACCGAGCACGGCGGATGCCGCAGCCGAGCGCTCGGCGTCGGCGAGCACCTCGGTGACCCCGGCGAGCTCCACGACGTGCCGCAGACGGGCGGCGGGCAGGTGGTCGTCGAGGACCACCACGAGGCGCTCCGCCATGACGAGCGCGAGGATCCCGACGACCGCCTCGGTCGTCTGTCCGGCCATCACGCCGATCGGGACCGGGGCGCCGCCCGGGGTCGGACCCGTGCCCGTGCCGGTGTGGTCGTCCGGTCGCAGTCGCTCCCCGAGGTGGAGCGCGAGCGAACGGGCCAGGCCGTCCGCCTGGACGAAGCTCAGCTGCCGACCCTCGCCCGCGAGTGCCGGCGCATCCGGGTGTGCTGCCACGACCCGTGCCCAGCGGTCCACGACGGAGTGGTCCGCGGCGGCGGGGACGGCAGCGGTGTACGCCCAGGGGTGTCGGGTCTCGGGTGCTGTTGTCGTCAAGGAGGTGCCCTCAGGGATCGTCGGGAGACCGGTGGCTCCGGCTCACTCCAACGGACACTAGGTCGGATCATCACCCTCGTTCCAGGGGTGCCGACGCCCGTGCGGACATCCTGCGGTTCTGCGCATCGTCGCGACTCCCCCAGAACCGACTGCGAAACAGCGCAGAACGGGCTGCGAACCCGCGCAGACTCCGGCGCCCTGACGCGCACGGACGATCACCGGGCGAGCCGGGGGTGGAACGCGAACAGCCCCCGGGAAGACCCGGGGGCTGTTCGTCAGTCTGGCTGGGGTACCTGGACTCGAACCAAGAACGACGGTACCAGAAACCGCTGTGTTGCCAATTACACCATACCCCAAGAGGCCTGTCGGCCTCGCGCCCCGTTGTCCGGGGCACGGTCATCTACTGTACATGATCCCGGGGGTCCGCGAGACCACCGACGAGGTCGCGGTGCACGGCGGCAGCCGTCGTCGCCCCGTGACCGGCCGCGACGATGAGCTGCTCGGGGCCCGGCGGCGTGACGTCCCCCACCGCGTACAGCCCGGGCACACTGGTCCGGCCCACCCGGTCGACGACGACGAGGCCCTCGTCGTCACGCTCCAACGCGGCGTCGACCCAGTCCAGGTCGACGTGCCACGTCGGCCGGACGAACCCGCCCGTGCGCGGCTCCACGTGCCCGTCTGCGAGCCGGACGCCGGTCATCCCGGACCGGTCCCCCTCGAGGTCGGCGACGGGCCGCTCCTCGACGCGCACGCCCGCAGCGGCCAGGCGAGCACGGCCGTCCTCGTCGAGCGGCGCGACGCCGTTCGTGAACACCACGAGGTCGTCCGTCCACGAGGCGATGAGCAGCGCGCGGGCGACCACGTCGGGCGTCTCGCAGATGAACGCCAGCGACTGCCCGGCCTTGTCGTACCCGTCGCACTCGACGCAGCTGTGCATCGCACTGCCGTAGAACGCGCGCAGCGACGGCAGCGCGGGGAACTCCTCCCGGAGCCCCGTGGCGACGACCACCGTGCGCGCCACGGCCTCGACCTCGGCGCCGCGCCAGGTGCCGTGCAGCCGCCAACCGGAGTCGTCGGGCTGCACGCGGTCGACGATGGCCTGCACGACCGTCGCCTCGGGGTACTGCTCGACCTCCGTGCGCCCGAGCTTGCGCAGCTCGAGCGGCGAGATGCCGTCCCGGGTCAGGAACCCGTGCGACCGCAGCGTGGCGGCGTTCCGAGGACGATTGGCGTCGACCAGCAGCACGGTCCGCTTCGCCCGCACCAGGTTCAGCGCGGCACTGAGCCCGGCCGGCCCCGCGCCGATGACCGCGACGTCGTGGACCGTCTGCCCGTGCTCGTCCATGCCGTCCGCGTCGTCTCAGCGAGCCGCGAGGGCGCGCAGTCGGGCGAGCGTGGAGTCCTTGCCGAGGATCTCCATCGACTCGAACAGCGGCGGGCTGATCCGACGACCGGAGACCGCGACGCGCAGGGGTCCGAACGCCACGCGGGGCTTCAACCCGAGTCCGTCGATGAGCGCCGTGCGGAGCGCCGCCTCGATCGACTCCGTGCGCCAGTCCTCGACGCCCTCGAGCGCGGTGGTGCTGGCCTGCAGGACCTCGGTCGGGTCGCCCTTGAGGCTGGCGAGGGCGTCGTCCTCGACCACCAGGTCGTCGTCGGCGGTGAAGAGGAACCCGAGCATCCCGGGCGCCTCCCCCAGGAGCTGCACGCGCTCCTGCACGAGCGGCGCCGCCAGCTCGAGGACACGCTCCTGCTCCGGCGTCGCGGGCACGTCGACGTAGGCGGTCAGGTAGGGCTTCAGGCGGTCGCGGAAGTCGGCCGGGTCGAGCAGCCGGATGTGGTCACCGTTGATGGCCTCGGCCTTCTTGTGGTCGAAGCGCGCCGGGTTCGGGTTGACGTCGGCGACGTCGAACGCCTGCACCATCTCCTCGATCGAGAACACGTCGCGGTCGGGTCCGATCGACCAGCCGAGCAGCGCGAGGTAGTTCATGAGCCCCTCGGGGATCATGCCGGCGGCACGGTGGTGGAACAGGTTCGACTCGGGGTCGCGCTTGGAGAGTTTCTTGTTCCCCTCACCCATGACGAACGGCAGGTGCCCGAACACCGGGATGAACTCCGTCAGCCCGATCTCGAACAGCGCCTCGTACAGGGCGATCTGTCGCGGTGTCGACGACAGCAGGTCCTCGCCGCGGAGCACGTGGGTGATTCCCATCAGCGCGTCGTCGAGCGGGTTCGTGAACGTGTACAGGGGCTTGCCGTTCGGACGCACCACGACGAAGTCGGGGAAGGTCCCCTGCTTGAAGGTGATTTCCCCACGGACCAGGTCCTGGAAGCTCAGGTCGCGGTCCGGCACGCGGAGCCGCAGCGCCGGCGCCCGGCCCTGGTCGCGGAACGCCTGACGCTGCTCGTCGGTGAGGTCGCGCTCGTGGTTGTCGTAGCCCTGCTTCGGGTCACGGCCGGCTGCGACGTTGCGGGCCTCCATCTCCTCGGGCGTGACGAAGGACTCGTACACGTGCCCGGAGGCCTGGAGCTTCGCGATGACGTCCTCGTACACGTCCGTGCGCTCCGACTGCCGGTACGGCCCGTGTGGTCCCCCGACCTCGACGCCCTCGTCCCAGTCGAGCCGGAGCCAACGCAGCGCGTCGATGAGCTGCTCGTAGGACTCCTCGCTGTCCCGGGCGGCGTCGGTGTCCTCGATGCGGAACACGAGCTTGCCGCCGGTGTGCCGGGCGTAGGCCCAGTTGAACAGGGCGGTCCGCACGAGTCCGACGTGCGGTGTGCCCGTCGGGGACGGGCAGAAACGGACGCGGACATCGGACCCGGTGGCAGTGGTGAAAGGCGCAGTCATGACGGCTTCGATCCTA
>NZ_JALNUI010000051.1 GCF_026544205.1 Curtobacterium sp. GC_Cur_3
GCGGTCAGCGCGTCGCCGTGGGTCAGGAGCACCTCGGCCGGGGTGCCGTCGGCCACGACACCGCCGGCGGGTTCGAGCAACACCAGTCGGTCGACCAGGTCGAGCCACGTCCCGATGCGGTGCTCGACGACCAGGAGGGTCGCGCCGGTGTCGTCGAGAAGCGCCCGGACCGCATCGTGGACCTGCTCCACACCGTCCGGGTCGAGGTTCGCGCACGGCTCGTCGAGCACCAGGGCCCCCGGGCGCATCGCGAGCACCCCGGCCAGGGCGAGTCGCTGCCGTTGACCGCCGGAGAGCATCGTCGTGGACCGGTCGAGCTCCAGGTCGAGCCCCACGACGTCCAGGGCGGACCGGACGCGCTCCCACGTCTCGGCGCGTGGCACCCCGGTGTTCTCGCACCCGAACGCCACGTCGTCGCCGATGCGCGACATGACGGTGTGCGCCTCCGGGTCCTGCATCACGAGGCCGACCCGGCCGCGGACGGACTCGGGCGCAGCGCCGTCGACGAGCACGCTGCCCCGGACCTCGGCCGCGGTGTCGTCGTCAGGGTCGGGCTCGTCGGGCAGGACCGCGGCGACGGCCCGGAGGAGCGTGGACTTGCCGGCGCCGGACGGCCCGACCACGGCCACGCGCTTCCCCGGCTCGACGACCAGGTCGACGCCGCGGACAGCCCAGCTGTCCCGCTCGGCGTACCGCCAGCCCCAGTCGCGGAACTCGATCCGGGCGGGGTGGGCGCCCGGCATGCTCAGGCTGCCGAGGACGGACGGCGCCGGGCGTGCTCGCGGCCGACCGCGAAGGACGACAGCACGCCGGTGCGGGCGAGTGCCCGGACGATGAGCCACGACCCGAAGCCGGCGATCACGGCGCCGGAGATCGTGCCGCAGACGATGTAGACCGCCTTGAAGCCGGCATCGAGCCCGGCGTACCAGAGGACCGAGTCGTTGATGCCCAGTGCGAGACCGGCAGCAGCGCCCGCGAGGACGACGACCGGCAGGCGGTACACGCGGTACAGGAAGAGCGCGAGGACGAGTTCGGCGCCCAGGCCCTGGACGAGGCCGGCCTCGAGGGTGCTCCATCCCCACTGCGTGCCGAGGAGGGCCTCGACGCTCGCCGCCACGATCTCGGCGTAGAGCGCGGCGCCGGGCTTCCGGACGATGATCGCGACGATCGGACCGGCGAGGAGCCAGACCCCGCCGAACAACGCCTGCGTGCCGGGCAGCAGGAGCGCCACCGCGGCGGAGAGCGGCTCGTAGCCGAACTCCCAGAGCTTGAACACGACGCCCACGGCGACGGCGAGGACACTCGCGACGACGATGTCGACGACGCGCCAACGCAGGGAGCGCCTGGGGGGTGACGTCGTGGACGTCGAAGTGGTGGTGGCGGTGGGCGTGCCGGACGGCATCATTCGAGACTCCTCCCTGCGCCGGCATGACCCGGATCAGGTTCGACGGTCGGAGCGCTGCTCGCTCCCTCTCAGCCCGGCGATCCCGGACTCCCGTGTGTGTCCCTGCAGTGTACTGCTTCGGGGCCCTACTTCTTGAGGACGCGGATGAGCTTGCGGAGGACGGTGCCGGTCACCCAGATGACGGGGATGCTGACGACCATCAGGGAGATGAGGTTCGGCTCGAACTCGAGGTCCTTGCCGGGACGACGCACGTACGCGCCGACGGGGAGGGTCGCCCCGCCGCCACCGCCGCCACCGTTCTGGTCGTCGCCGCCGCCCCCGAAGCCGAACCAGCCGACGGACACCGGGATGAGGGTCTGGTCGCCGACCTCCACCGGGTCCCCGTAGTTCGTGGAGACCCCGACGGAGCGGACCTTGTCTGCGATCTGCGTGACGATGTTGGTCATGGCGCGAGGCTACTCCCGGCGTGCTGGCGACCGCGCGAGCTGTCCACAGGCCGGGGAGCTCCCGGGTGCTGTCCACTGACGGCTCCGGCACGGCGGACAGCACAGGGAGCCGCCGATACGTTTGCAGCAACCACCTACGGAGGAACGTTTGCACACCTGGCCCGGCAACCCCTACCCGCTCGGCGCGACCTACGACGGCAGCGGGACGAACTTCGCCCTGTTCAGCGAGGTGGCCGACCGCGTGGAGCTCTGCCTCTTCGACGAGGACGGCACCGAGGAGTGCGTCCCCCTCGTCGAGGTCGACGCCTACGTCTGGCACGCGTACCTGCCCAACATCGGCCCGGGACAGCGGTACGGCTTCCGCGTCCACGCGCCGTACGACCCGGCGAACGGCGTCCGCTCGAACCCGGCGAAGCTGCTCCTGGACCCGTACGCCAAGGCGACGAGCGGCGACATCGACTGGGACCAGTCGCTGTTCTCGTACACGTTCGGCGACCCCGACTCCACCAACGACGAGGACTCTGCGTCGCACATGGTGAAGGGCGTGGTGATCAACCCCTTCTTCGACTGGCAGGGCGACCGTGCTCCGCGGACCCCCTACGGCGAGACCGTCATCTACGAGGCCCACGTCAAGGGCCTCACGCAGACGCACCCCGACGTGCCCGAGGAGCAGCGCGGCACCTACGCCGGCGTCTCACACCCGGCCGTCATCGAGCACCTCAAGCGACTGGGCGTGACGACGCTCGAGCTCATGCCGGTGCACCAGTTCGTGAACGACTCGACCCTGCAGGACAAGGGGCTGTCGAACTACTGGGGCTACAACACCATCGGGTTCTTCGCGCCGCACTCGCACTACTCGTCCTCGGGCGACGGGGGGCAGCAGGTGCAGGAGTTCAAGACGATGGTGCGCGAGCTCCACCGTGCCGGCATCGAGGTCGTCATCGACGTCGTCTACAACCACACGGCAGAGGGCAACCACCTCGGCCCGACGCTGTCGTTCCGCGGGATCGACAACGCCGCGTACTACCGCCTGATGGACGACGACAAGCGGTACTACATGGACGTCACGGGCACCGGCAACTCGCTCAACGTCGGCCACCCGCACTCGCTGCAGCTCATCATGGACTCGCTGCGCTACTGGGTGACCGAGATGCACGTCGACGGCTTCCGCTTCGACCTGGCCGCGGCGCTCGCACGCGAGTTCTACGAGGTCGACCGGCTGTCGGCCTTCTTCGAGCTCGTCCAACAGGACCCGATCGTGTCGCAGGTGAAGCTCATCGCGGAACCGTGGGACGTCGGCCCCGGCGGCTACCAGGTCGGCAACTTCCCGCCGCAGTGGTCGGAGTGGAACGGCAAGTACCGCGACACCGTGCGGGACTTCTGGCGGGGCGAGCCCTCCACACTCGGTGAGTTCGCGTCGCGGATCTCGGGGTCGGCCGACCTCTACGAGCACGATGGTCGCACGCCCAAGGCCAGCATCAACTTCATCACGGCGCACGACGGCTTCACGCTGTACGACCTGGTGGCGTACAACGAGAAGCACAACGACGCCAACGGCGAGGACAACAACGACGGCGAGAGCCACAACCGGTCCTGGAACTCCGGGGCAGAGGGCCCGACCGACGACGAGTCCGTGAACGCGCTGCGCGTGCAGCGTCGCCGGAACTTCCTCGCGACGCTCCTGCTCAGCCAGGGCGTGCCGATGATCGCGCACGGCGACGAGCTGGGGCGCACCCAGCACGGCAACAACAACGTCTACGCGCAGGACTCCGAGCTGAGCTGGATCGACTGGGCTGCTGCGGACGACGACCTGGTGCAGTTCACGGCCGACGTCGTGAAGCTCCGGCACGATCACCCGACCTTCCGTCGCACGCGCTACTTCAACGGCCGCCCGGTCCGCCGTGGCCAGGACGAGCCGCTGCCCGACGTGGTCTGGCTGACCCCGTCCGGTGAGGCCATGGAGCCCGAGGACTGGGACTCCGGCTTCGGCAAGAGCGTCGGCATGTACCTCAACGGTGACGGCATCCGCGGGCGCGACTCCCGCGGCGACCGCGTCACCGACGTGGCCTTCATCACGTACTTCAACGCGCACGACGACACCGTGACCTTCACCCTGCCCCCGGAGGAGTACTCCCCGGGCTGGACGGTGCGGATCGACACGGCCGCTCCCGGTGCCCGCGACGAGGTGCTCGACGCCGGGTCCGCGCTCGACGTGCCGGCCCGCTCGATGATCGTGCTCCGCGCCGAGCCCGACCACGTGGTCACGACCACGCCGGTCGAGGTCCAGGACGCGACCGCGACCGGGCCCGACGCCCCGCAGGACGCCGTCAGCCCGGTGAACCCGGCCGGCTCGCACGCACCGAGCGGCACCGCGCCCGCCCGTGGGACGACCGGCCCCTCCTCGAACGACCCCAACCCGAACGGAAGCTCCCGATGAACCGCCGGATCCCGACCTCGACCTACCGGCTCCAGGTCTCGCCCGACTTCGACCTCACCGCCGCGAAGGACGTCGTCGGCTACGTCCGCGACCTCGGCGCCGACTGGGTCTACCTGTCCCCCGTGCTCCAGGCCGAGCCGGGCTCCGACCACGGCTACGACGTCGTGGACCACTCCCACGTGGACACCCAGCGTGGCGGGGACGACGCCTTCCGCGCGGTCGCCGAAGCCGCCCACGCGGCCGGACTCGGCGTGCTCGTGGACATCGTCCCGAACCACGTCGGCGTCGCCACCCCCGAGGTCAACCCGTGGTGGTGGTCCCTGCTCGAGCACGGCAAGGACTCCCCGTACGCCGACGCCTTCGACGTGGACTGGGACGCGGGCGACGGCAAGCTCCGCATCCCGGTGCTCGACGACCGCCTGCTCGACGCCGTCGTGCTGCAGGGTGACCGGCTGCTGGTCGGCGAGACCGCCTACCCCACCGCGCCCGGCACAGTGCAGGGCGGGGACGACGTCGAGACGGTCCACGCTCGGCAGCGCTACGAGTTCGTGCACTGGAAGCGTGCCGACCACGAGCTCAACTACCGACGGTTCTTCGCGGTCAACACCCTCGCGGGCATCCGGGTCGAGGACCAGGAGTTCTTCGACGCCTCGCACGAGCTGATCGGTGCCTGGTTCCGCGACGGCCTCGTCGACGGGCTGCGCATCGACCACCCGGACGGGCTCTTCGACCCCGCCGGGTACCTGCAGGACCTGCACGACCTGACGGGCGGCGCGTACACCCTCGTCGAGAAGATCCTCGAGCCCGGTGAGCAGCTGCCGTCCTCCTGGCCCGTCGACGGCACCACCGGCTACGACGCCCTCGGCGTGGTCGACCGCGTGTTCGTCGACCCGGCCGGCGCCGAGGCGCTCGACGCGACCTCCGGGTCCGAGCCACACGACTGGCAGGCCCTGACGCACGACACCCGCCGCGGGATCGCCGACGGCATCCTCGGCAGCGAGGTCGCGCGGCTGGCGCGCATCCTCGTCGCCGAGACCGACGGCCTGCCGCACGAGCGCGTGGTCGACGCCGTCGCCGAGATCGTCGCCTCGTTCGACGTCTACCGCACGTACCTGCCCGAGGGCGTCCACCACCTCGTCACCGCGCTCGAGCGTGCGGCCGAGGCCCGTCCGGACCTCGACGACGTCATCGACCGCATCGCCCCGGCCCTGGTCGACCCGATGCACCCCGCGGCGCTCCGGCTCCAGCAGACCAGCGGCATGGTGATGGCCAAGGGCGTCGAGGACACCGCCTTCTACCGGGTGTCCCGCCTGTCGTCCCTGAGCGAGGTCGGCGGCGACCCGAGCGTCTTCGCCGTGACCACGGACGAGTTCCACGTCGCGCAGCGCGAGCGCCTCGCGAGCTGGCCGCACACGATGACGACCCTGACGACCCACGACACGAAGCGGAGCGAGGACACCCGCGCCCGCATCGCGGTCCTGTCCGAGCTCGGCGAGGAGTGGAACGAGACCTTCCGGCAGCTCCAGGCCCTGGCGCCGCTCGAGGACGCGGTCTTCGCCGACCTGCTCTGGCAGGCCATCGTCGGCGCCCGTCCGGCATCCCGCGAGCGGCTGCACGCGTACGCCGAGAAGGCGTCGCGGGAAGCCGGCAACAGCACCACGTGGACCGAGCCGGACGAGGCCTTCGAGGGGCAGATGCACGCCCTCGTCGACGCCGCGTTCGACGACCCCGCCGTGGTCGCGCTCCTCGATGCCCTCGACGAGCGGATCACCGCAGCGGGCTGGTCGAACGGCCTGTCGGTCAAGCTCGTGCAGCTCACCGCGCCCGGCGTGCCGGACGTCTACCAGGGCACCGAGGGCTGGGACCGTTCGCTCGTCGACCCGGACAACCGCCGAGCGGTGGACTACACCGAACGTCGGCACGCTCTGGCTGCGCTGGACGGCCCCGACGACGACGGCCCCGAGCAGCTCCCTGCGATCGGCCTCGACGCCCGGGTCAAGCTCCTCGTCACCAGCCGCGCACTGCGCCTGCGCCGCGACCACCCCGAGCTGTTCACGCGGTACCTGCAGCTCGAGGCCACCGGCAGCGCGGCGGACCACGTCCTCGCGTTCGACCGCGGCGGCGCCGTGACCATCGCCACGCGGCTGCCGCTCGGGCTCGAGCAGGTCGGCGGCTGGGGCGACACGCTCGTCCACCCGGTCCCCCTCGACCGCGTCGACCTGCTGACCGGCCGGGCCGTGCCGGCGCACCGCGGCATCGCCGTCGCCGACCTGCTGAGCACCTACCCGGTGGCCCTGCTCGTCCCGGCGGACGTCGCCGGCACGACCGGGCACACGGCGGACGGGACGACCGCGACCGACGCGAGCGGAGCCTCCCGGCCGGCTGCACCCGCCGCAACCGACACGGCCACCGCAACCACCACGACCGACGCTCCCGGCGAGACCGACGCGCAGGCCGACATCGACATCCTGGAGGGTCACGCATGACCGAACCTGCCCGCTACGCCGTCTGGGCGCCGAAGCCGGAGCGCGTGCGCCTGGTCGTCGACGGCACCGAGTACCCGCTCGAGCGCGGTTCCGACGACTGGTGGGGCACCGACGCGGTGATGCCCGTCGTGGGTGCCCGCTACGGGTTCCGCATCGACGACGACGACGCGGTCCGCCCGGACCCGCGCAGCCGGTTCCAGCCCGAGGGCGTCCACGGCCCGTCCGAGGTCGTCGACCCGGAGCGCTTCGCCTGGACGGACGAGAGCTGGACCGGACGTCCCGCCCGCGGCGCCGTGGTCTACGAGATGCACGTCGGGACCTTCACGCCCGAGGGCACGCTCGACGCCGCTGCCGCCAGGCTCGACCACCTGGTCGAACTCGGCGTGGAGTTCGTCGAACTGCTGCCGGTCAACGGCGTGAACGGCGAGTGGAACTGGGGCTACGACGGCGTCGCCTGGTACGCCGTGCACGCTCCATACGGCGGACCCGATGCCTACGACCGCTTCGTCGACACCGCGCACGGGCTCGGGCTCGGCGTCATCCAGGACGTCGTCTACAACCACCTCGGCCCGAGCGGGAACTACCTGCCGCTCTACGGCCCGTACCTGGTGCAGGGGCTGGCGAACACCTGGGGCGACTCGGTCAACGTTGAGGACCCCGAAGTGCGTCGCTACGTGCTCGACAACGTGCGCATGTGGTTCCGGGACCACCACGTCGACGGGCTCCGGCTCGACGCCGTGCACGCCATCCGCGACACCTCCCGCCCGCACGTCCTCGCGGACATGGCGAGCGAGACGGACGCGTTCTCGGCCTACATCGGCCGCCCGCTGTCGCTCATCGCGGAGTCGGACCTCAACGACCCGGTGATGTTCCGGCCGCGTGAGGCCGCCGGGTACGGACTCGCCGGCCAGTGGTCGGACGACTTCCACCACGCGGTGCACGTCGCCGTCACCGGTGAGACGAACGGTTACTACGCCGACTTCGCCCCGCTGTCGGCACTCGCGAAGGTGCTCGAGTCCGGGTTCTTCCACGACGGCACGTGGTCCTCGTTCCGCGGGACGCGGCACGGACGACCGATCGACCGCGGCACCTCCCCCACGACCGCGCTCGTCGTCGCGAACCAGAACCACGACCAGATCGGCAACCGCGCCGCCGGCGACCGCCTGGCCGCGACGGTGTCGGACGAGGGGCTCGTCATCGCGGCAGCCCTGACCCTGCTCGGCCCGTTCACGCCGATGCTGTTCATGGGCGAGGAGTTCGCGGCGTCGACGCCGTGGCAGTTCTTCACCTCGCACCCGGAGCCGGAGCTCGGCAAGGTCACCGCCGAGGGACGCATCAAGGAGTTCGCCCAGCACGGCTGGGACGAGTCCACCGTGCCCGACCCGCAGGACCCGTCGACGTTCCAGAACTCGAAGCTGGACTGGGCCGACACCACCTCGGAGCGCGGAACGGCGATCCTGCGGGCCTACCGGGTGCTCGTCGCGCTGCGTCGGACCGACGAGGCCTTTGTGGACCACCGGTACGAGGCCAACGCGGTCCGCTTCAGCGAGGACGGCCGCTGGCTCGTGCTGACGCGCGGGCTGCTCGGTCCCACGGCTGCGCCCGTGCACGTGGTCGTGCACCTGTCGGAGGGCACCGCCGAGGTGCCTGTCCCGGACGCCACCGGCGAGGTCCTCTACGCATTCGGCGACGTCACCGTGCCGGACGACTCGCAGACCGTGCGGTTCGACGGCCGCGGCGTGGTCGTCCTGCGCTAGGGACCGCACCAGCTCGACACGTGCGATGCCCGGCC
The DNA here is from genome assembly GCF_026544205.1 of Curtobacterium sp. GC_Cur_3. Lineage (GTDB taxonomy): Bacteria > Actinomycetota > Actinomycetes > Actinomycetales > Microbacteriaceae > Curtobacterium. The sequence goes on from NZ_JALNUI010000051.1 coordinate 8,567, forward strand.
GGGGGAACCCGGCCGGGCATCGTCATGTCCAGAGGACAGAGCGAGCGCAGGAGCGGAAGCGGGAGCACGACCCCCGCCGCCCACGCCCACCCGAGCGTCAGTTGATCGGGTTCGACACCGCGTGGGCGTTCCGACGCACCGACGGCAGGGGGTGGTGGTCCCGGACCAACGCGCGGACCTCCCGCACGCGGCGGTCGATGCCCCACTTCGTCACCAGGGTCAGGCTCTCGCGGACGATGTTCCCGCTCATCTTCGAGACGCCGAACTCCCGCTCCGTGAACGTGATCGGGGTCTCGACGATGCGGAGCCCGGCCTCGAGTGCACGCCAGCACAGGTCGACCTGGAAGCAGTACCCCTTCGAGGCGATGCCGGCGAGGTCGATCCGCCGCAGTGCGTCGGCCGTGAAGACCCGGAACCCGCCGGTCGCGTCGCGGACGGCGATGCCGAGGGCGAGTCGTGTGTAGAGGTTTCCGCCACGGGAGAGGAGCTCGCGGTACCAGGGCCAGTTCTCGACCTCGCCGCCCTTGATCCAGCGGGAGCCGAGGACCAGGTCGTTCGAGTCCGCGAGCTCGATGAGCCACGGCAGGTACTCGGGGTGGTGGGAGCCGTCGGCGTCCATCTCCACGAGCTTGTCGTAGCCCTGCTCGAGGCCCCACGCGAAGCCGCTCAGGTAGGCGCCGCCGAGGCCGTCCTTCACCGTCCGGTGCAGCACGTGCACCCGGTCGGTCTCACGGGCGATGGCGTCGGCGATGTCACCGGTGCCGTCGGGCGAGTTGTCGTCGACGACGAGCACGTGGACGTGGTCGTCGGTCGCCGCGAGGGTGCGCTCGACGATGGGGCGGACGTTCTCCGCTTCGTCGTAGGTCGGGATGATGACCAGGGTGTCGCTCATGGTGCTCCTCGGATGGTTCGATCGAACATATCGGTCGGGTGCTGGTTCACCCGTCCGACAGGTCTGCGAAGACGATCAGATTGTCGGTGTAGTGCCCGGTTGCCGTGTCGAACGTGCCGTCGCACGTGATGAGCCGCAGCGTGGGGGTGGGGGTGGTGCCGTACACGTCGCTCGTCGGGAAGGCCGACTTCGACGCTCGTTCGGTCTTCTCGACGGTGAAGGTGCGGCTGCTGCCGTCCGTCATGGCGACGTGGACCTGGTCCCCGGCCACCAGCTCGTCGAGCCGGAAGAACACGGCGGCGGTCGTGGGACTGTCGACGTGCCCGGCGATGACCGAGGGACCGACCTGCCCGGGGACGATGCCGTCGCTGAACCATCCGGCGTTGTCCCATCCCTTCGGCGGGTCGAGCTCCCCGGCGGCGCCGCGGTGCAGGTCCTCGAGCGAGGCGTCGACCCCGATCGCCGGGATCGTCACCCGGGTCGGCGTGGCGTCCGAGCGGGCCTCGGGGGCAGCAGGGTCCTGGAAGCCGGTGATGTCCCGGTCGCCGCTCCCGGCAGCCGAGGAACCGTCCGCGGAACCGGCAGCGCCCCCGGCAGTACCGGAAGCAGAGCCGGCACCGGCGGTCGACGATGCCGAGCTGACCGGGACGGCAGCACCGTCGCGGTCCCCGGCAGCCACGGCCACTCCGGTCGCGACCGCTCCCGCCGCCACCACGACGGCTGCTGCCGTCCCGACGACGACCCAGCGCCGGCCGAGTCTCGCCGCCAAGGACACCGTGCGCGTTCCGGTAGCCACAACATGTCCGCCAGACCGAGACTCGCCGCCGCCAGCGGGCGCGCCAGCACCGCCAGCAGGCGCGCCAGCGCCAGCGCGAGCGCCAGCGCGCCCACGCCCAGCCGACCGCCGCCCGCGCTCCCCGCTCACGAGGCACCCCCGCCCGCGGTCGCGCAGCCGCCGAGCACGTCCGACGTCAGCATGGTCGCCCCGAGCGCCGCCCACGCGTCACCGTAGTAGGTCGGCGTCGTGGCCGAGGTGCGGTCAGCACGCTCCAGGTCGGCCCGCGCAGCACCGGTGGCACCGGACGCCTGCTCCGCAGCAGCACGCGCCGCGTACGCCAACGCACTCCGGTCCCCCGTGACGGCCGTGCCGCCGAGGTCGAGCTGCGCCGCGAGCTGCGTGGTCCGACGGAGCGTGGGCGCCACGGATGCGGCGAGCGCACGGTCGGGAGCCGTGCAGGCCTCGGCGTAGCGCAGCGGCATCCGCATGGCGTCGTACCCGTAGAGCACGCGGGCGTCGTCCCCGGTGGCGGGCATCGGGTCGACGGTGCCGTCGGCGTGCACCTGCGACCAGTCGCTCGGCAGGTCGGACTTCTCGAGCACGGCACGCGTCACCGCGGTCGAGCTCGTCTCGAGCTCCTTCCAGCGGTCGTCCTTCGTGGCCGCGGCCAGCACCCGGTAGGCGGCGGGCGAGGCGTAGCTGGCGTTGTACCGGTACGGCTCGGAGTCGGCCCACGGTCCCGGCAGCAGGATCAGCCCGAGGTCCGTCCTGGCCGTCTCGTGGTCGAGCACCGCTGCGGCCATCCGCTTGCCGGCGGCGGTGTAGCGCTCGTCGTCCCAGGCGTCACCGGCGAGCACGAGGGCCCTGGCGGTGTCGAGGTCGGCGTCGCTCGCGGACTGCGCGTCCGAGACGCCGCCGTCCTGGGTCCAGCGCCAGGCGAGCAGCTGGTCGTCGGTGAGCAGGTGACGCTTCGTCCACGACCAGATGTCGCCGAAGCGGTCACGGTCACCGGCGGCGTAGGCGATGAGCAGCCCGTAGGCCTGCCCCTCGCTGACGGTGTCGCTGCCCTGGTCCTTGCGGACGACGCGGCCGTCCTCGACGTACCGGTCGAGGAACGCCGTGCGGAGCTGCGCCGGGGTGCGGGTGCCGTCGGGTGCGGTGGTCGAGGTGGGCGTCGAGACGCCGCCGGCGTCCGGAGTGCGGTCGGACCACGGTCGGACCGCCGCGACGGCGATGCCGCCGGCGACGAGGACCGCGGCGAGCGCCACGGCGGTGACGGGGATCCAGTTCCTGCGGGTCATGCTGGCTCGCTCTCTGCTGGTGGGTGGGGCGTGCGGACTGGAGGCTCGGACCAGGTGCGCGGATCGGCGCACGTGGGGCGGGCCTCCAGTCAGGCGGTCAGCGGAAGATGCCGCGGATCGTGCGGACGAGCGCGTGGAACGCGTCGGTGGAGGGGCGTTCGGCGGCCGTGCCGCCGCCGCCGGTCTGGACGCCGCCGGCCGGGGTCTGGGCGGTCGCAGCCGCGTCGGTGACGGGCACGACCGTCAGGTCGCCCTTGCTGTCGTCGAGGACGAACAGGGTGGAGACGGTGTTGCCGGCGAGGTCCACGTCGGCGCTGCCGACCTGTCCACCGCCGCTGAGGTCGAGGTTCCACTTGCCCGCGCCGACCGTGGCGTACTTCGTCGCGGTGCCGAACTTGGCGCCCGAGGCGATCGCGGTGCCCTCGGAGGTGCTGACGTCGACCGTCTTGGCCGTGGTGGCGGCCTGGACGAGCCGGAGCTTGGCCTTGCCGTCGCCGGGCTGCTGCAGGTCGTCGGTGAACGCGGCGGTCTTCAGCGAGGTGTTCTTGCCGTAGGCGACGACGGTGCTGGCGTTGCCGCCCTGCACGGTGACGTCGGTGGAGATGACCGGGGTGGAGTCAGGCGCGTCGGAGGCACGCATCGAGAGCACGTAGGTGCCGGTCGGCAGCTCCTTGTAGGGGCTGACCTGGCCGTAGGTCACGTCGTCGAGCTCGAAGACGGTCTTGCCCCCGGCCAGGCTCGACAGTTCGACGTCGACGCCCTTCGTGTCCGGCGAGAGGTGCCCGACGCGGAGCCATCCGTCCTGCGGGGCGGCGGTGGCGGCGCTGGCCGCCTGCGGGGCGAGGCCGACGGTCGCGGCGACGAGGGTCGCGGCGAGGGCGCCGACGACGACGATGCGGCGGCGAGGGGTGCGGAGGGAGGCGGTCATGATGGTGCTCCTTCGGGTCGGGGCGGTGCTGGTTCGATCAGGGCGATCGTGGTGCGGGCGGTGCTGGGTGGGCGGTGCCGTGGTGGGCGGTGCCGGCGGTCAGGACGCGGTGACGGCGGTCGTCGTCGGGTCCATGGGCGACCAGGTGACGGTCAGGGTGTCGCCGTCGCGCTCGACCGACTCGGCGCGGTAGTCCTTCGCCAGGGCGTCGAGGGTCTTCTCGGTGTTCAGGGCGGCCGTCGGGCTGGCGGTGTGCAGGACGACCCGTCGGAACGAGCGGCCCTCCTCGCCGGTGAGCGGGGTGAAGCGGTCGACCTGCACGAAGCGGTCGGCGAGCACCTGCCCGAGGGCGATCATGGCGCGGGAGTCCACCTGACCGGCGCGGAACTGCGACTTCGTGCCGGCGTCGGCCTGGAGAGCGGGGTTCTGCGCGAGCTGGGTGCCGAGCGTCTTGCGGACGTCGCTCGCCGCGGTGATCTCCCGCTGGGCGGCCTGCTGCCCCTGCGGGTGGATCTGACGGACGTCGACCATCTGGTTGCCGGTGCCGAACGACGCGACGACGGTCGAGTTCTGGATCGCGTCACGCACGTCCTTCGACGAGTTGCCGCCGGTGCGCATCGAGTCCGTCGTGACGACGTAGTCGGAGTCCTTCCAGCCGTTCGGCGACTGGCGCTGCACGGCTCCGTCGGTGTCGAGCTTGTAGTACCAGACCACGTTGTCGCGGGCGAAGCCGTCATCGACGAGGTCGACCCACATGGCGTCGTCGACGAGCATCCGGGAGCTCTTGTCGACGTTGTCGCCGATCCAGTTCTCGGCCTGCGCCATCGGCTTGTCCAGGTCGGTGATGAGGAACCCGCGGAGCTGCGACCCCCAGAGCGGGACCGCGACGACCAGGGCGGCGGCGGTGACGAGCGCCCAGGTGCCACCGAGGACACGGCGGCTGACGCCGCGGAACCGGCTCTTCGGGCGGAAGGCGGTGATGCCGGCAACGGCGAGGACGGCACGCTCGCCGACGAACGCGACGAGCAGGGCGGCGAACGGCACGAGCATGATCACGTACGGCACGGGCAGGTACCCGTTCGGGCGGAACATGAACGCGAGCAGGAAGACGAGCATCGCGGCGATCGGGCGGACGCGGCGCAGGAACAGCCCCACGACGGCCGCGGCCGAGCCGAGCACGATGAAGACCGGATCGAGCGCCCACCACTGGGCAGCGGCGTCGTTCGCCAGGCTGCCGCCGGAGAACACGGAGCCGCTGGCCTGCCGGCTGCCGAGCTGGTAGGTGACGCCTTCGAGCAGACTGACCTTGCCGGCGCTGGGCAGGAGTTCGCCCTTCACCGCAGCGAGCAGGATGTACCCGCCACCGATGACGGCGAGGACGGCTCCGGCGACGCTGAGCGTGTACCGGCGGGTGCTCGGGTCGGCCCGGCGGACGGCCATCCAGATGAGGAACGGCAGCGCCAGCAGGTAGGTCTCCTTGCTGAGCACCGCGATGCCGAGGCAGGCGGCGGCGCCGACGAACCCGGCGAGCTGCTGGCGACGGCTGAGCACGAGCACGAACGCGGCGAGGAGCCACGGGGTCGCGACGTTGTCGATGTAGACGGTGCGGTGGTACTGCAGCGCCAGCGGGGAGAGGCCGAAGACGAGGACCGCGACGGCGGCCGTGGGGCGCGAGCCGCCGAGCCGACGCATCAGCACGAAGAGGAGCACCGCGGAGACGGCGGCGAAGAACACCATCGACTCCCGGGCGGCCTCGACCGCGAAGGCGTACCGGGCGAAGGCACCGGTCAGCTGCGTGTACCCGGCGATCTGGATCCAGCCGAGCGGCGGGTGGTCGTACCAGTACGTGTAGTGGGTGAGCTCGCCGAGGTGCGTGATGGACCACGCCTGGGCGGTGTACGTGCCCTCGTCGTCGATGCGCTGCGGGGTGCCGCCCATGTTCCAGGACTGCACGGCCACGGCGACGGCCAGGACGGGGAGGAGCCAGACGAGGCTCCTGGCGTGCACGCGGAACCACGTGCCGGCGGCGGACGAGGACCTGGCACCGCGGATCGGGATGCCGGTCGTGTTGGTGATGCTGGCGGTCATCGGTCGTCACCTCCTGTCGAGGGTGCCCCGGCGGACGCGAGGGCGGGTTCGGAGTCGGGCTGGGTCTGGGACTGCGCCGCGGGCTGTGCCTGGGCGTCGGGCTCGGTCACCACGGACGGGCTGGGCTCTCCGGGCGCGCTGGCCACGACCTCGGGCTGAGCGTCACGGTGCTGCCCGGTGTGCTCGGTCTTCTCCCAGCCGTTCTGCCCGCGGGAGTGGCGGATGACGGCACGGACGGCCGCGGCGGCGAGGAACACCTGGTAGGGCACCAGGCCGAGGACGAGCTTCACGTAGTCGCGGACGCGGACCTTCTCCTTGTACAGCCGGCCGAACTCGCCGAGCCCGGCGATCTCGACCGCCAGGAGCATGAGCGTCGGGGCGAGCGGGATGAAGGAGATCAGCGCGATGGCCGTCGGGACCTTCACGAACGCGATCATGATGACGCTGAGCGGGATGAGGAGACCGGTGGTCGCCTGGATGAACGGCATCGTCAGCAGGTACCGGGCGAAGAAGCGCTGCTTGAACGTCGGCAGCTTCTTCCACTCCCCCTTGCCGAGGACCTGCAGGAAGCCCTGGTTCCACCGGGTGCGCTGCTTCAGGAGCGACGCGAAGGTGGGCGGGGTCTCCTCGCGGGTGACCGCCTCGGGGCTGTAGGCGACGACGACCTTGGCGTTGTCGGCCGACAGGCGGACACCGAGCTCGCAGTCCTCGGCGAGGCAGTGCGCGTCCCAGCCGTTCGACCAGTCCAGGCGCTCCTTCGTCACGAAGACGGTGTTGCCGCCGAGCGGGATGAACTTCGACTCGGCGTGGAAGTGCAGGCGCGAGCGGAACCAGAAGTAGTACTCGAGCACGTTGCGGAGCGACCACCAGCTGGAGCGGAAGTTCATCAGCTGCACGCCGCCCTGCACGACGTCGGCGTCGGTCTCCTGGAAGCGGGAGTCGACGAGGCTCAGCAGGCGCGGGTAGACCTCGTCCTCGGCGTCGAACACGCCCACGATGTCACCGGTCGCGTACTGCAGCGCCAGGTTCATCGCCTTGGGCTTGTTCTTCGGCAGGGTGTCGTCGACCACCACGCTGATCAGGTCGGGGTGGCGGGCAGCGGCCTCGCGCACGACACGCTCGGTGCCCGGGTCGTCCTCGCCGACGATCGCGATGATCTCGAAGTCGGGGTGGTCCTGCGTGGTGAGCATCTCGAGCGTCTGCCCCATCACCTCCTCCTCGTGCCGACCGGGCACGAGCAGCGTGAAGCGGTGCGCCGCGGGACGCGGCGTCTGGCTGAAGCTCGTGGCGCGCAGCGCCGAGCGGGAGCGCCAGGCGTGCAGCATCCACCACAGGGTGCTCAGCGCGACCAGCGTGAGCAGGACGGAGATGGCGACGAGGGCCGAGTAGCCGATCCACTCGCCCACCGACCAGGCGGCCTGCGCGGCCTGGCCCGAGCCTCCCGTCGGGACGTCCGTGGTGCCCCGGTTCGGGACGTCGCCCCGGGGACCGGTGGGGTCGTTCGGCTGCAGCAGCGGCCCGGCGGCCGCGACCAGCGTGGTCAACATGGTCATTCTGAGAGCTCCTTCGTGCGACGTGCGTCCCGGGAACGGAAGACGAGGGCCTTGTACGCGGCGAACCGGAACACGGTGCCGAGGACCAGGCCGACCCCGTTGCCGGCGACGTTGTCGGCGAGGGTGCTGGTGAAACCGAGCAGGTAGTGCGAGACGAACAGGCACGCGGCGGCGATGCCGAGACCGATGAGGTTCGTCAGCGCGAAGAGGACGCCCTCGCGGAGCGTCTCGCGGCGGCCGGAGGTGCGTTCGGCGCGGAAGGTGATGGACCGGTTGAGGATCCAAGCGACCGCGGTGGAGATCACGGCGGACCCCACCTTCGCCGCGATCGGCTTGTCGTCGAGGACCGTGAGACGCAGCAGGTTGTAGACGCCCAGGTCGACGAGGAAGCAGAACGCGCCGATGGCGCCGAAGGACACCAGCTGCCGCGAGGTCGCGATCAGCCGCGTCAGACGGCCGGTGGGGACCACCCGTTCGGGTGGCGCCACAACGAGGGTGTCGGTCGAGGTCATGCCCCCGATTCGGGGGTATCGGCCCGGCGGTTTGGGTGGGGTACACGGTTGCCCAGCCGACTGCCAGGTGCCGGACTCCTGCCGTTCACGAGGGGTACGTCAGGCCTTGTGTTCCCGGCGCGATCTGGACGTTCCGGCGCCGGATCGCGGTGGGTCGTGTAAGTGGTCCGGG
>NZ_JALNUI010000052.1 GCF_026544205.1 Curtobacterium sp. GC_Cur_3
TGCCGATCCCCCGCGGGCGGGCGCGGCGGGGGCGCTCGGGGCGATGGTCATGCTCATGCGGCGGCCTTCCCGGACTGCAGCAGCGACATCAGCGCGGCGGTCTGCAGGTCGGTGCCGCCCGCTGCCGGGGTGGCGGAGACGGCCTGGGCGGCCTTCGTCGCGGCGGCGTCCTGCGCGGAGGGCACGATGCGACGGATGGTCGCGATGTCGCTGTCCTTGTACCAGTTGTCGACGATCCGGACGTCCTTGCCGGGGTGCGGTGCGTGCAGCACCTTGCCGTCGCCGACGTAGATCACGACGTGGCCCTCGCCCTTGGGGATGATGAGGTCACCGGGCTGCGCGTTCGCGAGCGACCCGACCTCGGTGCCCATCTTCGCCTGGTCCGGGACGACCCGGGGCATCGTCACGCCGAGGTCCTTGAAGACGGTCTGCACGAGTCCGGAGCAGTCCATGCCGGCGGTCGTGGTGCCGCCGAACACGTACGGCACACCGAGGTACTTCTTCGCGTCGGCGACGACGTCGTCCCCGGTGGCACCGCTGCCCGTCGCGACGGTCCCGGCGCCGGCGTCCACGGAGGTCGCCGGGGCAGCGGGAGCCACCGCGGCAGCAGCAGCCGCCCCGGTCGTCCCGGTCCCCGTCGAGCCGTTCGCGCCGGCGAGGGCCGAGGCGAACGCGGTCGACGAGTCCGCCGCCGACCCGGGAGTCGCCGCCGTCCGGGTGGCTCCCCCGCTCTGCAGGGTGTCGATCTGGGAGCGGATCTCGGAGATCCGGCTCAGCACGGCGTCGAGGCTCATCGAGCACCACCTTCCACGCGGCCACGTGCCGCGATCTCGTCGAGCACGGTCTGTTCCGTGCGGAGTTCCTCGGCCGCCACGCGGGTGCCGTGCTGCTCCTCGAGCTTCTCCAGCCCGAGTGCCGACCGGCGTGCGGCCGTGTAGTCGTCCTGCGCCCGGTCGGCGTCGATGCGGCGGTTCCGCACCACGGCGTCGAGCTCCTGGAGCATCCCGCGCGTCGCGGCGCGGGCAGCGGCGACGGCGCTCAGGGTGGCGGCGTCCTGGATCGGCATCGCGACGCCGGTGTCCTCGAGCGTGCGACGCGCGGCGATGCGGGCGTCGGCGGCCTCGCGGACGCGGTCGTTCGCGGCTGCGAGGGACGCTGCGGCACGGTCCTGTTCGGCGTGCCGGAGGCGCAGGAGCCCGGCGAGCGGGAAGCGGCGGTTCACCGGACACCCCCGAGCTGGCGGACCAGTCCGCCGAGGCGCTGCCACGAGTCGGCGGAGGTGACGCGCTCGTCCATGCCCTGGCGCAGGAACGCGTTGATCGCGTCCTCGTGGTCCACGGCGGCGTCGACGAGCGGGTTCGATCCACGCTGGTAGGCGCCCACGTCGAGCAGGTCCTGCGCGGCCTTCCGTGCGGCCATCACCGTCCGGAGCGCGGTCGCAGCGGCCCGCTGCTCGGGGGACGTGACCTTCGACGCCACGCGGGAGATCGACCCGAGGGCGTCGACGGACGGGAAGTGCCCGGTCACGGCCAGCTTGCGGTCGAGCACGACGTGCCCGTCGAGGATGCTGCGCGCGGAGTCGGCGATCGGTTCGTTGTGGTCGTCACCGTCCACGAGCACCGTGTACAGGCCCGTGATGCTCCCGACGCGGTCGGTGCCGGCGCGCTCGAGCAACCCGGCGAGGACGGAGAACGTCGACGGCGGGTAGCCCCGCGTGGCCGGCGGCTCCCCCACGGACAGACCGATCTCCCGCTGCGCCATCGCGACGCGGGTGAGCGAGTCCATCATCAGCACGACGTCCTGACCGGCGTCCCGGAATGACTCCGCGATCCGGGTGGCGACGAACGCGGCACGCAGGCGCATCAGCGCCGGCTCGTCCGAGGTGGACACGACGACGATCGAGCGCGCGAGGCCCTCCGCGCCGAGGTCGTCCTCGAGGAACTCGCGCACCTCGCGGCCGCGCTCCCCGACCAGGGCGATCACGTTCACGGCGGCGTCGCTCCCCCGCGCGATCATCGACAGCAACGAGGACTTGCCGACGCCGGACCCGGCGAACAGGCCCATGCGCTGCCCGCGGCCGACGGTCGTCAGGGTGTCGAGCACGCGGACGCCGAGCTGCATCGGGGTGTCGATGCGGGTGCGGGCCATGGCGTTCGGGGTGGCGTGGTCGAGCTCGACCCACTGGTCGGCGTCGAGCGGTCCACGGTCGTCGATCGGACGACCGAGCCCGTCGAGCACGCGGCCGAACAGCCCGCGGCCGGTCGGCACGAGCACCGGACGACCCGTGGGGCGTGCCGGGGTGCCGGCGGTGATCCCGGTCAGGCGCCCGAGCGGCATGCAGCGGACACCGGTCACGTCGGTGGCGACGACCTCGACGGCGGTCTGCGGTCCGTCCTCGTGGCCGACGAGCACGACCTCGCCGATGCGGGCGTCGAGGCCGGCGACCGTCAGGCCGAGGCCGATCGCACTCGTGACGACGCCGACCCGCTGGGGTGCGGCGAGGGCGACGGCGGCGTCGAGCGCGCGGGGACGGAGGAGCGTCGCGGTCACGCGGACACCCCCAGTGCTTCCTTGGCGCGGTCGAGCGCGACACCGATGCGGGCGTCGAGCACGCCGTCGGGCAGGTCGACGACGGCGTCGCCGTCGGCGAGCGTCGCGTCGGCGCGCACCGCGACCGGCAGGTCGAGGGCGGCGACCGCGGCGGCGTCGGCCGGGCTGAGCCGGACGGCGATCGCGACGGTGTGGTCGACCAGGGCGAGGGCACGACGGACGGTGGCCTCCGCGCCGGAGTCGGCGCGGTCCTCCAGGCCGTCGACGGTTCCACCCACCGGACGGGAGGCGCGGATCGCGTACCCGACGGCGGCGTCCGCGAGCTCCATGGCCGCGTCCACCACCGACTGCTCGGCGGACTCCAGGACCGGCACGGTGCGCGCGAGGAGCGCGTCGGTGGCGACGACCAGTGCGGCGACCCGCCGGGCCGTCTCGGCCTCCAGGGCGGCGGACCGGGCGGCGTGCTCGGCGTCGAGGCGGGCACGGAGCGCCTCGGTCTCGGCGTGCGCGACACGGAGTCCGGCGGCGTACCCGGCGGCGTGGCCACGGACCTCGGCGCTGGCGACCCGGTTCGCGAACCCGGCGTCGGCGACGACGGGGAACGCCAGGCGTTCGAAGGTGTCAGTCAACGAGCTCGTCCTCCTCGGCGCGGTGCACGGTGATGACGCCCTGCGCCTCGAGCTCGCGCACGGAGCGGACGACCTCGGCACGGGCTTCCTCGACCTGCGAGACGCGGACCGGGCCCATCGACTGCAGCTCGTCGTCGAGGAGCTGGCGGTTGCGCTCGGAGACGTTGGCGCGGATGGTCTCGGTGACCGGGCCCGCCGCGCCCTTCATGGCGGTCGCGAGGATCTTCGAGTCGATGCCGCGCAGGACCTGCTGGATGTCGCGGGACTCGAGCTTGACGATGTCCTCGAACGTGAGCATGCGGGAGCGGATGTCCTCGGCGAGTTCGGGGTCGCGGGCCTCGAGGCCGTCGAGCACGGCCTTCTCGGTGGCGACGTCGGAGCGGTTGATGATGTCGACGAGCGGCTGGATGCCCCCGACGACCTCGACGCTCTCGCGCGGCGACACGACGGCCCCGGCGCGCTGGCGGAGCACGCCGGCGACGATCCCGACGGACTCGGGGGTGGCGGAGCCCATGGTGGCGAAGGCCTGCGCGACGTCGGTGCGGGCGTGGTCGTCGACCCCGGCGAGCACGGCGCTGGCCTGCGCGGGCTTGAGGTGGGCGAGCACGAGCGCGATCGTCTGCGGCAGCTCGCCCTCGAGCAGGGACACGACCTGCCCGGGCTCGGCGTCGTCGAGGAAGTCGAACGACTGGCCGGCCAGGTTCGACGCCAGCCGGTCCATCACGCCGGCGGCGCGCTCGGAACCGAACGAGGCCTCGAGCAGGCCCATCGCGGCGTCCTTGCCACCGCGGCGCTGGCGACGACCGCTCTGGGTCATCCGGTGGAACTCGCTGAGGGTCTGGTCGACGACCGCGTCCTCGACGCGGCGCATCCGGACGATCTCGGCGGAGATCTCCTCGGCCTCGAGCTCGGAGAACTGCTTCATCACCTCGGCGGCGCGGTCGGTCTCCATCTGCATGAGGATCAGCGCGACCTTCTGCGCGCCGCTCAGGGAGCGGTCGCCGGCCTTCACGGCGGGGCCGTTCACACCGGGCTCCGGTCGTCCAGGAGCCCGCGGAGCAGGTCGGCGGTGCGCTTCGGGTCACGCTCGGCCAGGGCGGAGATGTCCTGGCGGCGGCGCTCGGCCGTGACCTCGTCGGTGGTGAGGATCTCGGTCGGGGCGTCGTCGTGCGGCAGCGTCGGCAGGGCGACCGTCGCCGGGTCGCTCCCGGCCAGCAGCCCGGCGCGGGCGTCGGCGGCGTCGACGGCCATGGGCATCTCGAACGCGGTGCCGAAGGCGTCGAGCTCGCCGACGTCGACGGTCTCGCGCTCCTGTCGGCGGCCGCGGCGGACCAGCACGATCATCAGCGCGATGAGGGCGAGCGCGATGCCGACCACGATGCCGGCGGTGCGGATGGCGGACCAGAGGGCGTCCTGCTGGTCCGACGCCTGCTGGGCCTTGAGCGCCTTCGCGGCGTCGTCGGCGGCGCTGGTGTCGAAGTCCATCATCGCGACCTTGACCTGGTCACCGCGGGCGGTGTCGGTGCCGGCGGCGGCGGACACCAGGTCGTTGATGCTCTGCAGGTTCGCGCTCTGCACCGACGGTGCCTTGCTGTTCAGGGCCACCGAGACCGTCTGGCGGTCCACGGCACCCGCCGGGATCTGCGTCGTCTCGGTGGTGTGGTCGACGGCGTTGTTCTTCGTCGCCGACTCGTTCTTGTAGCCGTCGTCGCCGGTCGAGGACCCGCTGGCGGCCGTGCCGTTCGGCACCGCGATGTTGTCCGGGCCGAGGACGCCGGTCGCGCCCTTGCCAGCGCCGGCAGCGCCGGCGCCGTACTGCTCGGTCGTGGACGACTCGTTCAGCGCCACCGGGCCGGTGGTCGGCGTCGTGTACGACTCCGAGGTGCGGGTGCCGGTGTTCTGGTTCATCGTCGCGGAGACGACGACGCTGGCGTTCCCGACGCCGAGCGTCGTGTCGAGCAGGTCCTGGATCTTCTTGCTCGTCGCCGCGTCGTAGTCGGCGGCCTGGTCGCTGCCCGAGCCGGTCGCGCCGGTGCCGACGGCGGAGAGCGTCTGGCCCTTCTGGTCGACGACGGAGACGTCGGTGGTCTGCATGCCCTCGACGGCGGCACTCGTCAGGTGCACGATCGCCTGGACCTGGTCGGTGGAGAGCTCGGTGCCGTTCTTCGTGGCGATGAACACCGACGCGGTCGGGTCCTTCTCCTCGGACACGAACACCGACTTCTTCGGGATCGCGAGCTGCACGGTGGCGGTCTGCACGCCGTCCATCGCGGAGATCGTCTTGGCGAGCTCGCCCTCGATCGCGCGCTTGTAGGTGACGTCCTGCTGGAACTCGGAGCTCGTGACGCCCATGGTGTCGAGCAGCGAGTAGCCGCCCTCGTTCGACGACGGCAGCCCGTTCGACGCGGCCTTGAGCCGCTCCGTGTAGACCTTCGACTGCGGCACGAGGATCGTCGCGCCGCCGTCGGTGAGCTGGAAGGGCACGCCGTCGGTGGTGAGCTGGTCGGTGACCGAGCTCGCGTCCGCCGCGGCCAGGCCGGTGAACAGCGGCGCGTAGGACGGCTTGCCGAGCCACGACGCCAGCGCGACGCCGCCGAGGACGAGCGCGGCGACACCGATGATCGCGATGGTGCGCTGGGCGGCGGTGAAGCCCTTGACGTAGGCGCCGAGGCGGCCGAACAGTGTCTGCAGTGCAGCGGGCATCAGGCCTGCATCCTCATGATCTCGTTGAAGGCGTCGACGCCCTTGTTGCGGACCGCGGCGACGAGCTCGAGCGTGACCTGCGCGCGGGTGGACGCGATGGTGGCGTCGTGGATGTCGTCGAGGTTGCCGGTGACCGCCTTGAGCGCGAGCGTCTTGGAGTCGCTCTGCAGCTGCTGCAGGCCGTCGACCGCGTTGCCGAGCGACGCGGCGAACCCGCTGCCGCCCGTGCCCTCGGTGCCGGAGGTGGCCGAGGTCCCGATGTCGCTGCTCGTCCCGGAGACCGAGGTGAGCGCGTTGGTCATGGCGTTGGTGGTGACGCCGTTCACGCCGTCGATGGGCATCAGTTCTTCCCGATCTGCAGTGCCGCCTCGTAGGCGGTCTTGGCACGGTCGACCACGGCGGCGTTCGCCTGGTAGCCGCGCTGGGCCATGATGAGGTCCGCCATCTGCGTGCCGAGGTCGATGTCCGGCATGCGGACGTACCCCTCGGCGTTCGCGAGCGGGTTGTCCGGGTCGTACGTGACACGGCCGGCGGCGCTGCCGAACGCGGCGCCCTTGACGTAGGCGCCGGACACGCCGTTGCCCTCCTGCACCTCGACGTAGCGGGCCTGGAAGGCGGTGTCGTCCATGGACTTGACCGTGTTGACGTTCGCGATGTTGTCGGAGATCGCGTCGAGCCACTTGCGGTGCACGGTGAGGCCGGTGCTCGCGATCCCGATCGCGTCGAACGTGGTCACGAGTTCGTCCGCATCGCCGCACGGACGCTGGTGAGCTCGGAGTTCATCGCCTGCGTGGCGAACTGGTACCGGAGCACGGTGTCGATGTTCGACAGCGTCTCCTCGTCCAGGTTGACGTTGTTGCCGTTCGTGTTCGTCGGCTCGAGGCTCCGCGCGATGGTCGGCGTCGTCGAGCCCTTGCCGTCGACGATGGACTTCGCGAGGGCGTCCTCGAACTGCACCTTCTCGGCGTGGTAGTTCGTGGTGTTGATGTTCGCGATGTTGTTCGCGATCACGCGCTGGCGCATCGACAGGCCGTCGAGCGCGCTCTGCAGCGCTGCCGACGTGACGGAATCGAACACAGGGGTCCCCCTCGGACGCGGCGCCGTCATGGTGTGACGTCGCCGTGCGGTGGTGGCCGATCCCTGGCCGGTTGTCGAGCGATCCGTGCTCGTGTGGCGCTATCGGAACCCGTCGTGAGGGTCGTTAGCGCTCGCCCCGAACGGGGGCCGGGTCCGGCTCAGGCCGAGGCGTCGAGGTACACCGAGCGCTGCGGCGCACGGGTCGCGTCGACCTGGCGGAGCGCACCGAGGTGCTCCAGCGCCTGCCGGCGGTCCCGGTCCAGGGTCGCCATCCGGTCCCGCTGCGCGGCGAGCAGCCGGGAGGCTCGACCCACCAGTGCACGCGGCATCGGACCCAGCCCGGTCGGCTCGTGCCACGAGGCCGGGTCGCCGTCGACCGTCGCCTGTTCCAGGGACGTGAGCACGGCCTCCCAGGCAGTGAGGCGGTCGTCGGTCACGGTCTCGTCAGTGCCTGTCTCGTCAGTGCCTGTCTCGTCAGTGCCCGTCGCGTCAGGCGACACCGAGTGCTCCGCCCGCGTGCGCGCCGACGACGGTCGGGGCGGCCGGCATCGCGGCGGCCGCCTCGTGCCAGGCCTGACGGAGGGGCTCGAGGATGCGGACGCAGTCGCGCGTGGCCTGCACGTCGCGGTGCACGTTCGCGGTGATGAGCGACGTCGAGGCGTAGTTGTAGATCGCGAGCAGGCCCTCGCCGCCGTCCCACGCGTCGATGCGCAGGGTCGACGACAGTTCGCCGACGATGGCCTGGGCGTGGAGGAGCTGGTCGCGGGCGGCGTCCCAGTCGGACCCGACCTGGGCGGCCTCGGCGCGGTGCAGGTCGAGGAGCAGGCGGTCGTAGAGCATCGTCACGAGCTGGGCGGGCGTCGCGGACAGCACCGACTCGTTCGTGTACTGGGCGCGGCGGCGCTGCGTCTGGTTCGTGTACATGGGGGGTCTCCTGCTCAGCTCGACGAGGTCGAGGCGAGGTGGCTGGCGATGAAGCTCGACTGCGACTGGAGCTTGCTGAGGCTGGTCTCGAGCGCCGCGTACTGCGTCTGCAGCGCCGACTTCCGCGCGGCGAGGCGGTCGGTCCAGCGGTCGATCTGGTCGTTGAGGTCCTTGACCACCGCCTGCTGGCCGGTGATCGCGGTGGTGATGGAGCCGGTGTACTTGTCCGACGCCGAAGTGGCGGCGGCACCGACGGCGGTGGCCATCCCGGTCAGGACCGCCTGGGTGCCCTGCGGGTCAGCGGCGAGGGCCTTCTGGAAGACGTCCGCGTCGAAGGTGAAGTCGCCAGACCGCGAGATCGAGATGCCGATCGACGACGGTGACTTGCCGTTGACCGGAGCCGACATCGTGCTCGTCAGCCGTTGCACGGCGTCCCGGCTGCTGGCGTCGCCGAGGAGCACACCCGCGGTGGTCGTCATCGCGCCGGTGGACGGGCTCGTCGTGCTGGTGACCGTGGTGTTCGACGCGTAGTACGACGCGACCGCGTTGATCGCGTCGACCAGGCCGGACGCGACCGCCTGCGCCTTGGTGGTGTCCTGCGCGACCGACACGGTGACGGGGTCGGTGGTGGCCTGGGAGACGGTGACGTCCACACCGGGCACGAGGTCGCGGAAGGTGTTCGACGCGCTCGTCACGGTCTGCGCCGCCGCGGTGCCGGCCCACAGCGTGACCGAGGCGTCGCTCGCCTGCTTGACGACCGCGGCACCGGTCTCGGTGAGCACGTTCGTCGCCGTGCCCGCAGCGACCTCGTCAGCCGTTCCGCGGTGGATCGTGAAGGCACCGGCCGAGCCGGAGGCGGTGGAGCTGAGCTGCAGCCGCCAGAGCCGCGTGCCGTCGGCCGCGGTCCCCGCCTGCACCTTCGTGGCGGTCACCCCGGCGCCCGACTTGGTGATCGCGGCGGCGACGTCGTCGAGGGAGCCGGACTTCGGCGTCACCGTCGTGGTCGTGCCGTCGGCCTTCGTGATGGTCACCGGCTGCGCGTCGGCGGACCACGTCGACATCGCCGCGGTGACGCCGACCTGGGAGGACGCGGTCGACCCGACCGAGAAGCTGATGGACCCGGGGGCGGCGGTGGCGCTCGTGGCGACCGTGACCCCGGGCGCCGAGCTGGTGGCGGAGAAGACGTCGAGGGACGCGGGCTTGGCGGCGTTCGTGGCCTTCGTCGCGAGGGTCTGCACCAGGGAGTTGATGGTCTGCAGGGACGAGACGAACGCGGTGGTCGCGGTGACCTTGTTCTTGAGGAGCGTCTGCGGGACCGTCTCGATGGACATCAGCGAGTTGATGAGGCTCGTGGTGTCCAGGCCGGAGACGAGTCCGTCGATGGCGAAGCTGCCGCTCGACACGGAGGACGTTGACATGGGTGCTCCTGTTCAACGGGGCAGATCGGGGCGCGCGCCGACGACGGCACGCAGGGGTGCGCCGCCCCCCGGGAGGCCTGAACTGTCCCGGAGGGCGGCGCGGTTCACGCGTCGCGCGTGGTGGCTAGCGGAGCAGCGACAGGACGCCCTGCGTGCTCTGGTTCGCCTGCGCGAGCATCGACGTGCCGGCCTGGCTGAGGATGTTGTCGCGCGTGTACTTGACCATCTCCTCCGCCATGTCGACGTCGGTGATCCGCGAGGACGCCGCGGTGAGGTTCTCCTTGGCCACGTTCGTCACGTTGATGGCGTGGTCGAAGCGGTTCTGGATGGCGCCGATGTTCGAACGAGCCGACGACACGTACGTGATCTGCTTGTCGATCTCCTTGATCGCCGCCTGGGCGTTGTCCGCCGTGTCGAAGGTGAGCGCAGCGGTGGCCGTGCCCACGTCGGCGACGTTCGACTTGGACAGGTCCACGTCGATCTGGCTCGCCGCGTCGCCGTTGGCGCCGACCTGGAACTTCAGGACGCCTGCGGTGCCGGCGGAGCCGTCGAGCAGGTTGATGCCGTTGAAGTTGGTCGACTGCGAGATGCGGGTGAGCTCCTTGGAGAGCTCGCCGACCTCGGTCGAGATCGCGGTGCGCGAGTCAGCGTTGTTCGAGTCGTTGCCGGCCTGCACTGCCAGGTCGCGCATGCGCTGGAGGATGGAGTGGGTCTCGGTGAGGCCACCTTCAGCGGTCTGCACGACGGAGATGCCGTCCTGCGAGTTGCGGGCGGCGACCGTGAGGCCACCGACCTGGGACTTCAGCCCCTCGGAGATCGACAGACCGGCAGCGTCGTCGGCAGCACGGTTGATGCGGAGACCGCTCGAGAGCTTCTCGAGGGACTTCGACAGGTCGTTCTGCGTCGCGTTGAGGTTCCGGTACGTGTTGAGTGCCGAGAGGTTGGTGTTGATGGACATACCCATGGTGGTTTCCTCCGTGAAGTGTGGGTCTTCGCCTGCCCGTCCGTGGGCTGGCATCGTTGCCTGTCGGCCGGGTGGCCGGAGGCGTTAGGAGAACCGGAGCGGTTTTTTCCGCGCCGTCCGTCCTCCTGGTCTCAGCTCGCGGCCACCTGGTGGGTCGCGGTCGCGTTCTGGACGGCTCGGGCGACGCCGGCCGTCGCGTTCGCGGCCACGCGGGCCAGGTAGGCGCTGCGGCGCGCGGCGGTGGTGCGCGACGCGGGTTCCGGGGCCGACTGGCCGTCGCCGTAGTGCGTGGCGAGGCCGTCGCGGAGCAGGCGCATCGCCTCGGAGCGCTGCTGCGAGACAGCCGAGTGGGTGATGCCGAGCTCGGCGGCGACGTCGGTCACCGAGCGGTCGCCGAAGTAGACGGCCTCGACGACGAAGCGCATCCGCTCCGGCAGGGCCTCGACGGCGGCGCGGAGGTAGCGGTCGCGCTCGGTGGCGACGAGCTCGTCGCCGGGGAGCGGCAGGTCGGCGGCGACGGTGTCGTGCACGGTCTCGTCGATCGGGCTCGTCGTGCGGCCGGCGTCGCTCATCGCGTCGACGGCGGTCTGGCGGTCCACGCCCATCGCGTCGGCGATCTCCTGCACGGAGACGCTCCGGCCGAGACGGGCGGACAGGGCCTCCTGCGTGGCGAGGACCTCGCGGATGCGCTTGCGGGTCCCGCGGCTCGCCCAGTCGGCGGAGCGCATGTCGTCCGCGAGCGCGCCGGTGATGCGCGTCCGGGCGTAGGCGCCGAACGGGACGCCGAGGGTGGGGTCGAAGGCATCGGCGGCCGCGACGAGCGCGAGCGAACCGACGGCGGCGAGGTCGTCGCGGTCGAGGTGGGTGGCACGGGCACGGACGTCAGCGACGATGTAGCCGACCAGCGGCAGGTGCTCGACGATCATCGCGTTGCGTTCGGTGCGGTCCATTGGTCATCCCCTGGTCGACTCGTGCTGACTGACCCCGTCCGTGGGCACGACGAACACCGGCCGCGTGGTGGCCGGTCGGTACGCCGAGGTCCCGCCCGGTTCCCTCCGAGCGGTGCACCTGCGCCGCTTCCGACGCTGTCCGGGTGTCCCCCGGGGTGCGGTTCTGAATGTATCGGCTGGCAATCGGCTGGACACCCCTGGGAACGGCCCCAATGCGGGGGGACGAGGGGTGTGGAGGGGTCCGCATTCGGGGGGACACGGGCAGGAGAACGACCGTTCCTGGCCCCTGTTCTGAGGGTGGCGGAGGACCCCGCGGGGCGTCCTGCTTACGCGCTTCCCGGACTGGCCGATAGTCCACCGTGTCCGACTGGACGACCGACAACGGGAGGAGATGATGAGCGTGAACGACCTGTCCGCCGTGCTCTGGCGTGAACGAGAGCTGCTCGAGATGCTCACCTTCAAGCTCGAGGAAGAGCAGCTGCTGCTCGCCGCCGGGCGCTCCCGCTGGGTCTCGCACGCCAGCCGCGAGGTCGAGCAGGTGCTCGCACGCCTCCGCACCACCGGCCTCGAGCGCAGCGCCCAGAGCGCCGCCGTCGCCGAGGAGTGGGGCGTCGACCCCGACGCTCCCCTGCGCGAGGTCGTCGCCGCCGCCCCGGCCGGTCCGTGGGGCGAGATCCTCGCGTCGCACCTTCAGGCGATGCTCGAACTGACGACGCAGATCGGCGCCCTCCGCGACGAGAACGACCGCTTCCTCCGCACCGCCGCGCAGTCGACCGAGGAGACCCTCGCCGGGGACGTCGGCGACACCGCGACGTACGACGCGTCCGGGGTCTCGGGCCGTCCGGCCGGCGAGGCACGCCTCTTCGACGGGAGCCTGTAGACCATGGTGAGCACCTTCGGTTCCCTCGCGACCGCCTACTCCGGCCTGAGCGCCGCCCGTGCCGGCATCGACGTCACCGGGCAGAACATCGCCAACGTGAACACCACGGGCTACACCCGGCAGCGCGTCACACAGTCATCCGTCCCCACGGTGCAGACGGGCTTCATGCGCGGCACCGCGGCCCTGGCGGGCCAGGGCGTCTCCATCGACGGGATCGCCCGGCTCGGCTCGATGACCCTCGACGCGGGTGTCCGTGCAGCGGCCGGCTCCTCTGCCTACGCCACCACCCGGGCCGGCGCCCTGGACCAGCTCGAGACGGGCCTGCACGAGCCCGGCACCGACGGGCTGTCGGCGAAGCTCGACGCGTTCTGGTCCTCGTGGAGCGACCTCGCGTCGCACACCGAGGACCCGGGCGCCGGGACCGCACTGCTCGGTGCTGCCGGAACGGTCGTCGCCGCGCTCGCCAGTGGTTCGAAGGCCGTCGACGCCCAGTGGACGAGCGTCCGCGGGACCGTCGTCGGCCAGGTCCAGCAGCTCAACAGCGCGGCCCAGCAGATCGCCGACCTGAACGGCCGCATCCGCACCACCCTCGCGGGCGGCGGCAGCGCCAACGAGCTGCTCGACCAGCGCGACCAGCTCACCGAACAGGTCGCTTCGCTCGCGGGCGGCACCACCCGGACCAACGCCGACGGCACGGTCGACGTGCTCATCGGCGGGAACCCGCTCGTGCAGGGCAGCGACGCACGCTCGATCGCCCTGGGCGGCGGCACCCGACTCGGCGACGGCGCTCCGCTCACCCTGACCTGGACCTCTGGTTCCGGCTCGGCCGTCGGGCTCGGCGGCGGCTCCATCGCCGGCAACCTCTCCCTGCTGGCCCCGGCGAACCAGGGTGGGACGGGCGGCGCGCTCGCGCAGGCCTCCGCCGCCTACGACGCCACCGCGACCGCCATCGCCACCCAGGTCAACGCCGTGCACCGCACCGGCACGACCGCGGGCGGCGCGACCGGGACCGACTTCTTCGCCCTCGCTGCCGGTGTCCCCGCGGCGCAGGGCCTGACGGTCCTGCCCACCGACCCGAGCGGTCTCGCCACGCGGAACGCCGCCGGCGACCACGACGGCAGCGCCGCGGACGCCATCGGCCAACTGGGCGCTGCCCTGGACGCTCCCGACCGCGCCTGGTCGACGTTCGTGGCGGGAGTGGGCACGGCCTCCCGGTCGGCGACGTCCGAGTCCACGCTCTCCGACCTCGCGCTCACCAGCGCCAGGACCCAGCAGCAGTCCAGCGCGGGGGTCGACCTCGACGAGGAGAACGTCAACCTGCTGAGCTACCAGCACGCGTACCAGGGCGCGGCGCGCGTCCTGACCGCCGTCGACGAGATGCTCGACACCCTCATCAACCGCGTCGGCCTCGTCGGGAGGGGATGACCGTGATCGCCCGTGTGACCACCCAGATGTCCATGGTGGCAGCCACCAACCGGCTGCAGGCCGGAGCCGCGAAGCTCGCGCAGCTGACCGAGCAGGCCACCACGCTGAAGAACATCGGCAAGCCCTCCGACGACCCCGTCGGCACCGCGTCCGCGATGCAGGTCCGCAAGGAGCAGGCCGCGAACGCGCAGTTCAGCCGCAACGCGGACGACGCCGCCGGCTGGCTCGCCACGACCGACAGCGCGCTCGGGGACGTGTACTCCGTGCTCTCGAAGGCCAGGGACCTGACCGTCCAGGCCGCCAACACCGGCAGCATGAGCGACACCGACCGCGACGCCGTCGTGACGCAGCTCCGCGTCCTGTCCGCCGACCTCGCCGCGTCCGCCAACACGAAGTACGGCTCGCGCTCCGTGTTCGCCGGTTCCTCCACCGCAGCGACGGCGTTCGACCCGGCCGCCGGGTGGTCGTCGTCCACCGCGACCGTCGACCGTCGTGTCGGGGACGGCTCCACGCTGCGCGTCGACACCTCCGGTCAGGCCGTGTTCGGCACCGGCAGCACGTCGGTGTTCGCCGCGATCGACTCCATCGTGACCGACCTGCAGAACGGCGTGGACGTGAACCCCCGGCTGAACGAGCTCGACGCACACCTGACGACCGTCCGCGGTGCGCAGGCGGACGTCGGCGTCCGGCACGCCTCGGCACTCGCCGCGCAGTCCTCGTTGAAGACCTCCTCGGTGGACCTCGAGGGGCGGCGGTCGTCGATCGAGGACAAGGACCTCGCGAAGGCCGTCCTCGACCTCCAGCTCCAGCAGACCAACTACCAGGCAGCACTCGCGGTCACCGCGAAGGTGCTGCAGCCGACCCTGATGGACTACCTCCGATGAACATCGCCCTCACCTTCACCGTCGCGCCGTTCGGCCTCGAGCCGCTCTCCGCGTTCGTGCTGTCCGCGATCGAGGACACCGACGGCCTGTTCGCGCTGGTCGGCGCGGGCACCACCGACACGGGCGTCGAGGACCCGCGGCTGTTCCTGCTCGACGCCGCGGTGCACCTGCCGTCGTACGCGCCGGAGCTCTCGGACGTGCAGGCGGCCTCGATCGGGCTGGACTCGGCGGCGGACGCGATGCTGCTCGTGGTGGCGAACGCCGGCTCCGGCGGTGCGGGTTCTGGTTCGGGCATGACCGTCAACCTGCTCGCGCCCGTGGTGGTCAACGCCCGCACGGGTGTCGGCGCCCAGTTCA